>NZ_CP117460.1:3637764-4244058 GCF_030687145.1 Pseudomonas sp. FP1742 | reverse complement strand
ATGGCCGAGCGCAGCTGGAAGGGCTGGCGGTGGAGGCAGGGATGGCCGGGGCACGGGAGTTCATGGACAGCGGGTTGGCGTTGTTGCGGCAGATGCATGGAGAAGGGGTAATCGGTATAGCGACCTGACCGCACCATTCCCCCAACCACCACAACCCCAAGGTGGGAGCGGGCTTGCTCGCGAAGGCGGTGTGTCAGTCAAAATCAATATTGAATGTGCTGGCCCCTTCGCGAGCAAGCCCGCTCCCACAGGGATTGGTGGTGTTTATTGGGGCTTTGGCAACTTGGGCTCTGCACTATTCACCGCTCACACAATTCTCCCCAAACACCGAATATCCCTGTGGGAGCGGGCTTGCTCGCGAAGGCGGTGTGTCAGTCAAAATCAATATTGAATGTGCTGGCCCCTTCGCGGGCAAGCCCGCTCCCACAGGGATTGGTGGTGTTTATTGGGGCTTTGGCAACTTGGGCTCTGCACTATTCACCGCTCACACAATTCTCCCCAACCACCACAACCCCAAGGTGGGAGCGGGCTTGCTCGCGAAGGCGGTGTGTCAGTCAAAATCAATATTGAATGTGCTGGCCTCTTCGCGAGCAAGCCCGCTCCCACAGGGATTGGTGGTGTTTATTGGGGCTTTGGCAACTTGAGCTCCGCACACAACCCACCGTCTACGCGATTGCTCAAGGTCAGTGACCCGCCAATCGCCAGCGCCAGCTGCTGGGCAATCGCCAACCCCAAGCCGGTCCCGCCGGTGCTGCGATTACGCGAATTCTCCACGCGGTAGAACGGCTGCATCACCTGGGCCAATTGCTCTTCGGCAATCCCCGGCCCTCGGTCCATGACCTTCACCGACAAGCTGCCGTCGGCCTTCGTTTCCACCCACAACTCAGCCGCGCCAGCGAATTTCAGCGCGTTGTCCACCAGGTTCACCAGCACTCGCCGCAAGGCATGGGGCCGGGTGTCGATCACTGCGGCGCTTTTGCCGCCCAGCTGCACGTCTTTGCCCATGTCCTGATAGTCGAACACCAGGCTGTCGAGGAACGAATCCAGATCGGTGCGGCGACTTTCCTCGGTGGCGCCATGGATGCTGCGGGCGTAGGCCACGCCTTCGCGCACCAGGTGTTCCATCTCGCCGAGGTCATTCCACAGTTTGTCTTTTTCGCTGGAGTCGTCCATGAATTCGGCACGCAGTTTCATGCGCGTGATCGGGGTTTGCAGGTCGTGGGAAATCGCCGCCAACAGTTGCATGCGCTCCTTGAGATACGCCGCGATGCGTGCCTGCATGGCATTGAATGCCCTGGCGGCGTAGGCGACTTCGGTCGGGCCTTTTTCATCGAGGTGCACGGCGTGGGTGTTGGGGTCGAGGGTTTCCACGGCTTGGGCGAGGCGGGTGAGCGGGCGGATGGCGATTCTCACGGCCAGCCAGGTGCAGGCGATCAGCAGCGCCAGTTGTCCCAGTAATACCGCCGGTAGCCACGGGGACAAAGGCACCATCGCGGGTCGCACGTCGATGGTGACGGGGCTGCCGTCCTTCAGTTTCAGATGGGCCTGGAAGTGTTTCTTCGGGCCAGGGATGTCGGTAAAAGTCAGCGGATACTCATGACCGATGGCGTCCTGAATCGAGGGGACAGCAATCGGCACATCGCTGGGCGCCATCGGTGTGCCGGGCGAACCTTCATTCAGCAGATAACCATAGTTGGTGCGTTCCAGGCGCTGCAGCCAGCTCGCTCGTTCGTTGGCGGGCAAGCGGTCGAGGATGGCGAGGGAGGTCGAAACGTCGGTTTCCAGATTGCCCAACATCGTATTTTTTGCACTTTCATAACGCTCGTAGTACTGCGCGCCAAAGGACAGCGCCTGGGCGAGGATCAGGCCGATCAGGAAAATCAGCGACAGCCGCGAGGCCAGCGTGCGGGGCCAGTGCAGCGCAAGGTTCATGACGGCGCACCGAGCACTTCCACCGGCAGGGAAAACACATAGCCTTCGCTGCGTACGGTCTTGATGTAGGCCGGTTCCCGGGCGTCGTCGAGCAGGCGCTGACGCAAGCGGCTGACCAGCAAATCGATCGAGCGGTCAAACAGGTCGGCGTCGCGCCCTTGAGTCAGGTTGAGCAACTGGTCGCGATTGAGCACCCGCTGAGGATGATCGAGGAACACCCGCAGCAAACGATATTCCGCGCCGCTGAGGGCGACCATGGTGCCGTCCTGATCCAGCAGATGCCGGGCCGAGGTGTCCAGGCGCCAGCGACCGAACGCCAGCAGGCGACCGCTTTCGGTGATCACCAGATTCGGCGGCAGCATCCGCGTGCGCCGCAGTACGGCGTTGATCCGGGCGAGCAGTTCACGGGCGGCGAACGGTTTGACCAGGTAGTCGTCGGCGCCCATTTCCAGGCCGATGATGCGGTCGGTTTCATCGTTGCGCGCGGTGAGCATCAGCACCGGCGTGGCCTTGTGTTTACCGGCGCGCAGCTCGCGGCAGAGCAGCAGGCCATCGTCGCCCGGCATCATGATGTCGAGCACGATCAGGTCCACCGGCGTGGTCTCCAGAAACGCGCGCATCTGCCGTCCATCCGCCACCACGGTGGTGCGCAGGCCGTTCTTCTTCAGGTAATTGCCTACCAGTTCCCGGATCTCGCGGTCATCGTCCACGATGAGAATGTGATCGACGTGTTCCATGGTCGCCATGCCTCTTGAGTAGGAGTTTTCGCGCAGTCTACCGAGTCAAGGCTCGCTCGCCCGCAGCGGTTTGTATTGCAGTGTATCTGGCCTGTCGGAGGATACACGGGGACGCAAAAACAGCCGGTTTCAGGGGGTTTGTATCGCTGTGTATCGCCGGCCGGTGTTGATACATAGCAATTTACTCGCGCCTGTTCCGGACACAGACGGGATACCTCGCGGGCTTCTAATGGCTTCCATCGAGGCAAACCCAAACCGCCTCGGCCCCATCAACGATTTGGCAACGATTGACCCATTGAAGCCCCGAGGAAACCACCATGAATACCAAAGCCGTCTACGCCGCCTGCCTGTTTGCCGCCCTGAACATCTGCACCTTGTCGGCCCGTGCCGAAGCCGATGTCACCCCGCGAACCTACACCTATGGCACGCACCTGGACATCCAGAAAGTGCTGTCGATGAAAGAGGACGCCACGCCTTCCTGCGGGATCGTGAATGCGCGGATGACCTACCTGGATTCCCAAGGCAAAACCCAGGCCCTTGATTACCGCAAATTCGCTGACAACTGCAACGAAGACAACTGAGTCCTTTGCTCACCCGTTATCAATCCCTTTTTTGAAACAGGAAGAACCCCATGAACAACGTCACCCGCTTTTTGACCGCCATCGTCTTTTCCGTAGCCGGCGTCGCCGCTCATGCCAACGCGGCTGTTGAACAGAACAGCTGTGGCAGCAGCACCTGCTTCCAACTGACGCCGCTGGTGGCTGAGGATGGTTCCAGCCGCACACCGCAGGGGCAACTGATTGCAGAGAACGGCTACAGCCGCACGCCGCAGGGCCAGCAGTTGGAGGCCTGAAGCCAGGCACCGCTCTGTACATTCCCGTAGTTCCAGTGTGGGAGCGGGCTTGCTCGCGAAGAGGCCGGTACATTCAAGATTGATGTCGACTGACACACCGCCTTCGCGAGCAAGCCCTCCCACATGGGAACGGCGGTATATCGTCCTTCACATTTTCAAGGTGATCCCATGTTTCTCATCGCGTTCCTGGGCGGCATTTTGACCGTCCTCAGCCCGTGCATCCTCCCGGTCGTGCCGTTTCTGTTTGCCGGTGTTAAACGCACACGCACCTCGATCCTGCTCACCCTCGGCGGCATGGCCCTGACCTTCGCCCTGGTCTCCAGCCTGGCCGTGGTCAGCAGCGATTGGGTGGTGCAAGCCAACAACACGGGCCGCCATGTGGCGCTGATCGTGATGGTGCTGTTTGCGCTGTCGCTGATCTCCGCCCGCATCGGTGGCTGGCTGGCGCGGCCGTTCGTGTTGCTGGGCAATCGCCTCGACCCCAACACCCGCAAAATGTCCGGCCCGCTGGGCTCGGTGATGATCGGCGTCGCCACTGGTCTGCTCTGGGCGCCATGTGCCGGGCCGATCCTCGGAGTGATCCTCACCGGCGCCATGCTGCAAGGCGCCAATGCCCAGACCAGCCTGCTGCTGGTTGCGTATGGCCTGGGCAGCGCGTTGTCCCTGGGCACCTTGATCTTCGCCGGTCGCGGCTTGGTCAATCGCTTGAAACCGTCGATTCCGGTCACCGGTTGGCTGCGTCGCGGCGCGGGTGCCGGGGTGTTGGTCGCGGCGGCGGTCATCGCCACCGGAACCGATAACAGACTGCTCGCCGGCACTTCGTCCGAAGGCGTCACGACCGTTGAACAGCAGGTGCTGGAAACCGTGCCGAAAGTGGTCGATTACCTGGTCAGCAAGGTCAAGGCCGACTCGATGGACGCGGCCAAAGGCGCGATGCCGTCACTCTCCGGCGCGGTCGAATGGCTCAACTCGCCGGCGCTGAGTAACGACTCCCTGCGCGGCAAGGTGGTGCTGGTGGATTTCTGGACCTACGACTGCATCAACTGCCAGCACACCTTGCCCTACGTGAAGGACTGGGCGAAAAAATACGAAAAGGACGGCCTGGTGGTGATCGGCGTGCACACCCCTGAATACGGTTACGAACGCATCCTCGACAACGTCCGCGATCAGGTGCAGAAACTCGGTATCACCTACCCGGTGGCGATCGACAACAACTACGCGATCTGGCGCGCCTTCGACAACCAGTACTGGCCGGCTCACTACCTGATCGATGCCAAGGGGCAGGTGCGTTACAGCCACTTTGGCGAGGGTCGGTACGAGACTCAGGAGCAGATGATTCGGCAGCTGTTGGAAGAGGCCAAGGCGCCTGCCGCGTAACCTGTTCCGGTCAAGCACGCCAACCTGTCAATGCCGCGTTACAGATCAACGACCATGCATCGGAGAGCGGTGCCATTCGTGAGTCTGCCGGACGATCGGGCAGGACGGATACGTATCCGGGAGCTTTAGTTTGTGGACAGGGTCACTTGCGACCCTGTCATCACGATCATGAAAGGGAGGTTGTCATGCCTAAGTTCATTATTGAGCGCGAGCTTCCGGGAGCCGGCGCACTGCCGCAACAGGAACTCAAAGCGATCTCGCAAAAATCCTGCGATGTGTTGCGCGGGTTGGGGCCAGAAGTGCAATGGCAGCAGAGTTACGTCACGGGCGACAAGATTTATTGCGTGTACATCGCGCCGAGCGAAGAGCTCATCAGGGAGCACGCCAAACAAGGTGGCTTTCCGATCAACAGCGTTTCCCGAGTCATGAGCATCATCGACCCCACCACGGCGGAGTAAGCCGGGACCCGTTCCAACCCGCAGCGGAGCAGACTTCATGAGCACACCCATTGATCTCACCGCCCTGAAAAACCGTCAGATGACTGCGTGGGCCAGCGGTGACTATGCCGTGATCGGCACCACTTTACAGATCGTCGGCGAGCTATTGGCCGAAGCCTGTGACTTGCTCTGTGATGAGCGGGTGCTGGACGTCGCCGCGGGCAACGGTAATGCAACGCTTGCCGCTGCGCGTCGGGGTTGTAAGGTCACGTCCACCGACTATGTGGCCAAGTTGCTTGAACGCGGCGAAGACCGGGCACGGGCGGAACACCTGAACGTGACCTTTCAGGTGGCCGACGCCGAGGCGCTACCTTTCGAGGATGCCAGTTTCGATGCCGTGCTCTCGACCTTTGGGGTGATGTTTACGCCCGATCAACCCAAGGCGGCTGCGGAACTGGCGCGGGTGTGTCGTCCGGGAGGCCGGATCGGCCTTGCCAACTGGACGCCCGAAGGCTTTGTCGGCCAGATGTTCAAGGTCCTGGGGCGCCACATGCCGCCACCCGTAGGGGCGCAACCGCCTTCAAACTGGGGCTCCGAAGCGTGGTTGCACTCGCATTTCGATCAGCGCGACTTCGTGCTTCAGGTGACACGACGCTTATTCAACTTCCGCTATCGTTCGCCCGCCCATTTCATCGATACCTTCCGCAGCTGGTATGGCCCGGTTCACAAGGCCTTCGCCACCCTGCCACCTGAAGGGGCCGCCGCCCTGGAAAACGACCTGACGGAACTGCTCAAGCGCCTGAACCGAGCAGGGGAGCGGTCGCTGGTGGTGCCCGGTGAATACCTGGAGGTGGTGATCACCCGGCGTTGAGTCGAGAACGTAAAATCCCTGTGGGCGCGACCTTCTGTGGCGAGGGGGCTTGCCCCCGTTGGGTCGCGAAGCGGCCCCAAAAGCTTTGCGACTGCTTCGCAGCCGAACGGGGCGGTGCGGCGTTCCGACAAGCCCCCTCGCCACAGGGGGCGCGTCCACAAAGGTATGTGCACAATTTGGTATTCAGCCGTTGCAGTCACTCATCCAGTGATTCGGTGTACACCACCCACACGCTGCACGGCATTTTGTACAGCACATGCTCCACCGTGCTGCCGATCAACCGGCCCATGCCGCGATGGCCGATCCGGCCCATGACGATCACATCCACATCATGGGTCTCGGCGTAGTGGGTCAGCACCTTGGTCGGGTTGCCCATGACCATGTGCCGCTGCTCCGGCGCGATGCCGTTGCGCGCGGCCAGTTCGTTGAACGCATCCTCCTGAAGGTCGTACAAGGTCTTGACCTGGCCCGAAGAGAGAAGCGCCGAACCGTTGTAGAAGTTGAACTCGTCCGCGCTGATGGCTGAAAGGTCATAGGCGTAGACCACATCGAGCTCGGCGTTGCAGGCGCTCGCCAGTTTCGACGCTTCGTGAAGGATCCGGTCGTTGAAGCTTTTGTATTGATCATCGCGATGATACGGGTCGATCGCGGCGACGATCTTGCGCGGTAACGCACGAGTGGCATGGCTGACGAAATGCAGCGGCACCGGGCATTCACGCAACAAATGTACGTCGAGGGGTGTAAACACCAGCCGCGACAGCCGCGACAGCCGCGATTGATGCTCCAGCGCCTTGATCAGCACGTCCATTGGCTGCTCTTTGAGGTGAATCAGGATTTCCTCCAACGGATGTTCGACCCAGGTCACTTCCGTGGTGACGTGCACACCGATCTTGCGCAAGGGATGCGCCTGCTCCTCAAGCCATTGACGGTGGCGCTCGATGTACCCCAGGCGCATCTGTTCCAGGGCCTTTTCGTTGACCAAGCTGGCGGTCGCCAGGCCTTCCAGATAGTCGAAAGCCACGATGTGCAGGGCCGCACCCTCGGCCTTGGCCAGCGCCGCCGCCCGGTCGAAGGCGGGGCTGTGTTCCATCAGCGGTGAAGCGACCAGCATGAAGCGTGATTGACCAGACATGACAATCCTCCCGTGGGTTGGCGAGCAGGCGGTGGTCGTTCAATACATCTCAATCCTTTCATTATTGACCATGATCAGACTCAGGGGCGCCTGGCCGCTCGAACGGGCCGGCAGAGCAGCGCAATATTCATGCGATGTAGGGCACGCCGAAATTCTGATGTGGGAGCGGGCTTGCTCGCGAAGGCGGTGTGTCAGGCGATATGGATGTCGAATGTGATGGCCTCTTCGCGGGCAAGCCCGCTCCCACAGGGATTTGTGGTGTTCACGCGATGTAGGGCACGCCGAAATTCTGATGTGGGAGCGGGCTTGCTCGCGAAGGCGGTGTGTCAGGCGATATGGATGTTGAATGTGATGGCCTCTTCGCGGGCAAGCCCGCTCCCACAGGGGATTTGTGGTGTTCTTTTTATCTAAACAACCTTTGCGCCCCGGGCCTCAAGTAGCTCGCGCAATACGGACCGGTGGCAACGCGCCTCGTCTTCGCAGTAACACCCAACGGCCAGTGAGGTTTGATGGGAGAGGGCGGCCAGCAGGTCCAGCAACTGACTGGGCGCGGGATGGTTCATCTCGGCCTTGAACTTGCGCTTGAAGTTCTCCCAGGCTTTGGCATCTTCTGCCGCCTTGGCTTCGGCCACCAGTTCGGGGCTGGGGGACAGCAGCGGTTGCCACACATCATAGAAATCACGGCTGGCGAATTCGGCCTTCGGTACGCCACGGGGCGGGCGGCGTACCGTGCCCAGGCGCAGGCCTTCATTTGCGGTGCGGGGTGAACCGAGTCGCACGATATGGATGGGCATGATTGCAGTGCCTATTTGAGCCGCGAGCCGTCGAACCACTCCAGCGCCGTGCGCCAGATGCAGATCCCCAGGAAGTACGCCGACATCAGCAACCAAAGCCCCATGACCATCGGGTTGATCACTGGATGGTTGACCACCAGCGACAAACTGCACAGCAACCAGATGGCCGTCACGGCAATGTTGATCGGCATGAACCGCCGCACGCGGAACGGGTGCAGGAATTTCATCCGGGTCACGGTCAATAGCGCCAGGCCGATGACGGTGAGCAAGGTGATCCACGGCGACGGATCGATGATGTACAGGCACAGCGCGACTACGTTCCACGCGGCGGGGAAGCCCTGAAAATAATTGTCTGTGCTTTTCATATTGACGTTGCAGAAGCAAAACAGCGACGACACCAGAATCAGCGACACGGTCAGCAGCAGGGTGTAGTCCGGCAACGGAATGTAGCGATAGATGAACAGCGCCGGAATGAACACATACGTCAGGTAATCGATCACCAGGTCAAGGATCGAACCGTCGAAACTCGGCAGCACCGACTGTACATTGACCTTGCGCGCCAGCGCACCGTCCAGCCCGTCGACAATCAGCGCCACGCCCAGCCACAGCAGGCAATTGGTGGGCTGGTTTTCCAGCAGGGCGAGGGTCGCGAGAAAGGCTGTGACCACGCCGGTGGCGGTAAAACCATGGGCGCCCCATGCTTTGAGCCTGGCGATGTGTACGGTGGATATCACGGGGGCGTTCTCCAGAAAATGAAGCAAGCCAGTTATCACCCTGCTATTGAGGGCGTCGGCAAACCGGATCGGGTTGCAGGTATCGACCGGATTTTCGGGGATAAGGTTCACCACCTTTGAATCTTAGACGCCGCGCAAAAAAATACCCCGGAAATATCCGGGGTACGTCATGAGCGTTGTCTGCCTGTGTTGTCAGCTTAATGAGGAAAGAACACCCGCAGCCGATGGCTATCCGGGTCAAGGGCGACGAAGGTGCGACCGAAGTCGAGTTCGGTCGGTGTTTGCAGCATGGTCAGCCCGAGAGCGCTCCACTTGGCAAACAGTGCATCGACCTGTTCGGCAGACTCCACCGGGAACGCCAGCTCGGTCCCGCCGCCCGTTACAGTCGTTGCAGGTTCGGCGGTATGCCGCGACCAGAGCCCCAGTTTATAGCCGTCGTCCAGGACAAACAGGGCGAAGGTCGGCGATTCTTCCACGGGCTTGCGCTCCAGCAGAAACTCATAAAACCGTGCACTGACGGCGGGGTTGTCCACGAAAAGCAAAATGAAACGGGGAGTGATCATGGGGTTGCTCCATTAGAAGGTGGACGCAGCATAAAAGGAGGCGCTGTCAGTTTCTGTCAGGAGTGTGAAGAGGCATCTTTTGACGTCAGCCAGACGGAGTTGGCGGAATGTCCGGCGAGGACTATCGTTGCCTGACTTGGTTTCTGCCCATCAATGAGGACGTCGTCATGAACACCAGCGATTTGCTTGAGCAATTACTGCGAGCTGGCCAGGGCTCGTTGTCGCAACAAGGTGGTGGTGCGGCGTCGACTCAAGGCGGCTTGGGCGATTTGGGTGGCTTGCTCGGTGGCCTGTTGGGTGGCAGCGCGGGTGGAGGTGCTGGCGGCGGAGGTCTGGGAGGTTTGCTCGGTGGTCTGTTGGGCGGCGGTTCCCCTTCGGGCGGTTCAAGCCAAACGCGCTCGGGCGGCACCAACTATGCGGCGTTGGCCTCTTTGGGGATGATGGCGTTCCAGGCCTATCAGGCATGGCAACGCAGCCAGGCCTCGGCACCCCAACAGGCGCCGCGTACCGTTGATCTGTTGTCCGGTCCGGAAATCGAAGACCACAGCCACGCCATCCTTCGCGCCTTGATCGCCGCCGCCAAGGCCGACGGCCGTATCGACGACGCCGAGAAACAAATGATCAGCACTGAAATCGGCCGCCATACCGACGACCCGCAACTGCAACAATGGCTCGATGACGAAGTCGCCCGGCCGCTGGATGCCGCCGATGTGGCGCAGTCCGCCCAGGACCCGGGCATGGCCGCCGAGATGTACCTGGCCAGCGTGATGCTGGTGGACGATCAGCAGGATGCCGAGCGCAATTATCTGGACGAACTGGCCGCTGCACTGAAGATCGATCCAGAGCTGCAACTGCACCTGGAGCAACAGGCCAAGGGCGGTGCGGCTTAAAAGGTCGAAAATGTGCCGTGCCGGCAACGACGCGACGAACGACGGGGCGGCCCCTCCTGCATGAAATACGTATTTCTGCAGGAGCTGCCGCAGGGCTGCGATCTTTTCGCGGCCATAACGCCTAATCGGTAACCTTCAAGCCCAATGCTGCAAAACACTCTTCAATCGATCGCCGCTGCGTCTCGGCATACAAGCCCAACTCATCAATCGTCGACCGTCCCAGCGCCTTTTCGAACGCCTGTTGGTTCGAGTGCACACCATATTGGGTTTGCGCCGCGTCCCCGAGGTTCGACTGAAAAATCCCCGCCGCACTGACCGGCAGGAAATCTTCGTACACCAGCGGTTCTACCCGCACATACCCGTCACGGAGCAAATCCTCCAGCGACGCGCCTTTCAGATCATCCGCCGCCAGACCTTTTTCGGTCACGAAGTAGCGAAAGTACGCCAGTTCCTGTTGGCGCATTTCTTCAACGGTGTCAGGGAATTCGCCAAAGTGCTGCGTCATTAGCGCGTTGTAGCGTGCGGCATTGGCTTCGTTGGGGAACTCCTTGAGCTCATCCCGGGCGGCGTTGAGCAAACGGTCGTAAAGCGCCCGGCCCTTAGGCGTGAGCGCTGCGCCGCGCTGTTCGATTTCACCGAAGCGGGCGCTGTGGCTGCCGCGCGTCTGCGCTTGATCGGTAAACGCAATCGGCTCGTCCAGCGCCTTGAAACTGGTCTGACGCAGCAGAATCGGGCAGTGGCGGCGGGGCGGGCCTTCGATCACCGCTTTGGGGGTAATGCCGTGGGCGGGCATTTGTGCCTGGACGATATCGATGTCCAGGGTGCGTGGTGTCAGGTGATTGATGTGTGGGCCTTTGAAGGCCACCACGTCGGCGATCAGTCGATGCTGGGCGCTGAGTTGCTGGTACTGCTCGGCGGTGACGGTGGCGCTGTGGTGCCAGCGGAAGGTTTCCAGGGCTTGCGCGACGAAGTCCTGCGCCTCGTATTCGGTCAGCCCTCCCTGGGTTTCGGCGCGCTCGATGAGCGTCAGCGCGGCCGGGGTGAAGATTGAACGCTGGTCCAGTACCGACTGGGCAAAGGCCCGCAGTTCGGTGTCTTCGATCAGTTCCAGGCGCAGTAGCGAGGTGAACACCCGGAACGGGCTGACCTGCAACGCCGCCTCATGCACGGCGCGGAACGCGGTGGAATGCACCGGCACGCCGGCCGGGGTCAGGTCGTAGTAGCCCACCGGCTGCATGCCCATTACCGCGAACAAGCGGGCGAGGGTCGCCAGTTCAGCGGCGGTGCCGACGCGGATCGCACCGTGGCGTTCCAGGTCCAGCCGCTGGATTTCGCCGGTGCTGTGCAGTTGGCGGGCGATCTGCGGGTCGCTGTCCAGCACGTGGCGGTTGGTCTGTTCCACCAATTCCATCAGCGCGCCGTACAGCGGCACTTCTTCGCGGTACATGTCGGACATCGCTTTGGAGAAGCGTTGGCGGATCAGGTCAGGGCTGACGAAATTCGGGTGGCTCATGAAAAAAATTCCTGGCGCAGTGACGTAACGGATGCCGGAAAAGATCGCAGCCTTCGGCGGCGCCGACAAACGAAGTTTCTGACGAACTTCATTCTGCCAAGGACTGTTCTTGCAACGCAGGCGTGTTTGTTCAACGCAGCACTTGGTCCACCAGTTCGATCCAGTGTCTGACCGGCGTGCGTCCGGCGCTGTTGAGGTGGCTCTGGCAGCCGATGTTGGCGGTAGCGATGATGTCGGGGTGGCCGCTTTCCAGGGCGTTGAGTTTGTTGTCGCGCAGTTGCCGGGCCAGCTCTGGTTGGGTGATCGAATAGGTGCCCGCCGAGCCGCAACACAAATGACTGTCGGGGACTGCCGTGAGGTTGAAGCCCAGCCGCGTCAACACCGCTTCGACCGCGCCGCCGAGTTTCTGTGCGTGCTGCAAGGTGCAGGGGCAATGGAAGGCGATCCGCCGGTCGGTGGCGGCGCAGACCCGTTCCAACGGTTCATCGGCCAGCACTTGCACCAGGTCCAGGGCCATTTCGCTGACTCGCCGTGCCTTGTCTGCATAGACCGGGTCGCGCTCCAGCAGATGCCCATAATCCTTGATGAACGCGCCGCAGCCGCTGGCGGTTTGGACGATGGCTTCGGCGCCGTTTTCCAGGTGTGGCCACCAGGCGTCGATGTTGCGTCGGGCGCGGTCCAGGCCCATGGCCTGGGCGTCGAGGTGATAGTCCAGCGCACCGCAGCAGCCGGCTTGCGGCGCTGGAATCACACTGATTCCCAACCGATCCAGCACCCGCGCGGTCGCGGCATTGGTGTTCGGTGACAGACCGGGTTGCACGCAGCCTTCGAGCATCAGCACCCGGCGCGCATGCCGAGGGACGGGGCGTTCGCCCGGAGCAGGGAGGTCGTGGGGTAACTTCGCCTCTACCCCCCGTGGCAACAACGGCCGGAAAGTGGCGCCGATCTGCAGCAGGGTCTTGAACAGGTTCGGGTTCGGCGCCAGTGCCCGCAGGCCCTGACGCAACAGCCGTTGACTGGCCGGGCGCGGCACTGCTTGATCGATCACGGCGCGGCCAATGTCCAGCAGGTTGTGATAATCCACCCCGGACGGGCAGGTGGTTTCGCAGTTGCGGCACGTCAGGCAGCGATCCAGGTGCAATTGGGCCTGGGCCGTGGCGGGGGCGCCTTCGAGCACTTGCTTGATCAGGTAGATGCGCCCGCGTGGCCCGTCCAGTTCGTCGCCGAGCAGTTGATAGGTCGGACAGGTGGCGTTGCAAAACCCGCAGTGCACGCAGGTGCGCAGAATCTTGTCCGCTTCTTCGGCGCGGGGCAGTTTCCGGGACTGCTCGCTAAGGTTGGTTTGCATCTAGAACTCCGCGTACATCCGGCCAGGGTTGAACAGCCCTTGCGGGTCCAGTTGCGCCTTGAGTTGCCGGTGATAGCGCAGCAACGCCGGGGCCAGAGGCTGGAAAGGCGTTTCTGTGACGCCATGGCTGAAACAGGTGGCATGGCCGCCGTGCTGCTGAGCCAGTGATTGAATGTCATCGGCTGCGGTTTTCAGCCAGCGTTGCGCACCGCCCCAGTCGATCAATTGCTCGCCGGGCAAGTCCAGCGGCCCGAGGTTGTTGGGCAGTGACAAGCGCCACAGCGGCAGACCCTCATTAAAAAAGTCTAGTCGTTGTTCGTTCAGGTCGGACCAATAGGCCGAGTCCAACAGTTCGCCACCGAGCCGTTGATGGGCCGCCGCGACCGAGCCTTCGCCGCCTTCCAGGCGCAGGTACAAACGCAGGCCATCGTGGCTGGCAGCGCTGATGGGCAGCGGTTGCTGGCCCCATTGCGCCAGATTGGCCAAGGCGCGGGCGCAATCGATGTCCAGGCTGATGCTCAGGCATCGCCGGGGTTTGGGCAGTACTTTGAGCGAGACTTCGGTCAGCACCCCGAGGCAGCCGTAACTGCCAACCATCAGGCGCGACAGGTCATAACCGGCGACGTTTTTCATCACTTCGCCGCCAAAGCGCAGGTGAGTGCCGAGGCCGCTGATCACCCGGGTACCGAGGACAAAGTCGCGCACCGAACCGGACCATGGGCGCCGTGGCCCGGATAGCCCCGCGGCGATCATCCCGCCGACGGTGGCGCCTTCGCCGAACGATGGCGGCTCGCAGGGCAGCATTTGCCCGGCCGCATCCAGCGCGGCAAACAGTTCGCTCAACGGCGTGCCGGCGCGAACGCTGATCACCAGTTCCGTCGGGTCATAGCTGACGATGCCGCGATGGGCGCGGGTGTCGAGCACTTCTCCGGCCACTTCACGGCCGAGAAACGCCTTGGTGTTCCCTCCCTGAATGCGCAGCGGCGTGGCGTTTTCCCGCGCCTGCCTGACCTGTTCGAGCAGGGGGGCACTGGCATCGAAATCTGCCATCAGAAACGCTCCAGATCAGGGAACGGCAATTGCCCGGCGTGGATGTGCATCGCACCGAACTCCGCGCAGCGGTGCAGGGTCGGGATGTTCTTGCCGGGGTTGAGTAAACCCTGGGGGTCGAACGCGGCTTTCACGGCGTGAAACAGGGTCAATTCGTCACTGTTGAACTGCGCACACATCTGATTGATTTTCTCCCGGCCCACGCCGTGCTCGCCGGTGATGCTGCCGCCGACTTTCACACACAGTTCAAGGATCTTGCCGCCGAGGGCTTCGGCCCGTTCCAGTTCGCCGGGCTGGTTGGCGTCGAACAGGATCAGCGGGTGCATGTTGCCGTCGCCGGCATGGAACACGTTGGCCACCCGCAAGCCGTATTCCTGCGCCAGGCTGGCGATGCCCTTGAGCACGCCGGGCAGTTCGCGACGGGGGATGGTGCCATCCATGCAGTAGTAATCCGGCGAGAGGCGGCCGATGGCCGGGAAGGCGTTTTTGCGTCCGGCCCAGAACCGCACGCGCTCGGCCTCGTCCCGGGCCTGGCGCACCTCGCTGGCGCCGGCCTGTTGCAGCACCTCGCGGACTCGCTCGCAATCGTCCTGGACATCGGCTTCGACCCCGTCCAATTCGCAGAGCAGGATCGCCTCGGCCTCCACCGGGTAACCGGCGTGGATGAAATCCTCGGCGGCACGGATCGCCAGGTTGTCCATCATCTCTAGGCCACCGGGAATGATCCCGGCGGCGATGATCTCGGCCACCGCGCGGCCGGCCTTTTCCACGGAATCGAAACTGGCCAGCAGGACTTTGGCGACCTGGGGCTTGGGCAGCAGTTTGACCGTGACTTCGGTGATGATCCCCAGCAAGCCTTCGGAGCCGGTGAACAGCGCCAGCAGGTCAAACCCCGGCGCGTCCAGCGAATCGGCACCGAGGGTCAGGTGTTCGCCTTCGAGGGTCAGGATTTCGAGTTTCAGCAGATTGTGCACGGTCAGGCCGTACTTGAGGCAATGCACGCCACCGGCGTTTTCCGCGACGTTGCCGCCGATTGAACAAGCGATTTGCGAGGACGGGTCCGGTGCGTAATACAAACCGAAGGGCGCCGCTGCCTGGGAAATCGCCAGGTTGCGCACCCCTGGCTGGACCCGTGCGGTGCGGGCGGCGGGGTCGATGTGCAAGATGTTGTTGAATCGCACCATCACCAGCAACACGCCTTTGTCCAGCGGCAGCGCACCGCCGGACAACCCGGTGCCGGCCCCGCGCGCCACCACCGGCACGTTCCGGGCATGGCAGAGCTTGAGCAGTGCCTGCACCTGTTCAAGATGCCGGGGCAGGGCCACCAGCATCGGCGTGGTGCGATAGGCCGAGAGACCGTCGCACTCGTAGGGCTTGAGCTCTTCCTCGCGCCAGAGGATGTCCAGGTCCGGCACCTCCTGCTGCAAGGCTTTGAGCAGCACGGCCTTGTCGACATTGGGCAAAACACCGTCGATGCGTTCGTCGTAAAGAATGTTCATCAATCGCGCCTCGTATGAATCGCCGAGCATCCCCCCGAATTATCTGCCAAAACCCCACAGCAGCTGCTACGAGGCGGTGGGAGTCATGTGATGCGCCCGCAAAAACTCCCGGTACAAGCGTGCTGTTTTGGTCGGCTGCTCAACCATCGGCATGTGGCCGACACCGTCCCAGATTTCCACCCGCAGATCGGCAATGCCCTTGCTCCAGACCGGCACGCTACTGACGTCGATCAAGCGGTCCTTGCGCCCCCAAAGCAGCAGCGCCGGGCATTTGATGTCGGGCAGTTTCGGCTCCATCGGCGGGCTGGCGTGGAAGTCCCTGAAGATTTCTTCCAGCTCGTCGCGCTGCTGTTCATAGCGCTGGGCGACGGCGTCCAGCACAACCCCCGGCACCCAAGGCGGGGAGGCCATGGTCATGGCGTAGAAATGCTTGAACTCTTCACGGGAATGGATCAGGAACGGGTTGTGGCCGCGGGCCAGGTGGCGGTCCATGTCACTGGGTTCCGGGGCGGTGACGCCGGCCGGGTCGAGCAGTGCCAGCGAAACGATGCGCTCGGGGTAATTGGCCGCCAGCCACGCCGCGATGTAGCCGCCCATGGAGTTGCCGATCACATGCACCTTCTCGACCCCGCAGACATCGAGCAACTGGATCAACCGTTTGGCCTGAACCGGAATATCGTAGCCGCCACCGGCCTTGAAACCGGTTTCGCCATGGCCGGCGAGGTCGGGGATGATCACCCGGTAGTCGTTGACAAAATGCCGGGCAAAACGCAGCCAGATATTCTTGTCGGCGCTGTAGCCATGCAGCATCAGTATGTTGCTGGAGGCTTCGTAGGGCCCGCCTTGCCAGGTCGAGACAGTCATTTCGGTGATCGGCACGACAAGCTTGTGCAACCGATACAGCCGGGCCTCCAGCGCCATGTTCAAGTCATAGAGCCAGTAACCGATGGCCGGGTAACTCAACCAGCTCCAGGCCACAAAGACAGCGATAGCGACAACCAACAGAAGCATCAGGCTATTCCTTTGCAGTGATCAGGACGGAATGTGGTTGGCGGAGCCTCTGCAGGGGCCTCCTGTTTATCGTGATTTATCGAGCCCTTCCTTCATGTATAGACAAACATTGGGCACTCGCCTCATGTCGATGCCACACTATTGAGTGTCACCAGCTGTCAGACCGTCATTCGGTGATGGCTATTTGCCGTTACCCTGATAGACTTCAAACACTTTCACCCATGTGATATCAGGCTCGGTTCAGTGGTACAGAGGCCTCTATGGAAAAGAAGGGAGGAAAGGGACTTTCATTGGCCAGGAGGCTTTACGCGTCACGCATCCTCGGTTTGGCCCTTGGGCTGGTGTGCGTCGGTGCGGGGATGTATCCACTGAACCCCGCGCCCTGGGTCTGGGGGGTGATGCTGTTCAATGGCATCATCTGGCCGCATGTGGCCTATCAATGGGCACGTCGGGCGAAGGTTCCTTTCCACGCCGAACACCGCAACATTCTGGTGGACGCGTTTCTCGGTGGTTTCTGGGTGGCCGCCATGCAGTTCAATCCGCTGCCCAGCGCGGCCACGCTGTCGATGATGGCGATGCACAACGTGGCCATCGGTGGTTTGCGTTTTCTGTTGGTGGGCGCCGTCGCGCAGGTGCTCGGGATAGGCCTCGGACTGCTGGTGTTCATGCCGGCTTTTGTCCCGCAGACCAATCCATTTCAGCTATACGCCTGTTTGCCTTTGCTGTCGATTTATCCGCTGTCCCTGGGCTGGATCTGCTTCCGTCAGGCCCACACCCTCGGCCAACACAAGCGCGAATTGCTGGCCCTGAGCCGCACCGACAGCCTGACCGGCCTGTTGAATCACGGTGCCTGGAAAGACCAGCTGGAAATCGAGTTCCAGCGTTGCCGGCGCCAGCAGCAGGGCGGGGCGATTGCGTTGATCGACATCGACCATTTCAAAACCATCAACGACACCTATGGCCACGTCGCCGGCGATATCGTCCTGCGTCAGCTGAGCAAAATGCTCAAACAGAACCTGCGTGCCGCCGATGTCGCCGGGCGGTATGGCGGCGATGAGTTTTGCGTGCTGCTGCCGGACTTGCCACTGGACCGCGCCGCCGTAGCGATGGATGCGCTGCGTGCCCGTTTCGCCACGTTGGGTTCCGAACGCAATCCGGCGCTGAAAGTCAGCTTGAGCATCGGCCTGGCGGCCTTCAACCCGGATCACGACGACGCGACCCTATGGCTCAACGATGCCGACCAGGCGCTCTACGAAGCCAAGACCACCGGGCGTAATCGCGTCATCTGCCATGGCGACGGCAAGCCGCGTAAAGAGTTGCTCGACTCTGTTTAATCCCACCGCACAAGTCCCCTGTGGGAGCGGGCTTGCTTGCGAAGACGGAGTGTCAACCGACATTATCATTGGCTGATACACCGCTTTCGCGAGCAAGCCCGCTCCCACATTGGTTCTTCGGTGAATCAGGTTTGTATGTGTCGCATCCGGTGTAGAGCCTTGCGTCGTAGTCAGGTAGGGTCTAAAGACCCCCGACACGAAACAAGGATCGATTCATGACGTTCAAGCTCCCGCGCTCTCTCCTGGCCACCAGCCTTGGCCTGACCCTCGCCCTCGGCGCCTTCACCCCCGCAGCCTTCGCCGAACCCCACAAACAAGTCCTCGCCGATGCCGAACAGTACAAGGGTGAAGCCCTGAAACTACTGGAACGGTTGGTGAACATCGACTCCGGCTCCGGTTATGAGCCGGGTTTGACCCGGGTGAGTGACATCGCCATCGAAGAGTTGAAAAAACTCGGTGCCACCATCGAACTCGTGCCCAACACCCCGGACAAAAGCAGCCATGTGCTGGCTACGCTCAAAGGCACCGGCAAGGCGAAAATCCTGCTGATGGCGCACATGGACACTGTGTTCAAGGAAGGCTCCGCCGCCGAGCGCCCGTTCCACATCAAGGACGGCCGCGCCTATGGGCCGGGCGTGATGGACGACAAGGGAGGCATCGTCGCCGGGATCTACGCGCTGAAAATCCTCAAGAACCTCGACTTCAAGGACTACGCGCAGATCACCTTCCTGCTCGATGCCAGTGAAGAAACTGGTTCGGACGTCGCCACCGACCTGATCAAGAAAACCGCCAAGGCCCACGACGTGACCCTCAACCTCGAACCGGGTCGCCCGGCCGATGGACTGGTGGTGTGGCGCAAAGGCAGCGCCACCGCCGTGGTCGAGGTCAAGGGCAAGGCGGCCCACGCAGGGGTAGCGCCGGAGTTGGGGCGTAACGCTGCCATGGAAGCCGCGCACCAGATTCTGCAACTCGGCAAACTGGGCGATGAAGCGAAGAAAACCACCATCAACTTCACCGTGCTCAAGGCTGGCGACCGCACCAACGTGATTCCGGATCAGGCCACGGCCAAGGCTGACGTGCGGGCGGCGGTGCCAGAAGAGTTCGACCGGATCGAGAAGGACCTGGCACGGGTTTCCAAGGACAAACTGATTGCCGATACGGAAGTCACCACCAGCCTCAAGCGCGGCTTGCCACCGATGCCGCAAACGGCGGAATCGGATCGCTTGATGGCCATGGCCCAGGGCATTTACGGCGAAATTGGCCGCAAGTTGACGGAAGAAGGCAGCGGCGGGGCGGCGGATGCCAGTTTGTCCGCGGGTGTTGGCACGCCGACGCTGGACGGGTTCGGGATTGTCGGCGGCAATATCCATACGCCTGAGGAGTACGCCGAGGTCGAAAGCGTGGCGCCGCGGATTTATTTGCTGTCGCGGATGATTATGGAATTGGCCAAGCCGTAATCGACCAGACTCAACCGCCAGACAGCTAAGGTGCACAACCTGTGGGAGCGGGCTTGCTCGCGAAAGCGGTGTATCAGACGACGATGATCTCGACTGACACTCCGCCTTCGCGAGCAAGCCCGCTCCCACAGGGATTTGTGGTGTTTTATCTTCCGGCGTACTGCCTACTCGATCGGTGTATCGACAAACACCTCAAGCCCCTCGGCATACGCCGTGAACGCGCTGATTCGCGGAAACTGCTTGGCCTCCACCTGATCCGGCACCACCAGGTTGGTAAAACTCCAGGCCACCGCCAGGGTAATTCCGTCCTGCGCAATCGAACCGTCGGTCTTCAGCGGCTGTTTCTCCAGCTCCCGCTCCAGCGCCGAATACGCCGCCGCCAATTGCCCCTCGACCCGTTCCACCCAAGGGCTGTACTGAATCTCCGCTGGCCGCAGGTTGCGTTCGTAGTAAAGCTGCACCGACTTCTCGCACGCCGCCAATGCCAGGCCGATCAGTCGCAGCGAGTGCAGGCGTCGGTCTGGATTGTCGGATATCAGGCTTTTACCCGGCGCGGCCAGGGCTTCGAGGTAATCGATGATCAGCGTTGAATCCATCAACACCTCACCGTCATCCAGCACCAGGGTCGGTGCCTTCACCACCGGGTTGATCTGCTGGAACTGCTCGAAGTTCCTGAACACTGAAACCGACGCGTGTTCCAGCGGGATGCCCAGGCATTTGGCGGAAATGGCGACGCGTCGCACGTAGGGCGAATCCAGCATGCCGATCAGTTTCATTGAGCCTCTCCTTACAGACGGTCCTTGGGGAGGGACAACCTTAGCCGAGGTTCAGCGACCTGCAAGCGGTTTCGCGCTAATCCTCAGGCCTATTGTTCATCCTCGAAGGCTAATCCTCAAAGCCTGCCTGCTCATGAATCTCATCGACCTTCAATTCCAGTCGATAAGCCACGGCGATGAACAGCGCCTGGCACAGGCACAAGGTCGCACTCAACGAGCGGAAGGCAAATGAGCTGCCCTCGTTGACCAACAGCACGGTGTTGGCGCGCTTGGCCAACGGCGAGAGGTTGCTGTCGGTGATGATCAGGGTTTTCGCCTGATGGTGCTGGGCGATGCGAAGGCAGTGCTGGGTTTCCTTGCCGTAAGGCGTGAAGCTGATGGCGATCACCAGGTCATTGGCGCGCACGCTGCGCATCTGCTCGCGGTAACTGCCGCCAAGGCCCGACACCAGGTGGATGCGCTTGTTGGTGTGTTGCAGGTTGTAGACCAGGTAATCGGCCACCGCGAACGAGCGACGCACCCCGACCACGTAGATGTTGTCGGCATTCACCACCAGGTCCACGGCCTTGTCGAAGGCCTGGTCATCGAGTTCCAGCCCCAATCGCTCGATGCCCGACAGGGTGGCGTTGATGCATTCGCGCGCCAGGTCGCCGCCGCTGGCCTTCTGCGACTTGTTGGCGATCATGCTGCGGATGCGTTGCTGGTAGTTCTGCACCGGCGTGGTCTTGTGGGTGTAGGCCTCGCGAAACAGCGCCTGCATTTCACTGAACCCGCTGAAGCCGAAGCGCTGGGAAAAGCGCACGATGGCCGACGGGTGCACTTCGCATTCGCGGGCGATGTCGCTGATGCGGTCGACCATGATCCGGTCGCTCTGCTGGCTCATATAGCTGGCGATGCGTTTGAGCTGGCGCGGCAGGCTTTCGTATTCCTCGGTGATCAGCTGCAACAGACGCTCGGCATTGATCGGAGGGCTGGCGAGATCGCTGGCGGGCGAGCTCTCGGTCGTAGCCGGCTGATCGGTGCGGGACATAAGAAATCCTTCTGGCTTGTTCTTATAGAGATGACGGTTCTCGTCACCCCCTGACAATAGGTTGGCTGTGCGCAGTCTACAGGGTAGGCCGGAATAAAATCTTGAGCTTGCAACCGGCTTGGAGCTTGCTGAAACGATGCACGGTGTCTGGAACGCTTGTATCAAAGTTTATTGGAAAAAATATTCCACGTAAAAAATATATAGAATAATTATTGATTGTTCGGTCCCGGTCGTTTTAGTCTGCATCCACCAAGAGTGTTCGGCGCCTTCATCGCCCCGAACGCAGGCTGATAAAAATAACAGGAGCCAGCATGGGCCAGACTCGTTTTGCCAGTGGGCGTCAATTGGATCTGATTTGCCTCGGGCGCCTTGGCGTCGACCTCTACGCGCAGCAAGTCGGGGCGCGGCTGGAGGATGTGAGCAGCTTCGCCAAGTACCTGGGCGGTTCGTCCGCCAACATCGCCTTCGGCACCGCGCGGCTGGGGCTGAAGTCGGCGATGTTGAGCCGGGTAGGGGACGACCACATGGGCCGTTTCCTCGTTGAATCCCTGGTCCGTGAAGGCTGCGACGTCAGCGGCATCAAGGTCGATCCGGAACGCCTGACCGCCATGGTCCTGCTGGGCCTCAAGGATCGCGAAACCTTTCCCCTGGTGTTCTACCGCGAAAACTGCGCCGACATGGCGTTGCGCGCCGAAGACATCAGCGAAGCCTTTATCGCTTCCAGCAAAGCCCTGCTGATCACCGGCACCCATTTCTCCACCGACGGCGTCTACAAGGCGAGCATTCAGGCGCTGGACTACGCCGAAAAGCACAATGTCAAACGGGTGCTGGACATCGACTACCGCCCGGTGCTCTGGGGCCTGGCCGGCAAGGCGGACGGCGAAACCCGTTTCGTCGCCGACCAGAACGTCAGCCAGCACGTGCAGAAAATCCTCCCGCGTTTCGACCTGATCGTCGGCACTGAAGAAGAGTTCCTGATCGCCGGCGGTTCCGAGGATCTGCTCACCGCGCTGCGCAATGTCCGGCGCCTGAGCGCGGCGACGTTGGTGGTCAAGCTCGGCCCGCAAGGTTGCACGGTGATTCACGGGGCGATCCCGGCGTGTCTCGAAGACGGCGCGATCTATCCCGGTGTGCGCGTCGAAGTGCTGAATGTGCTGGGGGCCGGCGATGCCTTCATGTCGGGCTTCCTCAGTGGCTGGCTGGAGGACGCCAGCGACGAGCGCTGCTGCCAGTTGGCCAATGCCTGCGGCGGTCTGGTGGTGTCGCGCCATGCCTGCGCCCCGGCGATGCCGACCCGCGCCGAACTCGATTACCTGTTCAACAGCCCGGTGCCGATCACCCGGCCGGATCAGGACGTGATATTGCAGCGTCTGCATCAGGTCAGCGTGCCGCGCAAACAATGGAAGCAACTGTTCATTTTCGCCTTCGATCATCGCGGGCAGCTGGTGGAGCTGGCCCACAAGGGCGGGCGCGACCTGAACGCTATCTGCGAACTCAAACAACTCTTTATCAAAGCCGTGGAACGGGTCGAGGCGGATTTGCGTGAGCAGGGCGTCGACGCCGATGTCGGCTTGCTGGCCGATCAACGTTTCGGCCAGGACTCGCTGAACGCCGCCACCGGTCGTGGCTGGTGGGTGGCACGGCCGGTGGAAGTGCAGGGTTCGCGGCCATTGGCGTTCGAACACGGGCGTTCGATCGGCAGCAACCTGATCGCCTGGCCGCAAGAACAGATCATCAAATGCCTGGTGCAATTCCATCCCGACGACGAGCCGCTGCTGCGTCTGGAGCAGGAGGCGCAGATCAAGGGCCTGTATCAGGCCTCGCAAGTCAGCGGGCACGAGTTGCTGCTGGAGATCATTCCACCCAAGGATCACCCATCACCGCATCCAGACGTGCTCTATCGCGCCCTCAAACGCCTCTACAACTTGGGCATCTACCCGGCGTGGTGGAAGATCGAAGCGCAAAGCGCCGAGGAGTGGAAACAACTCGACGAGCTGATCCAGGAACGCGACCCGTATTGCCGTGGCGTGGTGCTGCTGGGCCTGAATGCCCCGGCGGCGACCTTGGCCGAAGGGTTTCAACAGGCCAGCCAGAGCCAGACCTGCCGTGGTTTCGCCGTGGGCCGGACGATCTTCCAGGAACCGAGCCGCGCGTGGCTGGCCGGTGAAATCGATGACGAAGCGCTGATCCGCCAGGTGCAGGGCACCTTCGTCGAACTGATCGATGCCTGGCGCACGGCCCGCGCTTGATTGAACACCGCAATACCTGTGGGAGCGGGCTTGCTCGCGAAGACGGCGGCACAGTCAACATTAATGCCGTTTGATACACCGCTTTCGCGAGCAAGCCCGCTCCCACAAGGGTTCAGCGTCGTTCTTACTGATTTGTGTAAAACAATAAAAGGTGCAGCCATGCCCGCTATCCGAATTGGCATCAACCCGATCTCCTGGAGCAACGACGACCTGCCGTCCCTCGGTGGCGAGACGCCGTTGAGCACCGCCCTCAGTGAAGGCAAGGACATTGGCTACGAAGGCTTCGAACTCAACGGCAAGTTCCCCAAGGATGCCAAGGGCGTCGGCGATGTGCTGCGCCCCTATGACCTGGCGTTGGTGTCTGGCTGGTATTCCAGTCGTCTGGCCCGCCGCTCGGTGGCCGAGGAAATCGACGCCATTGGCAGCCATGTCGAGCTGCTGGCGAAGAACGGCGCCACGGTGCTGGTCTATGGCGAAGTCGCCGACTCCATTCAAGGCCAGCGCATTCCACTGGTCGAGCGCCCGCGTTTCCACACCGAGCAGGCCTGGCAAGAATACGCCGACAAACTCACCGAACTGGCGCGTTTCACCCTGTCCCAGGGCGTGCGTCTGGCCTATCACCATCACATGGGCGCCTACGTCGAATCTCCGGCGGATATCGACAAATTGATGGCGCTGACCGGCAGCGAAGTCGGCCTGCTGTTCGATTCGGGCCACTGCTATATGGGGGGCGGCGAACCGTTGCAGGTGCTGCGCAAACACATCGAGCGAGTCTGCCACGTGCATTTCAAGGATGTGCGCAAACCGGTGGTGCAACTGGCGCGCAATAACCTGTGGAGCTTCCCCGATTGCATCATCAACGGCACGTTCACCGTGCCCGGCGATGGCGACATCGACTTCGGTGCCTTGCTCGACGTATTGCTGGGCGCCGATTACCACGGCTGGCTGGTGGTGGAAGCCGAGCAGGATCCGGCGGTGGCACCGAGTTACGTCTACGCCAAAAAAGGCTACGACACCCTGCGTGCCTTACTCGACGAGAGGACCGCGCAATGAGCCTGCTGGTCAAAAGCAATGCCCGTGGCCGGACCATGGTCGAGCTGGGGCAGGGTGAGCTGGAATACGTCGGCTTTGCCGCTTACCGCCTGAGCCTCGGCGAAACCCTGCCGGTCAGCGCGGGTGACAAGGAATTGTGCCTGGTGCTGCTCAGCGGTCGGGTCGGGATCAAGGGTGAGGCGCCGGGGCAGGGCGCGTTCGACTGGGACAACATCGGCGATCGCCAGTCGGTGTTCGAAGACAAATCACCGTTCGCGGCCTATTTGCCACCCGGCAGCCAGGCCCAGGTGGTGGCGTTGAGCGACGTGCAAATCGCCGTGTGCGCGGCCCCCGGTTCCACCGCCGAAAACCTCGGCCCACGGTTGATCAAACCCGACAGCATGAAACGCAGCGTGCGCGGCAAGGGGGCCAACACCCGTTATGTCTGCGACATCCTGCCGGACACCGAACCGGCCCATTCGCTGCTGGTGGTGGAAGTGCGTACGCCGTCCGGGCATTCATCGAGCTACCCGCCACACAAGCACGACACCGACGATCTGCCGCACCAGAGCTTTCTCGAAGAAACCTATTACCACCAGATCAACCCGCCCCAGGGCTTCGTGTTCCAGCGGGTCTACACCGACGATCGCAGTATCGATCAGGCCATGGCCGTGGAAAACAGTGACCTGGTGGTGGTGCCCAAGGGTTATCACCCGGTCAGCGTGCCCTACGGCTATGAGTCGTATTACCTGAACGTGATGGCCGGCCCGAAACGCGTCTGGCAGTTCCATAACGATCCGCAGCACAGCTGGCTACTGGATCTCTAAATTCCAACATTCAAAGGGAGAACAAGAACAATGAGCGACGCCCCGGTCATAGGCCATTACATCGACGGTCAGGTGCAGGACAGCGGCAGCGAGCGGTTCAGCAATGTCTTCAATCCGGCCACCGGCAGCGTTCAGGCGCGGGTCGGGCTGGCCAGCCAGAAGACCGTGGATGAGGCCGTCGCTTCGGCCATGAAGGCGTTCCCGGCCTGGTCCGAGCAATCTTCCCTGCGCCGTTCGCGGGTGATGTTCAAGTTCAAGGAATTGCTCGACCGCCATCACAACGAACTGGCCGAAATCATCAGCCGCGAACACGGCAAGGTGTTCTCCGACGCCAAGGGCGAAGTGACCCGTGGTATCGAAATCGTCGAATACGCCTGCGGTGCGCCGAACCTGCTGAAAACCGATTTCAGCGACAACATCGGCGGTGGCATCGACAACTGGAACCTGCGCCAGCCATTGGGCGTCTGCGCGGGCGTTACGCCGTTCAACTTCCCGGTGATGGTGCCGCTGTGGATGATCCCGCTGGCGCTGGTCACCGGTAACTGCTTCATTCTCAAACCGTCCGAGCGTGATCCTTCCGCCAGTTTGCTGATGGCCCGCTTACTCACCGAAGCCGGCTTGCCGGACGGTGTGTTCAACGTGGTCCAGGGCGACAAGGCGGCAGTCGACGCCTTGCTGCAACACCCGGACATCGAGGCGATTTCCTTTGTCGGCTCGACGCCGATTGCCGAGTACATCCACCAGCAAGCGACCTCGCGCGGCAAACGCGTACAGGCGCTGGGCGGGGCGAAGAACCACATGATCGTCATGCCCGATGCCGATCTGGACCAGGCGGCGGATGCGCTGATCGGCGCGGCGTACGGCTCGGCCGGTGAGCGCTGCATGGCGATTTCGATTGCCGTGGCGGTCGGTGACGTTGGCGACCAATTGATTGCCAAACTGCTGCCACGCATCGATCAACTGAAAGTCGGCAATGGCATGCAAGGCGACAGCGACATGGGGCCGCTGGTGACCGCCGAGCACAAGGCCAAGGTCGAGGGTTTTATCGGCGAGGGCGTGGCCCAGGGCGCGCAGCTGATTGTCGACGGGCGCAACTTCAAGGTGCCAGGCGCCGAGAACGGTTTCTTCGTTGGCGCGACGCTGTTCGACAAGGTCACGACCGAGATGAGCATCTACCAGCAAGAGATCTTCGGCCCGGTGCTGGGCATTGTGCGCGTGCCGGATTTCGCCAGCGCCGTGGCGCTGATCAACGCCCATGAATTCGGCAACGGCGTATCGTGTTTCACCAGCGACGGCGGCATCGCCCGCTCGTTTGCCCGCAGCATCAAGGTCGGCATGGTCGGCATCAACGTACCGATTCCGGTGCCCATGGCCTGGCACTCGTTCGGCGGCTGGAAGCGCTCGCTGTTCGGTGATCACCATGCTTATGGCGAAGAAGGCATTCGCTTCTACAGCCGCTACAAAAGCGTGATGCAGCGTTGGCCCGACAGCATCGCCAAGGGCCCTGAATTCAGCATGCCGACAGCCAAATAACTCACTTGTGCGGAGAACAACAAAAAATGAGCAAACCCCTGCGTTTCGCCTTGAACCGTATGGTCGCCCCACGTTTGTCCCTGCCGGCGTTCATCGAGTTGGCGGTGACCCTCAAGGCCGATGCCATCGAGATTCGCAATGACCTCAAAGGCGTCGAGATCGAGGACGGTACCGCACCCGAAAACGTCCGTGAGCTGTGCGCGGCCAAAGGCATCACGGTGCTGTCGATCAACGCGCTGTATCCATTCGATGTCTGGAATGACGAGCGCCGCGCACACGCCCTGAGGCTTGCCGCTTATGCCCGTGATTGTGGCGCACGGGGCTTGGTGATGTGCCCATTGAACGACCGCGCCGATCCACGAACCGAAGCGCAGCGTGCGTCCGGCCTGCGCACGGCGTTGAGTGAACTGGCGCCGATCCTGCGCGATCACGGCATTCTCGGCTTCATCGAACCGCTGGGTTTCGAAGAGTGTTCGCTGCGGCGCAAACGCACGGCGGTTGATGCGATCAAGGCCATCGGTGGGCTGGATGTGTTCCGTCTGGTGCATGACACCTTTCACCATCACCTGGCCAACGAACATGAGTTTTTCCCCGAGCTGACCGGGCTGGTGCACATCTCCGGCGTCGAAGATGCCGAGGCACCGCTGGCGACCATTCGTGACGGCCATCGGGTGCTGGTGGGCGAGGGCGACATCCTCGGTAATGCGGCGCAGATCGACACCTTGCTCAGTAGCGGCTACAGCGGTTACCTGTCGTTCGAACCGTTTGCCGACAGCGTCCATGGCCTGGCGGATATCCAGACGGCGATCGGCGCGAGCATGGATCACCTGCAAAAGTCCCTGGCCTGATACTGCTTTTGAACTGATGGAGATCAACTGTGGGAGCGGGCTTGCTCGCGAAAACGGCGGCGCATTCAACATTGAAGTTGCCTGACACACCGCCTTCGCGAGCAAGCCCGCTCCCACATTGATCGGATTTGCATTCACAAAAAGGTGCAAGCATGACCACAACAAGACTGACCATGGCCCAGGCCCTGGTGAAATTCCTCGATAACCAGTACATCGAGGTCGATGGGGTTCAGAGCAAATTCGTCGCCGGGATCTTTACCATTTTTGGCCACGGCAATGTGTTGGGTCTGGGGCAAGCCCTGGAACAGGACAGCGGTGATCTGATCGTCCATCAGGGCCGCAACGAACAAGGCATGGCCCACGCCGCCATCGGTTTCGCCAAGCAACACCTGCGGCGCAAGATCTACGCCTGTTCTTCATCGGTGGGCCCGGGTGCGGCGAACATGCTGACCGCTGCCGCGACGGCCACCGCCAACCGTATTCCCTTGCTGCTGTTGCCCGGCGACGTTTATGCGTGCCGCCAACCAGACCCGGTGTTGCAACAGATCGAGCAGTTCCACGACCTGAGCATCAGCACCAACGATGCGTTCAAGGCCGTGAGCAAATACTGGGACCGGATCAACCGTCCCGAGCAACTGATGACCGCGGCGATCCACGCCATGCGCGTGCTCACCGACCCCGCCGAAACCGGCGCCGTCACCCTGGCCCTGCCGCAAGACGTGCAGGCCGAGGCGTACGACTATCCCGATTACTTCCTGCAAAAACGCGTGCACCGCATCGAGCGCCGTCCGGCCACCGAAGCGATGCTTGGCGATGCCGTGGCGCTGTTCAAAGGCAAGCGCAAACCGCTGATCATCTGCGGCGGTGGGGTCAAGTATTCCGGTGCCAATGCAGCGTTGCAGGCCTTTGCCGAGCGCTTCGATATTCCTTTCGCCGAAACCCAGGCCGGCAAGAGCGCGGTGGTGTCCAGCCATCCACTGAACGTCGGCGGAATCGGCGAAACCGGTTGCCTGGCGGCGAACCTGTTGGCCAGGGACGCTGACTTGATCATCGGCGTCGGCACCCGCTACAGCGATTTCACCACCGCGTCGAAATCCTTGTTCAAACACCCGGACGTGCAATTTCTCAACCTCAATATCAGCCCTTGCGATGCGCTGAAACTCGATGGCGTGCAACTGTTGGCGGACGCCAAAACCGGTTTGCAAGCGTTGGCCGATGTGTTGGGTGATTACCGTTCCAGTTGGGGCGATCAACCCCGGCAAGCCAGGGCGCAGCTGGACGAGGAAGTCGACCGCCTCTATCAGGTCGAGTACCAGACTCAGGACTTCGTGCCGGAAATCAACGACCATCTGGACCCGGCGGTATTGCGCGAATTCATCGAGCTGACCGGTTCCTGCCTGACCCAGAGCCGGGTGCTCGGTGTGCTCAATGAAACCCTGGCCGATGATGCGGTGATCGTCGCCGCCGCCGGCAGCCTACCCGGCGACTTGCAGCGCAGCTGGCGCAGCAAGGGCGTGAACACCTACCACGTCGAATACGGTTATTCGTGCATGGGTTATGAGGTGAATGCCGCATTGGGCGTGAAGCTCGCCGAGCCTGAGCACGAGGTCTATGCGCTGGTGGGCGACGGCTCCTACATGATGCTGCACTCGGAGCTGGCAACCTCGATCCAGGAGCGCCGCAAGATCAACGTGGTGCTGCTGGACAACATGACCTTCGGCTGCATCAACAACCTGCAAATGGAACACGGCATGGACAGCTTCGGCACCGAGTTCCGCTTCCGCAATCCTGAAACCGGCAAGCTCGATGGCGCCTTCGTGCCGGTGGATTTCGCCATGAGCGCGGCGGCTTACGGCTGCAAGACTTACAAGGTGAACACGGTTGAAGAGCTGCGAGCCGCGTTGGCGGATGCACGGTTGCAGACGGTGTCGACGCTGATCGACATCAAGGTCCTGCCCAAAACCATGATTCACAAATACCTGTCGTGGTGGCGGGTCGGCGTGGCGCAAGTCTCCACCAGCGCGCGCACTGACGCAGTGGCCAAGACCCTCAACGAACGATTGGCCAAGGCCCGTCAATACTGATTGCCCTGAAACGAACAAACAGGAGTGTTTATATGTCTTCGCTTTCCAATTCGCTGCGTATTGGCGTCATCGGCACCGGGGCCATCGGCCAGGACCATATCCGTCGTTGCAGCCAGACCTTGCTCAACAGTCAGGTTGTCGCGGTCACCGACATCAATTTGCAGCAAGCGGCCAAGGTCGTCTCCGACCTGAAGCTGACCGCCGAGGTTTATCCCGATGGCCACGCGCTGATCAAGGCACCAGAAGTCGAGGCGATCCTCGTCACCTCCTGGGGCCCGAGCCACGAAGAGTTCGTGCTGGCGGCCATTGCGGCGGGCAAACCGGTGTTTTGCGAGAAGCCGCTGGCGGTCACTGCCGAAGGCTGCCGCAAGATCGTCGAGGCCGAAGTGGCCCACGGCAAGCGTCTGGTGCAGGTTGGTTTCATGCGCCCGTACGATGAAGGTTATCGGGCGTTGAAATCGGTGATCGACAGCGGCCAGATCGGCGAGCCGCTGATGCTGCACTGCGCCCACCGCAACCCGACCGTGGGTGAAAACTACAAGACCGACATGGCGATCACCGACACGCTGATCCATGAGCTGGACGTGTTGCGCTGGTTGCTCGACGACGACTATGTGTCGGTGCAAGTGGTCTTCCCACGCAAGACCAGCAAGGCCCACGCCCATTTGAAAGACCCGCAGATCGTATTGCTGGAAACCGCCAAGGGCACGCGCATCGACGTGGAAGTGTTCGTCAACTGCCAGTACGGCTACGACATCCAGTGCGAAGTGGTGGGGGAGACCGGCATCGCCAAACTGCCGGAACCGTCGCAGGTTCAATTGCGCAGCGGAGCGAAGCTGTCCAATGCGATTCTGATGGATTGGAAGGACCGGTTCATCGCCGCGTACGACGTCGAGTTGCAGGCGTTCATCGATGGCGTGCGGGCCGGGCAGGTCGGCGGGCCATCGGCGTGGGACGGTTTCGCCGCCGCCGTCGCTGCGGATGCCTGCATCGAGGCGCAGAACAGCGGCCAGATCGTCAAAGTCGCACTCCCGGATCGCCCACGCTTCTACGGCTAACCACAAGTCCAATGTGGGAGCGGGCTTGCTCGCGAAGGCGGAGTGTCAGACAACATCTTAGTCGACTGAAAGACCGCTTTCGCGAGCAAGCCCGCTCCCACAGGGTTGGTGTCCGGGCTCAGGCCCTGGTTCAGGAGAACAAAAAACATGCGCATCGTATTCGCCTGGGAAGACCGGCCGGACGAGTCCAACCGCATGATGCTCGAACGTGTGACCCGCGAACTCTGCCGCTAACCGACCTACACAAAACCTGTGGGAGCGGGCTTGCTCGCGAAGACGGCGGCACATTCAACATTGAAGTCGCCTGATATATCGCCTTCGCGAGCAAGCCCGCTCCCACAGGGAACGTGTACATCCGGTAATTAACTATAAGGAGAATGTTTTCATGCGTATCGGACTTGTCGGTTACGGCCATGGCGGCCGGTTTTTCCATGCTCCGCTGATCAGCAGTTTGCCGGCGGCGACGTTTGTGGGCGTGGTCACCCGTTCCGCCGAGCGCCGACAACTGCTGGCCACGGAACATCCCGGTGTGCCGGCCTTCGACAGCATTGGCCAACTGGTCGAAGCCGGGGTTGATGTGCTGGTGGTGTCCACGCCGCTCAAAGGTCGTCCGGCGTTGGTGCTCGACGCCATCGAACACGGGGTGGCGGTGGTCAGCGACAAGCCGTTCGCCGCCGATACGCAACAGGCACAAACCCTGATCACCATGGCCGAGCGTCAGGGCGTGCACTTGAGCGTCTACCAGAACAGGCGCTGGGACTCGGATTTCCTCACCGTGCGCAAACTCATCGAGTCCGGAGCCCTGGGCCAGGTCATCCATTTCGAATCGCGGATCGAACGCTTCTCGCCGCAGTCGGTGAACAATGGCAGCGGCGGCGGTTTCTTGCGCGATCTGGGCAGCCATCTGGTGGATCAGGCGCTGCTGTTGTTCGGCCCCGTCATCCGGGTGTATGCCGAACTGGATTACCTCGAAAAAGGCCAGCCCTTCGACAACGGCTTCTTCATGTCCCTGACCCATGCCAACGGTGTGATCTCGCATCTGGGCGGCAGTTGCCTGCAAAACACCCCCGGCCCGCGTTTTCGCGTGACCGGCACCCAGGGCTGTTACAGCGTCGACGGTCTGGACGGGCAAGAAGCTTCGACCCTGGCCGGGCTCACGCCCAAATCCGAAGGCGATCGTTGGGGTGTCGAAGAGCATCGTCGCTGGGGCTGGTTCGAGCAGGGCGAGGTGCGCGAGCGGGTGCCGTCCGAGCGAGGCTGCTGGAGCCAGTTCTATTTGCAGCTACAAACCGCGTTACAGAGCGGTGGCCCACTGCCGGTCGAGGCCCGTGATGCACTGGCGACCACCCGCGTGCTAGACGCTGCGCGGCTCAGTTTCGAGCGCCATCAAGTGGTGGCATTGAGCCCATTTGAAAGCCATGGAATAAAATCAGAATAAAATTCTAAAATGAGTTGATATAGAAATTATTTTCCAATAAAGTCGTTTACAGGTTGCCGACTATCAACGTCCGATCACGCTCAAGCAGGCCTTGAACGAGTGAAAGACGCACCAAAAACAAGAAACAAAGCCAGGTACCGTCGATGAAAACCTTCAACTCTGCTCTGCATGTTTTACGTTCCGCGCTGCGCTTCTCTCGCGACCTGCCTCGCGTCTCGTTTCATTCCGTCTCCCGCTTGCTTTGCGTCGAACGCAAGGGCGCCCTGGTCTGCTGCATTCCGGGAGCGCCGATAGTCCGCTTGCCCGCTCACTGAAATCGTCACGCCTTATCCATAAAACCAACAAAAATGTGGAGAAAGACCTTTCATGAAGACCAAGACCCGTTTCGCCTCGCTCGCCTTGTCCCTGATGTTCGCCAGCGGTGCCGCACTCGCGGACATGAAGATCGGCGTCAGCATGGCGCAGTTCGATGACACCTGGCTGACCTACCTGCGCGAATCCATGGACACCAAAGCCAAGTCCTATCCCGATGGCGTCAAGCTGCAGTTCGAAGACGCCCGCAGCGATGTGGTCAGGCAGTTGAGCCAGGTAGAAAGCTTCATCAGCCAGAAAGTCGATGCCATTGTGGTCAACCCGGTGGATACCGCCGCCACCAAGAAAATTACCGAAGCGGCGGTCAAGGCCGGCATCCCGCTGGTGTACGTCAATCGCCGCCCCGATGACTTGAACCTGCCCAAAGGCGTGGTCACTGTCGCCTCCAACGATCTGGAGGCCGGTCAGATGCAGATGCAGTACCTGGCGGAAAAAATGGGCGGCAAGGGCGACATCGTGATTCTGCTCGGTGATTTGGCCAACAACTCCACCACCAACCGCACCAAGGGCGTAAAAGAGGTGCTGACCAAGTACCCGAACATCAAGATCGAGCAAGAGCAGTCCGGCATCTGGTCGCGGGACAAGGGCATGACCCTGGTCAACGACTGGCTGACCCAGGGCCGCAAATTCGACGCGGTCGTCTCCAACAACGACGAGATGGCGATTGGCGCGGCCATGGCCCTGCAACAGGCTGGCGTCGCCAAAGGCAGTGTGCTGATCGCCGGTGTCGACGGTACGCCCGACGGTCTGAACGCGGTGAAGAAGGGCTCTCTGCTGGTCTCGGTGTTCCAGGATGCCAAGGGGCAGGCGGACGGTTCGATCGACACCGCGGTGAAAATGGCCAGGAATGAACCGGTCGAGCAGGCGGTGTGGGTGCCGTATCGCTTGATCACCTTGCAAAACGTTGACCAGTTCAAATAGTCCCTCCGTTCGATAACAACAATAAGCACGCAAGGTTGTGATGCGACCTTGCTGATGGAGTACCTGATCATGTTCGCTTCAGCGACTGCTTCGAGCACCCCGTTGGTGGGTATCCAGCCAACCGCAACACCTGTCGATGAGCCGTACTTGCTGGAGATCATCAACGTCAGCAAGGGTTTTCCCGGTGTGGTGGCCTTGTCCGACGTACAGCTGCGGGTGCGTCCCGGTTCCGTGCTGGCCCTGATGGGCGAAAACGGTGCCGGCAAATCCACCCTGATGAAAATCATTGCCGGCATCTACCAGCCGGATGCCGGCGAGTTGCGCCTGCGGGGCAAGCCGGTGGTCTTCGAAACGCCACTGGCCGCGCTCCAGGCCGGGATCGCGATGATCCACCAGGAACTCAACCTGATGCCGCACATGAGTATCGCCGAGAACATCTGGATCGGCCGTGAGCAGCTCAACGGCCTGCACATGATCGACCACCGCGAAATGCACCGCTGCACCGCCAAACTGCTGGAGCGCCTGCGGATCAATCTCGACCCGGAAGAGCAGGTGGGTAACCTGAGCATCGCCGAACGGCAGATGGTCGAGATCGCCAAGGCGGTGTCCTACGACTCCGACATCCTGATCATGGACGAACCGACCTCCGCCATCACCGACAAGGAAGTCGCCCACCTGTTCTCGATCATTGCCGACCTCAAGAGCCAGGGCAAAGGCATCATCTACATCACTCACAAAATGAACGAAGTGTTCACCATCGCCGATGAAGTGGCGGTGTTCCGCGACGGCGCCTACATCGGCCTGCAACGGGCCGACAGCATGGACGGCGACAGCCTGATCTCGATGATGGTCGGTCGCGAACTGAGCCAGCTGTTCCCGGTGCGCGAGAAGCCGATCGGCGATCTGTTGCTGTCGGTACGCGACCTCAAGCTGGAGGGCATTTTCAAGGATGTCTCCTTCGACTTGCATGCCGGCGAGATCCTTGGTCTTGCCGGGCTGATGGGCTCGGGGCGGACCAATGTCGCCGAGGCGATTTTCGGCATCACCCCAAGCGACGGTGGCGAGATCCGCCTCGACGGTGAGGTGGTACGCATCAGCGATCCGCACATGGCCATCGAGAAGGGCTTCGCGCTGCTGACCGAAGATCGCAAGCTCAGCGGCCTGTTCCCGTGCCTGTCGGTGCTGGAAAACATGGAAATGGCGGTGTTGCCCCATTACGTCGGCAACGGCTTCATCCAGCAGAAAGCCCTGCGCGCATTGTGTGAAGACATGTGCAAGAAACTGCGGGTGAAAACCCCGTCGCTGGAGCAATGCATCGACACGCTGTCCGGTGGTAATCAGCAGAAAGCCTTGCTGGCGCGCTGGCTGATGACCAACCCGCGAATCCTGATTCTCGACGAGCCCACCCGGGGCATCGATGTCGGCGCCAAGGCCGAGATCTACCGGCTGATCTCGTACCTGGCCAGCGAAGGCATGGCGGTGATCATGATTTCCTCGGAACTGCCGGAAGTGCTGGGCATGAGCGACCGGGTCATGGTCATGCACGAGGGCAACCTGATGGGCACCCTCGACCGCAGCGAAGCGACCCAGGAACGGGTGATGCAACTGGCCTCGGGCATGTCCGCGGTTCACTAATGGATGCTGGCGGTGGCCATGGCCGCCGTCGACGACGCAATAGAAGGGTGAGTGGTTATGAACGCGATACTGGAAAACAAGCCTGCAGCGGTACCGGTCAAGAGTCGCCGGCGCTTTCCGACCGAGTTGAGTATCTTCCTGGTGCTGATCGGTATCGGTCTGGTCTTCGAGCTGTTCGGCTGGATCGTGCGGGACCAGAGCTTCCTGATGAACTCCCAGCGTCTGGTGCTGATGATCCTGCAAGTGTCGATCATCGGCCTGCTGGCGATCGGGGTGACCCAGGTCATCATCACCACCGGTATCGACCTGTCCTCCGGTTCGGTGCTGGCGCTGTCGGCGATGATTGCCGCCAGCCTGGCCCAGACCTCGGACTTTGCCCGGGCGGTGTTTCCGTCCCTGACAGACTTGCCGGTGTGGATTCCAGTGATCGCCGGGCTGGGGGTGGGATTGCTGGCGGGGGCGATCAACGGCAGCATCATTGCGATCACCGGGATTCCTCCGTTCATCGCCACCCTAGGCATGATGGTCTCGGCGCGCGGTCTGGCGCGCTACTACACCGAAGGTCAACCCGTGAGCATGCTCTCGGACTCCTACACGGCCATCGGACATGGCGCGATGCCGGTGATCATCTTTCTGGTGGTGGCGGTGATCTTTCACATCGCCCTGCGCTACACCAAGTATGGCAAGTACACCTACGCCATCGGTGGCAACATGCAGGCGGCGCGTACTTCCGGGATCAACGTCAAGCGGCACCTGGTGATCGTCTATAGCATTGCCGGATTGCTTGCCGGCCTGGCCGGGGTGGTGGCGTCGGCTCGGGCTGCGACCGGGCAGGCCGGGATGGGCATGTCTTATGAGCTGGATGCGATCGCCGCGGCGGTCATCGGCGGTACCAGCCTGGCCGGTGGTGTAGGGCGCATCACTGGCACCGTGATCGGGGCATTGATTCTCGGGGTCATGGCCAGCGGCTTTACCTTTGTCGGTGTTGATGCTTATATTCAAGACATTATCAAAGGGCTGATTATTGTGGTGGCGGTGGTCATCGACCAGTACCGCAACAAGCGCAAACTCAAGCGCTGAGCCACACGAAAGACGAAAATGCGCCACGCCTGACCCGCGTGGCGCAGCCGTTTGTCTTCTATATACAGCCGTTGGACTGAATTTCTTGTTATAAACGCACTCCGATAAGCGCCTCAAAGCTCGCCATAGAGCACTTTCAAGGCTTTGTCGGACAGATTTGCTGTCTTTTCAGTTGCTGAGGCCTCAAGTCGGCCTTAGACTGCCGCCCCTCGTAAATTGAGTGCCGGGTGGCGCTTGGAATAAATGGCGCCGTTCCAATGACCACGCAAGGTTCAACGGAACGCTCCCTAATTCGCCTTAATGCACGTTTTTTTATAGAGATATCAATGACAAAGGACAAGTTGCTGGCCATGCCGGCGGATGACTACATGAATGCCGAGCAACATGCTTTTTTCTCTGAGCTGTTGCAGAACATGAAAGTCGAAACCCATGAGCGCATCGAACAGAATCGCATCGCCATCGAGAGCCTGGACACTCCGGCCGATCCGGCTGACGCGGCTTCCGTCGAAGAAGAGCGCACCTGGCTGGTGAACGCGATCGATCGCGACCAGCGCATGCTGCCTCAGTTGGAACAGGCCCTGGAACGCATCAAGGAAGACAGCTTCGGCTGGTGCGATGACAGCGGCGAGCCAATCGGCCTCAAGCGCCTGCTGATCAGCCCGACCACCAAGTACTGCATCGAAGCTCAAGAACGTCACGAGCAGATCGACAAGCACCAGCGTCAGGCCTGATTTCGTAGCGCCCCCATCGCGGGCAAGCCCGCTCCCACAGGTTCAGCACGGACCTTGTGGGAGCGGGCTTGCCCGCGATGCTTTTCGACGTCTGCGAAAAAGCCGACGCACTTCTATTGATCTGCTGCACCCCCCACTACTAACGGACCATAGATAATGGCCTTGTGGTGGCGTTTAATGCGGATACAACAATTAGAAGATGCCTGGGGTGACAAACGATGACGCGAGACGGGTCTCTGGCTGGGGCAGTGCCCGCAGCCGTACTTTTGCCGAAAAACCAGTGGCTCACGCCGACTCTGCAAAGCATTGCCCTGATGCTCTTGCTGTGCGGCATGGCATTGGCTGGCTGGTCGCTTTACCTTGGCCTGCCATTGGCCGTGCTGATCATCTGGCTGCCGCGCCTGCGTTCGCGCGCGCTCCCCGAGGCAACCCCAGAGGACAGCGCCAGCGCCATCGCCGGGTTGACTCGCGATCTTTCCTACACCACCAGTCACAACGCCTTGTCCGCTGCCGGCGTGGCCTTTTCGGTCAAGCAACTGGCCGACAAGCTGCAATCGCAACTCGACGCCGCGGCACAGATTGTCAGCAGCGCTGAAGTGATGATCGCCACCGAGCAGGCTACCTCGACACTCAGCCGGGAGGCCTTGAGCGCGGCCAGCGAAGCCCATCAGAGCAGCGCGGCAGGGCGTACGGAGCTGATCGAGTCCATCGCGCGCATGCATCAACTCAGTCAGCGTGCCAGCAGTAGCCGCGAGCTGATCGAAGCCCTGAGCCTGCGCAGCGACGATATCCAGCGGGTCACGCTGGTGATCCAGTCCATCGCCAGCCAGACCAATCTGTTGGCGCTGAACGCAGCCATCGAAGCGGCGCGGGCCGGGGAGCACGGTCGCGGCTTTGCGGTGGTGGCCGATGAGGTGCGTGGCCTGGCCGCGCGCACGGCGACAGCGACCGGTGAAGTCGGGGAGATGGTCGCCGATATTCAACAACGCACCGCGCAAGTGGTGGAGCAGATTCGTCAACTGGCCAGCGACCTGAATACCGGCGTCGCGCAAGTCGAACACACGGGGCAGCACCTGGAAAACATCGCGCGCCTGGCCGCCGGTGTCGAAAGGCAGGTCGGGGAAATCGCCCAGGGCGCGGACACCAACCGCGAACAACTCGACAGCCTGTTCCACGCCATCGAACAGATGCGCAGCGATCTGGCGATCAGCGACCAGCAAACCCAGCGTCTGGCCCAGGCGGCGGTGCAAATGGAAGGGCAGGCCGAAACCATCAGCGAGCGCCTTGCCGAAGTCGGGCTGGATGACTATCACCAGCGGATTTACGATCTGGCCCGCGAAGGGGCGAGTCAGATTGCGGCGCGTCTCGAGGCGGATATCGACCAGGGCCGGATCAGCCTCGATGACCTGTTTGATCGCAATTATCAGGCGATCCCCAACACCAGCCCGGTCAAATACCAGACCCGCTTCGACCGCTATACCGATCAGGTCTTGCCGGCGATCCAGGAGCCATTGCTGCCGCGTCACGAAGGCCTGGTATTCGCCATCGCCTGCACGCAGCAGGGTTATGTGCCGACCCACAACACCGTGTTCTGCCAGCCGCTGACCGGCGACGCGCAGGTCGATACCCTGCAAAACCGCACCAAGCGCAAGTTTGCCGACCGCACCGGGATTCGCTGTGGCAGCCATCAGCAGGCTGTGCTGTTGCAGACTTACACCCGCGACACCGGTGAACTGATGCACGACCTCTCGGTGCCGATCATGCTCAAGGGGCGCCACTGGGGTGGATTGCGATTAGGCTACAAACCGGAAAAACCTCGCTGAGGGGCCTGACAATTGTTACCGCTTATGCAACGAAGCTGTGCAGCACCGTTGCTGTTTCCTCGTGGATGAACTCATTAACATGCCTACATAGTTAGGTGGCTAATGAAAATCGAGAGGTCAGCATGCAAAGCAAAGTCGATGTCGCGGTGATGATTGGCAGCGGTGTGCCCGCCAGTTTGCGTGCGATGGGGCAAAGCGTCTGTTGGGTGGTGCTGCTCAACGGTGAGCGCCGGGGGACGGCGTTCTCCAGTCGTAATGAGGCCGAGGAGTGCAGGGCTGCCTGGTTGGCGCAATTGAACGCCGCAATACCCGACAGCCTGCATTAAACCCCATGCTAGTGGGTCTGGTGCATGCGCAGGTTCAGGTCGTCGACCACATGGGCCCAATCGGCGTCTTCACGCAGTTGTTCTTTGAGGAAGCCGGCTTGTTGCGGGTTCCAGAACTCGGCGTCGATGAGTTTCTTGTCATCGGGCAAGGGGGAATGACGGGCAATGAAATCGTCGATGGCCTTTTCGCTGGAGTCCAGACCGAGCTGGTCGAACAAACCTTTCAGGTCATGTGTGGGTGAGTCCATTTTTTTCTCCTTGCAGATAATTCGTCGCGTCGAGTGCGAGATCCGAGGTGCGGCTTCATTGCATCTGAGGGAGCCGCGCTTCGGGAGTTCGATAGCGATGTTCAAAAGCAGGAATGAGCATAGACTGCAAACCCGATGATCAGGCCTTCAACGCCCCTTCATCGACGGCAAGCTTCAGGGCTTTCGCGGCTTCCTGGGCGGCAATCGTCGCGACTTCCGCGGTCTTGAACCAGCGATCCTTTTCCACCTGGTGATACGACACCGTAGTCAACGGCGGTTTGGCGCGCATGATAATGACCGCCTGGAATTCGCCTTCGACCTCTCTGGCTTCGCCCCGGATAAAAAATTCACCGATATCAAATTCCGTCACGTAGCAGTCTTCCCTTTGAATATATGTTGTATTGAGCGCCGTCCGCCCTGGGGACGGGTTTCATGGGGCGGGCAGTATGGCAGTAGTTGCCTGCCGGCGGCTGAGTTAAGTCGCCGGTGTGACGAAACGTCTATAGAAGCGAATGCTCAGGGTGCGTCAGTTGCGCGACTCGAGCGAGCGGGCAAGGGCGCAGGCTTCGTTATGGTCGGCGCGGAAACCTCTGACACGTCCGGTGGATATTTCCCTGATGTGGAAAAAGGCGTTGCCGGCCAATACCACCTGAAAACGCGGCGGCAGATGCGCCTCAGGGAGGAAATCCTGCTGGCGGATTACCATCGATTGCAGAAGTGACGGGCTGTTTGCGTGGTGTGTGTGTGGCTCGGCGAAGTGAGTCAGTGTGCACATATGAAGTCCTTTTCGTGGTTTTACCGACGTGTGTACGTTGTTTTGGGTAGTCTCGGTGAGCATGGCTGCTCTAGAATCGCCATCACTGGTTGGCGATTGCTGCCCATCTAAAGCAATTTTTTTCTGGCGATATGTCGGAAAAGTGCTTTTTTTAAAGAGATTTTTCCCTAAAGTTGGTAGTCCGGTTTTCTCTGGCCGTTAGAAGGGCGTTTTCCTTCAACATCTGACGACCGCCAGGCAAGACGACGCGGGGGATGTTCCAGTAATCTTCCCAAACCTCGCGATGGATGAGCCCTCTGCTCGTTCCAGGATTCCGACCCGGGTCATTTGGCTACACCTCGGCATTGCCGCTTTTTTCTGCTGTGCGCGATTCCTGCGTGCGGTGTCATTTTCAGATGTGGGGATGTTTCCTTGGCAGTAAGTAATCTCGATATGCATGCTTTGTTCGTACTGGGTGATTTGCGCGCAAAGCTGGTTAAACAGTTTCAGTCACGTTTCGTCTACATCACCGAACAGAATGCCGAAGGCATTTACATTGCCGAGATCGACACCGAATCGGCGCTGGTGGTGGACGACAAGCCCGGGCTTAAACTCAAGGTCGGCGATCATTTCAGCGCCTCCGTATTGCCCAGTCGTGAAGGCGGCAAACTGGACATCAAGTTCCGCGAAATCAAACTGACGGTGTACGGGCTGGGGGATTACGCGTTCGTGACCACCGCAGACGGCCATGGCATTGTGTTCAAGGAAGGTCATAGCGTGGTGATGGTGTTTGCGGCCCACCAGCAGCTGCAGGAAGGCCTGACCAAAACCCTCAAAGCCGTGACTGCCAAGGCCGCCAAGTGGCGCAAGGGCGAACTGGTGACCTTCAAGGCCAGCGAGTGATGACCCTGACCCGCGCCGACTTCCACGAACAGAACCAGGCCAGTGCCCACGCCGAGGCGCAGCGCTTGTTGGCTGAAAAGGCCGTTCTGCAGGGGGGCTGGCTGAGTTGGGTAGCGTCACAGATTTATATGTTGCGCCCGGCGGCGTACGCCAGCATGGTCAGAAGAGAGCTTGCGCGCTTGCAGGAACCTTCCGAAAAATAATCCTCGCCCCTCGAAAGCAGAAACCTCTACTACAGTCAGTTGACTGAGTATTCAGAGGCTTGCGGTCTTCTTTGTCAGGCCATCCTGCTATTGCTGTGAACAGCACGAGGTGCAAGAGCATGAAGGGATTACGACGGTTACTGGTCACTACCCTGGCCACGTTCGGCTTGTTGGCTTCACCCGTTCCGGTATTCGCTGCCCAGGCACCGATCCACTTTGCCGACCTGAATTGGGAAAGCGGCAGCCTGATCACCGAGATTCTGCGGATCATCGTCGAGCAGGGCTACGGCTTGCCGACCGACACCTTGCCGGGGACGACCATTACCCTGGAAACCGCACTGGCCAACAATGACATTCAGGTCATTGGCGAAGAGTGGGCGGGCCGCAGTCCGGTCTGGGTCAAGGCTGAGGCTGAAGGCAAGGTCGCGAGCCTGGGCGATACGGTCAAGGGCGCCACCGAGGGCTGGTGGGTGCCGGAGTACGTGATCAAGGGCGACCCGGCCAAGGGCATCAAGCCGCTGGCGCCGGGCCTTCGCAGTGTCACCGATCTGCCGCGCTACAAGGATGTGTTCAAAGACCCGGAAACCCCGAGCAAGGGGCGCTTCTTGAACAGCCCGATCGGCTGGACGTCGGAGGTGGTCAACAAGCAGAAGCTCAAGGCCTATGGGCTGAACGACAGCTACGTGAACTTTCGCAGTGGTTCGGGGGCGGCGCTGGATGCAGAAATCAGTTCGTCGATTCGTCGCGGCAAACCGGTCCTGTTCTATTACTGGTCACCGACGCCATTGCTCGGCCGTTTCAAACTGATTCAGCTACAAGAGCCGCCATTCGACGCCGAAGCCTGGAAAACCCTGACCGAGGCCGACAATCCTAATCCGAAACCGACTCGCTCACTGCCCTCGAAGCTGTCCATCGGTGTGTCCGCACCCTTCCAGAAACAGTACCCGCAGATTGTCGAGTTCTTCACCAAGGTCGACTTGCCGATCGACGCGTTGAACAAGGCCTTGGCGCAGATGAGCGAAAAACATACCCCGCCGCGTCAAGCGGCAGAAGCCTTCATGAAGGCGTACCCGCAAGTTTGGCAAGCCTGGGTGCCCAAGGATGTGGCGGACAAGGTCTCTGCCGAGCTGAAATAAACCGATTGGCAGGCCCGGATGCACATAAATCCCGGTGCGCTTTTAAATTCGGGCAAGGAGGTTCATCCTGCTGCAACATTTCACACGGGACGTCTGAATATGAGCCTTTTGGTCGCGCAATGGATTGCTGCAATCTTTCTGGTCATCAGCCTGATCCACCTGTACTGGGCGGCGGGTGGCAAATTGGGCAGCGAGGCGGCGGTGCCACGAGTACCCGGGGAGGGCGGTGAGGTTTCAAGGCCGGCGTTCAAGCCTTCGGGCTTTGCCACGCTGCTGGTGGCGGTGGGCTTGCTGCTGATCGCGATGCTGGTGTGCCTGCGGGTCGGGCTGTATCTGCCCACGGTCCATCACTGGTCGTTGCAATGGGTGATCAGCGCGATTGCCATGCTGATGTTCGCCCGGGCGATCGGTGATTCGAATTTGGTGGGGTTCTTCAAGCAGGTCAAGGATTCGAGGTTTGCCCGGCTCGACACGTGGGCGTATTCGCCGTTGTGCGTGGTGTTGGGGGCCGGGTTGTTGGCAGTGGCCTGGATCTGAGGGTGACCGGGCAATCGCCTTCGCGAGCAAGCCCGCTCCCACATTGGATGTTCAGTGAACACAAATGATGTGCACGACACAGATCCAATGTGGGAGCGGGCTTGCTCGCGAAGAGGCCCTGCCAATCAACACATATCCTCGAACTAACTCCCGGGTTCCGTGCGCCGGCTACTCACCTCCGCCGGCACATCATCCCCCGCCATGCGCTTGCGAAACAGCGCCGCCCGGGCCAGCAGCAGCGTGGTCACCGGCACCGTGATCGACAATAGAATCGGAATCAGCCAGGCATGCAGCACCGGCCCCGACTTGAGCGCTGAAAAGTAGATGATCGAGGCCAGTGCCACGCACCAGGCGCCCAATGTCGAGGCCAGTGCCGGCGGGTGCATGCGCTGGAAGTAATCCTTCATCCGCAGCAGCCCGACTGCACCGATCAGCGCAAACAGGCTGCTAAGCACCAGCAGAATCGCCACCGGTATTTCCACCCACAAAGACAGTTCAGCGCTCATTCGATCACCTCGCCGCGCAACAGGAATTTGGCCAGGGCAAACGAGCCGACGAAGCCGAACAGGGCGATCAGCAGCGCCGCCTCGAAGTAAGTGTCACTGGCATAACGAATGCCCAGCGCGAGCATCATCAGCATGGCGATGATGTACAGGTAATCCAGGGCAAGGACGCGGTCCTGGGCTGACGGGCCCTTGAACAGGCGGATCAGGGTCAGAATCATCGCCAGGGAAAAGATGAACAGGCTCAGCAGGATCGCGTTCGACAGCAATGCGCTCATTCGAAGATCTCCATCAAGGGGCGCTCGTAGGTCGCCTTGAAGTGCTGGATGAATGGACCTTCGTCATCCAGATCGAAAACGTGCAGCAGCAGAATGCTGCGATCCAGTGCCAGCTCCGACCAGACCGTGCCGGGAATTACCGTGCAGATGATCGACAGCGCCGCCAGGCCGTTGGCATCGCGCAACTCCAGCGGCACCTTGATGAACCGCGAGCGAGGCGCACGACGGCCCGCGTTGAGCACGCCCCAGGCCACGGCGAGGTTGGACACCAGCACATCGCGCCCGACCAGCAAGAACAGGCGCAGGATTACCCCGGGGCGACGAATGCGGATCGGCAGCGGTCGCAGCTTGCGCATCATCAACGGCGCGCAGATCCCCAGCGCCGCGCCCAACAGCACATTGCCGGGGCTCATCGACAAGTTCAACACCAGCCACAGCAGCCACAACGCCAACGACAACCACGGTGCGGGAAACAGGCGCTTCATGGTTGCACCTCTACCAATACTGCCCGGGCTTCCGGGCTCGGAACCGCACGGGTGCCGAGCACCGCCATCACGTATTGCTGAGGGTTATTCAACGCCAGCGCAGCCGCTTGGGTGTAGCGCAACAGCGGTTCAGCCTTGAACGTCAGGGCGATGCTCAGCCCCAGCAGAACCATGATCGGCACGCATTCCAGACGACGCAGCAAGGGCGATGGCCGCTCTTGCGGGGTCCAGAAACGCTGGATACCCACACGCGAGAAAGCGATCAGCGAGGCCAGTCCGGACAGGATCAACAACGCCAGCAACCCCCACGCGTCGTTCGATACCGGTTCGTCGCTGCCATGACCCAGGCCCAGGGGGTTGAGCAGGGCGCTGAGCAGGCTGAGTTTGCCGATGAATCCGGAGAGCGGCGGCATGCCGATGATCAGCAAGGCGCAAGCGATGAAGCTCAGGCCAAGGAAAGCCATGGTCCAGGGAATCACCTGGCCGACCACGGCTTTCTGGTCGTCATCGAGGTTGAAACCCTTGGGTGGCTGCAAGGATTCCAGGGGCCGTGGGAGCAACTCGCCGTCATCAAATAGCGGCATTTCGTTGGCTGAACGCGAACGCTCGATCAACTCCGCCAGCAGGAACAGTGCGCTCAACGCCAGGGTCGAGCTGACCAGATAAAACAGCGCAGCGCCGATCAGGTTCGGCTGGGCGAAACCGATGGCCGACAACAGAATGCCTGCCGACACCAGGATACTCAGGCTGGCCAGGCGTTCCAGGCGTTGCGCGGCGAGGATCGCCACCGCAGCGCAGATGATGGTCGCCATGCCGCCGTAGATCAGCCAGTCGCCACCGAAGTACGCGGAGGCTCCGGCCTGGCCGGAGAACAGCAGCGTCCACAGGCGCAGCAAGGTGTAGACGCCGACTTTGGTCATGATCGCGAACATCGCCGCCACCGGTGCGCTGGCCGCGGAGTAGGCCGGCACCAGCCAGAAGTTCAACGGCCACATCCCGGCCTTGGCCAGGAACGCCACCGCCAGAATCGCCGCGCCGGCATGCAGCAGGCCGCGATCGGCTTCCGGCACCAGCGGGATTTTCAGTGCCAGGTCGGCCATGTTCAGTGTGCCGGTAACGCCGTAGATCAGCGCCGCGCCAATCAGGAACAGCGACGAGGCCAGCAGGTTGATCGAGACGTAATGCAGCCCCGACGACACCCGCGCCCGACCCGAGCCGTGCAGCATCAGCCCGTAAGAGGCGGCGAGCAGTACTTCGAAAAACACGAACAGGTTGAACAGGTCCGCCGTGAGGAAGGCACCGTACAGGCCCATCAACTGAATCTGGAACAGCGCGTGAAAACTCGAACCGGCGCCGTCCCAGCGGGCCATGGCGAACAGCAGCGCGCTGACGCCGATGATCCCGGTCAGCACCAGCATCAACGCTGACAGGCGATCGACCACCAGCACGATGCCGAACGGCGCTTGCCAGTTGCCCGGCAGGTACACGCCAATGGAGCCCGGCACGCCGGTGGTTTGCGTCCATTGCAGCAACATCACGGCAATGCCCAGCCCCAGCAGGCTGGAGAACAGGTTGATCCTGGCCTTCAGCGGGCGGTGTTTTTCGCCCAGCATCAGCATCACGGCGGCGGTCAGCAGCGGCAGCAGGATCGGTGCGACGATCAAGTGAGTCATCGCCATCATTCTTTAGGCTCCCGGCCATCCACATGGTCGGTGCCGGTCAGGCCCCGGGAGGCGAGCAGCACCACCAGGAACAGCGCGGTCATGGCGAAACTGATGACGATCGCGGTCAGCACCAGCGCTTGCGGCAGCGGGTCGGTGTAGTGCAGCAAATCCTGGGGTACGCCGTCCTTGATGTTCGGCTCCTTGCCGATGAACAGGCTGCCCATGCTGAAGATGAACAGGTTGACGCCATAGGACAGCAGGCACAGGCCCATGACCACCTGGAACGTCCGTGGTCGCAGGATCAACCATACGCCAGACGCGGCCAGTACACCGATGGCGATTGCGATGACTTCTTCCATCAGATGGCTCCTTGGGTGACAGCGGCTTTGGCCACGGGCCTGGTTTGCGCGCTGGTTTTATGACCGCGTACCGATTGGTGGGCGAGGGCGGTGAGGATCAACAGCGTCGAACCGACCACCACGGCATACACGCCAATGTCGAAGAACAGCGCGCTGGCGATGTGAATGTCACCCAGTAGCGGCAGTTCGAAATGCCAGGTGTGTGTGGTCAGGAACGGATACCCGACCGCCATCGCGCCAAGCCCGGTGACCGTGGCGAACAGTAGCCCGGTGCCCATCCAGCGCAGCGGCCGCAGGCTCATTTGCGCCTCGACCCACTGGGTGCCGGCGACCATGTATTGCAGGATGAACGCCACCGACATCACCAGCCCGGCGACGAAACCGCCACCCGGCTGGTTGTGCCCGCGCAGGAACAGATAGAACGAGATCACCAGGGCGATCGGCAACAGCAGGCGCACCAGCACCGCCGGCACCATCATGAACCCGAGCGCGGTGTCGCTGGCGTGACGCGGGTTGACCAGATCGGTGACCACGTCGGGGGCCAGCAGACGCTGTTGGGCCGGCAGTTGCAGGCTTTCTTTCGGAGGGCGGAAGCGTCGCAGCAGGGCGAACACCGCCAGGGCCACTGCCACCAGCACGGTGATTTCACCGAGGGTGTCGAAGCCACGGAAATCCACCAGCATTACGTTGACCACGTTGCTGCCGCCGCCTTCGGGCAGGGCGCGACTGAGGTAGAAAGAGGAAATGTCGTTGGGCGTCTGGCGGGTCAGCATCGCGTAGGACAGCAACGCCATGCCGCCACCGACCGCGCTCGACAGCAGCAAGTCGCGAACCCGCCGCACCCGCGCCTTGCGCAGGCTGCTCGGCAACGGCGATACCTCTTCGATCCGTCGTGGCAACCAGCGCAGGCCGAGCAGGATCAGCACCGTGGTCACCACTTCGACCACCAGTTGCGTCAGGGCCAGGTCCGGCGCCGAGAACCAGACGAAGGTCACGCAGGTCATCAGGCCGCAGACACTGACCATGGTCAGGGCCGCGAGCCGGTGATACTTGGCTTGCCAGGCCGCGCCGAGGGCACAGGCAATTGCCAGCAGCCAGAGGATCACGAACACGATCGAGCCCGGAATTTTCGCCCGGTCGCCCCAGCTCAGGCTGCTGTGCAGCATCGGGATCAACCCGGCCAGCACGGCGGCGAGCACCACCAGAAACAGTTGGGTTTGCAGGCGCCGGGTGCTGATCCGCCGCTCCAGACGACGGGCCAGACGCATCATGATCACCAGGCAGCGCTCGAACAGGCGCTTGCCATTGAAATGGCTGATCACCGGCGGGTGCATGAAACGCCCGCGCTTGAGCTGATTGCGCAGCAACAGGTAGAGCACGATGCCGCCGGACATGGCGATCAGGCTCATGATCATCGGTGCGTTCCAGCCGTGCCAGATCGCCAGGCTGTACTCGGGCAGCGTGCCACCCACCACCGGTAATGCCGCCGCCGCGAGCAGCGAGCCGACCACTTGAGCGGGGAAAATTCCCACCACCAGACAGGTGAACACCAGCAACTCCACCGGCGCGCGCATCCAGCGCGGTGGCTCGTGAGGAGTGTGCGGCAGGTCGGTGGCGGTCGGGCCGAAGAACACGTCGACGGTGAAGCGCAGGGAGTAAGCGACGCTGAATGTCCCGGCAATGGTCGCGACGATCGGCAGGGTCATCTCGATCCAGGCCGTGGCGTTGATGAACACGGTTTCGGCGAAGAACATCTCTTTCGACAGGAAGCCGTTGAGCAGCGGCACGCCGGCCATGGAGGCGCTGGCGACCATGGCCAGGGTGGCGGTGAACGGGATCAGTTTGACCAGGCCGCTGAGTTTGCGAATGTCCCGGGTGCCGCTTTCGTGGTCGATGATCCCGGCGGCCATGAACAGCGAGGCCTTGAACGTGGCGTGGTTAAGAATGTGGAACACCGCGGCCACGGCGGCCAGCGGACTATTCAGGCCCAGCAGCAGGGTGATCAGGCCCAAATGGCTGATGGTCGAGTAGGCCAGCAGGCCCTTGAGGTCGTTCTGGAACATCGCGCAATACGCGCCGAGCAACAGCGTGCAGGCGCCGGCCCCACTGACGATGTAGAACCATTCTTCACTGCCGGACAGCGACGGCCACAGGCGTGCGAGCAGGAACACCCCGGCCTTGACCATGGTCGCCGAGTGCAGATACGCCGAGACCGGGGTCGGTGCCGCCATCGCGTGGGGCAACCAGAAGTGGAAGGGAAATTGCGCACTTTTGCTCAGGGCGCCAATCAGGATCAGGGGCAGCAGAATAGGGTAGAGGGCATGCGCGCGAATCAGATCGCCGGCGGCCAGGACCTTGTCCAGGTCATAGCTGCCGACCACATGGCCGAGCAACATGACCCCCGCCAGCAAACACAAACCGCCCGCGCCGGTGACCATCAGTGCCATATAAGCACCCCGTCGCGCATCGGCGCGGTGGTGCCAGTAGCCGATCAACAGGAACGAGAAGAGGCTGGTCAGCTCCCAGAAAAACACGATCTGGATCAGGTTGCCGGAGATCACCAGCCCCAGCATGGCGCCCATGAATGCCAGGAAAAACGCAAAGAAGCGCGGCACCGGATCGTCCGGTGACATGTAATAACGGGCGTACAACGAAACCAGCGTGCCGATGCCCAGCACCAGCATCGAGAACAACCAGGCGAAACCGTCCATGCGCAGCACGAAGTTCAGGCCCAGGCTGGGGAGCCAGAAGAACTCTTCACGAATCACGCCGCCATGGGCGATTTGCGGGTACAGGAGGGCGACCTGGACGGTGCCGATCAAGGCAACCAGGCCAGCCAACAGCGATTCGGTATTACGCGCGTTGTGCGGCAGCAAGGCTGCCAGACAGCTGCCGATAAAAGGCAGAAGCAGTAGAACTATCAGGGACATAGGCTTCTAATCTGCGGAAGTTTGTGAAGCATCATACGTGCCAGCTCCCCGATCACCAAACGCCAAGCTGTCGCAGAATCCTACAAAGTAGACGGAAAAAGCCTGATTCACATTGTTTCAGAGAGCGCGATTTCGCCTGTGCCGGCCCCTTCGCGAGCAAGCCCGCTCCCACACTCGATTGGCGGCGTATACACGAGACACACCACAAATCCAATGTGGGAGCGGGCTTGCTCGCGAAGGCGATCTATCCGGTGTTGCAGATATTGGCTCTTACCCTTGTGTTTCCCGCTCCAACTCTTCTTCAGTCGCGGCAACCTTACCTTTGGTCTTCAACTCACTGACAATCACCGCCGCCACAATCAACCCCGCGCCAACCAAGGCAATCGCCGGCAAGCGTTCCCCGGCAATCCGCCCGACAATTCCGGCCCACACCGGCTCGCCGGCATAGATCAACGTCGCGCGGGTCGGCGACACACTTTTCTGCGCCCAGTTCATTGCTACCTGAATCGCCGCACTCGCCGCGCCCAAGCCCAGCGCACTGCACAACAGCAACCATGAAAAGTCCGGAATCACTTCCTGAGTCGGCACCACCATCAGGAACGACAGCACCGACGTGGTCGCCAATTGCACCACCGTCACCCGTCGCACATCGACCTGGCCGGCATAGGTGCTGATCAAAATGATCTCCGCCGCAATCGCCACGGCGCTGATCAATGTGGCGATTTCACCGGGGCTGAAATTGAACGAAGCACCGGAAGGCCCGGACAGCAACATCAACCCGGTAAACGCCAGCATGATCCCGATGCTCGGCATCAACCCCGGACGCCGCCCCAGCACCAGCCATTGCAGCAACGGCACGAACGGCACATACAGCGCGGTAATGAACGCCGACTGGCTGCTGGGAATGCTCTGTAAACCCACGGTCTGCAAGCCATAACCAAGCATGATCGCCACGCCGATAAACGCCCCGGCCTTGAGTTCGAACAGGGTCAGTTCGCGCAGATGACGCCAGGAGAACAGCGCAACAAGGCTCGCGGCCGCCGCAAAACGCAGCCCGACGAAAAACATCGGCCCGCTGACGGTCATCGCATGCTGCACCAGCAGAAAGGTCCCGCCCCAGACCATGGTAATCAGCACCAGCACGCACTCGGCCTTGCTGAGCCGTGAGAAGCGGGGGGATGTGTGAGAAGCGTTCATCGACGTCATGACCTTGCGCGCCATCTGAGGGAGACGCACAATGCGCCCGAAGTTGGGCAGTATACTGCGCAACGCCACCCAGTGAGCAATATAGTGCACAAAGATTCCACCCAACGGGCTTCGGTCCTTCAGCACGTCAGCCTGAATGTGCGACGGCTGCGTCACGCCGCCGACATGAGCCAGGCCGCGCTGGCCGAAAAGTCCGGGGTCAGCCGCCGGATGCTGGTGGCCATCGAGGCTGGCGAGAAGAACGTCAGCCTGACCACCCTCGACCGCGTGGCCGAAGCGCTGGACGTGGCGTTCAGCGACCTGATCCAGGCCCCGGATGCCCGTGACCCGAGCCGCATCAACGAAGTGGCTTGGGCCGGGAAGATTCCTGGCAGCAAAGCCGTCTTGCTGTCCAAAGCCACTGCCACTCGTGAGGTTGAACAGTGGGAATGGTGCCTGCAACCCGGCGAAATTTACCCGTCGCAGCCAGATGCCGAAGGCTATAGCGAACAGCTTTATGTATTCGAAGGTTGCCTGACCCTGATGCTCGGCGATCAGCCGCAGAAAATCGCGGCTGGCGAGTTCTTCATGTTTGCCAGTAACCAGCCGTATTCCTATTGCAATGATGGGGAAGTGGCGGTGCGGTTTGTGCGTAATGTGGTGATTTGACTGTTGACCGACCAACACTGGATAAGCACTTTGCTGTTTTTAAGCTGCAAGTGTTTCTCTGATAATTCGCCAACTTATTGAAATAAAAGAAATTTAATTTCAGGCATGACTCCTGCAAAAGTTCTGGGGTATTCACCAGAATTCTGGAGTCGGCCCATGACAGCCTCTGCCCAATCCCCTCGCACCGCCCACGTCATCCACTCGGACGCCGAAGCCATCGCCGTCGCTCACAAGCTCGCCGCGCGCTTCGCCATCGAGGCCAGCCTCCGCGACCGCGACCGACGCTTGCCAATCGCCGAACTCGACGAATTTTCCGCCAGTGGTCTCTGGGGCATCACCGTTCCCAAGGCATACGGCGGCGCCGGCGTTTCTTACGTGACCGTTGCCGAAGTGATCAAGATCATTTCCGCCGCCGACTCATCCCTTGGCCAGATACCGCAAAACCACCTCGGGGTGCTCGACATCCTTTTGCAAACCGCCACCGAAGAGCAGAAGCGTTACTACTTCGGCAAAGTCTTGCAGGGCTACCGATTCGGCAACGCCTTCTCTGAATCCAAAAGCAAAAACGCCGGTGCCTTCGAAACCCGCATTCGTTTCGACAAAGACACCGCGCAAATCGACGGCGAGAAGTTCTACTGCACCGGCGCGTTGTTCGCGCACATCGTGCCGGCGGTGGCGGTCGATGAAGAGAACAAGGCGTTCATCGCGTTTATCGAGCGCGACAAGCCCGGCCTGACGGTGATCGACAGTTGGGACGGTTTTGGCCAGCGCACCACGGCCAGCGGCGGTGTCACGCTCAACGCGGTTAAAGTCCCGCTCAGCGCCGTGATCCCCGCCCATAAAGCCTTCGACGAGCCCACCGCCGATGGCCCGATTTCGCAAATCATCCAGGCGGCCGTGGACACTGGCATCGCCGTCGGTGCCCTGGAAGAAACCAAACGCTACGCCCGTCAAGCCCGACCCTGGATCGACAGTGGGCAGGATCACGGCTGGCAGGACCCGTTCAGCATCGCTGCAATTGGCGAGCTGGAATGGCGAGTCCACGGCACCGAAGCCATTGTGCAAAAGGCTGGCCGCGCAATCGACCATGCGCTACTCAACCCCAATGAAGACACGGTGGCCCGTGCCTCGGTGGTGGTCGCCCAGGCCAAAGTGCTGTCCGCCGAGATCGCCTTGCTTGCCAGCAGCAAACTCTTCGAGCTGGCCGGTACTCGCTCGGTGCTCGGCAAATACAACCTCGACCGCCACTGGCGCAACGCCCGGACGCACACCCTGCACGATCCGGCACGCTGGAAATACCACTTGATCGGCAACTACCTGCTCAACGGCGTGAAGCCTGCACGCCACGCCTGGAACTGAGGAGCCACCCATGAACGCCTTGACCCAACCGATTGTTGCCGGGCAGCCCCTGGCCAAAAGTCAGCACGACCTGCACAACGCTCGCACTCTGTTCGATGTGACGTTGCGTTTCGTCCGCCAGCAGCCCCCATCCTCGGATGATCCTTTCGTCATCAGCCGCTTCGGCGACTTGCACATCCGCATCGAAGTCGCCGCCGCGCTGCTCGAACGTGCTGAAGATTTTCTGAACAGCGTTGATGACGACACGGAAATCCGCGTCGCCATCGCCGAGTCGCACCTGGCCAGCGCGGACGCGTTAAATGCCGTCAGCAACGCCGAATTCGAACTCACCGGCCAACGCACCGCATTGCACGGCTCACTGCACGACCCGCTGCGCTGGAAACTCCACCTCATCGGCAACTTCCGCCTCAACGGCATCCATCCCCCAAGCGCTGGGAGTGTCGTTTGATGGCCCGCAAAATTCGTCTCAACGCCTTTGACATGAACTGCGTCGGCCACCAGTCGCCCGGCCTGTGGGCGCATCCGCGCGATCGCTCCTGGCAATACAAGGATCTGGAGTACTGGACCGATCTGGCGAAAATCCTCGAGCGCGGCAAGTTCGACGGTTTGTTCATTGCCGATGTGCTCGGCATCTACGACGTCTACAACGGCAACGGTGACGCGGCGATCCGCCAGGCGGCGCAGGTGCCGGTCAACGATCCGCTGCAATTGATCCCGCCGATGGCGCTGGTCACCGAACACCTGGGTTTCGGCCTGACCGCGTCGCTGTCGTTCGAGCATCCGTATCCGTTCGCCCGGCGCCTGTCGACCCTCGATCACCTGACCAAGGGCCGCGCTGGCTGGAACATCGTTACCTCGTACCTGGAAAGCGGTGCGAAGAACCTCGGGCAAAAAAACCAGACCGAACACGACGCCCGTTATGACTTCGCCGAAGAATATCTGGAGGTTTGCTACAAGCTGTGGGAGGGCAGCTGGGAAGAGGGCGCGATCCTGCGCGATCGTGAGCGGCGGATCTTCAGCGACCCGAGCAAAATTCACGAGATCCGCCACGTCGGCAAACACTTTCAAGTGCCAGGGATTCACCTCTGTGAGCCTTCGCCGCAGCGCACGCCGGTGCTCTATCAGGCGGGCGCCTCCAGTCGCGGCAAGCAGTTCGCCGCCGAACATGCCGAATGCGTATTCGTCGCTGCACCGTCGAAAGTACTGCTGAAGAAAACCGTGGCTGACATTCGTCGCCGTGCCGCCGAAGCCGGGCGCGATCCGTCGAAGATTCTGATCTTCAACCTGCAAACCGTGATCCTGGGCGAAACCGATGCCAAGGCCAAAGCCAAGTTCGAGGAATACAAAACCTGGGTCAGCTACGAAGGCGCCATGGCGCTGATCTCAGGCTGGACCGGCATCGATTTCAGCCAGTTCAAACCGGATGAGCCGCTCAAGCACGTGCACACCAATGCGATTCAGTCGGCGGTGGAGGCGTTTTCCACGGCGGACCCGAACAAGGTCTGGACGCCGAACGAACTGGCCGATTGGGTCGGGATCGGTGGTTTCGGGCCGCTGTTTGTCGGCAGCCCCGAGACCGTCGCCGACCTGCTGCAGGAATGGGTCGAGGAGACCGATGTGGATGGCTTCAACCTGGCGTATGCGCTGACCCACGAAACCTTTATCGACGCCGTGGAATTGCTGGTGCCGGAGTTGCAGAAGCGCGGGGTGTACAAGACCGAATATGCGCCAGGGACGTTGCGCGAGAAGTTGTTTGGGGAAGGGGCGCGATTACCGGAGCTACATCCGGGCAGCGGCTATCGCGACCTGGAGGGGTTGCGGCGGCAGGAGAGGAAAGTGGTGTCTGCCTAGATGCCATCGCGGGCAAGCCACGCTCCCACAGGTTTCGTATCGCCGGCGATATTTGTGGACGACAAAACCCTGTGGGAGCGTGGCTTGCCCGCGAAGAGGCCGGCACATTCAACATTGATATCGCCAGTTACATCGATTTCGCGAGCAAGCCCGCTCCCACATTGGGGCGGTGGTGTTTTACAGATTCCAGCCCAGCGGACCACCGCACGCTTCTGCCCATGGAAAAGAGGTAAGCCAATGAGCGTGCATGAACTCAAGCGTCCGCCCATCGCGGATACCACCGAATGGCAGGTCAAGGTGCCCCGGGCTCTGGAGCAGCTGCAGCACTGGGCGCAGGTCAGCCCATTGCAACCGGCGCTGCGCCACAAGCGCCACGGCCAATGGGTCGTCTGGCGCTGGATCGATGTCTTGCGCGATGTCGAGCGGCTGGCCGATGGTTTGCGTCAGCAAGGTTTCACCGAAGATTCGCGTCTGGCCCTGAGCGGCGCTTTCGAACCGAATCTGCTGCTTCTCGCGCTGGCTGCCCGGCACATCGATGCCGAACTGCTGACACTGCCGGACAACCTCGACCCCGAAGCCCTGCACAAAGCCCTGTGGCGCAGTCGTCCGACCCACTCATTCGTTCAGGCACGACAAACGCAGCAACTCTGGATCAACCAAGGCCAGTCGCCGCTGAATTTCGCCGACCTGTTTGGCCCGGTTGAAGCCCCGCAACGCCTCAGCCGCTGGAATCAGGATGCGCAACTGTGGAGTGAGGAGGGTACCCAGTGGCAGCACGGTCTGACGGTGCTGCTGGAGCAATGGCTGACCAGCGGCCAATCCCTCGCCTTCCCGGAAAGCCCCGGCAGCGCCAGCCGTGATCGCCGTGAAGTGGCGCCGTCCGGGCTGCTGCTGTCCGCCGAACGCCTGCAACTATTGGCCGCAGAAATCGACAGCCGCCTCGCCCCCCATGGTACCTGGCGCCGACGCCTCTGTGACTGGGCCATCGCCCATCCGGAAAAAGGCCTGCAACGCTTGATCAAGAACCGCGTTCGCCACCTGTTGGGCTTCCACAACCTGCGATTCATCTGGCAAGCCACCCGCATTTCCGATGCTCAACCCGAGCCGGCCTGGCTCGCTGAATTCAAACGGGACATCGCATGAGCTCGACCGATTCCATTCTGCAAGTCAGCGGTATTTCCCTGTCCTTCAAAGGCGTGAAGGCGATCAATGAACTGTCGTTCGACGTGCGCCGGGGCGAGATCTGCGCGTTGATCGGCCCCAACGGCGCCGGCAAGAGTTCGCTGCTCAACGTGTTGAACGGCGTGTACCGCTTCGATGCCGGTTCGATAGTGTTCGAGCAACAGCCGTTCAAGCGCATCGACCCGTTGATCGCCGCACGCCGGGGCATCGGGCGCACGTTCCAGAACAATGCGCTGTTCAAGAAGATGAGCGTGATCGACAACATCCTCACCGGCCTGTCGCGGCATTTGCGCAGCCGTTTCATTGAGCAGGTGCTGAACCTGCCGAGCGCCCGGCGTGAGGCGGAAGACTTCCGTCAGCAGGCTCAAGGCATTCTTGAATTCCTCGAACTGCAAGCCCACCGCGATGTGCCGGTGGACCAGCTGTCCTACGGCCTGCAAAAACGCGTGGAGCTGGGCCGTGCCTTGATCGCCGGCCCCAGGCTGTTGCTGCTCGACGAGCCGATGGCCGGGATGAACGCCGACGAGAAACGGGAAATGGCCCGTTTCATTGCCGACATCAACCGCGATCTCGGCACCACGGTGGTGTTGATCGAGCACGACATGAGCGTGGTGATGGGCCTGTCCGACCATGTGGTGGTGCTCGATTACGGGCGCAAGGTCGGTGATGGCACACCCGCCGAAGTGCAAGCCAATCCCGAAGTGATCGCGGCGTATCTGGGGGTGGTGCACTGATGACATTCTTCTTCGAAACCCTGCTCGGCGGCTTGCTTGCCGGGACCATGTACTCGCTGGTCGCCATCGGCTTCGTGCTGATCTACAAGGCCAGCGGTGTGTTCAATTTCGCCCAGGGCGCGATGCTGCTGTTCGCCGCGCTGACCTTTGTCAGCCTGCACGATCAAGGCGTGCCGTTCGCCGTGGCGCTGTTGCTGACCGTTGTGGTGATGATCATCGGCGCGTTGCTGATCGAACGGCTGGTGTTGCGGCCACTGGTCAATCGCTCGCAGATCACTTTGTTCATGGCGACGCTCGGGCTGTCGTTCATCATCGAAGGTCTGGCCCAGGGCTTGATGGGCTCGCAGGTGCGCGCGCTGGATCTGGGCATCGATGACGTGCCGATCTTTATCGGCGGGATGATGGTCAGCCAGTTCGACCTGATCGCGGCGGCGGCCGCCATCGTGTTGGTGACGGTGCTGGCGCTGCTGTTCAACAAAACCCGCATCGGCGTGTCGTTGCGCGCGGTGGCGGATGACACCACCGCCGCGCTGTCGATCGGCATCAACCTCAACCGCATCTGGCAGATCGTCTGGGCGGTGGCGGGCATTGTCGGGCTGGTGGCCGGGTTGCTGTGGGGCGCGCGCCAGGGGGTGCAGTTTTCCCTGTCGCTGGTGGTGCTCAAGGCCTTGCCGGTATTGATCATCGGCGGCTTCACTTCGATTGGCGGGGCGATTGTCGGCGGGTTGATCGTCGGTGCGGCGGAGAACCTCGCCGAGGTTTACCTCGGCCCGCTGATTGGCGGCGGTATCACCCCGTGGTTTGCCTATGTCCTGGCCTTGGCCTTCCTGTACATCCGTCCCGCCGGCCTGTTCGGCGAGCGCGCCATCGAGCGAGTCTGAACCCATGTCGATTTCCCTAACCCGCGAAACCGCACCGGCGGTGTTGATCCAGCGTCGTGTGCCGTTTGGCCTGCTTGGCTTGTTGTTGATCGCCTTCGTCGTCGTGCCGCTGACCGGCAACGACTATTGGCTGAACGCGATTCTGATCCCGTTCCTGGTGCTGTCCCTGGCCGGGCTTGGCCTCAATCTGCTGACCGGTTATACCGGCCAGACTTCGGTCGGCGCGGCCGGTTTCATGGCGGTCGGGGCCTTTGCCACCTATGGATTCTTGTTGCGATTGCCCGAGCTCGGTCTGCCGGTAGCGCTGCTGGGCGGGGGGCTGATCAGCGCAATGGTCGGCTTTGTCTTCGGCCTGCCGAGTTCGCGGATCAAGGGCTTCTATCTGATGGTCACCACGTTGGCCGCGCAGTTCTTTCTTGAGTGGTTGTTCGTCAAATTCCCCTGGTTCTACAACTACGGTTCGTCCGGGACCATTTCCGCGCCGACACTGGCGCTGTTCGGCCATGACCTCAACACCCCATTGGGTCGCTATCTGCTGACCCTGACCACGGTGCTGTTGTTGACCTGGGTCGCGGTGAACCTGGTGAAAAGCCAGATCGGCCGCAACTGGATGGCGATCCGCGACATGGACACCGCCGCTGCCGTCATCGGCATTGCGGTGGTGCGTTATAAGCACCTGGCGTTCGCTGTCAGCTCGTTTTACCTGGGCATCGCCGGGGCGCTGTGGGCCTTTGCCTATCTCGGTACGGCCAGCGCCAGTAGCTTCGATATCAACCGGTCGTTCCAGATCCTGTTCATCATCATTATCGGTGGCATGGGCAGCATCGCCGGTAACTTCGTCGGCGCGGCGTTCATCAGCCTGCTGCCGATCCTGCTCAGCCACACCGGCCAAGCGCTGTTCGGCGGTTCGGTGGACGCGGGGCAGTTGCAGAACCTGCAAAAAATCATCTTCGGCGTGCTGATCATCCTGTTCCTGATCAAGGAACCGGAAGGTCTGATCCGCCTCTTGAGCAACCTCCGTGAACAGCTGCGTCACTGGCCGCTGCGCTTCTGAACCCCCCACTATTAGAGAGACAACATGCGTGCATCCTTGAAACGTTCGTTGGCCGGCGCCGCTCTGACGCTGGCGGTTTACGGCAGTACAGTGCCGATGGTTCAGGCCTCGGCGGACCAGCAATTCTTCCCGTTGGCCACGTATCGCGTTGGCGCATATGCCTCGAGCGGCGTGCAGGTGTGGGCCGGCATGCTCGATTACCTGAACTACATCAACGATGTGGAAGGCGGGATCAATGGCGTGAAACTGGTCTGGCAGGAATGTGAAACCGAATGGACGGCGGAGAAGGGCATCGAGTGCTATGAGCGCTTCAAGAAAGGCCTGGATGGCGCGCCGGTGGCGATCTATTCACCCAACGGCGCACCGGCGGCGTATGCGTTGAGCGAGCGGGCGGAAGTCGACAAGATCCCGCTGATCACCCTCGGTTACGGTCGCACCGAAGCCACCGACGGCACGGTGTTTCCGTACAACTTTCCGGTGATGCTGACCTTCTACAGCGAGGCTTCGAGCCTGATCAACTACATCGCCCAGCGCGAGGGCGGGTTCGACAAACTCAAGGGCAAGAAAATCGCCACGGTTTATCACGACTCGGCTTACGGTCGGGAAACACTCGGCCCGTTAAAGCTGCTGGCGGAGAAGTACGGCTTCGAAAACATCCAGATCCCGGTGGCCGATCCGGGCAACGAGCAATCGGCGCAATGGCGGCAAGTGCGCCAGGCTAACCCGGACTGGGTGTTCCTGCGCACCTGGGGCGTGTCGACGCCGGTGGCGGTCAAGACAGCGGCGCGTTTCGGCTTCCCGGTTGACCATATCGTCGGCGACATCTGGGCCAGTTCCAGCGAAGACGTGTTGCCTGCGGGCGCCGCCGCCAAAGGGTATCTGGCGCTGACGCCATACCCGGCCGGCAGCGAATTCGAGATCCACAAACGCCTCAAGCAAGCCATCCTCGACAAGGGCAAAAGCGACCTCAAGGACCTGAAGAATTTCGGCAGCGTCTATTACAACTCCGGGCTGGTGAACGCGGCAGTGATGGTGGAAGCGATCCGTACCGCCCAAGGCAAATTCGGCAAGCGGCCGCTTAACGGCGAAGAAGGGCGCTGGGGCCTGGAACACCTGAACATCGACGACGCGCGGCTCAAGGACATGGGCTACTTCGGCCTGATGCAGAACCTCAAGCTGTCGTGCAAGGATCATGAGGGTGGCGGTTCGGCGCGGGTCCAGCAGTGGGACGGCGCCAACTGGACGCTGATCAGCGACTGGATCCCCGCCGACCGCGCCTTGCTGCGGCCCTTGATCGATGAAAAATCCGCCGCGTTCGCCAAGGAAAAAGGCCTGGCACCACGCACCTGCACCGGGGATGAATAACCCATGAGCCAAGCCGCCAGCGACATTGCCGCCAATGACCTGTTGCAAGTGAACGACATCGAGGTGATCTACGACGGGGCGATCCTGGCCGTGGCCGGGGTGTCGCTGACGGTGCCCAAGGGCGGCATCGTCGCATTGCTCGGGGCCAACGGTGCGGGCAAAAGCACCACGCTCAAGGCGATTTCCGGGCTGGTACGGGCCGAGCGCGCGGAAGTCAGTCGAGGGACGATCGAGTTTCTCGGGCGCGATACCGCAGGGGTTAATCCGAGCGTTCGCGTGCGCCAGGGCATGGTGCATGTGCTGGAGGGCCGGCACGTGTTCCCACAACTGACGGTGGAGGACAACCTGCGCAGCGGCGGCTTCGTTCGCGGTCTGAGCCGCAAGGACCTGGCGGCGGATCTGGAGCGCATCTACGCCTGGTTTCCACGCCTGAAAACCAAACGCAAGACCCGGGCCGGGCTGACCTCCGGTGGCGAACAGCAGATGGTCGCCATTGGCCGGGCGTTGATGACACGTCCTACTTTGGTACTGCTCGATGAACCTTCCATGGGTTTGGCGCCTATTATCGTCCAGGAGATTTTCGAAATCGTGGCGCAACTCAATCGAGACGAGCAGGTGAGCTTCCTGATTGCCGAGCAAAATATTAACGTGGCACTCAAGTACGCCTCACAGGCCTACGTCCTCGATACCGGTCGCGTGGTGCTGTCCGGCGTCGCCGATGAGTTACTGGCACGGGGCGATCTGCATGACTTTTATCTAGGTAAACAATGACCAGTGAGAACGCCATGACTGACACCTCAAGCGGACAGGCGACCGACGCCATCCGCCACGCTGACATCCTGATCATCGGCGGCGGCCTGAGTGGCGCGATGCTGGCGGCGCAGTTGTTGCGTTTGCCCGGTCAACGCCGGGTGCTGGTGATCGAGCCGCGGGCAGAACTGGGCCGTGGCGAAGCCTATAGCGCGGTGGAATTGGGGCATACGCTCAATGGCAACGCGGCGCGGATGAGCGTCGACCCGGACAACGCCGATGACCTGACCCAATGGCTGACCGAACACATCGCCGCCGGTGGCTGGCCGGAGTCGGATGAGCAACATGTGCCGGTCAGCGAACTGTTTCCGCCGCGCGGGCTGTTCGGCGTTTATGTGCAGCAGCGTCTGGCTGAAGCGCAGGCGGTGGGCGCATTGAAGGGGTCGAGAGTCGAACATGTGCGGGCCGAGGTGGTGGACCTGGAAACGTTGAGCGATTCGGTGCGGTTGAGCCTGAGTGATGGGCAGCAATTACAGGGCGCTTACGCGGTGTTGGCGACCGGAATGTTTCCGGCCGCCCGCACGCCGCAAACCGAATCCAGCGGTTTGAATGCCGCTGCACTCGACCCGTGGGATGTAGCCGCCATGGGTCAACTCGATCCGCAGTCGACGGTGCTGATCATCGGCTCGGGCCTGACCATGGTCGATGCCGTGGTGTCGCTGGAGCAGGCCGGGCATCGCGGGCCGATCGAAGTCTTTTCTCGTCATGGCCTGCTGCCGCATGTGCGCAGGCAGCCACCGGCGTGGGTGGACTTTCTCGCCGAGGATCACAGCATTCGCACACCGCGTCAGTTGGTGCGCGAACTGCGCCGGCATTGTCGCGACGCCATCGCCCAGGGCATCGACTGGCAAGCGCCGTTGGACACGGTGCGGGCGCATATCGGGCGGTTGTGGAGTCAGGCGACCGATGTGCAGCGTCGGCAGTTTGTGCGGCATGTACGGCCGTGGTGGGAAAGCCATCACCATCGCTCGCCGCCGTTGAGTGCCGAGTTGGTGGCGCGTTTGCATGGGGAAGGGCGGTTGCGGATTCAGGCGGCGTCGTTCAAGGGGCTTGAGCCTGCTTCGGACGGCGAGGTCAGTATCCGCATTCGTCGGCGTGGCGAGACTGAAACTTGCGTGGTGCACGGCGCGGCGCTGATCAACTCCAGCGGTATCGAATACGACTGGCGCCGGGTGGCCCGTCCGTTGCCGCAGCAGTTGCTCGCTCGCGGGCTGGTACGGCCGGGGCCATTGGCGTTGGGCATCGCCGCTGCAGCGGATGGTGCGGTACTCAGTGCCGATGGGCAGGTCGCCAGCCGTCTGTTCGCCATGGGCCCGCCGTTGCGCGGGATGTGGTGGGAGAGTACGGCGGTGACTGATGTGGCGAGTCAGGCCAAGTCTCTTGCGACGCGATTGGCGGACTGACCGAAAGTTGGCGGTGTTCTTACGGGCCCCTTCGCGAGCAAGCCCGCTCCCACAGGGGATCTCAGGCGTACACAAATAATGTGTCCACCGAAGATCCCCTGTGGGAGCGGGCTTGCTCGCGAAGAGGCCGGCCCAGCCAGCACAAAACCCACAGTAGGACCAATAAACAGGCGATGTTTAATCGACATCTCCAGACACTCTCTAAGGCTACACAGCCTTGCGCCGCTGCCTACGACTACGCCAGAAACCGCCGGCTTGTGCGACTTGAGGCCGGGCTCTATCGTTTCCGGGTCGCTGACCAATCAGCGATCGGATTTGACCGTCCGAATAAATCAAGGCGCGCCAGCGTCCAAGACCTTTTCAGGCATTGCCTGGAATATCGTGTCGCGGTGGCTGTGCGTGGGACACTTCGGTGTGCCGGATTCCTTGATGTCCGGTCGGTCAACCCGCGTACAGCTGCCACCTTGTTCGTTTGACCGCGAACCCGGGCTGCATTCCTTTGCTGCGCGTGGGAACGATCTTTCAAGCCACCACCTGATAGCACGGCACATACGCCGCGCCGCCCGGCAGTTTCATCCGGTGCTGGGCCACGAAGGCTTTGAGCAAGTGGTCCAGCGGCTGCATGACTGCTGCATCGCCACGGATCTGGTATGGCCCGTGTTCTTCGATCAGGCGGATGCCTTTGTCCTTGACGTTGCCGGCGACGATGCCGGAGAACGCGCGACGCAGATTGGCGGCCAGTTCGTGGGACGGCAGGTTGCGGCTCAGTTGCAGGTTGGCCATGTTGGCGTGGGTCGGGTCGAACGGGCGCTGGAAGCCTTCGTCGATCTTCAGCAGCCAGTTGAAATGGAACGCGTCGTTGCGCTCGCGGCGGAACTGCTTGACCGCTTTGAGGCCCTGAGTCATCTGCCGCGCCACTTCAGCCGGGTCGTCGATGATGATCTCGTAGTGCTGCTGCGCTTCTTCACCGAGGGTTGCGCCGACGAAGGCGTGCAGTTGCTCCAGATACGGCGCGGCGCTTTTCGGACCGGTGAGGATCACCGGGAACGGCAGGTGCTGGTTGTCCGGGTGCATCAGGATGCCGAGCAGGTACAGGAACTCTTCGGCCGTGCCCGCGCCGCCCGGGAAAATGATGATGCCGTGGCCGACCCGCACGAAGGCTTCCAGGCGTTTCTCGATGTCCGGCAGGATCACCAGTTCGTTGACGATCGGGTTCGGTGCCTCGGCGGCGATGATTCCAGGCTCAGTCAAGCCGAGGTAGCGGCCGCCGTGGATACGCTGCTTGGCATGGGCGATGGTCGCGCCTTTCATCGGGCCTTTCATCACGCCGGGGCCGCAACCGGTGCAGATGTCCAGGCTGCGCAGGCCGAGTTCGTGGCCGACTTTCTTGGTGTATTTGTATTCTTCGGTGTTGATCGAGTGGCCGCCCCAGCACACCACGATTTTCGGCTCGACGCCGGGGCGCAGGGTGCGGGCGTTGCGCAGCAGGTGGAAGACGTAGTCGCTGATGCCCTGGGACGTGCTCAGGTCGATGCTCAAGGCGTCGAGTTCGTTTTCGGTGTAGACGATGTCGCGCAGGGCGCTGAAGAGCATTTCCCGGGTGCTGGCGATCATTTCGCCATCGACGAAGGCGTCGGCCGGGGCGTTCAGCAGTTCCAGGCGTACGCCACGGTCTTGCTGGTGAATGCGGATTTCGAAGTCTTTGTAGGCTTCCAGAATGGTCTTGGCGTTATCGACGTGGGCGCCGGTATTGAGGATGGCCAGGGCGCACTGGCGAAATAGGGTGTAGGTGATGCCGGATGAGGCTTCGCTCAGTTGCTGTACTTCACGTTGGGACAGTGTTTCCAGGCTGCCTTTGGGGCTGACCGAGGCGTTGATTACATGTCGTTGGGTCATTCAATGATCCTTAAAACGATGTCACCCGCCAGCAACGGCGCATGGCATCCGAATAGTGTGTATCCATGATGAAGATGGCACGAACTGCGCTGTATCGCCATGCTCCCGTTTGACGATGAAAAGATGAAAAGGAGCTCCAGCATAGCTAAATCCTTCGGGGAGGCGATAATGCCCCGCAGTCTTTTTGTCACAGCGTCTTTTACCATTGATGCAAGGAACCCCGTCGCGATGTTCGAAATCCAGCCAATGAATGCCGAAACCTATCGACGCCAGACGCGGCGCAGCACGGTGATCATCGCCCTGATGTTCCTGGCGCTGGCGATGGTGCTGTCCACGGCGGCGGTGGCCCTGTTCGGTGAACCCGGTAGCGACAATCTGCGGTTCAACGTGGGCGGGGTGTTTGCCGCGTTGTTGCTGACGGTGGCGCTGATGCGCGGCAAGTTCTGGACCCAGGAATGGATGGCGCCGGCCGTCTACGGTTGGCAGCTCAAGCGCAGCCTGATGAGCATCACCAACGTCATGCACCAGGTGACCGCGGCGGTGGAGAAGGGCGACCCTGCCGCCATGAAGCTGCTGCGCTTTTATCACTTGGGGCTGAGCCAGATGCACCAGTTGGACGGCAATTCCAGCGACCATAGTCAGCTGACCCGCGAGATGGACCAGCACAAGGCACGGATGGAAGCGCTGGGCATCGATACCGAACAGACGCGATTGAATCCGGCCTGGTTTGAGGCGATCAAACAGACGCCGATGTAGCATTACCATCGCTGGTAATGAGCGTTTTCGTGCAAATCACCTATCGTATCGTTGTCGGGTTGTAGTGGCTTGAGCGCCAGTCACGGCTGGCTGGCGCTAAAAGGGCGAACGGGAAAATTCGCCATGTCATAAGGGATTCAGGGAGCGTCATGGGGCATCCGTCCGTCAAAGATCGTATTGAGCACACCCGGCTCGTCACGCCTTGGGTGCCCGAGCCGGTTGAGTCAAGGCTCAAGGTTCGATACGTGGTTTCTCTGCTCGTTGCAGTGTGCCTGTCCTTGATGGCCATTGTGATCGTGGAAGGGTGGAACTCGCGTCAGTACCATCTGCGTGAGAGCGAAGTGGCGATGTCCAACCTGGCGCAAACCCTGGCCTCGCAGGCGCAGGCATCGATCAAACAGGCCGACACGCTACTGTTTTCCCTGGTGGACCGCCTCGAAATCGATGGCATGCAACCGGAAAAATTTCCCCGACTGCAACGTTTGCTCCAGGCTCAGCGCAGTGAGTTGGTACAGATCCATGGGCTGTTCGTGTTCGACGAAGAAGGACGCTGGCTCGCCAACGCCATTAATGTCATACCGCCCAATGCCAATAACTCCGACCGTGAATACTTCATCTATCACCGTGATCATCCCGATCGCGGTCCGCATATCGGCCCGTCGATAAAAAGTCGCTCGACCGGTGAGTGGATCATGACCGTGTCACGCCGGATCAATCACGCCGATGGCCGGTTTGCCGGTGTGGTGGTGGCTTCGATCTACCTCAACCATTTCCTGGACCTGTACAACAGCATCGACATGGGCAAAAACGGGGTGATCAACTTGATCGCCGATGACGCCACCATCGTCGTCCGGCGCCCGTTCAACGAAGCTGATATCGGCACCAGTGTCGCCAAAGGGCCGCTGTTTACCCAACTGTTGCCCAAGGGGGATTCCGGTACGGCAACCGTCAGGTCCTTTGTCGACGGGGTGGTGCGGGTCGTGGGGTTTCGACGGGTCGAGGGGTATCCGCTCGTCATCTTTGCCGGGCTCGACAAGGAGGAAGTCCTGGCCAGTTGGCGGCAGGAGTCAATATTCAGTGCGGGCATCGTCCTGTTGCTGCTGGGGTTTCTGGGGGCTCTCGGTTATCGCCTGATCCGCCTCATGAAGCAGCAGAATCATATTCAGAACAATCTGTTGGAGACTCAGGACAAACTCATTGAGGTCAACCGCAGCCTGGAGTTGCTGGCACTGGAGGATGCACTGACAGGGCTTTCCAATCGGCGTCAATTCGACCTGTTCATCCTCGCGGAAATGGGCCGCGCCAGGCGTAGCCAGACCCATCTTGCGCTGCTGATGATCGATGTCGACCACTTCAAGAGCTTCAATGACCACTACGGTCATTTGGCGGGCGATCAGTGTCTGCGCAAAATCAGCGCCATCATCACCGATAACATCAAGCGCCCCGGTGATCTCGCGGCCCGCTTCGGTGGCGAGGAGTTTACGGTGGTGCTGCCCGGCACCGACTATGTGGGGGCCTTTTTGATAGCGGAAAAGATTCGTCGCGCCGTTCAGCAGGCCGGCATCAAACACGTTGAAGGTGTGGAGGGCGTGGTCACGGTCAGCGTGGGTGTCTGCGCCTACGACCCGGCTGCGCAAGCCCAGCCCGATGACATGGTCGGCGCCGCGGACAAGGCGCTGTATGTGGCCAAGGCCAGCGGCCGGAACATGAGCGTCATTGCCAACTGAGCTCAACCGGACCGGTGGTTACTGCCTGAACGGGTCGGATGCTTCCATTGCCGGAACAGATGCGCATAGATCAGCACGTTGAGCGCCAGCACCACGCTGCCCAGTGCCAGTTGAATCGTGGGCGTCAGCCCGGCCGGATAAATGATCGGCCACACGTAATGTTCGATGAAACCGCCACCATAACCGGTTTGCCCGGCCGCGTGGCGCATGCGGTTTTCCCATTCGGTGAGTGGGCACGTCAGGTGGAAGACTTCCACGATCACGCCCCATGCGGCGGCGGGCAGGTGCCACCAGATCAGGTGGCGCCATTTGAGCACCAGCAGCCCGCCGAACAGCACGAACAGAATGAACAACAAGTGAGACAGCACCAGCCCGTCGGCGGCGATTCGGTAAAGCATGTCGATTCCCTGACGCGTTAGGTGAATCGCTCCATGGTACTCGGGCTGGACGCTTGTGCTCTATCGATTGCGGTTTTCAAGCGCTGCCAGTACTTCTTTCAAACGCACCGCCGTGCTTTCGCTGCTGCGTTGCATTGGCGCTCGCAGCTCGTCGAGGATCAATCCTTCAAGGGCCAGGGCGGTTTTTACCGGGGCGGGATTGGGTTCGATGAACAGGCTGTGAATCAGTGGCAGCAACTGGAAGAAGGTCGTTCGGCCGGCGGCTAAACGGTTGTCGCGAAGCTGTTGATACAGCGTCACGAACAGCTCGGGATAAACATGGGCCGAGGCGGCAATCGCGCCTTTGGCGCCCAGGCACAAAGCGCTGAAGATCTGATTATCTTCGCCGCACAGCACGTCGACGTTACCGCTGGAGAGCAATGCGAAGGTGTTGGCTGGGTTGCCGCCGCAGTCCTTGATCGCGACGATCCGCTCATGGGCGACGATCCGGAGCAGGGTCGCCTGCTCGAAGGCTATGCCGGTGCGATAGGGAATGTCGTAGAGAATCACCGGGACAGTGGACGCATCGGCGACGGTGTTGAAAAAGGCTTCGAGGCCGGCCTGGGAAGGGCGAATGTAGTAAGGCGGCGGAACCAGCAAGCCTGCCAGGGGGTGCTTCAGGATTTCGCTCTGAAATTGCAGCAACTCGGTGAGGTTATTGCCGGCCAGGCCCATGACCACGCGTTCTGGCGGCACCTGTTCCAGCACGGCATCGAGCACGGCCAGTTGCTCGTGTTTGCCCAGCGCCGCGGCTTCCCCGGTGGTGCCACAGACCACTATGCCATCGACGCCTTTTTCCAGCAGATGACTGACCAACCGCCGCAGCCCGACGAAGTCGATCGCGCCATTGTGAAACGGCGTAACGATGGGGACCCAGATACCTTGAAACGATGACATGCATTTTCTCCTGAAGGTTGACCGATTTCGTCACCGTCAGAAGCGTAGAAGGAAGTCAGCAAGAGGAGGGGTGTCCGTCGCGCTCAATGTCCTGTCAGCTCATCTGACGGGACAGCGCGCCCCGGTCACATGAGCGACTGTTTCTTCGATTTAGGGGCGCGCGCAACGCAACCTTGCGCCTTGGCATTCAAGCCAATGACGACAGTGTTGAGGTTGAAGGTTGCGGACATGGTTGGTTACACCCCGAATGAGGCGCTCAGTTTTAAAAGTCGACGGGATATTTGTCAATCATCAAATCAACGACCCGGCGCAGCAAAACAAGAGGTCGTTGCAAGTGCGCAAGATTGTTCAAGCCTTCAGCCGTGGCGGCTGGCACAGTCGGGGCCTTTCCCTGGTTGTAGAGCGATATGTCCAACTCACTCATGCCACGCAGTGCCTTCCTTCGCGGTGCCGCAGCCATCATGCCGTTGTCCCTGGCGACCGCGCCCTGGGGATTGCTGGCCGGTTCCATGGCCATCGAGGCCAACCTCACCCCCCTGCAAGGCCAGGGGTTGTCGAGCATTGTGTTTGCCGGTGCGGCGCAATTGGTCGCCATCGGCATGCTCAAGGGCGGTGCCGGGGTGTTTTCGATTCTGTTGACCACGTTGTTGCTGACCTCCCAGCATTTGCTGTACGGGATGAGTATGCGTTCGGTGATTTCCCCGTTGCCGGGCCGCTGGCGTGTGGGGCTGGGCTTTTTGCTCACCGACGAGTTGTTCGCCCTGACCAGCCAGCACGACAAACAGCAGTTCAATCGCTGGTACGCCCTGGGTGTGGGTTTGACGTTTTACATCGCATGGAACCTCTTCACCCTGGCGGGCATTGTGCTGGGCAGCAGCATTCCGGGCCTTGAACACCTGGGGCTGGATTTCTCCATCGCGGCGACGTTTATCGCCTTGATCACGCCGGTGGTGCGCAATGTGCCGACGGTAGTCTGCGTGGCGGTCTCGTTGTTCTGTTCGGTGCTGTTCAGCTATTGGCAATGGGGCTCGGCGCTGGTGCTGTCGGGGCTGGCGGGCATGACCGCTGGTTTTATCTGCAACAAACTCTACGTGGGGCGCACATGATGGTCTGGGCTGTGATTATCGGGATGGGCCTGCTGGTGTTCCTGAACCGCTACGTATTTCTCGAGCCTCGGCTGCCGGTGCGCTTGAGCAGCAATGCCCGGCAGTTCCTCGGTTTCGCGGTGCCGGGCATGCTCACCGCCATCTGCGGGCCGATCGTATTCATGCCTGACAAACAGCTGAACCTGCAGTGGGACAACCCCTACCTGATCAGTTCGCTGGTGGCCGTGGGCCTGGTGCTTTACACCCGCAACACCTTGCTCAGCATGTTGTTGAGCATGGGGTTCTTCTTTTTGCTGCGCTGGTGGCTCTGAGTCGTCCCATCCGAAACTGTTCTACGCTTAAAAATAGATGACTGATCCTTTGAGGACGGGAGGTGGACATGGCCACTGAACCAAAGCGTCCGGACCTGGATGAAGAGACCGATGAACCGACGGAGGAAGAAATCGAGCGGCAGAAGCGTTCGACGCCGGACTGGAAGCACCCCGACGACGGTAAAGAGCTGTCGGATCGCGACCAGGAACGTCCGTTGAAGCCCTGATCGGCTTGCACCTACCCAAAGCCCCGCCAATGGATGGCGGGGCTTTTTGGTTTTTGTAGTTTGAAATGCATTCACCTGGGAACAGGCACTGGAACCAAACACTGTGTACCCTTATCCAACCTCGGCTCGCAGCGATTGGCGGGCCGATCGAAGGATGAGTGGGCGAGGGGCTTTTGCCATTAAACATGACGGCCGCAAGGTCTGGCCCAAGGCAAAACATGAAGCAGTTGATCAAGGTTCTATCCGCGTTCGCCATTGCAGTCGGCCTGTTTGGCTGCATCGCCGCGCCCATTGAAATGACACCGCAGACGCAACAGCGCCTGCGCACGCAAGCGCCAATCCGCTTTCTGCTGACCTTCGACGACGGGCCCAGCGCGTCCGGTTTTTACAACCCGACCGTGACCGTGCTCGACAGCCTGGCGCGTAATCCGCTGCAACCGGACATCAAAGCCGTGTTCTTCGTGCAGACCCGTGCCACAGGCGCCGGCGGCAGTGACGTGGGCCGCCAGATCATGCGGCGCGAACAGGCCGAAGGTCACCTGTTGGGCTTTCACACAGCCACTCCCCACCACACCAACCATCGCTCCCTGGAGCCGGAACAACTGGAACAGTCGCTGACCAACGGCAGCGCAGACATCGCTGCGATCACTGGCGCCTCGCCGATCCTGGTGCGTCCGCCGTTCTGGAATTATGACAAGCGCACTTTCGCGGCCTATCAGCAGCACGGCATGCATGTACTGCTGACCGACCTGAGCGCCAATGACGGCAAGATCTGGGGCTTCAATGCCAGCCCTCGGCGGCGGGCCAATATGCTGCGGCAGCTGTCCGAGGTCCGCGAGCGCATTGCCCTTGGCGAGTTGCCGACGGTGGATGGGGTGATTCCGGTGGTAGTGACCTTTCACGACCTCAACCGCTACACCGCCCGGCATGCCCGCGAATACCTGCAAATCCTCCTCGACAGTGCCAGTGCCACCGGTCTGGTCACGGCGCAGAAACCGTTTTACGACGACACGGCAGCGCTACAGCGGGCGGCCATGGCGCGCACCGTGAAGCAGAGTTCCGAGCCTGTTCATTTGCCGGGGATCTGGAATTGGATATGGGATGGGGATGCTCACTGAACTCGCTGGCGCGTTGCGCAAGTTGATCTATTCTGAGTGGATCCAATCGGAAAACCGTCCAGGGAGGGCGTCTGTCATGGTTCCAATCGCGCAGCTTTGCCAGATTATCGAGTCCGGGTTCAAGCCGCTCTCCTGCGAATGCACCGTGAACCGTAATGACACGTTGCGGATCAAGATCTTCGATCGCGCCACCGGGCGGATTGAACTGCTGATCACCGGTGTATCCCCCGACCAATTGACCTGTATTCGCGACATTTCCAACCTGATCGGCGAACTTCGCACAGAAATGCGCGCCGGTCGCCGAGCGTTCGCCGGGGTCATGGCCTAGTTTGCAGGTCTGTCACGCGGCAGCAGTTCATCGATCATCTGCAAGCAATGGTTCAACCCCGGCGACACATCGCCCACGCGCCTGCTGAGGATGATCGGCGAGGTCGCGTTGTCTTCCAGCACCGGGGTAAAGCCAATGTCGTCGCGGTGCAGCAACTGCACCGAGGCCGGTACCAGCGTCACCCCGATTCCCGCCCCCACCAGACCGATCGCCGTTTGCAGCTCGTTGGTCCATTGCGCCACCTTGATGTGCACGCCACTGGCTTCGAACAACGCGATTACATGGTCGGCGTAACTCGGTCGTGGGTTGCCGGGGTAGAGCACAAAAGGTTCTTTCGCCAGCTCCCGAAGGCTGATGGGCCTGGCGAGGAGCGGGTGGCCGGCGGGCAGGGCGGCCACCAGTCGATCTTCGGTGAGCACGGTCTGCAGGATGGCCGGATCGTCGATGCGGATGCGCCCGAAGCCGACATCGATGCGCCCGGCCTTGAGCGCCTGCACCTGTTGCAAAGTGGTCATTTCCGAGAGCCCCAACTCCAGCGCCAGAGGCTCGCCGCTGCGCAACCGGCGAATCAGTTCCGGCAGCACGCCATAGAGGGTCGAGGGCGCAAAGCCGATGCCCAGCCAGGTCTTTTCGCCCAGGCCGATGCGCCGCGTGTTGTCGCACACCTTGCCCAGTTGTTCGAGCAGGGCGGTGGAGTGTTCATGGAAAAACCGCCCGGCGTCGGTCAGCTTCAGCGGTCGGCCGCGTTCCAGCAGCAACACCCCGAGTTCGTCTTCCAGTTGCTGGATCTGCCGGCTCAGGGGCGGTTGGGCGATGTGCAGCAATTCAGCGGCGCGGGTGAAATTGAGGGTTTGAGCCAACACCTGAAAATACCGCAGGTGACGCAGTTCCATGGGGCCTCCGAACGTCGATCTGTTGAATACCTTTAAGGTATCGAGCCAGACCAATTCTATATTGGCCGCCCGGAAAAAGCCGTACGAGAATCCGTTTCAGAACTTCAAGAACCTGACGGGTATCGACATGCGTGCAACTGCCATTGAATCGATCGAGACGATCATCGTCGATCTGCCGACCATTCGTCCGCACAAGCTGGCGATGCACACCATGCAGAACCAGACCCTGGTGATCATTCGGGTGCGCTGCGCCGATGGCATTGAGGGCATCGGTGAATCGACCACCATTGGCGGTCTGGCCTACGGCAACGAAAGCCCGGACAGCATCAAGACCAACATCGACAAACACTTCGCGCCACTGCTGCTTGGCCAGGACAGCGGCAATGTGAATGCCGCGATGTTGCGCCTGGAGCGCAGCATTCGTGGCAACACCTTCGCCAAATCGGGTATCGAAAGCGCCTTGCTCGACGCTCAGGGCAAGCGCCTCGGCCTGCCGGTCAGTGAGCTGCTGGGCGGCCGGGTTCGCGACGCCTTGCCGGTGGCCTGGACCCTGGCCAGCGGCGACACCGCCAAGGACATCGCCGAAGCGGAACAAATGCTCGACCTGCGCCGCCACCGGATCTTCAAGCTGAAAATCGGCGCCGGCGAGGTCAACCGCGACCTGGCCCACGTGATTGCGATCAAAAAGGCCTTGGGCGATCGCGCCAGCGTGCGGGTCGATGTCAATCAGGCCTGGGACGAAGCAGTCGCTCTGCGGGCCTGCCGGATCCTCGGCACCAACGGCATCGACCTTATCGAACAACCGATCTCGCGCAACAATCGCGCCGGCATGGTGCGCCTGAATGCCATGAGCCCGGCGCCGATCATGGCCGATGAGTCCATCGAATGCGTGGAAGATGCCTTCAACCTGGCACGGGAGGGCGCCGCTTCGGTATTCGCCCTGAAAATTGCCAAGAACGGCGGCCCTCGCGCCGTGCTGCGAACCGCCGCGATTGCCGAGGCGGCCGGTATCGGCCTGTACGGCGGCACCATGCTCGAAGGCGGAATTGGCACGCTGGCCTCGGCCCATGCCTTTGTCACGCTGAATACCTTGAGCTGGGATACCGAATTGTTCGGCCCGTTGCTGCTGACCGAAGACATCCTCAGCGAGCCCTTGGTCTACCGCGATTTCCAACTGCACGTCCCGTCAACACCGGGGCTGGGTCTGGGCCTGGATGAAGAGCGCCTGGCGTTTTTCCGCCGGGATAAGACATCCACTGCCGTTCATCAAGCCTGAGGAGGGCAACATGCTGTTTCACGTAAAAATGACCGTGAATTTACCGGTCGACATGAACCCGGAGCGCGCCGCACAGCTCAAGGCCGACGAGAAAGCCCTGGCCCAACGCCTGCAAGAGCAAGGCAAGTGGCGTCATCTGTGGCGCATTGCCGGGCTCTACGCCAATTACAGCGTGTTCGACGTCGACAGCGTTCAGGAACTGCACGACTTGCTGATGCAATTGCCGCTGTACCCGTACATGGCCATCGAGGTCAACGCGCTGTGCCGGCATCCTTCTTCCATCCGCGAGGACGACCGCTGAACCCCGCCTGTTCAGTTCGCTAAGCTAATAATTACAAGATGAGGAACCACCATGAACGTCAAGATTTCCCACACTGCCAGTGTCCAGAAGTTTCTCGAAGAGGCCAGCGGCCTGCTCAACGACGCCGGTGATCCACGGGTCAAAGCGCTGGTCTACCGCATCCTGCGGGATTCGGTGAACATCATCGAAGACCTGGCCGTGACCCCGGAGGAATTCTGGAAAGCGGTCAACTACCTCAACGTGCTGGGCGCGCGGCGGGAGGCCGGTCTGTTGGTAGCCGGGCTGGGTCTTGAGCATTACCTCGACCTGCTGATGGATGCCGAAGACGAGCAGGCCGGCAAATCCGGCGGCACCCCGCGGACCATCGAAGGGCCGCTGTATGTGGCGGGTGCGCCGCTGTCGCAAGGCGAAGCGCGTCTCGATGACGGCGTCGATCCGGGTGTGACTCTGTTCATGCAGGGCCGGGTGTTCAACACCGCCGGCGAACCGCTGGCCGGGGCGGTGGTGGATGTCTGGCACGCCAACACCGGCGGCACCTATTCGTACTTCGACACCACCCAGTCCGAGTTCAACCTGCGTCGCCGGATCGTCACCGATGCCGAGGGCCGTTATCGCTTCCGTAGCATCGTGCCGTCGGGCTACGGCTGCCCGCCGGATGGTCCGACCCAGCAACTGCTCGATCAACTGGGCCGTCATGGCCAGCGGCCGGCGCACATTCACTTCTTCATTTCGGCACCGGATCATCGTCACCTGACCACCCAGATCAACCTCGACGGCGATCAGTACCTGCATGACGATTTCGCCTACGCCACCCGTGACGAACTGATCGCCAAGATCACCTTCAGCGACGATCCGCAGCGTGCGGCGGCCCATGGCGTGAGCGGTCGTTTTGCCGAAATCGATTTCGACTTCACCCTGCAGTCGTCCGCCCAGCCTGAGGAGCAGCAACGCCACGAACGGGTCCGCGCACTCGAGGACTGACACCTCTCGAGCAGCCGAACCGGGCCACGAGATAACCGACCGTTTATCTCGTGGCCTTCTGTGTTTCAGCCGGGGCTCTAGAATGGCGACGCCACCGATAACAACAATGAGAGTGATCCGATGATGCAAGCGCAATGGTTGAGTCATCGCAGCAGAGTCTTCGACCATGCCGACCCGTACGCGGTCTCCGGCTACGTCAATCAGCACGTCGGCAACCATTGCCTGCAGATGCCCAGGGCCGGCCGGCCGCTGGCCAGCCTCGATCATCGCAAGTTTGCCAGCCTTGATCTGTGCCGCATCAGTTATGGCGCCAGCGTGCGGGTGACCTCTGGCGCGCTGGACAGCATCTATCACTTGCAAGTGTTGCTGCGTGGCAACTGCCTGTGGCGTGGCCACGGTCAGGAACACTACTTTGCACCCGGGGAGTTGCTGCTGATCAACCCGGACGATCCGGTGGATCTGACCTATTCCAGTGATTGCGAAAAATTCATCCTGAAAGTCCCCACCCGGCTGTTGGCGTCGGTGTGCGAGGAGCAACGCTGGCGGTATCCGGGGCAGGGCGTGCGGTTTCTGGAAAACCGTTATCAGCTCAATGAACTGGAAGGTTTCGTCAGCCTGCTGGCGATGATTTGCCAGGAAGCCGAGGCCGCCGAGCCGATTCCTCGCGTGCAGGAGCACTATGCGCAAATCGTGGTCAGCAAGATGCTCGGCCTGATGAAAACCAACGTCATGCGCACCGATCCCGGCTCAGCCTCGGCCACGTTCGAGGCGTTGGTCGATTACATCGCCCGCAACCTCAAGCAAGACATCGACAGTGAAGAACTGGCGCGCCAGGCGCGGATGAGCCTGCGTTCGCTGTATGGCTTGTTCGAACGCAACGCGGGGGACACGCCGAAAAACTACATCCGGCAGAAGAAGCTCGAACGCATTCACGCCAACCTGAGCGACCCGACCTGCAACGTGCGCAACGTCACGGAAGTGGCCATGGATTATGGCTTCCTGCACTTGGGCCGGTTCTCCGACAGCTACCGCAAACAGTTCGGCGAATTGCCTTCCGACACCCTCAAGCGCCGTCACTGAAACACAGACTTTTGATCGTTCCCACGCTCCCGCGTGGGAACGCCTCAACGGACGCTCCGCGTCCGCTTTTGGGACGCAGAGCGTCCCGGGCTGCATTCCCACGCAGAGCGTGGGAACGATCAAGTCATCAACCACCGACCGCCCTTTGCACAAAACGGATACAGGTCTGCACCCGGCGGATAGTCCGCCCCATCCCCACGTCCTAGCATGGCCCTGCCTGAATAAAAACAATGGAGGCGGCGGCCATGTCCCTGCGACCCGAATACCTTCACTCCCTGCTTGAAGAAGACCCTGAACAGGGTATCTATCGCTGCAAGCGCGAGATGTTCACTGACCCGCGGCTGTTCGACCTCGAGATGCAACACATCTTCGAAGGCAACTGGCTGTACCTGGCGCACGAAAGCCAGATCCCCAACAACAACGATTTCTACACCACCACCATGGGGCGCCAGTCGATCTTCATCGCGCGCAACAAGGACGGTGAGTTGAACGCCTTTATCAATGCGTGCAGCCACCGCGGGGCGATGCTCTGCCGGCACAAGACCGGCAACAAGAGTTCGTACACCTGCCCGTTCCACGGCTGGACCTTCAACAACTCCGGCAAGCTGCTCAAGGTCAAGGACCCGGCGGCGGCCGGCTACCCGGCGAGCTTCAATTGCGAAGGCTCCCACGACCTGACCAAAGTCGCGCGTTTCGAGTCCTATCGCGGCTTCCTGTTCGGCAGCCTCAAGGCCGATGTGGTGCCGTTGGTGGAGCACCTGGGCGAGTCGGCGAAGATCATCGACATGATCGTCGACCAGTCCGCCGATGGCCTGGAAGTGCTGCGTGGTTCCTCCAGTTACATCTACGAAGGCAACTGGAAACTCACCGCCGAAAACGGTGCCGACGGCTATCACGTCAGCTCCGTGCACTGGAACTACGCCGCCACCCAGAACCAGCGCAAACAGCGCGAAGCCGGCGAAGACATCCGCACCATGAGCGCCGGCACCTGGGCCAAGCAGGGCGGTGGTTTCTATTCCTTCGACAAGGGCCACATGCTGCTCTGGACCCGTTGGTCCAACCCCGAGGACCGTCCACTGTACGAGCGTCGCGACGAGTTGGCCCGGGACTTCGGCCAGGCCCGCGCCGACTGGATGATCGAGAACTCGCGCAATCTGTGCCTGTACCCGAACGTGTACCTGATGGACCAGTTCAGCTCGCAGATTCGCATCGCCCGGCCGATCTCGGTCAACCGTACCGAAATCACCATTTACTGCATCGCCCCCAAAGGTGAAAGCGACCACGCCCGTTCGAGCCGCATTCGGCAGTACGAGGACTTTTTCAACGTCAGTGGCATGGCCACTCCAGACGATCTGGAAGAGTTTCGCTCCTGCCAGACCGGTTACCAGGGCAGCGTCACCACCTGGAACGACATGTCCCGTGGTGCCGAACACTGGATTGAAGGCGCCGATGACACAGCCAGGGAAATCGACCTGCACCCGTTGCTCAGCGGGGTGCGTACCGAAGACGAAGGCCTGTTCGTGCTGCAACACAGATATTGGCAGCAGACCATGCTCAAGGCCCTGGCCGCCGAACAGTCCGACCTGATTGCAGTGGAGGCCGTGCAATGACCATCACCTATGACGCGGTGCGCGACTTTCTCTACCGCGAAGCGCGCTACCTCGACGACAAGCAATGGGACGACTGGCTGGAGTTGTACGCGCCGGACGCAACTTTCTGGATGCCGTCCTGGGACGACAACGACGAGCTGACCATCGATCCGCAGCGGGAAATCTCGCTGATCTGGTACGGCAGCCGCACGGGCCTGGAAGATCGCATCTTCCGTATCAAGACCGAGCGTTCCAGCGCCAGCGTGCCGGACACCCGCACCTCGCACAACCTCAGCAACATCGAGCTGATCGAACAGGCTGACGGCTTGTGCAAGGTGCGTTTCAACTGGCACACCCTGAGCTTTCGCTACAAGACCGTCGACAGCTATTTCGGCAGCAGTTTCTACACCCTGGATGTGCGCGGCGAGAACCCGCTGATCTTGGCCAAGAAAGTGATCCTGAAGAACGACTACGTTCGCCAGGTCATCGATGTTTACCACCTCTGAGGCGGCCGTCATGACTCATTCCATTGCGTTCAATTTCGAAGATGGCGTCACCCGGTTCATCGACGCCAGCGCCGGCGAAACCGTGGCCGATGCCGCGTACCGCCAGGGCATCAATATTCCTCTGGACTGCCGCGACGGCGCCTGCGGCACCTGCAAGTGTTTCGCCGAAGCCGGGCGCTACGACTTGGGCGAGGACTACATCGAAGACGCCCTCAGCGCTGACGAAGCGCAGCAGGGTTTTGTCCTGACTTGCCAGATGCGTGCGCAGAGCGATTGCGTGGTGCGGGTGCCGGTTTCATCGGATGTCTGCCGTACTCGTCAGGCCAGTTACGACGCGACCATCAGCGCCGTGCGTCAGCTGTCCGACAGCACCATCGCTCTGTCGATCAAGGGCGAAGCCCTGAGCAAACTGGCGTTTTTGCCGGGGCAGTATGTGAACCTCGGGGTTCCGGGCAGCGAGCAGACCCGCGCGTATTCATTCAGCTCGTTGCAGCGTGACGGCGAAGTCAGTTTCCTGATTCGCAACGTGCCCGGCGGCTTGATGAGCAGTTTCCTGACCGGCATGGCCAAGGCCGGTGACAGCATGAGCCTGGCCGGACCGTTGGGCAGCTTCTATCTGCGCGATATCCGCCGGCCGCTGTTGCTGCTGGCCGGTGGCACCGGTCTGGCGCCGTTTACCGCGATGCTGGAAAAAATCGCCGAGCAGGGCAGCGAGCATCCGCTGCATTTGATCTACGGCGTGACCAACGATTTCGACCTGGTGGAAATGGATCGACTGGAAGCCTTTGCCGCACGAATCCCGAACTTCAGCTTCAGCGCCTGCGTGGCCAACTCCGACAGCCGGCATCCGCTCAAGGGCTACGTGACCCAGCACATCGAGCCACGGCATTTGAACGATGGCGACGTCGATGTCTACCTGTGCGGCCCGCCGCCGATGGTCGAAGCGGTCAGCCAGTTCATTCGCGAAAAAGGCATCGCACCTGCGAACTTCTACTACGAGAAATTTGCCGCCAGCGCGGCTTGATTCGTGCGGTTGCGCGAGTGCGGCCTTACACCGATACCGTCCTCGGCAACGATTCAATGTGGGAGCGGGCTTGCTCGCGAAGAGGGCGGAGAATCCAACAGAGATATCGGCTGTGAGACCGCTTTCGCGAGCAAGCCCGCTCCCACAGGACAGTGTTTCATCCGGTACGTCTTGACTGACCGGCATCCTTCGTCACGAGGTACACATGAACAGATTCCACGAAAAAATCGCGCTGATTACCGGTGCCGCCCAAGGCATCGGCCAGCGTGTGGCTGAACGCATGGCCGCCGAAGGTGCGCGGTTGATTCTGGTCGACCGCTCCGATCTAGTGTTCGAGCGGCAGAAAGAACTGGGGCGGGACAGCCAGGTACTCGCCCTGACCGCCGACCTTGAACAATACAGCGAATGCAGCCGCGTGATGCGCACCGCCGTCGAGCGCTTCGGGCGCCTTGATGTGTTGGTCAACAATGTCGGCGGCACGATCTGGGCCAAGCCTTTCGAGCGCTATGAAGAGTCGCAGATCGAAGCTGAAGTGCGTCGTTCGTTGTTTCCGACACTGTGGTGTTGCCATGCCGCGCTGCCATTCATGCTTGAACAAGGCAGCGGCGCCATCGTCAACGTTTCATCCATCGCCACCCGCAGCGTCAATCGCGTGCCGTACGGTGCGGCGAAGGGCGGGGTCAATGCGCTGACCGCGTGCCTGGCGTTCGAAACCGCCGGCCGTGGGGTGCGGGTCAATGCGACGGCCCCCGGTGGCACCGAAGCACCGCCGCGGCTGATCCCGCGCAACACCGCCGAACAAAGCGCTCAGGAAAAGCTGTGGTATCAGCAGATCGTCGCCCAGACCCTCGATAGCAGCTTGATGAAGCGCTACGGCACGCTGGATGAACAGGCAAGCGCTATTCTGTTTCTGGCCAGCGACGAAGCCTCCTACATCACCGGCATGGTCATGCCGGTCGGTGGTGGCGATCTGGGCTGACCTTTCAGGGAGGGCGTCGGCTGCGATGAGCTACAAGCGACGCTGAAACGCTTTGATGATTCTGAGCGTGGCGTCGCTTGTGTTCAGGTTCTGGACGGCGTCCAGCGGATACCAGATGCAGTCGAAGATTTCATTCTGTGGCCGCGCCTCAGCCACGTTTACGACCGATGCCTCGTAGACATGGTGCCGGGTGCTGATCGTTTCCAGCTCCATCAGGTACAGCAGGCCGTCGACCCCAAGCCCGGTTTCTTCATAGAGCTCTCTTGTGGCTGCGCCCGCGATGGTTTCGCCAGGCTCGATTTTCCCGCCCGGCAGGGTCCAGCGTCCCCTGGGTTTGCGCACCAGGAGAATGTGCCGATCCTGCTCGCAAATGATGGTTGCGCGTATTTTCATCGATTACCTGATTGCCGGTTGTCATAAAACAGTCATAAAAATGCAATATTCAGACCGCAATCCGCAGATGTGTCTGCTTCAAGGGTTAGAGTCGGCAGGATGGTTGAAAGTGCGATGGGATGCCGGAATCCTGACGCGACGTCTGGTCGGCACTTCAGCGGAGGTCGGGTGTAAGGTAATGAAGTGGATCCTGGACTATCCCTGCCGAAATGGAGGTGACTATGAGCGTTCCAATGCTGAACAAAATGCACATGAACGGCTATGACGTACTCAGCGTGAACAGCGGACCCTGGCGGGTGTGCACCAAAGGTGACCGGCTTGGGTCCTTTGGCAGCCGAGAGGAAGCACTGGCCTATGCGGCTGCGCTTCCAGCCTACAGAGCCCGGTCGGGCAGATCGTCGCGTAGCCACAAATCAGACAAATAGTGCGCCTAAAGCCCCGGTTCGCCGGGGCTTGTACCCGCCTGTAGTAGCAGCTGCCGAGCCCGCGAGGCTGCTGCTACAGGTCAGTAACCGCCGCCCATCCCGCCCGTGGACGGGGAATACTCTCTGGCTTTTCGTTGGACACGACTCCACTCGGCGCAGGTCATGAAGGCTTTATGGTCGACCTGGTCCCTGCCATCAAAACTGACGCTATACGGCTGTTGATGGCCGGCCTGGGTCAGCTTGTAATCAAAGCAAGTGCCTGGCTCCACCGTGCGATTGGTGATCGATAGCGGCTTGCCGCCAATCTGCTCGACCTGGTCCTTGGTCATGCCGGCTTCGACCTTGGCGACCAGCGGTTGGTCCCGGTAGATATGCGATTCGGTGTTACAGCCACTTGTCGCCGCCAGCACGGCGATCAGCGCGCATAGAGGCTTGTTCATGGCCGCGCTCTCTAGTGAGCTTTCGTTCGAGTGATGGTTTTTGCTTTCACCTCTTCAGCATAGCCCGCCAGCCGCTCTTCATCGCCCTGGAACAAGGAGCACAGCCTGAGCGTCGCCTCGGCGTCCACATCATTGCCGGCCAGGCGCAATTGCTCCGCGATGCGCAAAAGTTCTACCGCCGACCACCTCAGATCCGACGCCACGCCTTGCAGGTCGCGCCGAAGTTGCTGTTCATATTCGTTAAGCCACATGATGACCTCCTGCAATTCCCCGCTACGAAATAGTAATCCCATTTACCTCGATGGAGCGTTATGTTCGTCTGATCCAAAGAGAGTCGAAATCATGCAACAACCTGCCTACCAACTGCTGGAAGTCGCCCACGGCAAGCCGATCAAACTCTGGACCGAAGGCGTGCCGGTTGAAAGCGAAGCCCGGCAGCAACTGATCAATACCGCGAAGATGCCGTTCATCTTCAAGCACCTGGCGGTGATGCCGGACGTGCACCTGGGCAAAGGCTCCACCATCGGCAGCGTGATCCCTACCGTGGGTGCGATCATTCCGGCGGCCGTGGGGGTGGACATCGGCTGTGGCATGATCGCCGCGCGCACCTCGCTGACCGCCGCCGACTTGCCGGACAACCTGCACGGTCTGCGCACTGCCATTGAAAAGGCCGTGCCCCATGGCCGTACGTTGAGCCGTGGCCGGCGCGACGAAGGCGCCTGGGAGCGCGTCCCGCAGCAGGCCGATCAGGCCTGGGCGGCGCTGAACCCACGGTTCAAGGCGATCATCGACAAGTACCCGAAACTCGCCAGCACCAACAACCGCCATCATCTGGGCACCCTTGGTACCGGTAACCACTTCATCGAGGTCTGCCTGGACGAGGCCAATCGCGTGTGGTTCATGCTGCACAGCGGTTCTCGCGGCGTGGGCAATGCCATCGGTACGCTGTTCATTCAATTGGCCCAGGCTGACATGCGCCAGCACATCGCCAATCTGCCGGACCGCGACCTGGCCTACTTCCAGGAAGGCAGCCGGCACTTCGATGACTACGTCGAAGCGGTGGGCTGGGCTCAGGACTTCGCCCGGCAGAACCGTGCCTTGATGATGCAAGCGGTGATTAACGCGGCACGAAACATCATCCGCAAACCTTTCGAGGTGGCGCTGGAGGCCGTGAACTGTCACCACAATTACGTGCAGAAAGAACGGCACTTCGGCGCAGACATCCTGGTCACCCGCAAGGGCGCGGTGTCGGCGAAGAAGGGCGAACTGGGGATCATTCCCGGCTCCATGGGAGCCAAAAGCTTCATCGTACGCGGCCTCGGCAACGAGCAATCGTTCTGCTCCTGCAGCCATGGTGCCGGTCGCACCATGAGCCGTACCAAAGCCAAAAATACCTTCACTGTCGCCGACCAGATCCGTGCCACTGCACATGTCGAATGCCGCAAGGACGCGGCGGTCATCGATGAGATCCCGATGGCCTACAAGGACATCGACAAAGTCATGTACGCCCAACGTGATCTGGTGGAAGTGCTGCACACTTTGCGACAGGTGGTGTGTGTGAAGGGGTAGGGACGGGTGGTGTTCCGCTGGTCGGGAAAATCAACGCGAATGGACAGCTCTGCTGTCGTATGGAGGTAGTGATCTATTCGCTGGGGCGAGGTATCTCAAATGACGGCTACCGATGATTTCAGACACCATGCGCATGAACTGATCGCGGACCTGGATGCGGCCACCACGGAAATGATGAAACTGATTTCGGCCCATCAGCTCAGTGGCCCGGAATGGGAGCGAGTCACGAAGTGGCAGCATGAAGCGTATGAGCGCTGGATGAAGTACCTGAACGCAAGCTCATATTCCGATTCCGGCTCGGGGGCCGACCCGGGGCAGGGCGAAGCGCCTCTATAGAGGCTCCTTGATAGAAGCCCTTTTATAAAGACATCGCCCGCGCTGGATGTCTGTGCAACGACAGGCTACATTTCCGGTTTTTTCAGGATAGGCAATCATCATGCGGATATTGATGGCGGGAGTAGCGGTGGCTGCGTTGGCGGGCTGTTCATTGCCCGCATCCCTGGTGCCCGGTGAGCCCAATGTCAGCAAATACAGCGATAAGGCGCCCAAGGAATATGCCGGGTGTGTATTGCCGTTGTGGCGTCAGGAGATTGCGGGAACAACGCAAACCGCGATTTCCAATGGCTACCGGATTACAGCACCGAGCGTCATCACGGCTGACGAAATTCTGGACGTCGTGAAATCGAAGGATGGCAGCCGGGTATCGCTTTACCAAGGGCCGCCATGGGCCAAGTCAGGGGCGCTGCGCAAGGCTGTCCGGGATTGTTTGTAACGGTCGACTCAGTAGATGACTTAAAAATAGTGTGGATATTTAATGGGTTACGAGATTTAGTAACTGGATAGTGAGTTAAAATATCTTGTTACAGATCAATTGATTGGGTAATATTACCCCGCGTTCACCACCACGGTTTATGCATTTTTAAAGCCCAGGCGTCCATCAGCTGCCTGGGCTTTTTTTTGTCTGGCATTTGGCGATTGTTCATAAGCACGCTGCCAGCAGAATGCTGGCAGCGTCGATGAAGGGGGGGTGAACAAAAGCACTTGATGCTTGTGGTTACCCGGACGGATCAGCCTTGCGTCGATCCATGCCGGAAGGGTTTCCGGTGTTTATAAGCCTTCTCTCCACCAGGACATTTCGCAGGGCCTGGCGTGCCGAAGGGTCTAGCTGATGTTCTCTCTCCTTGAGTTCAAGCAAGATGGGGCTGGACCAGCCACGATAGGTTTGCTCGGTAATGCGAGTAGGCGTCATCTATCTCTCCCTTGTGAGTCGCCCGACGACACAGTGGGCGAAGTCCTGTGCGATAAAATCCTAGTCGAGGAAACGGTTTGTCGCCAGCGATTGGCAGTGCCGACTGTCCTGCGCGACGAAGGCTGTTGGTGATTCAGGCGTAAACTGACAAGGCTACCTCATCAAAAGGAGCCGCATATGATCGCCGACCAAACGAATAGACAGGTGTCGGAGCAGAGCACTGTTTGGGACCAATATTTCTGTGCTGCGCTGATTGCCGAAAGCCATCTGACGGCACCGGTGGTAGGAGAAGCCACCCACGAAGACAGGCAAAACCTGCTGATCCAAAGGGCCAAGGCGCTCGCCGACAAAATGCTGGAAAACAGAAGATAAACGGAGCCCGGCCATGGTGCCGGGCTCTTTTCTGTCGGCGCTGGCGGCGGGTCTGGCTGATATGGTTTTTGTGGGCGCCGAGTGACTTGTTCGTGGATCGTCTACAGTTGGTCATTCATGGATACGGAGATCGAACATGAAGTGCTTAATCTGTCACGCTGTCTCTAACACTGTTCATGTGGCTGAAGATTGGTCGGAGGTCGCATGCTCGGCCGGATGTGGACGCTTCAGGGTCTCGGCGAACCTTATTAAAAAAATGAAGGGCAGAAACGAGTCCTTTGACATCGAGCGCACAAGACAATGGCTCAAGATGTCCCGCAATGACGAGCCCGTGCCGTTGATATCCCGCTATGACTACAACGTTTCCTTGTTGCATCGCGACACCGAGGAGAAGTCGGTCATCGCGCCGAATCGCTCCAGGCAGCCGCTGACTTCGGATTAGAATCCGTCAGTTCTGGCTGCAACACCGTTTCCCCCCTACAGGAGCAGCCTTCGGCAGCTCCTTCAGGGTCTCACGCAGGTATTGCTCTATCTATCGACAACAAACAAGCAACCTCCATGGATAGCCCCTGTCGATATCAACATGTCCCCGCCATTCGTCATCGCACCTACCCAGGTTGTCTGCATTTATGGCGGGCTGAAAGCGGCTATAGCTGAATGAGCAGGAGGTGGCTATGAACTGTCCGCTGTGTGGCAATACCAATGCACTGGAAGATCTTTCGTTCGGAGGCGGCTTGCGTATTTATTGTGAGCCGTGCGGTGGTTTCTATCGGATTTCAACAACCCTGAAGGCCTTGGCCGACGGAAAAACCTATGACACCGAGCGCACTCGAGCCCGACTGAAAAAGAAGCGTGAAACCGACAAGTTGGAAGATCAGGAGCCGGCGCTAGGCGCGGAGGACAAAGACTTGCTCGTCGAGCCCAATTGATGCGTCGCGCAATAAGGATGCGGCCCAGCGAACGACGTACTGGGTGTGGGAAGGTTATCTTGGCGCTTGCGGTGGATGTGTGCTGAAGGACTCGCCTGATCCTGAAGCCGGGTTTCGAACGGAATTCCAGGCCAGGCGAGCGTGCCAGATCCATGAGAGCTTTAATCCTGATAAACGCTTAAACGGCCCGGTTAATGAGCCTGTGCCACTCCGCGCAAAACAGTAGCGGCGGCGGATTGAGATCGAGTACTGGCAATGTTTCCCAGCGACACGACACCCACCAGACGCTTTTCCCGGTTAAGTACGGGCAGACGACGCAGGTGTACATCCGCCATATTTTTGGCCACCTGTTCGATGTCGTCATCCTCAAAGCAATAGCGGATACCGCCACTCATTATTTTGCTGATAGGGGTTTTGCCGGTGAGCCCTTCGGCTACGGCTCTGATCGCTATATCCCGGTCCGTGATCATGCCCACCAGCCGATCCTGCTCCTCAACCATAATGGCGCCGCTATCGATCCTGGCCATCATGCTTGCGGCCTCCTGGATCGTCTGGCTTGGTTTGGCTGTTAAAACCTCCTTCGTCATAACTTGCGAAATCTTCATGAGAGAGACTCCTTTGGAAGTGATGCTTCAGTGATTGATGGCTGCCAATTTTTTCGACTTGGAGGAGGAAGGACAGGTTCAGATTGTTTTACCTCCATTCGTCATGGGGGCGGGTGAATGCCTGCAACCGCAAGTTGCCCGCAGGCGATAAAAAGCCCGGACGGTGCCGGGCTCCTCGATAGAGACATTCAACACGCAGTGTATCAGTCGCAGACTCGTTTGCTTTCATCGTATGAACGACTGCGGGATTGATCATGCATGCCCTTTTGGCGGTATTGCCGGTGGGTATGAACACCATGAGCGATCACAATTAAAGCGATCGATGCCATGACGATGTAAAGCGTAATCAGACCAGCACCTTCGTGTGCGAACATGGTGGGTTACTCCTGTATTCACTATGTCGGAAACCTGAGGGTAGACATTTAGGGCTGCGCCTGCATGAATATATGTTCATCTTGCGAGGCTTGAATTGCGCCGGCGTTCGTTCGGATCGGGGTGTGATCTGCGCGAGGTCGTCACCTCTGGCTTTGCCTGCGCCGGTTTCTGCCCGGCGTGTTCAGTGGCTGGTCTGATTGCATGTCAGGTGCCTTGCTTTGCTGCAGATCACACAAAATCTCAAACGTGAGTGATGGAAAGGTCGCTGATGATGCACACCGAACCGTCTTCCGGGTCGGTGGTGTCGGAGTAATCGATCTGGTTATACACGCCGCCGTGGAAGGCGAGTATTTGCGTATCCCAGGTGTTGTCGAGATACATGATTGCGGAGGTCGATTTGACGCCGTTACAGCTCGCCGAGACGGATACGGCGCCGTTCGAATTGGCGTGAATGTTGATTTTGAAAAGTGCACCCAGTGGCACGTTTTCCAGAACCGTCGTATTCACCGGGTCTTCCTGGAGATAGCTCGATCGAAACCCCATGGTGATTCGGCCTTTGTTCCAGAACACTTTTACCGGTGGCCGCTCTGAACCCTGGACATGAATCTGGCTGATCACGACCTTCTGCAGCGAGTTGACCTTCGTGACTCGCATTTCTTGTCGGTTCCAGTGATCGGCAGCGCTGGCGAACAGCCAATAACCTGGCTCTTTCCACTCGCAGCGCGTCCGATGGGTGCTCTTGCTCGAAGCGCCGAGTGTCGGTGCTGTCATTTGCAGCGAGCCATCCGCGAGCATCGAAATAACTTCCGGGCATTCAAGCAGTGCCCGCCAGCCGATGAGTTCAAGCGCGATCGGGTTGGTGTCGGAGGTGGGAAGCGGTGTAGCAATTGTGTAGTTGCTGATATCTACGGTCATGGTCATTTCCCTATTTCATTTGATGTCACCTTTTGCTCAGTTGAGCCTTGCGTTTTGATGCAGGCCTACATCCCACTGCCCACTCAGTGAATGGGCAGAAGTGATGCTGGAGGCCAGTGGCAGTTGTCTTGGTCTGGAAATAAAAGTAGCAGTGATGTTATTTAAAGTAAACAGCACTGCTAATAATAATTGCTGGAGGCGTAAAAAAAGCCCGCGCTTGGCGGGCTTCCGGGTGAGTCGAGCATCAAGCCGGCAGGTCGCGCGGCTCTGGCTTGTTGAACCTGGCGATCGCCTTCAGGAACTCCCGGGAATCAATCAACGGGCAAACATTCCCCACCAGAACACATGGCCCAGGATCGCGATCTGCTGCTCCTGGATCTGCGCAAAGGTGTAGTCCTCATCCGGATGCTCATCACGGTTGAAGCTGCGCAGGCGAATGCCGGTGGGCAGGCGGTAAACCTGCTTCACACGTAGCTGACCGTTGTGGTTGATCGCGTACATGTCTCCGTCAATGATATCGCCCAGAGAGCTCTTGCCCACGTTGATGCCCACGGTGGCGCCATCGCGCAGCACTGGCAGCATGCTGTTGCCGCTGACCACCACGCACTTCGCGTTGCTGAACTGTACGTTGTTGTGGCGCAGGTCCTTCTTGAAAAAGCGCAACCGGGCGTTGTCGCTTTCCTCAATCACGAAGCGACCTGATCCGGCCGCCAGCTCGACTTCGCGCAGGAAGGGGACATAGACCTCATCGTCATCCAGGGGCGTGTTGTCATCCCAAGGTTGGATGTCCGACATCGATACGCTTGGCTGGATGCGTTCAGCAGGCTGGACGATCGCAACGGTAGAGATCAGGCGTGGACTCACTTCGCTGGCATTGAAGTCCAGGGCTTTTGCCAGCTTCAAGAGTGCTTCGACGTTCAGTGGAACCTTTGCGGTAGCGTACTGACTGAATGCACTTTGGCCAGACCATCCGCAAGCCTCGGCGACATCCGCTTGAGTGAGGCTTCGTCCAGCCGCTTTAGCAGCAGACTTGCGCTGGTCGTAAATGGCCTTGAGTCTGGCACTTTCGGCGACTTCTTCGGGGGTAAGGGGGCGGCGTGTTTTCATGCCGGCAAGAGTATTAGCAGAACTGTTATTCTTGCAAGTAGCTCTGCTAGTCATTTGCCGCTGATAAAAAGCAGCTTTGCTACTATCCATGGGCTCAAACCGACCAGGTTCGCCTGCGCGATCGCTTTCTGTGAGCTCCTTCATGAATCGCGCCGCTCTAAAGTCCCCTACGGCTATCGGTCCAGCAGAGGAGCCAGCAGTGCACACATGCCACGCCAGTGCGAACCCTCCCAGTAAATCCGTTGGCAGGCGTCGCAGCGCAGGAAGTGTGAATAGAGAGCGCCAACCCGTGGCGGCACCTGAGGCCGGGCCAGTTCCGGGCTGATCTCGTGCAATGGCAGGTTGCAATGAAGGCACAGGCTGAATGGCCGCGCGCTACGCGCCAGGTCGAGGCGCTCGTACAATTCGCGCAGCTGCAGCGACGGCTTCAGGGCGTGCACGTAACAGCCGTGGCTGATGATCCGTCGCTTGAGCAGTTCGCGGTCGCGGGTTAGCACGATGCGTCCTTGGTGCGCAGCGATCTCGGCGATCTCGCCGTCCTCGAAGCTATTGTCGTAGAGGGTGTCGAAGCCGCTCATGCGCAGCAGGCTGGCCAGCCCGCCAAGGTGCGCATCAGCGATGAAGCGCAGCACCCGTAAAGGTTGTGCACGAACCTTCAGCAACGGGCTGATGTCCAGCGCTTCGAACTTGGGATACACCGCCAGCCGGTCACCGTCGAAGATCACCCGCTCGAAGCCCACCGACTCGCCGTTGAGCAGCACCAGTTCGACCTCGGTGTGCGGTATCCCGAGCGCTTCGATCATGTGCTTGACCGTCGCCCCTCGCGCGCACTCGCAGGTGAAGGACTGCCGCCGCCGGTCGGCCGGCAGGAAATCGTTGAGCTCCTCGTAGAAGCGGAAGGTTGCACGAGTCATGTTGAACAGTATGGCAGGGCTACGGGATGAGTCCGGATATCTTCTGCCTGCACTAGCGACGATAGTAGCGGTGATCGTCCTCGTAGCGGTGCCGCATGGGCCGATCCTCGTGGCGTTCCCAATAACGATGGCGTTCAGCTTCTCGACGGGCTTGCTCTCTACGCCACTGATCTCTACGCCATTCGTCTCGGCGCCAATCGTCTCTACGATCGTGCCAACGGCCGTCATGCCAGTATCGGTCGTCATGGGCCAGCAACGGCCCTGGCTGCTTGCCGGCCATACTGGCCAAGGTTGGCCAAGGGTTGCCGGCGGCCTGGACAGGAGCTTGAACAGCTGTGACTTCAGTCGCGAAAACAGAGGTTGAGGTCTTCATCTGTGTTGCTGATGCCGAGCCCACTGCCGCGAACGCAAACAGGCCGAAGAGCACCATCCGTGGGTCATGGAATTTCATGAGCGAAGACAACCTCTGATTGACAATTGGACGTGTGGCCATCTGGTTGCCGGAAGTCTTCGGGTTCGTGCTTACCGGGCAGATGTGCCTATCCACATAGACCGATAAATAGAGAAAAGTTCTAGGCGGCCGCTGTTAAGTAGCCACCGATGGAAGATAAGTTGACCGCAATTGAGCAGAAGTCGGACGGAGGTCAATGAGCGGCCGAGGATCTAGGAACTGGAACGTGATCAAATTTGGAAATTTCTTTGATCCAGAAGCGACGATATTTAGTTTGGTCTGGCGGCAGCGGTTTGTGATTTGACCAGGGATGCTCAGTTTTCAAGCTGGCGCGGTAGACCTCCCACTCCTTCTCCTCGGCCACTTCCTTGGCCCTTTTCTCATCATCGAACCAGCCAAGTACATAAACTTCGCCCTGATCCATACCATGCTCGATCAGTAGATAGATATCTTTCATAAGCTTGAACCCGCTACTCCACGTTCTAAAATCCCCTAATGCCGGGGCATCGTTTTGACTATCGGCAGACATTTTCGATTATTGAGTCTTATCGTTCAAAGGGGAGATTAGCTTCTGCCCCTGATTGCGCACGTTGTCCACATGGTCAGGTTCTCCCGACCGTGCTTTCAGCGTAGACCAGCTACTACTGTTGATGAAGTCTACAAACGCTCTCAGCGGCGAGGGCAGGTCGAGGCTGATGGTTTCGCCGTTGCGTTCGTAGTCCCACAACGGCATCGCCCCGCTGTCGATGTGTTGGACGTAGTGAATTATCGTGCCTGGGGAACAATGCACGCCCCCGACGAGGCCTGCATTGAAGAAGGATTCAGCACGCTGGCCGAGCTGCAACGTCAAGGTTTGATTCGTCATCTTGGCCTGAGCAATGTGTCAGCCGCGCAGGTGAAGCAGGCACAAAAAATCGCGGTCCTCGCGTCGCCCAAACTTCTGGAAAAACGCCCCATCCGGGCAGTCGCGGACTTACTGGACTGCAATCTGATCCTGTCGGAGGCGACGCTGATCAAGTGGCCGCAGCTGTTTGCTCAACATGGCCTGTCGCGTCCCGAAAGACCCTAAACGCTTAGCTTTGACCGCTCCTACATGGCATTGGAGGCCGCCAGCCATGGGCTTGGATTTGCGTTGGAAAGCACACTGCTTGCGCAGGACTATCTGCGACGCGGCGCGTTAGTCGAGGTAGCGCCAGGGTTGAGTGCCCCAATCACCGCACACCACCTGGTTTTTCCGAGAGCGCATGCCGGCTTTCCTCGGGTGAGGAGATTTCTGGAATGGATGCAGAATGAGTTGGGGCATGACTTCAATTACTGACCCCTTGTGACAGTATTCATATAGAGTCACGAGTTGTCAGTCTACGATCCGGTAAGTAAGCTGCTCTCATGAATCAGCCATCAATATCTTCATCCTCGCCGAGCACTCGTGGCCCAGCCGAGCACGACATTCGAGACCAGATTGTCGCCGCTGCCAACGAGCACTTCAGTCAGTATGGCTACGGTAAAACCACGGTTTCCGACCTGGCAAAGGCCATCGGTTTTTCCAAGGCGTACATCTATAAATTTTTTGATTCCAAGCAGGCGATCGGCGAAGCCATTTGCTCAAACTGTTTGGGGCAAATCGTTGCAGCCGTCGAACAGGCTGTTAACGCAGAAGCTGTGTCACCGACCGAGCGTTTCCGCAGACTGGTAAAAACCGTGATTGCTACGGGTGTGAACCTGTTCTTCAATGATCGCAAGCTCTATGACATCGCGGCATTTTCCGCTTCGGAGCGCTGGCCCAGTGCCCAGGTTTATGAAGCACAGATCAAGCGCTTTATCTTTGACATCGTGCGTGAAGGGCGAGAGGTCGGAGAGTTCGAGCGCAAGACCCCGCTGGACGAGACCGTCGAAGCGATCCATCTGGCGCTGCGACCTTTCGTCAACCCATTGCTGCTGCAACACAATCTGGATTTTATTGAGGAGGCGCCCACGCTTACCACCAACCTCATCTTGCGTAGCCTCATGCCTTGACTCTTCGCTGATCAAAATATTCAGGTCATTTGAGTCAAGGCGACATCCCCCTCATCAGTTTCCTGTTTCCGGTAAACGAGCGCCGGGGAGGGCATTCAATTTTTGCTGAATGTGACCATTGACTGATATGGTCACATGGATAGTATGGGCCCCTGTAGTTCTCGATGTTCTATTTTCAGTGACGCCCATAGAGTCCAAACAATGAAGAAAATAATGCTCAAGAGCCCCGTTGGCCTGGCTGTCGTTCTTGCGTCCTCCAATGTGTTTGCCGGTGGTTTCGCACTCAACGAACAAAGCATCAGCGGGATGGGGTCCGGCTTTGCTGGTCGCTCCTCCTCTGCGGAAGATGCCAGCACAGTTTTCGGCAATCCGGCTGGCATGGCGCGACTTAAAAGAGAGCAGGTCAGCGTGGGGGCGGCGACGCTGTTCGCGAAGTCCGACATCAGCCAGACTCGCAGTACGTTTGGGGGAAAGGAAGACGGTGACATGGTGCCCACGACTACGGTGCCGATGGGATACTACGTCAAGCCTATCGATGACCATTGGGCATTCGGCATCGGATTTTATGTGCCTTTTGGCTTGATCACCGACTACGGCAGTGGTTTTGCCGGACGCTATTACGCCAATAAGAGCGAAGTCACGACACTTACTTTCCAACCCACCATCAGCTATGCCTTCAACGAAAAAGTTTCGATTGGATTTGGTCCGACCATCAACCGTATCAGCGGTGAGCTGTCCGGGATGGTGCCCAATCCACTAAGCCCTGGGCGTAATGACGGGAAGCTCAAAAGCACTGGCGACGACACTGCACTTGGCTTCAACGCAGGTGTTCTGGTCCAGGCGACAGACCAAACACGCTTGGGGCTGACCTATCACTCCAAGGTTAGCTATCACTTGGATGCCAAAACCAAGGTCACCGATGGCATCTTTAGCTTGCTTGGAGTCAGTGGCCGTAGCTATGACGCATCGTTGGACGTGGACACCCCCGAGTCGGTGGACTTTTCGGTGACTCATCAACTCAATAACGACTGGACCCTATATGTAGGAAGTACTTGGACGCGCTGGAGCCGCTTTAAAGAGTTGACGATTGAGAACAGCGGCTTACCGCCACTACTGAGCGGCCAATTGGGCACCATTACCGAAGAACAGAACTGGCATGATACGTGGGCTCACGCTATAGGTACGGCGTATCAACTAAACAACCAATGGGTACTTCGTGCTGGGTTTTCGGTTGATCAGTCGCCCACCAACAATACCAATCGGGGTCCCCGTATTCCTACGGGCGACCGAAAGGTAATCAGCTTTGGTGCCGGTTGGACTCCAGCGGAAAATGTCACGATCGACGTTGCTTATTCCTATCTTTGGGAGGAAAGCGTGCAGATCAATGAGACCTCGGCGAACAGAGGTGCATACAGTGCCAAATACAAGAACAGTGCCAGAGGCCTCGGTACTTCTGTTAGCTACCGTTTCTAGCTGAGCGCTTTTACATCACAAATGTTGGGTAGGGAGTACGTGTTGCCTCCCTACTCTTAAGGAAATAATTCAGGCCTTTCCTCTCAAAGCAAAGGCCTTTTTTTCTCCTCCTCAGACTCCCATAACTTGCGCCATGAGATTCTGATGAAAGCGACGTGGCGTGGCCCACGTCAAGACAGTGATGGCCTTGTTGCCAAAGCCTGGCACGACGCTCATGCGTCCAGCTTGCAGCGCACGGATTCCTGCCTGCACGACGGGCTGAGGCTGCATCATCACTCTTTTCAAGACCGGCGTGATCTTTTGCCTGGCGCTTTCTGCAAATCCGGTATCCGACATTCCTGGGCAAAGTGCGGTAACGACGATGCCGTCATTTTTCAGTTCGCGATGAAGCGCATCAGAGAAGCGAAGAACATAGGCTTTCGCGGCAGAGTAAACGGCGAAATTCTTCACGCCCTGGAAGGACAGCAAGCTTGCGACCATCAGGATGTGCCCACGTTTGCGGGCTCGCATGTCGGCCGCGAAAAGGCGTGTCAGGGCTGTCAGGCTGGCGATATCCAAATCAATCATGGTCAGGGACTCATCCAGAGGTTGATCCAGGAAAGGCCCCTGCAATCCATGGCCCGCATTGTTGATGAGCACATCGATCACTATATTGCGTTCGCTGAGTCGCTCATGCAGTTCGATGATCGCGGGGATCGAGGACAGGTCTACTTGTTCGACGATCACATCAACGCCGAAGCGTTCGCGCAACTGCGCCGATAGCGCTTCGAGCTTACTCAGCCTTCTTGCTACCAGAACGAGCGATTTTCCCTGCGCTGCATATTGCCGGGCAAACTCCTCGCCAAATCCGCTTGATGCGCCGGTGATGAGCACCCAGGAATTTTCGTTCGACTTCATTTCGCTGTACTCCAGTTGGTTTCTATTGAGCAATTGGTTGAGCGAAACCTGCTCTCGGATTGGGTCGTAGCTGAAAGAGGAGGGGGAGGTGCGTGCATCAAGTGCTACGTCACCTGGTTAAATCATCGTGTCGCAACAGGCTGAGCTTCAGGAGGCTGCCAGCCACCACCGAGCGCCTTGAATGCCGCGACCGCCGCCCGTGCCGATTCCGTGCGCGCCTGTGCTCGGGCATCGGAAGCCTGCAGCATCGTTTCGTCGGCGTGCAGAACATCGATCAGGCTGGCCGTGCCTTTCTCATAGGCAATGAACGACGATTGGCGAGCCTGTGTCAGAGACGCCTCACCCCCGGTGAGGGTGGCTGCTTGAGCTTCCCGATTCACCAGGGAGGAGAGCGCGTTTTCGACATCCTCGGTGGCGCGCAGCACGGACTGACGATAAGCGGCCAAGGCTTCGGCTTCTTGTCCCTTGGCTTGATCGATTTGAGCGTTTATGCGGCCAAAGTCGAAAAGTCTCCAGCGCAGCCCCAGTACGCCCGCGGACTGATTGGCGCCGCCAGTGAAAAGGTTGCCGCTGGAGACGGCCGTGGCGCTCCCCAGCAATGCGCTGAGGGAGAATTTCGGGTAGTACTCAGCAATCGCGACCCCGATGCGTGCATTGGAGGCCGCAAGGCGGCGCTCAGCCATGATGAGATCTGGCCTGCGGCGCAGCAGATCGGCCGGCGTTCCCGTGGCCTTTATCTGCGGCGCAAGAGGAATGCTTCCTGCACTTGCCAGTTTCGTGCGATGAGTGCCTGGCGGTGTACCGAGCATGACATCCAGTGCGTTCATGGCAGCATCCAGGCCAGTCTGCAGCACTGGCACTGTCGCCTGGACCTGCGATAACGCTCCCTCGGTCTGGTGAACCTGATAGTTGGCAGCGAGGCCCTTGCCGTAGAGCAAGCGGACTTTCTCTAGCAGTCCCTGCTGCGTTTTGACTTGTCGGTTCGCAATGTCCAGCCGGGCCTGCAAACCGCGGAGGGTGATGTAGATATCGGCGGTCTGCGCGGCAATGGCCAGTCGTGTGGCGGCCACGCCCGCCTCAGAAGCCTGGTACTCGGCGAGTGCGGCTTCGCGTCCGCGTCGCAGGCCGCCAAAGGCATCAACCTCCCAGCCAGCACCCAGATTAACCTCGTAGGAGCTTCCATACCGATCATAGCCAGGCGTTGAGTTCAACACCTGGCCGAGTGGAGTCTCGATTGATTGGTAGGAGCGCGCGGCCTGGCCACTGATGTTCCCCGAGGGCAGTAAGGCGGCATTGGCGGCACCCAATCCTGCCCGTGCCTGTGTGACTCGCGCCGACGCCTGCGCCAGATCCAGGTTCTGTTCAAGAGCCTTGGAGACGAAGTCGGTTAGCACGGGATCACCAAAACCTTCCCACCAGGCCACAAGACTGGCCGGCGCCGCTACAGGCCTCTGCTCGACAGCAGGCTGACCCAGATAACGATCCGAAAGAGGGGCGTGCGGACGTTGATAGTCCGGACCGACCGCGCAGCCTGCCATCAAGCTGGCGCTCACCAAAAGAGCAATGGGTCGAAGGGGAGGCATTGATGTTCCTTCAATCGGGGATGATTTGTGACCATATTACGTTATGGTCACGGTCTGTCAATCAGTGCCATTTAATCAGATTTCAAGATTTTCCCAGTAAATACGGCGTTTTCCGCATGGGTGCAGAGAACCTCTAAAGTTCACGTCTTGTGACCATTGACATGTATGGTCACTGAACTGAGAATGTGGCGCATGTCCTATTGTTTAAGTAAGGGAACCTATGCGCCGGCTTCGACCTGTCCCTATTGCCGCTTGCTTGTTGCCTCTCGTCCTGACGGCGTGTGGCGACTCATCCGTCGTTGAAGACCCACGCACGCATGCCCCTCTGGTGAGGTCCTCTGCGGTTCAGGGGGCGTCCGAGGTTTCACGTTCTTTCACTGGCATAGTGGCCGCCCGCGTCCAGGGTGACCTGGGCTTTCGGGTCTCAGGCAAGATCCTTGAGCGTTTGGTTGACACTGGCCAGACCGTCAAGCGGGGCCAGCCGCTCATGCGCCTCGACCCCATCGATCTAGGGTTGCAGGCGCGAGCACAGCAAGAGTCGGTCATAGCCGCTCGGGCCCGAGCCAGGCAGACAGCAGATGACGAGGCTCGATATCGCGACCTGGTCGCCGCGGGTGCTATTTCTGCATCGGCGTACGATCAGGTCAAAGCAGCGGCTGATACCGCAAAAGCGCAGCTCAGCGCTGCCGAAGCGCAGGCTGACGTGGCTCGCAATGCTTCTGGTTATGCGGTGTTGTTTGCTGATTCCGATGGAGTTGTGGTGGAGACGCTCGCCGAGCCCGGGCAAGTCATCAGCCCGGGGCAGCCTGTGGTTCGACTGGCGCGGGCCGGGCAGCGCGAAGCCATCGTGCACTTGCCCGAGACGCTACGCCCGGCAGCCGGATCCACCGCGCAGGCAACGCTTTATGGCAACACCACGGATGCAGTTACAGCGAAGCTGAGGTTGCTTTCTGATTCGGCCGATCGCATGACACGCACCTTTGAGGCGCGGTATGTGCTTGAGGGTGCTCTGGCCAATGCGCCGTTAGGTTCGACCGTTACGCTTCGGATCGCCGAAGGCACCGCAAATGGACAGGTGTTGCAAGTGCCGATCGCTGCCGTTTATGACCCGGGCAAAGGCACTGGCGTGTGGGTCATTGCTGGCCAACCAGCGAAGGTGACCTGGAGACCTGTTCGGGTCTTGGGCCTGAGCGATGACGCAGCGCGAGTTGCAGGTGATCTCAAGGTCGGCGAGCAGGTTGTAGCGTTAGGTGCACATCTACTGCGCGATGGTGAAGAGGTGAGACTGGCTCAACAGGGTGACGTCAAAGTTGCCGGGGGCCATCCATGAGCCAGGGGCGTTTCAATCTTTCGGCGATCGCCGTTCGCGAGCGCTCGATCACGGTGTTCCTGATCTTTCTGATCGGTGTTGCAGGGATCCTGTCGTTTTTCCAACTGGGGCGTGCGGAAGACCCTCCGTTTACGGTCAAGCAGCTGACGGTCATTACCGCGTGGCCGGGCGCTACGGCGCAGGAGATGCAGGACCAGGTAGCAGAGCCACTTGAAAAACGCCTGCAAGAACTGAAATGGTACGACCGCACGGAAACCTACACCCGTCCTGGTCTCGCCTTCACCATGGTGACACTGCTCGATCGCACACCGCCCTCCCAAGTGCAGGAGGAGTTCTATCAGGCGCGTAAAAAGCTCGACGATGAGGCCCGCAAGCTACCGGCGGGTGTGATTGGCCCGATGGTCAACGACGAGTATTCAGATGTGACATTTGCGCTTTTCGCCTTGAAAGCCAAAGGCGAGCCGCAGCGACTGTTGGTACGTGATGCGGAATCGTTGCGCCAGCGCCTGTTGCATGTGCCGGGCGTGAAGAAGGTCAACATCATTGGTGAGCAGACCGAACGCATCTTTGTTTCCTTCTCCCATGACCGGTTGGCCACGCTGGGCGTATCTCCCCAGGACATTTTTGCCGCGCTGAACAATCAGAACGTGCTCACACCTGCCGGCTCCATTGAAACCAATGGGCCGCAAATCTTCCTCCGTCTCGACGGTGCCTTCGATAAGGTGCAGAAGATTCGTGACACACCTCTTGCGATTCAAGGTCGAACACTGAAGCTCTCGGACGTGGCGACGGTCGAGCGTGGTTATGAAGATCCGGCAACCTTCCTCGTGCGTAATAACGGTGAGGAGGCCCTGTTACTGGGTGTCGTGATGCGTGAGGGCTGGAACGGTCTTGACCTGGGCAAGGCACTGGACGCGGAGACGACCAGGATCAATGAAGGCATGCCGCTGGGCATGACGCTCGCCAAGGTCACCGATCAGTCTGTGAATATCAGTTCGGCCGTCGACGAGTTCATGATCAAGTTCTTCGTCGCCCTGCTGGTGGTGATGCTTGTCTGCTTTCTCAGCATGGGCTGGCATGTTGGTATTGTGGTGGCGGCGGCTGTGCCGCTGACGCTGGCCGTGGTGTTTGTGGTGATGGCGGCCACTGGAAAGAACTTTGACCGTATTACCCTCGGCTCCCTGATTCTGGCGCTTGGACTGCTGGTGGACGACGCCATCATTGCTATCGAGATGATGGTGGTGAAAATGGAGGAGGGCTACGACCGCATCAAAGCTTCCGCGTATGCCTGGAGTCATACGGCCGCACCGATGCTTTCCGGTACGCTGGTGACCGCTATCGGTTTTTTGCCCAACGGCTTCGCACAATCGACAGCCGGCGAGTACACCAGCAACATGTTCTGGATCGTGGGCATTGCCCTGATTGCCTCATGGGTGGTCGCGGTAGCCTTCACCCCCTACCTGGGTGTGAAGATGTTGCCGAAGATCAAGAAGGTCGAAGGTGGTCACGCGGCCATTTACAACACCCCCAACTACAACCGCTTCCGCCGGATTTTGACGCGCGTCATCGCCCGCAAATGGCTGGTGGCCGGTACTGTTATCGCCACGTTCGCCCTGGCGATTCTCGGCATGAGCCTGGTCAAGAAGCAGTTCTTCCCCACCTCGGACCGTCCAGAAGTGTTGGTCGAAGTGCAAATGCCCTATGGAACCTCCATCGAGCAGACCAGCGCCACTACCGCCAAGATAGAGGCCTGGCTGCAAAAGCAGGATGAAGCAAAAATCGTCACGGCCTATATCGGACAAGGTGCGCCGCGCTTCTACCTGGCGATGGCGCCGGAACTCCCTGATCCATCATTCGCGAAGGTTGTGGTGTTGACGGATAGTCAGGAGGCACGGGAGGCCCTCAAGTTCCGTATTCGCGAGGCAGTTGCTGAAGGACTTGCCCCAGAAGCGCGTGTCAGGGTTACGCAGTTGGTGTTTGGTCCGTATTCACCGTTTCCTGTCGCCTATCGGGTGATGGGGCCTGACCCATCAAAATTGCGCGAGATCGCCGGCCAGGTACAGAACGTGATGCAGGCGAGCCCCATGATGAGAACCGTCAACACTGACTGGGGCCCGCTGACACCGACGCTGCATTTCACCCTGGATCAGGACCGCTTGCAGGCGGTGGGGCTGACGTCCAGTGCCGTCGCGCAGCAGCTGCAGTTCCTGCTCACGGGGGTACCGATCACGGCAGTTCGTGAAGACATTCGTTCGGTGCAAGTGATCGGGCGTGCTGCGGGTGAAATCCGGCTCGACCCTGCAAAAATAGAAGGCTTTACGCTCGTGGGCACCTCGGGCCAGCGGATTCCGCTGGCCCAGGTAGGGGAGGTGGACGTGCGCGTGGAGGATCCGATCCTTCGGCGTCGTGACCGCACACCGACCATTACCGTGCGTGGCGACATTGCCGAAGGGTTGCAGCCACCGGACGTCTCGAGCGTGATCATGAAGGAGCTGCAGCCAGTCATCGACAAGTTGCCTGATGGGTATCGTATCGAGCAGTCGGGGGCTATAGAGGAGTCGGGCAAGGCAGGCCAGGCGATATTGCCGCTGCTCCCGATCATGATTGCCATCACGCTGCTGATCATCATCCTGCAGGTACGTTCGGTCTCGGCGATGATCATGGTGTTCCTCACCTCGCCACTAGGGCTGATTGGTGTGGTGCCGACACTGCTTATCTTCCAGCAGCCGTTTGGTATCAATGCGTTGGTCGGTCTAATCGCCCTGTCAGGCATTCTGATGCGTAATACGCTGATTCTGATTGGACAAATCCATCACAACGCACAAGAAGGACTGGATCCGTTCCACGCAGTGATCGAAGCCACAGTACAGCGTGCTCGCCCGGTGCTGCTGACAGCGCTGGCGGCCATCCTGGCATTCATCCCCCTGACACACTCCGTCTTCTGGGGAACCCTGGCTTACACACTGATCGGCGGGACGTTCGTCGGAACCATCGTGACGCTGGTGTTCCTTCCGGCGATGTACTCCATCTGGTTCAAGATCAGTCATGTCAGTCAGAGGCAAACTGAAACAGCTGAACTGATGTAGGCAATCGAATCTACTGGATAAGAGGGCGTTTCCGGATGAGCGCGAGATGTATCGAGTGCTATCTCAACGCGCTCGTAGTTAAGTGTCTTGTCGCGTTCAGGCAGTGAATAACTGGCCAGGCATTGTTTGTCCGCCCATTTGATTGTCAGCGAGGGGGAGTTTTGCCGTGGACCAAACACTTCCCCCCGGACGGCCTTTTGTCATTTCATGTCTCTGGCCTGCACCCACAGTACGGCGTCTTGCGACAGGGGTTTGCTTTTATGGGTTTTCGTTGTGCCAATGTTGAGCGCCGCAATGCCCCACCAGCCGGCACGGGGCAGGCCGATGGTGACGATTCCTTGGGCATCCGAATACGTACTCAGGGATTTGAAGGAGGCTTGGGGGGCCGTGACATCGTCCTGCTTGCCGAAGGCGTTGTTTTTGATATCGACGGAATGGTTGACGTATTCGATTTCGATCTCGGCGAAAGGAACGGGCTTGCCGTCGGCCAGCACCAAGGCGCGGAATACGCCGCCGGTCCAGTTTGCATAAGGCTTGTTCAGTGGCTGGATCTCAACCGGCAAGCCCTGTGGTTCTGCCCAGTTGCCGGGTACGCCGCCCACGTTCACGATCAGCTTGGTGAACTGTTGGATGTAGACGTCTTCCTCGGTTTCCAGGTAGGGCTCGGGCTCGAGTACGAAGATATGGTCACCCAGTGAGCGCACCAACTCCCGTGGAATCGACGCACGATAGGCAGTCGTTTGGTTATCGCGACTCTGCCACTGGACAGGGCGCAAGTATTGGCGCAGATCGATTTTTTCCCCGCCGTGCGAGCTGATGTGGCTGAAGGCGCGGGGTTCATCCATGGTCATGGAGGGGCCGCCGGAGAAGGGATGCGTGAACACCAGCGCGAACTCCAGTTTATCCGCACGCGGCAGCGCCGTTTCCTCGACGTAGAGCATCTGGAAATGGGCCTGTGCAGCGCCTGTCAGGCAGCCTAATGTTACGGCGGCAAGTGCTTGGAGCAGTCGTCGTTTGATCGGCATTGTCGATTTCACCTGGAAATGTCGGATGACTGAATCGTGGCTTGATGGTTGTCTCCGCCCATGAACACAACGGAGTATTTTCCGGCGGGGGGCTGGAAGGTGTAGCTGTTGTCTTTATCGACGCTTCCTTCGAGCAACACCTTGTTGCTGGTGTCCTGGACATGGATTTTTCTGCCAGCGGCGGAGCTGCCGTCGGTGTAACCCGCCTCGCACTTCACCAGATCATCGCTCTCGATGTAGCAGTCGAAGACGGGGCCATGAGCGAAGGCTGCCTGGCAGAACACCAGGGCGCCGGCGATCAGTATCCGATGTGCTGAACCTGGGGGTTTCATAAGGTCTTCGATCTCCACGGTCGAGGTTGATCATTGGAGTGGCGATTTGTGATCGCCGCTCGTATTGGGGCCAGGTGGCGCGAAGGCCGTCAGTAAGGAATCCAGGTTCGAACTCAGGAGTGCTTCGTACCCGTTGGCCGCGTCGGCGAGCATTCCCGGGTTGCCGGCATCCAGTATCAGCAACCGTGCGCCGCCGTCCTCGATGGCCTTGGCAATCCTGGCGTCCGGTGCCCACTTGTGGACCACCACGTGGATGTCACGCTCGCGCAGGTATCGGGTCAGTGCGGTGCAGTCGGCGTCGCTCCAGTCGATGTCCTGTCGGACGAACCAGCCGTCGACAAAAATCCCGAACTCGCCGAACAAGTAGGTGAACTCACTGGCCAGCGACAGCACGCGCAGATCTGGCACTGCCAGCAGCCGGGCACCGTAGTTGGCTTTGAGCTGGCGCAATCGGCCTTCGAGTGCGGCGAGGTTGCGCTCTATCCGAGGCGCATCGAAGGGGGACAGGCGTGCCAGGTCGGTAGCGATAATCGCCGACATGCGCATGGCGTTGACGGGGCCGAGCCAGGCGTACGGCGACAGTCCGCCATCGACGTCGCGTTCGGTTGCCCAGGGAACGTCGTTCGATGGCACGTGGGCCACGGCCACTCCGGGCTTGACGGTGTCCCATGAGTGCGAGGCATCGATCTCGACGATTCGCAGATTGTGGCGACGTGCCGTGGTGTAAAGCGGATCCGCGCGCCAGAGGTTGCCCAGGGTAACCACGGCGGTGGCCTGCTGGAACACGGCGGGCTCCAGGCGCGACAGCGCATTGGCCTGGCTTTCCATGGGCACGGCAGCGTCTGCCGGAAGGCGGACGACCTTGAGGGTTGTGCCGTCGCTGAGCGTCGAGGTGAGCGCATATACCGCCGGCAGTGCGACAAGCACCTGCTGCCTGCCGGTATCCGCGAAGGCAGAAAGCGGATTGCCCAGCAGCAGTACCAGCATCGCTAGCCAGGGTCGACGTGACATGCAAAGCCATTTCATACGCTGGCACCTCTGAACCGGGACCCGGTAGCGCGGATGACGGTGGTAACGACGAACACCAGGGCGGCGACGATCACGATTGCGCCGCCTGTCGGTACGGGGATGTGGAATTGCATGGGGGCCAGGATGCCGACCACGCAGGAAAAAGTCGCGATCAGGATGGCGCGCACGACCAGCCCCGGGAGCGAATGGCTGATGTTGCGTGCTGCCGCGGCCGGTATGAGCAGAAGGGCTTCGACGAGTACTGCGCCGATGATTTTCAGGCAGGCTACCGTCACCAGGGTGACCAGTACGACAAACAGGTACTCGACGCTTCGCACGCGCACGCCGCGAGCATGTGCCAGGCTCGGATTGAGGCTGGCCAACAGCATGCCGTTGTACATCGGCAGTCCGAGCAGGGCACACGTCGCCGTTACCACAAGCAGCACGTTCATGTCGGTGTAGTCGACCGCCAGGATGGAACCGAACAGCACGCTTTCCATTACGTGCGTGTTGATCTTCGCCGACACGAACAGCAGCAACGAGGCCCCGACCGCCAGCGAGATGGACAAGAACACGCCGATCAGCGTGTCATTGGCCAGCGTGGTGCGGTGCTGCGTGTACTTCAGCGTCAGGGCGAACAGCAGGCAAAAGCCGAACATTGAGAAGTAGGGGGAGGTGTAGGACTCGCCGATCAGCACGCCAATGGCAACGCCGGTCATCGCCGCATTACCGACGGCCTGACTGAAGAACGCCATGCGCTTGATCATCACCATCGAGCCCAGCACGCCCAGTAGCGGTCCGATGAGCACTGCACAGAGCAGCGCATTGATCACGAACTCGTACTCGAACGGTTGCGGCAGGATGCCACTCGCGGCGAGCGCCTGGAGCTGGTTGCGAATCAATTCGTACAGGGCGCTCATTGGGTCGCCTCCAGAGGGTAGGCGACCTGGTCGGGCGAACCATGGGACAGCACCCGCCGGTTGATAACGGTCACCGATTGCGCGATGCGCCTGACCTGTTCCAGGTCATGGTTGATCCAGAGGATGGTGACGCCGCGGCCGTTCAGCTCGGCCACCAGCGCCTCCACCAGTCGCACACCCGGTTCGTCGATGCCGGCGGTCGGTTCGTCAAGGATCAGTAGCCAGGGCGCCGGGCTGATCGCCTGGGCCAGCAGCACTCGCTGACGCTGGCCACCGGACAGGCTGCCAAAAGGTTTTGCGCCCATTCCGGCCACGCCGGTGCGCTCCAGCGCCTGGGCATTGGCCGCCTTGGCAGATCGGCTTGAGCCCAGGAAGGCCGGCCTGCGTTGACCGAGAAGGGCCATGATGTCGTTGACCGTCATCGGCACGTTGCGGTCGAAGTCCGGCAATTGCGGGACATACCCCATGGGTGTCGTGACCTCGCCTTCGAACCGGACCGTTCCCGAATGCGGCATCTGGCCCAGCAGTGCGCGCACCAGTGAAGTCTTGCCGCCGCCGTTCGGGCCTACCAGGCAGTGCAGCGCACCGGCTTCTACCCGGAAGCTCACTTTGTCGAGCACTTGCGTACCTCCCAGTTGCAGGGAGACGTTATCGAACACAATGGCGGGGCCGCGCATCGCTTGTTCCTCCTTCATCGCGATCATCGCTGCGTAAACTCAACGGCTTCGGCCAAGGTCTCGAGGTTTTCGCGCATCGCCACCTCGAATTCGTCCGGGCTGTAGGTATTGCCGGTGATGTGAGACAGCGCGAACACCTTCACGCCGGTGGCTGCCTCGATAGGCTTGGCCAGGTCGAGGGAGAAATTCTTCTCGGCAAAAAGCACACGCACATTGGCCTTCTTGATCGCGTCGATGGTGTTGGCCAACTGGCGGGCAGTCGGCGCGACGCCGTGACGCGGCTCAATCACCGCACTCACGAACAGGCCGAACTCTTGCATCATGTAGTCGTAGCCAGCGTGCGTTGTCGCGCACCGGAAGGAAGACAAATCCAGCGCGGCGAAACGGGTCATGAAGCCGGCCCTTAGCGCCCGTATACGCGCGGCATACGCCAGGGCGTTTTGTCGATACGCCGCAGCGTTGTCCGGGTCCAGTTCCCCCAACCGGCGAGTGATCTCGAAGACCTGTTGTATCGCTGCCGTGGTGGATACGAAGGTATGCGGATTGACCACCTTGACGCCGTCCTGGCCGCCGCTGATTGGAATGAGCGCTACCGAGGCATTGGCCTGGATGATCGGCAGGGTCGCCCCGCGGCCAGCGGCCTTGATGATCTGGAAGGCCCATTCATCGTGTCCGATGCCGTTGACGACCAGAACATCGATATTCATCGCGCGGGTGATGTCATCGGGTTGCGGCTGGTAGTTGTGCGGATTCGCCTCCGCCGGGATGAGCGCAACGACCTCCGCCCGATCTCCAACGATATTTGCCACGAAGCTGTAGTAGGGATGCAGTGTGACGCCGATTTTGAGCTTCTTGCCCGAAGAGGGAGCCGGGCTGGCGAGAGCGATGGCGGGTATCAGCAGCAATAGCGCGATGCATCGGCGCCACAGTGCGCGGTGTTTCGTAGAAACGGTCATGGCTGGGTTCCTTTTACGCGTTCGACTTCGCTGGCACCGTTGTAAGGGATGACCTGGCGCCAGCCATCGCCGACCAGCGATTCGGGCTTGACGATGCCAGGGTAGGGCGCGTTCGGGTCGCGGTGGACCCAGATCGTCGCCTGGTTGGCCCACATGACACCGGCGTGCGCGTGACCGATGACGAGCAGGTAGGCGCTCTGGCCCGGCGCGCGGCCGCCCGAGCCGTAATAGACCGTAGCGCCCTGGCCCTGGGTGGCTTGCGAGACCTTGTTGGCGGTCTGGTCCGGCGGGGTGACAGGCGCATCGGCGTGCACGTCGCCGGAAGCGGCATGCGGCTGGTGAGTGCCAGGCAGAATCAATTGCCACTGCACCTCGCCATTGGTCTTCCAGAAGGCGTCACGGTAGAAGGGCGGCAGCAAGATTTTCTGCGCATGCTCCAGCGTGATCCAGCCGCCGGTATCGTTGTTGAACCAGATGATTTCTTCACCGGCTGGCAGCAGAGCGCTGTGAATCGCCTGATCGACTGCACCCAGGCCATCGAAGGAACGCACCTGCCAGCTCAAGGTTATCGGTGGGCCGACTTTCTGGGGTCGCAGCGTTATATAGCCTGCCACGCTGGCGATGACGGCCAGGGCCGCAAGCAACAGTGCCAGCGATTCCCATCGGCCGGATACCGGGCGCACCACCTTGATTGCGCTGTTTGCGTGATCGCTGGGCATATCTGCGCCGGATGCGCGACGCGGCGATAGACGAGCCATCAGAGAAACGCGATCCAGCGGCCGAGGAACACCACGCCCGCCCACAATGCCAACGAACTGAACCCCGCGACACGCGCCTGGCTGGGAGGCGTTAGCGTTGTGTCCCATTCGGCAATGCGGCGAAAGACGCCCAAATGGAAGATCCCCATGTTGAGCCCCGCCAGCAGTAACACGCCCATCTTGCACAAGAATGCGGTGTTCTCGGCATAGGTCGTGGCATTGGCGGCGAACATGAGCAGGCCGGTGATCACACACGCCACGAAAGCGACCCAGGTGAACGGCAGCAAATCTTTTATCAGCCGTAGCGCGCTGCGGCGATGGGAGGCAACGCCGAGCAGACGCAAATCCACGACGGCGATGGTCCCGAACACAAGGGCGATGCCGATCACATGTACCGATTCAAGGGCTGGAAAGACGGAGCCCGACTCTCGGATGAAGGTGGCGACAGAGGTGTCCTGGAGGGTTTGTAGTATTGGTTGAATGTCCATGGCGAATACCTCGGAGCTTTCGTTGAAAACGCTTAGATCGCGTAGGCGATCCAGCGACCACAGATGATGACGACGCACCACAAGCCGATCGACAGCCAGGCTAGCGCCTTGACAAGAGGAGGCTTGCCATCACGTTGTGCATCGTCGGCAGGGCGCAGAAGGGGGCGCCGCAGAAGCAAGGTCAGCGTGAACGCACTCACGACCAGCGCCATCTTCAGCCAGAAGGTCGAGTTGACGAGTACGCGATCAGGCTCGGCGATGATCATGATCAACCCCGTGAAGAGCAGGACGAGGAGCGCATTGCGCATCCACGGGTAGTACCGGCGAACGACGCCACGCAAGGGCTCGTCCGTGGCGAACACACCCGCCAGCCGAAGATCGGAGATGACCGCAGAGCCGAAGAGCACTGTGATAGCGAGGATATGAATGCTCTGGACGGTGGGTATGACCCAGAGAATGTCCCGGATGGCTGTGCTCAAAGGTGACGCATAGATCCAGGCAATGATGAGTGATGATGACATTTGCTGTTCTTCCCAATGGGTTAGAAGTCTTGAGGCGTTGCGATCGAACGCAGGCCCGCCGCATCTTCTGGCAGTAGGTAGCCTTCCTTGATCGAAAGGGCTTTGGCGTCTTCGAATTTCTGTTCGTAGTTGCTGAAGCTTCCATAACGCTGGCCAAGGACGTCCTTGGAGTAAGGCACCTTGGTGTCGTAGATCAGGCCGCAGCCGGTCTCCTGATCCGTGAGGTAGGTCGCACTGGGCACCTGGATCCACGGCGGGCGCACGCCCCCTTGCAGGTTGCCGGTAACAGGGTCGCGTGCGGCGGTCTTGCCATCGCGGGCGACCCGCGGAGCATTCGGCATGGGTTTGCCTTGGCGCACCCATTGGTCCATGCGATCCAGGAGCGCCGAGACGACCAGCTCCGCCGGTTCGTCGTACAGCGTCCGGCACCGTGGGTCGTCGCCCTTGCCGATGTCGGCAGCGAGCTGTTCGGTATGCTCCGTACCGAGGTCGGCCAGCCGCAGGTGCGGCATGCCAGTCACTTCGTAGTAGCGAACCTGCGGGCTGTCGGTGTCCGGTGGCAACTCGATGCCTTCGATCACGTCGTGCATCAGTTCGGACTGGCTGTAGACGGTCACGAACGGCACGCCATCGGGCGTATGGCGCGGCACCCGGATTGCGTCGCCACCCACTTCTCCGTAGGCCATGCGGCCGGTCATGTAGGCATCGATCAGTGGTCGTGCGTCGGGCATGCGCCATTGCTGGTGCCGGCCCTGGTCGAGGTAGTCCATCCAGACTTGCGCGGTCACGGCCCAGCTATTGACGTAGATGCGTTTAACGTCGAGACCTGCCAACGGGCTTTGCGCTGCATTGGTTTTCAGCAGCAACGCCAGTTGCGCCCCGATGCCCTGGGACTGTGGAGCGAACGGATCGGGAGCTTCACCGCGGGTGAAGTGTTCCGGGTCGTAATAGGTGCCCAGCGGTGCGTAGCGTGCAAAGTCGAAGCGGCGCATGAACTCGAAGTTCACGATCCGTCCGTACTGAGCGATCTGCTCGGCCTCGGCAGCCGGGGTGTCCGAGATGAACTTGGGATCGACTGGCGGCTTGTTCACATTCAGCGTGTACCCGACGTACGCGTAGCCGCGACGCAGCAAATAGTCGCGGGTCAGGATCCATCCCGCGGCGCGCTCGCCGAACCAACTGAACGGCTCGATCACGACCGTGCCATTGAAGCGCGCGGGGTCAGCCGGTTTGCGCACCAGAATGCGTGTGGTGTAAGGCGCCTCCAACAGGGTTTTGCCCGAAGCGGTAATGGCCGGGGCAACGCCTTGCAGGTAAAACTCCTCCTCGATGTAGCCGTACTTGTCGAGGTCGCTGTATTCGGTGCCCGGGCGTTTCGCCGACGAGAGCGGTGGCTTGCCGGAGGGCGGCACCGCGATGGCCGTGGGCATGCGGGGCACCTCGGCGAATGTGTTCGACGTGAGGATCAGCAACAGCAGGGCGCTTTGCAGCGTCGGCCGCAGGATGCTGAGGGTTGTCAGTCTTTCCATTTGGTCAGCTCCGATGACGATTAATGGCGACTTCACTCGAGACTGAGGGATGCCTTGCCCTCTTTATCGATCACGATCTGATTGTTCTCGCAGACATACTCTTGAATGGCGTAGTTGGACCGTTTGTACTCGAACGTGAAGCGATACGGGGTCTTGAGCACCTGTGGGTCCTCGATCACGACCTGGTTCTCCAGGTGATCCGGCGCCGTCAGCCTGATGCGTTCGGTGATCTTCATGTCCTTGCCGTGTGGAACGTCGTAGAAACTCACGTCCGTTCGCACCCGTTGTGTTTCCACGACGAGCGTGTTGCCTTCCCAATGGCCGCGTGAATGGCCTTGATATTTAGGGTCCAGGGTCTCTTTTGCAGGCATCGCTTCGTTCAAGAGAATCCGGCGGACCTGCTGGAGATACTCACCGAGGACAATCACTTGCTTGTCGTCGTGAATGATCTGGATCGGGAAGAGCGCCGCCATCAACGTTGGCATTCCCTCGGGCAGGCATCTGGAACTTGTTGTGGCCAACGGCGTTCCGGCCTCGTTCGCAGCGGCTTGCTTCTTCTTCAGCGCGACGTATTCGTCGGCATAGGGCGCCTTCAGGTCCATCGGCCCACCCGGGTGCACCGGGTTGTCGGGGTTCTCACCGAACCAGTCGTCCGGGGTTCGTTCCCAGGTGCCGCTGATGTCGGGGCGTGCGCTGACGCTGTGTTTGTCGCTTAGAGGTTTGGAAGGCGTAGCGGCGTTGCACATCCCGGCGACAGTCACGAGGGCGATGCCCAGGACGATCATTGCCGTGTTCAAGGTTCGTGTCGGTTTCATTGAAACGTCTCCACGCTGCTGGTCTGGTCTGGTCGGTGAGTTCGTCAGGAAGCCGGGGAGGGACTTCTCATCCGCCGCCCGTGAGTACGACGTCTCCGCTCTTGATTTCCACGAGCAGCCCGCCTGGCTCACCGTTTTTCAACGGTTTGAAGGACACCTCGGCAGTCTCGCCGGCCTTGATCGACTCAGCGGTCCAGCCCGTGCGCTGTAACGCGTTGACACTGCCCGTTTCGATCTTGAATCGCTGGGCCGGCGGGCCGGGCGTATCGACGTAAATCGTGATGTGGGGATTGGTCCAGGCAAAGCGCTCGACGACACCCTTGATCGAGACGGTCTGGGTCTGGTCGAAAAGCGCGAACGAATGGTGAGCACTGGCAACAGGTGCCAGGGCACTGCAGGCGAAGAGGCTCAGAAGACAAAGCCCCTGACGTAACAGCGGGGAGGGTGACAAAGGGGTCATGACAGGTGCCTCGGTTCTTATGGTTCTTATGGGCCCAGCATAGGGGGAGTGCGCTCAGAGGCCGTAGCCCAAAACGGCAACTATTGAAGGCGCTGAGGATGTTTTGCAGTGGGGGAGGTATCGCGCGAAGGGATGGGCGGCCAGTCCCTTGAAAGTGCTGATTTGGGTTACCGCTTGCGCGACCCAAGCCGGAACACTCATGGCTCGCCTCATAAATATAAAAACAGGAGAGACGTCATGCGCACCCTCAGTTACGCCCCATTACTTTCGCTGGTCGCACTCTGTACATTTGAGCCGCAGGTACAGGCCTACCAGCTCTACAACGAAGACGATGGCGGAACCGTCCTGAACGCCGACCTGTCGGCGGCGTTTGGCTGGTTCGGCAGCGAGAAAAATTACATCGGCGACCCTGAGAGGGAGCCCGGCAGGATGCGGTGGCAAGAAGGCTTCGCCAAGTACGGTCTCAATGGCACGACAAACAAGATCAATGCCGGTTCCGTCTATGGCGGACTCAGCTGGATCAGTACGGGATCATTTGGCGATGGGGATGCGGGTGGGATCACCGCCGGGGATGAAAGAAGAACGGCTGTGGAAGACGCCTACCTGGGCTGGAAGTCAGGTGACCTGATTCCTGCACTGGGCAAGGACGGCGTTGATTTCTCTTTTGGCCGCCAGCTCGTTACGGTGGACGGCTTCCTGATCACCGATGACGGGTTCGCCCCCGGGAAGGCCTTCAACCCTATCGAGGGTGTAAGGGATGGCCGGTTCAATCGCGGTGGCGCCTTTTACCTTGGCCCGCGGTTGGCGTTCGGGAATACGGCAGTCTTGAAACTGGGTGGTCAGGAGGGCCTGCACGGTAGCCTGATATGGCTCAAATCCGATAACCCCGGGCAGTCGAAGACCGAAGTGGCTGCCGCCACCCTCGACTACACGACGCCCGTCGGCTCGATCGGTTCGACGTACGTGCACGGCCTGGATGTTGATGAGCGATATGCCTTTGGTGATCGGCTTGAGCGCAAGGGCATGAACGTCTACAGCATTCGTGGGCAGGGCAATGCCGGGATCGAGAATGCCGACTTTGCGTTCGAGGTGGCACGTCAGGAAAAACGCTCGGGCTCACAGCGGGCGATGTTCTTCGAAGCGGGCTACACCTTTGCCGACACCCAATGGCAACCGACGGTGAGCTATCGATATTCGCGCTATTCCGAAGGTTACGACTTTCTGTTCCAGGGAGGTTTTCGCAAGCGCTACCAGGGTGAAGTCGCCGCCAATTACGCAGGTTCAGTGACCTCGAACATGGCGATCAACGACGTGCTCCTCTCTGTCAAGCCGACCGATAAATTGACCCTTAACGCAATGGCCTTCAATTACCACCAGCTTTCCCGTACGCATGAGCAGGACTTCGCTGCACGTGAGGTCGACCTTTTTCTGGATTGGATGGTGACGGATAACGTCACACTCTCGCCTCTGGTCGGCTTTTACAAGCCCGAAAAGTGGCTCGGGGATGGTGGTTTGCAGAGCGGGAGCGCATCAACGAACACTTACTTCCAGTTCATCGTATGGGTGGCTTTCTAAGCCGCCGCTCTTCCCGTAATGACTGAGTCTGTTGCAGGTATTTTGACCAGGGGCCTTCGGGCCCCTCCGGTCCAACCCATGAGGCGTTGACGTCTTGCGTCAACGCCTCACCCAGTCACAGCATGCGGCGCAGGACATCGTTACGAGGGTCGCGGTCGAAAAACCGGTGTTTCAAAGCGCCCACGACATGCAGCAGGATCAGTCCAAGCAGTGTGTAGGCAAGCACTTTGTGCAGCCATTGGAAGACGACGAACCAATTGTCATTTTTCGGAAGGAGCTCTGGCAGGTTGACCCCAAAAAAGAACACCCCGTCGCTCATCGTGTAGGTGCTCGACATTGAGTACCCCATCAACGGCACGATCACGACGAGCGCATACATGACACGCTGCGTAAGCCTTGACAGGAACCTTTCATAGCTCGCCAGCGTTTCCAGCGGCTGCGGAAGCACGGGGGTCCGAAAACGCAGGGCGATCTGAGTCAGGACAACCAGAAACACCAACAGCCCAAAGGATTTGTGCCACGGGTAATAGAGCTCGTACTTGCTCGCCACTTCGTCATTCAGACCGGTCATATGCCAGCCTGCCCAGAGGAGGCCTGCGATGAGTGCGGCGCGCACCCAGTGCAAGATTCGCAGGGACGTCGGATACCGATCGGTTGTTTGTTGATCTATCGGGTTCATCGCAGTCTCTCCATTGATTATCAACGGCATCAGGGATGCACTTTTGAACGGTAACCCTCGCGGCACAGGGGCCGGAGGGTTATTCGGTCAGGACAGGGATCGTGCTCAGGAAGGTAGCAGCACGGTGATGACTTTCTCCTCGGTGTAGGCCACCGCGCCGGCAAACCCGCCTTCACGGCCGATACCGCTGGTCTTTACGCCGCCCCAAGGCAGGTTGGCGTCCAGCGGGCTCCAGCAGTTGATACCCACGGCACCGGCCTTCACCGCAGCGGCTACGCGGTGCGCTCGCACCAGGTCGGTCGTCCAGACCGTGGCCGCCAGGCCGTAGGAGGAGTCGTTGGCCAGTGCGATAGCTTCCTCTTCGCTGTCGAACGTGATCAGCGTGCCGACGGGCCCGAAGATTTCGTCTTGGGCGATCGCCATGGCGTTGTTCGCGTTGGTGAAGATCGTCGGCCGGACAAACCAGCCCCGTTCAGGCGTCGATACCCCGCCGGCCAGTAGCGAGGCGCCTTGGTCGATACCCAGTTGGATGTATCGGTTAACGCGATCGAATTGTGCTTTCTTGGCCACCGGTCCCATCTGTACACCGGGCTGGCGAGGGTCGCCCACGTTGACTGCCTCTGCGGCATCGGCCAGCGCTGCGCCGAAGCGATCCGCAATGCTGCGGTGCACCAGGATGCGCGAGCCGGCCGCACAGACCTGGCCCTGGTTGGCGAACAGGCCGAGCGCACACCCGCGCAGCGCGTCTTCGAAAGAGGCATCGTCGAAGACAATCTGGGGGCTCTTGCCGCCCAACTCCAATGCCACGCGCTTGAACAGCACACCGGCGGTGCGCTGGATTTCGCGTCCGGCCTCGGGGCTGCCGGTGAAGCTGATCTTGGCAACGAGCGGGTGTTCGCACAAGGCGCGACCCACCTCATTGCCGTAGCCGGTGACCACGTTGATCACGCCGTCAGGAAAGCCCGCTTCCTGAGCCAGCACCGCCAGGTGCAGGGCAGACTGCGGCGTCTCTTCCGAAGGTTTGATGACCACGGTGCAGCCTGCCGCCAGCAAAGCGGCGAGCTTCCAGACGGTGATCATCAACGGCGAATTCCAGGGAACGATGGCGCCGACCACACCCACTGGCTCACGCACCGTGTACGAAAGGGTCTTGGTGCCGAAGTAGCCACCGGTGGGAATGGTGCGCCCCTCAAGCTGGTTGGCCCAGCCGGCGGCGGCACGCAGGTTGGCGATCGCGTTGGGCAAGTCCATCCGGCGCGGTTCGATGGGTGAGCGACCGATGGCGTTGGCATCCATGTCGGCCAGCAGTTCGGTGTCGCGCTCAACCAGGTCAGCGAGTTTCGATAGCAATTGACCGCGCTGGGCGCCGTCGAGCTGGCTCCAGGCGCCACCCTCAAGTTGGCGATGCGCGGCCGCCACTGCGCGGTCCACGTCCTCAGTCGTGCCCTGTGCGGAGCTGCCGTAAACCTGTTCTGTCACGGGGTTGACGAGGTTTATACGACGGCCGTCGGAGGCTTCGAAGGACGCACCTCCGATGAAGTGATTCAAGTGCTCAGTCATTTTGGGATCCATGAGTGATGTGGAGTGGTCGGGTCACGCCTCAAGGGAGGCCAAGGCATCGCCGAAGATGTCCAGTGCCTTGAAGAACAGCGAGCGCGAGATCGTCAGCGACGGCATGACTCGCATCACGTTGCTGTAGCGACCGCAGGGAATCATCAGCACGCCGTGGTTCAGCAGGTAGCCCATGAGCTGGCCGATTTTTTCGGGCGCCAGGGGAGCCTTGGTGGCAGGGTCTTCAACCAGTTCGATACCGATCATCAGGCCGCGGCCGCGGACTTCAGCGACGAACGGGCTGTTGAAGCCACGGATACGTTCCTGCGCCTCCAACCCCAGCGTGTGCGCACGGTTGAGCAGATCGAGCTCCGGGTCCTGCAGGATGCTGATGTTGGTCAGCGCCACTGCCGCGGACAACGAGTTGGCGGCAAAGGTGTTGGGCATCGATCCGTCAGGAATCGCGGCCGCCAGGTCCGAACGCATGATCAGGCCCGCCATTGGCAGGTCGCTGCCGATGCCTTTGCCGAATGTGAGCATGTCCGGCTTCACGCCCGAGTGCTCGACCGCCCACATCTTGCCGGTGCGCCCTGCGCCGGATTGCACTTCATCGACGATCAGCAGCGTGCCGCTACGGTCGCATGCTTTGCGCAACAGCTGCAGGAATTCTGGTGAAGGAGGCACGTAGCCGCCTTCGCCCTGCACCGGCTCCACGATAACGGCAGCCACGTCATCGGCGGCGGTGTAGGGGGTGTTCAACAGGTAGTCCACGTACTCGCCGGCGATCTGCTCGGCGCTTTTGTGAGTGGTGTCGAAAGGGAAACGGTAGGCGTAAGGGTAGGGGGCGTGAATCACCCCGCCCATCTGGGCTCCGTAACCCTTGCGGTAGGCCGTACCTGTCGTCAGGGAACCCGAGGCGTTCCACACGCCGTGGTAGCCTCCATGAAAGGCGATGATCTGGTGCCGCCCGGTAATGCGCTTGGCGAACTTGATGGCTGCTTCAAGCGCATCGCTGCCGCTTTGCGTGAAGAAGGTGATGCAGTCGCCACGCAAGCCGTCGGGCGCGATCTCGGAGAGCTTGGCCGCCAGTTCGGTGCGCCGGGTGCTGTTGACTTCCAGGGCATGCATCAGCACTTCGGACTGTTCGCGGATCGCCTGCACCACCTTCGGGTGGCAGCGGCCTACGCTGCTGACGCCCACGCCGGCGGACAGGTCGATGTAAATGTTGCCATCGGGGTCCTTGAAGGTAGCGCCGAAGGCACGGTCCATCGCCACGGGCATGCGTCCGCCGCCGCGCGCCATCGACTCGGTACGCGCCGACAACGCCAGGGCCTCGCTGGTTTTGGGGCCGGGAAGTGCGCTGGAGGTAATTCGCGGGGCATCCGCGAAGTGGAGGGATTCAAGTTTGGCTTCACTCATGACGTTCTCTCTGGATATCGATTTAAGTGTGCTGATCATCTCCGTGGCGTGTCTGTGGCCGGTAGCCCGAATTGGCATATGAGTGGACCGTCCTGAGCGCACTGTCCAATGAATTTAAAATTCCATAAAGAATTGTGCAAAATTCTCACTATGTGCGAATATCGCATAGGAAGGCGATCTAAAAACAAGAATATTGCTGAGGCTTTCGACATCATGAAAAATCAGACTATCAGCCGTTTCAGAGACGTCCATGTCCATGCGGCCACCGTCCAGGAGTGGAGCCAGGACTACAGTCAGCTAACGGCAGGCTCGACTGAGAGTTCGCTGATGCAGTTGTCGACGGCGGGTGTCCACGTCTTTCTCGAGCAGATCAACCAGCGTGTCGTGCAGCACGGCGTGGCTCCCCGAGGCAAGATGTGCTTTGCCGTGCCGATCACCACCCCGGGTTCGATACGGATGCAGGGACGGGAGGCGGACGATAGCAGCCTGTTCTTTCTTCACGGTGGCGAGGAGTTCATGTTCCATATGCCGATGGGCATGGAGCTGCTGTCCATCACCTTCGAACGTGAATTGTTCGAGCAGGCGTTGGCGCAAACGGCTTCGGCGAAGGAGGTCAGCCTGTTGCTGCGTCAGCCGGTGATCAGGGTTTCCACGCCGCGCTTTGCAGACGCTCGTCGCCGATTGCTGGCGATGTTCTCCCAGGCCCTGGTGTACGAAGAACTCGACAGCACGCGAGATCGGGAGCGGGAGCTGGCGCTGGAACAGGCGATGCTCGGCGAATTGCTGCAACTCATGACCGACCCGGCTTGCGACAAGCAACAACGCTCCGCAAGCTCCACGCGTAGCTTCATTGTCGAGAAATGCCACCGTCTGGCGACCGCGGAGATGATCGACGTGCCCAGCGTGATCGAGTTGTGCCAGCGACTTCAGGTCAGTCGGCGTACCGTGCAGAACAGCTTTCGCTCGGTTGCCGAGACGACGCCGCTGAATTACTTGCGCTCTGTGAGGCTCAACGGTGTACGCCGGACCTTGATGTCCACCCGCGCGTCGCATCTCTCGATCGGCGACGCCGCTGCCCAATGGGGCTTCTTTCACCTCAGCCATTTTGCGGCGGAGTACCAGGAGCTGTTCGCAGAGTTGCCGTCCCATACCCCCCGCGCTGCCATCACCGGTTGCGCTCATGCCTGAACACCCGCCCGCTGAAAGCAGTGTGGGGGTGACCGTTGGCTTCACAAGGATGTAGAGAAAGATGAATAGCCTGCGCCGTCTGCTCATGGTCTTCGACCTGTTTCGCCCGGAACAACCGGTCATCGATGTGGACATCATTTGCCGGGAGCTCGGCTACACGTCCGCCACCGCCTATCGTTATCTGCGCGAACTTGGCGACGCGGGCTTTTTGAAGCGATTGCCGCGCGGTTACGCGCTCGGCCCGCGAATCGTCACGCTGGAGCATCTGATGACGAACTACGATCCGTTGTTGGCATGCAGCCGGGACCTGGTCGACAACCTGGTCGTCGACACCGGCCTGGACGCGCTGGTCAGCGAGTGGCATGGCGACTCCGTGGTCAACGTGCTGATCCATCGTGGCTCCGATGCTGGACCGGTCGGTAGCGGCAGGGGGCGGTCGATCGATCTTTTCCACAGCGCGACCTCCCGGGTCGTACTGGCTTATCTGCTACCGCGCCAAATCCGACGTGTTTACGACACGCACGTGAACCCATCCGAATTGCAGCATCTGGGGCTGGAGTGGAAACCGTTCATCAAGAGCCTGCTCGCCATCCGCAAACAGGGCTACTGCATCAGCGAAAGCGAGCTGCACCCGGGACGCAGTGGCGTCGCGGCGCCGATCTTCGACGAAAAGCAGCGCGTCCTCGGGAGCATGACCCTGGTGGGGCGCAGTGAGCGGTTCGGTGCGTTTCAGCAAGGCTATCTGTGCGACCTGGTGACCGGCGCGGCGTCGGAACTGACGGCGCGTCTCGCTTCGCAGTGAGGTCAGGCTGGCGGATGGCGCTGTTCAGGTGATGGGGTAACAGGTTACCGATTTGGGATACCGGGACGTTCACGGTGAGGCATAGGATCGAATCCAGCGTGCGACAGCAACGACAAGCTATATCGGTGACGGTGAACGGCTTGCTGCACCGATCCTACAGCGACTGCCTCATACAATAAGGTCAAGAACATGAGCGTATCTATCCCGATCAACGGTTCGACGGAGTTGAAGCGTGGTGCCCTGGGTATTGGTTTCATCATCTTTTTCGTGGTGTCGGCGGCGAGCCCTTTAAGTGTGATCGCCGGTGGTTTCCCGATTGGCATCATGCTGGGTAACGGTGCCGGCACGCCGGCGTTGCTGATCCTGGCGTTGCTGGTGCTGCTCGCGTTCTCGGTGGGTTACACCACCATGTCCCGGCACCTGACCAATGCCGGCGGTTTTTATGCGTTCACCTCCCGTGGTTTGGGTGGCCTGGCAGGCGGGGCGGCCGGGGTGTTGGCGATGTTTGCCTATAACATTCTTCAGGTCGGGTTATATGGCATGTTCGGCGGGGTGGTCAGTGGCACCATGGAAAGCATGTTCGCACTGGTGCTGCCGTGGTGGTGTTACTCGCTGATGGCGATGGCAAGCATTGCGATTCTGGGGTATCGCAAGATCGACCTGTCGGCGCGGCTACTGTCGGTGATGGTGATCGCCGAGTACCTGGCGATCCTGATCCTGGATTTTTCCATCCTCAAATCCGGCGGCGACAGCGGCATCAACCTTGATGCGTTTGATCGCAGTCATGTGTTCAGCGGCACACCGTCAATCGGCTTGCTGTTCTGCTTCGCGGCATTTATCGGCTTCGAGGCGACGACTATTTACGGCGAAGAGGCCAAGAACCCGCAGCGTACTATCCCGATTGCCACCTACTGCTCGGTGTTGCTGATCGGCGGGTTCTACGCGCTGTCGGTATGGTCGATGGTGGTGGGCGTGGGGGCGGACAAGATCGTGCCGATGCTGCAGGCCTTGCAGGACCCGACGACGTTTATCTACGGCATGTCCGACCACTTTGTCGGCCCCTGGCTGACTCAGATTATCCGGGTGCTGTTCATGGTCAGTATCTATGCCGGCCTGCTGGCGTTTCATAACGCCGCGGCCCGTTACTTCTACGCGATTGGGCGTGACGGCCTGTTGCCGCACCGCTTGGGTACTACCCATCGCGTGCACCAGAGTCCTCATATGGGGTCGGCGTTGCAGAGCCTTATCTCGGCGGTGGTGGTACTGATTTTCGCCGCCATGGATGCCGATCCGATCCTGCAGCTGTTTGCCTGGCTGTCCAACTTGGCCACGCTGTGCGTGATTTTGTTGATGGCGCTCACTTCCGCAGCGGTAATCTTCTTTTTCCGGCGTCACCCCGAACTCAAGGTGGGGATCTGGCGTGGGCGGATTTTCCCCGGTTTCTCTTGCGTTGCCCTATTGGCGGTTCTGGTACTCGCGGTGGTGCATTTCGATGTACTGACGGGCGCCAGCCTGGCCTTGTCATACAGTCTCTGCGCGATCATTCCCGCGGCCCTGCTGGGTGGCGTGTTCCTGGCGGCTCGACTTCGCAAGGCGTCGCCGCAGCGGTACCAGGCATTGGGTAGCCACAGGCTTTAAGGCCCCACGCAGAACCGTTCAACCAAATCTGCGCGTTGCTTACCAAGGATGGTCTGCGACCTCGCGCGGTTGCGCCTGACTGCTCAACTTGACCAGCAGCGATGCGATCAACAGCAGGACTGCCGACGCTGCCAGCACGGCAACAAAGCCTGCATCGAACGCCGCACGGGCGAATGCGCTCAGCATCGCGCGGCCTTCGGGTGACAACGTCTCGGCGACGACCAGCGCGTCGTCGAGACTCTCGAAGGTCGCGGGGTTCAGGGTCAGCCATGACGGAATCATCAGGCCCGCCGAATACGCATAAATCGCCGACAACAGACTGCCCGCCAGCGTCACACCCACAGCACCGCCCAGTTCAAAGGACACTTCTTCGATGGAGGCGGCCATGCCGGCTTTATCGGCGGGCACGCTGAGCATGATGGTGCTGGACGAAACGGTCAGTGCAGCGCCAATCGTCAAGCCCAATAGGGCAAGGCTGGCGACTTGCAGGTAAACCGCAGCGTTGTACAGCAAGAGATAGCTCAGCATCGCGGCTGACGACAGCAGCAACGTCCAGAACAGTATCTGCCGGTTTCCCAGGCGCGGCAGGTAGTAACCGGCAAGCGGCCCTGCGACGAAGGAGCCCAGTGGCAGAGGAAGGATGAACAATGCCGCCTCCAGCGGCGACATGCCGAGCACCAGTTGCAGGCGCTGGCTGAACACCAGTTCCATGCCGATCAACGCAGCGGCCGACACGACTGCTGAAATGACGGCATTTCTGAAGCCCGGTGCAGTGAACAGCGCCAGATCGAGCATCGGCTGTGCGGCACGGCGTTGGCGTCGAATGAACAGTGTCAGAAATAGCGCACCCAGCACGACCGCCACCAGCATGCCGTCGAAGGAGGGCGCCCGTTTACCGAGTTCCTTGACGGCATACGCCAGGCTGATCAGCCCGATCATGACTTGCAGCGAACCCTGCCAGTCCCATCGCTTCTGAGCATCCCTCGGGTGATTCGGGATCAACACCGCGCCGAGGACCAGTGCTACCAGCACAATAGGCACGTTGATCAGAAACACCGAGCCCCACCAGAAATGCTCCAGCAGCAGGCCGCCTACTACCGGGCCGAACGCAGCGCCCCCTGAAGCAACCGATGCCCAGATGCCGAATGCCATGGCCTGCTCGCGCGGGTCGGTGAACGTCACCCGCACGATGGCCAGCGTAGCCGGCATCATCATCGCCGCGCCGACAGCCAGAAAGCCGCGGGCACCGATCAATACGCTGGCCGATGGCGAGAAGGCCGCGATCAGCGAGAACAGGCCAAACACACTCAGCCCGCCGATAAACAGGCGTTTGTGCCCGAGGCGGTCACCGAGTGTGCCCATGCCCAACAGCAGACCGGCAGCGATCAATGCATAGATGTTGATGATCCAGAGCTTTTGCGAGGCCGAGGCATCGAGCTCACGGGTCAGTGTCGGCAGGGCGGTGTACAACACCGTCATATCAATGACGATCAGCAGCAATGCGCTGGAAATAATGGCCAGGATCAGCCAACGACGTGGGGGAATCATGGGGGGGCTCGATGAACGATGGTCGAAAGCCGGCAACTGTAACTCAGTCAAGACGTCAGCACCGGCAGGTAGCCTGCCGTGCCCCTTTACACTCGAAAATGGCCGACAAGCTGCTGTTGATGGTTGGCCATTTCATGGAGTGAGTCACTGGCCGTTGAGGCATCGCTCATCCGTTTGGTCAGTGTTTCGCTGATGCTGCGAATGCCACTGACCCGATGGCTGATATCTTCCACGACCGTGCTTTGCTCCAGGGCTGCGCTGGCGATCTGCTGATTCATCTGCTCGATCACATCCACGGCCTGGGAAATATTCTCCAGCGCCGCACGGGTCTGTTGCACCTGGATTACGCTGTTGCCGGCTTGCTCGCGGCTCAGCTGGGTACTGTGCACCACTTCCTGGCTCAACTGCTGCAGCATCTCTATCACTGTGCGGACCTGTTCGACCGAGCTCTGGGTGTTGCTGGCCAGGTGCCTGACTTCATCGGCCACCACCGCGAAGCCGCGCCCCTGTTCGCCCGCTCTGGCCGCTTCGATGGCCGCATTCAACGCCAGCAAGTTGGTCTGCTGCGCGATGGTGCTGATGACGTCCAGCACCTGGCCGATCTGGGTGCTGCTATTGGCGAGGGCATGCACTTGCTTAAGGGTGGTGTCCAGACGCTGATCGAGGCTTTCGATGCTGCTCTCGGCGATGGAGAACACCGCTTGACCCGATCGGCTCGCGCTTTCGGCGGCTGTCGCTGCGTCGGCGGCACCGTGGGAATGGCGCGCCACTTCCTGGGCACTGGCACTCATTTCGTGCAGCGCGGTCGCGGCCAGCTCCACTTCGCGGTACTGGCGTTGCATCCCTGCGCTGACTTCCCGGGCAATCCCCGAGGAGGTATTGGCGCTGTTGCGGGTATCCAGGGAGGCGGTTTGAATGTCGCGAATAATCGGCTGCAACTTGTCCAGAAAACGGTTGAACCCATTGGCCAATTGGCCCAATTCGTCGCGCCGCCCGACGGGCAGGCGTTGGGTGAGGTCACCATCACCATCGACGATGGCATCAAGCAGACCCGCCACCTTCAGCAGCGGGCGTGTCACCCCGTAGGCGGCCAGCCAGATCAGCAACATGCCGAGGCAACTGGCCAATACCCCCAGGCAAAGGTTGAGCCAGTTGGCCTGGCGGCTTTTGTCGTCCAGTTCGCTTTGCATTTGCCGGGCGGGTGCCTGCACCAGGGCTTGGGGAACCTTGATCTCCAGTTGCCAGAGTGGATTGCCTGCCACGGGTTGCAGAGCCTGGCGTATATCAAGGGTGGACCCGGAGACTTCGCCGCTGCGTCCTGCCACCTGGCCGGTGGGCGACACGATGGCCACTTCGCTGTTGCCCTGATACAGGTCCTGGCCGAGGTCGGCAGCCAGCTTTTGCAGCGTGTCGAGGCCGATGTCCATGCCGACCACGCCGAGGATCTTGCCGTTGGCGATCAGAGGGACAGAAATGCTGCTCATCAGGACTTTCTGGCCTTCCACCTCACTGGTGTAGGGTTCCACCACGCACGTGCGCCTTTGCGCTTGAGGGCAGGTGTACCAGACGTTTGTCGGTTCGCTGCCGGGTGGCGCAGTGTCGGTGAAGATTTGCGCTTCGGTGAGCACATCCTGGACCAGTTGTCCCGGCTGGCTCTGCGACCAATACAGCGCAAAGCGGCCTTTTTCGTTGCTCGCCAGTGCACGTTGCCCGACGAAATTGGCGTCTGCGCCCGCCAACGCGTCAGGCAGAAGGATGACGTACAGGCCGAGCACTTTTTCGCGGTTGAGCAGTGTCTGACGGGTCACGCTGATCAGCGCTTCGCGCAATTGCCCAGCCGTGAGGCGTCCATTGAGCGTTTGATCGCGCAGTTGCAGAACCTGTTGCGCGAACCCTTCGCCATACAGCGCCGTTTCGTTGAAAAAGCGTTCGACCTGTTGGCCATGGGCAACGGCCTGGGCTTGCAAGCGCTCCACGGCGGCTTGCCCGAGCAGGTGACTGCTCTGCTCCTTCAGCAATTTTGCACTTTGTTGGTTCTGGTACACCGAGGCGCCTACCAGCGCGCCGACGACAGCCAGCAGGCACAGTCCGCTCAGGAGTGTGATCCGCCATTGAATGGTTAGGTGAGCTAAGCGCATGACTGAGATTTCCTGCAGAGGGCTTTGGCTGCGATGGGCTGAGGTCCAGGCCCTCGCTTTTTATTATCGGTGCCGACATCTGGGTATAGAGCGGGTGACGCTAGCATGCGGGAGGGAACGGCCAGCCGGTTATCCCGAATCGGCAAGGACTGCCGGATTGCGGGTGTCGCATTGACCTGTTTTGGGGCGGCGCCTCGGATGCTACCGATTTGGGATAGCGAGCGGTTCAGGGGCGGGCATAGGATCGAGTTCAGCGCGCAACTAAAACAAAACGCTAATTGGTGCCGATGGAATTCAATCGGGCCACCCCAACAGCGACTGCCTCATACAATAAGGTCAACAACATGAGTGTACCTATCTCGATCAACAGCTCCACGGAGCTTAAGCGTGGCGCCCTGGGCGTCGGGTTCATCATCTTCTTCGTGGTGTCGGCGGCGAGCCCGTTAAGTGTGATCGCCGGTGGCTTCCCGATTGGCATCATGCTGGGTAACGGTGCCGGTACGCCGGCATTGCTGATCCTGGCGTTGCTGGTGCTGCTCGCGTTCTCGGTGGGTTACACCACCATGTCCCGGCACCTGACCAATGCCGGCGGTTTTTATGCGTTCACCTCCCGTGGTTTGGGTGGCCTGGCAGGCGGGGCGGCCGGGGTGTTGGCGATGTTTGCCTATAACATTCTTCAGGTCGGGTTGTATGGCATGTTCGGTGGGGTGGTCAGTGGCACCATGGAAAGTGTCTTCGGCCTGGTGTTGCCGTGGTGGTCCTACTCGCTGATGGCGATGGCGAGCATTGCGATTCTGGGGTATCGCAAGATCGACCTGTCGGCGCGGGTGTTGTCGGTGGTGGTGATCGCCGAGTACCTGGCGATCCTGATCCTGGATTTTGCCATCCTCAAATCCGGCGGCGACAGCGGCATCAACCTTGATGCGTTCGACCGCACCCATGTGCTCGGCGGTACCCCGTCCATCGGCCTGCTGTTTTGCTTTGCGGCATTCATCGGCTTTGAGGCCACCACCATTTACGGTGAAGAAGCCATAAACCCTAAACGTACCATTCCGATTGCCACCTACAGTTCGGTGCTGCTGATCGGCGGGTTCTACGCGCTGTCGGTGTGGTCGATGGTGGTGGGCGTGGGCGCGGACAAGATCGTGCCGATGCTGCAGGCCTTGCAGGATCCCACGACGTTTATCTACGGCATGTCCGATCACTTTGTCGGCCCCTGGCTGACTCAGATTATCCGGGTGCTGTTCATGGTGAGTATCTATGCCGGCCTCCTGGCCTTTCATAACGCCGCGGCGCGTTATTTTTACGCGATCGGCCGTGACGGCCTGTTGCACAGTCTGTTGGGCACCACTCACCGCGTGCATCAGAGCCCCCATATGGGCTCAGTGTTGCAGAGCCTGATTGCCGCGGTGGTGGTACTGATTTTCGCTGCATTGGATGCGGACCCGATCCTGCAACTGTTCGCCTGGTTCTCCAACCTCGCCACCCTCTGCGTCATTTTACTGATGGCGCTGACGTCGGTAGCGGTCTGCGTCTACTTTCAGCGTCATCCCGAGCTTAACGTCGGGATATGGCGCGGGCGCATCCTGCCGGTTTTCTCCTCCCTGGCATTGGTGCTCGTGCTGGGACTGGCGGTGGTGCATTTCGACGTGCTGACCGGGGCCAGCCAGCTGTTGTCCTACGGACTCTGCGCCATCATTCCCGCGGCCCTGATCATCGGCGTCATGCTCGCCGCGCGCTTGCGAAAGATCTCCCCGCAACGGTTTCTCGCCTTGGGCAGCCACAAGCTTTAAGGCCGCACTCGTTACAGCTCGACTAACCAGACAATTCCAGCCTGCCGTTGCCCGGCATGGCTCGTCAGTGTGTGAAAGGAAGGTTTCAAATGCACAACTACAAGATGCTCATCAATGGCGTTCAGGTCGCCGGTGAACAGGGCCAGTTTGACGTGATCAACCCGGCTACCGGTGCTGCATTCGCCCAATGCCCCGCCGGCTCGCTGGCGCAACTCGACCAGGCGGTCGACGCCGCACAGGCAGCATTCAAAAGCTGGCGGCACAGCACCCACGCAGACCGTTGCGAGCGCCTGTTGGCGGTTGCGGCGGATATCGAGCGGGAGGCGGAGTCACTGGCCCGACTGATTGTGCTGGAACAAGGTAAACCACTGGAACTGGCGTTTTCCGAAGTCATGGGGTCCGCCGCCTGGACCCGCTATGCGGCCGGGCAGGAGATTGCCGTGGAGCTGGTGGAGGAAACCCCCACCCAGCGGATCGAGTTGCATCGCAAGCCTTTGGGTGTGGTGGCGTCGATTACACCGTGGAACTGGCCGTTCATGATCGCCGTCTGGCACATCATGCCGGCGCTGCGAGCCGGTAACTGTGTGATCAGCAAACCGTCGAGCCTGACCCCGCTGAGCACCTTGCGCCTGGTGGAGATCATCGCCCGCCATGTGCCTCACGGCGTGATCAATTGCCTGACGGGCGAGCAAGGTTTCGGCAGCGCAATCACTTCGCACGCTGGCATCCAGAAGATTGTGTTCACCGGCTCGACCGCCACCGGACAAAGCGTCATGCGCGGCGCCGCCAACAACCTCAAGCGCCTGACGCTGGAGCTGGGTGGTAATGACGCGGCAATCGTCCTGCCCGGTACGCCGGTTGAGGCGGTGGTCGAGGAGATTTTCCAGGCGGCGTTTCTCAACATGGGCCAGACCTGCGCGGCCCTCAAGCGCCTGTATATCCACGAATCGCAGTACCAGGCCTTCGCTGATGCGCTGACCCTGATTGCGACACGCCAAGTGGTGGGCGATGGCCTGGAAGCTGGCGTCACCTTTGGGCCGGTGCAAAACCTTGAGCAATTGGAGCTTGTCGACGCGCTGGTCGCTGACGCGCGAGCACAAGGCGCGCGCGTGCTGTGTGGCGGCGCGCGTCTGGATCGCCCCGGTTTCTTTTATCCGCCGACCCTGGTCGCGGACGTGACAGATGGCCAGCGCCTGGTCGACGAAGAACAGTTCGGTCCCGTGTTGCCTTTGATCGCGTACCGGGATGTCGAGGATGTACTGCGGCGCGCCAATGCCGGCGACATGGGGCTGGGCGGATCGGTCTGGGGGCCGGATGTCGAGCAGGCCCAGGCACTGGCCAGCCGCCTGGAAAGCGGCGTTGCCTGGGTCAATTGCCACGCGCAGATTCAGCCGAACACGCCGTTTGGCGGCAGCAAGATGTCCGGGTTTGGCGTCGAGTTCGGCCTTGAGGGGCTGCTGGAGTTCACTGGCCAGCAACTGCTGTTTGTCCGCCCCTTTAAAAGCGCACCACAAGGAGCTTGAGCCATGCGCAATCCGTCACGTCATCCCGTGTTTGGTAGCACGCTTGTGTGCACATTGGTTCTATGCGCCATCAATCAGGCCCAGGCCTATGAGTTGTACAGTGATGAGGGCCGTCACCTGAACGCAGACATGACCGCCGTGTTCGGCCAGTTCAACAGTCGCAAGAACTACGACGGCACACCCGGTGGATCTACCTGGCGCGAAGGCTTCATCAAATACGGCTTGAATGGCGACCAGTCCCTGGCGGGCAATGGCACTGCATATGGGGCGTTCGCCCTGGTCAGCTCCGCCACCTGGAGCGATGGCGATCCAGGCGGCAATTCCCTGGGGACCGAGCGCACAACAAAGATCGAAGACGCCTACCTGGGCTGGCGCTCCGGCGACCTATTCCCTGCATTAGGCAAGGACGGGGTTGATATTTCCGGCGGGCGCCAGGTGGTCAAGCTGGGCCGAGGGTTCCTGATCAACGATGACGGACTGAACCTGGGCAAGGGCCCGGCCGATGGCAAGATGAACCGTGGGGGCGCTTATTACCTGGCTGCACGGCATGCGTTCGATCAAACCGCGCTGTTGCGCCTGGGTGGGCAAGATGGCCTGCACGGCAGTCTGGTGTGGCTCAAATCCGACAACCGTGTCCAGGCCGAAACCGAACTGGCCGCCGGCACCCTGGATTACACCACCCAACCGGGTACGATCGGGTTGACCTGGGTACACGGCATCGACGTGAGCGATCAATGGGCCACCGACGTTCAACGCCAGCGCAAAGGCATGAACGTCTACAGCGTTCGCGGTGAAGGCGATGCGGGCATCGAGAACGTCAGCCTGGCGTTCGAATACGCCTGGCAGGACAAGGACGCCGGGCCTGAGAAAGCCTGGTACGGCGAAGCGGGCTACACCTTCGCCGATACCGCCTGGGCGCCCAAGGTGACCTATCGCTATACCCGCTATTCACAGAAGTGGGATCCGCTGTTCACTGGCTTGAGCATGGGCTACGGCACCTGGTTCCAGGGCGAAGTCGCCGGCAACTACGCCGGGCCGTTCAACAGCAATACCAGCATTCAGCACGTCGGACTGAAGGCAACGCCGCTGGAAAACCTGACCTTGGGCGCGTTGTACTTCGATTTCGACACGGTGCGTAAAAACAACGCGCTGAACCTCAATGCCCGTGAGCTGGATATCTACGCCGAATGGGCAGCCAACCCGCACTTGATCATTACCCCGCTGATTGGCCTCTACAAACCCGATCAGGACTCAACCACGGGTGGTAATCAAGTCGGCGGCAATGGCACCAACCTGTACAGCCAATTGACGGTGGCTGTTCCGTTCTGACCGCACATCCGCCGCGTCCACGGCAATGGACCGGCGGCTTATCCATAGGCTAGGGCGTGGTGGTGTTCGACTGATTGCGCATGTTTTCGGCGATGCGCCGAGTGGTATCCATGACCATTTCTATCACTGTTTCCTGGCGCAGCAGCTTGAAGCTCTGCGTGCTGCCGACGGCGGACAGGCTGCCAACTACTTCGTCGATGTCCGTCTGGATGATCGGCGCGGCGATGCCGGTCAAGCCCAGGTTGAGTTCATCATGGGTGAGGCAGTAACCGTCCTTGCGAATCTTTTTCGCGGCCTTGGAGAAGCTCGGCCAGTCATAAGGGCAGTCCGGGTCGTTGGCCATATGCTCGTCGAACAAGCGTTGCAAACGGCGACCTTTCTGAAAGGCGATCAACACCTTGGATTGCGCGCCGCGAAAGAACGGCAGCGGTTGCCCGCGCCCGAACGCGAAGTGGTAGGTGTCGGTGGGTTCGGCGATGTAGGTGTTGATGATGCGACCGTCATAAAAAACGCTCGCAAACACGGCCAGACCGGTTTGCGCGGACAGTTCGTGCATCAACTCGCGCCCGGCAACGAGGATAGGGTCGTACTGACGCATCATCCAGTCCAGTTCGATGACTCGCGGCCCCAAGCCATAACTGCCGGCGTCCACGCGGGTCAGCAGGCCGGCGTCGCACAAATCCTTGACGTAGCGGTACACGGTCGCGCGTGACAGGCCCATGCGCTCGGCAATGGTGTCGGGGTCAATCTTCAATGTCTGTGGACCGAACAGGTCCAGGACACTCAGCAATTTGCTCAGGCTGCTCATTTTGTTCCTAAAGACGGGGGGAGGGCGCGTGCTTCGTCCCGGCGTAGACCAGGCATCCCGCAGGAGCGCCAAGCGCTGGCGCAACACTACCTCAGTGAGAGAAAAACGCAATCTCGGAAGCCTTTCTTGTTTGATTTAAATCGCATTAATCTCATTAACTGAGAAAAATACAATTTAAATGCTTGTTAATTGAATTTTACCGTGCGATAAATCTCACCACTGCAAATGCTCAAGCAAGAGGGCTGAAAATGAATGGTGCGCAACTGATAGTGAATGCGGCAGCGGCAAGCGGTATCGAATACTGCTTCGCCAACCCCGGAACCACCGAAATTCCATTGGTGGCGGCCATGGCCAGCGCACCTGCACTGAAGCCGGTGTTGTCGTTGTTCGAAGGGGTGTGCACGGGGGCGGCGGATGGGTATGGCCGGATTGCCGGCAAGCCGGCGATGACCCTGACGCACCTGGGCCCCGGGTTTGCCAATGGCATCGCCAACCTGCACAACGCGCGTCGTGCCAATACCCCTATCGTCAATGTGATCGGTGATCACGCGTCATGGCATGTCAACTACGATCCGCCGCTGGCCAGTGACATCCAGGCCTTGGCCGGGACTGTCTCCGGTTGGGTGCGCACCTCGCGCACGGCGTCGGGTATCGGCGAAGATTTGCAGGAAGCGGTGCGGTCGGCCTGGCAGGCCAAAGGGCAGATCGCCAGCCTGATTTTGCCGATGGACCTGCAAGCCAGCGCGGTGACGCACAACGGTGTGTTCGCTCCGATGCGGGCGCCGGTTCGCCGGTTTGCCGGTGACCGGGTCGAGACGGTGGCACAGGCCCTGCGTGACGGGCAGCGCCTGGTGTTTATTGTCGGGGATGAGGGGCTGTCGGTCGCGGGCCTGGAAGCAGCGGGGCGCCTGGCCCAACTGCCTGGCGTGCGCCTGTTTGCCGAGACCTTTCCACGGCTCAGCTACCGTGGTGGTGGTTTGCCGGATCTGGATCGCCTGCCGTACTTCCCGGAAGTGGCCATTGAAATCCTCGAGCAGTACGACCAGGTCGTGTGTGCCGGGGTGCCGGAGCCCATCAGTTATTTCGGCTACGAAGGTATCCCGTCGCGCCTCGCCGAGCGTGAGCGTCTGCTGACGCTGGCCGATGTCGGTGACGATGTAGCCGGCGCGCTGACGGCGCTGGCCGATGCCCTCAATGCACCGGCCTACGTGCCGACACCGATGGGCATCGAACTGCCGCCAGGCCATGCCGAGCTCACACCTCAGTCCATCGGCCAGGTTTTAGCCGCATCGCTGCCGGACGACAGCATTGTCTCCGTGGAAGGCGGCACCTGCGGCTATCCGTTTTTCACCGCCTCCGCTGGTGCCGCTCGGCACCGGGTGTTGACCAATACCGGTGGCGCGATCGGCCAGGGCATTCCGGTGGGGTTCGGCGCCGCCTTGGCGGAGCGGGGCAATCGCGTGTTCTGCCTGCAATCCGACGGCAGTGCCCAGTACACCATCCAAACCCTGTGGAGCATCGCCCGTGAGCAGGTGCCGGTGGTGATCCTGATTGCCGCCAACCATCGCTACGCCATTTTGCAGAACGAACTGCGCCGCTTCGGCGTGACCGAAATGGGGCCGGAAGCGCTGCGCCTGACGGTGCTCGATAGCCCGCGGATTGACTGGAAAGCGCTGGCCAAGGGCTACGGCGTGCCGGCCTGCACGGTGCACACCAATGCCGAACTGCAACAGGCGCTGGCCAATGCCAATGCCGACGGTGGTCCTTGCCTGATCGAAATGGCGCTGTGAAGGAGTCGATGATGAAACAGTTCGAAGTGCTACCTGCTGTGCAACATTTTCTGTCCCAGCCTGGCCGCCTGTTTATCGGTGGCAGTTGGCAGGACGCCGCCGCTGGCCGACGGTTTGCCGTGGAAAACCCGGCGACTGAAGAAACCCTGACGGAAGTGGCCCAAGGCGACGCGCGCGATGTGGATGCGGCCGTAGCGGCAGCCCGCGCAGCGTTCAGCGGCGCCTGGGCGCTGCAGTCTCCCGCCCAGCGCGGTCTGCTGCTGTTTCGACTGGCGGACCTGCTGGATCAGCACCGCGAGGAGCTGGCGCAGTTGATCACGCTGGAGAACGGCAAACCCATCTCGGCCGCTCGAGGGGAAGCGGCCAACGCGGCGACCATTATTCGCTACTTCGCTGGCTGGCCGACCAAGATCGAAGGCAGCACGCTGCCTGTATCGCCGGCCAGCGGTGCGCCGATGCTCAACTACACCTTGCGTGAACCGGTGGGTGTGTGTGCGCTGATCGTGCCGTGGAACTTCCCGTTGAACATGTGCGTGTGGAAGCTTGGCCCAGCGTTGGCGACAGGCTGTGTCGCGGTGCTCAAGCCCGCCGAGCAAACGCCGCTGGTCGCGATTCGGCTGGTGCAGTTGATCGAGGCCGCCGGTTTTCCACCGGGGGTGGTCAACCTGATCACCGGCCTTGGCGCTGAAACGGGCGCGCCGTTGGCGCAACATCCCGACGTGGACAAGATCGCCTTCACCGGCTCGACCCAGGTCGGCCGGCTGATTGCTCAGGCGGCCACCAGCAACATGAAAAAGGTCTCGCTGGAACTGGGCGGCAAGTCGCCGAACATCATCTTGCCGGACGCCGATATCGTGCGCGCCGCCAAAGGTGCCGCCGACGGCATCTTCTACAACCAGGGCCAGGTGTGCACGGCTGCCTCACGTTTATACGTACACGCCAGTGTGCTCGATCAGGTGCTCGAAGAACTTGAGCGGCATGCCACCGCCCACGTGCTCGGTAATGGTTTGGACCCGGCCACCAGCATGGGCCCACTCGTGTCGGGCCGCCAATTGAGCACGGTCAAAGGCTACCTGCAACGTGGTCAGGAGGAGGGCGCCGAACTGATCTGCGGTGGCGGCCGTCCCGCCCACCTGGAGCGCGGCCACTTCATTGCGCCCAGCGTGTTCCTTGATCGCGCCGAACGTGCCTGTGTCGCCCGCGAAGAGATTTTCGGTCCGGTGCTGACCGTCATGAGCTGGACCGAAATCGACGACCTGGTACTGCGGGCCAACGATTCGCCTTATGGCCTCGCGGCAGGCCTGTGGACCCGCGACCTGCGCTCGGCGCACCGCGTGGCGGCCCAGCTCAAGGCGGGCTCGGTGTGGATCAACTGCTGGAACGTGGTCGACGCGGCTTCGCCGTTCGGCGGGTACAAGCAATCCGGCTGGGGCCGGGAAATGGGTAAAAACGTGATCGATGCCTACACCGAGACCAAGAGCGTCTTCGTCGATCTGGCCTGAACTGAATAATCACAAGAGGAAATGCTATGGATCTGGAATTGAAAGGCCGCGTGGCCATCGTCACCGGCGGCGGTATGGGTATCGGCAAGGAAGTCGCACGTTTTCTGTCCGAAGAGGGCTGCAAGGTAGTGATCTGCGCACGCCGCATGGAGTTTCTCCAACAGGCTGCCGAAGAGATCACGGCTCAGACCGGCAACGAAGTACTGCCGCTGTACTGTGACACCAATCAGATGTCGGCCGTGTCTGACATGGTCGAAGCCGCGCACAAACACTTCGGCCGCATCGACATCCTGGTCAACGGTGCCGCAGCGCCGTCCGGAGTGGTGCGCAATGACATCGAACATGCCGGCGACGACGAGTTGCTGTCGGATCTCAACACCAAGGTGATCGGCTACTTCCGTTGCGCCAAGGCCGTGACCCCGCACATGAAGGCCGGAGGCTTCGGTCGCATCATCAACATCGGCGGCCTCACCGGACGCAGCAGCAAAGTCCTCTCGGGGATGCGCAACCTGGCGGTCGCCCACATGACCAAAACCCTCTCCGACCAGTTGGGCCCTTCGGGCATCACGGTCAACCTGATTCACCCCGGCGTGGTCGACACCCCGCACATCCAGGAGCTGTACGAGCGCGAAGCGGTCAAGCAAGGCAAGACCTCGGAACAGGTTGAGCAGGCCTACATCGACGCGACGCCGATTCGCCGCACCCTGGCACCGATTGAAATGGGCTGGCTGATTGGTTTCCTGGCGTCGCCAAAGGCTGGCGCGGTGACTGGAGAATCCATCGGCATCGACGGCGGTTTGACCCGCGGTATCTACATCTGAGGAGTACCAACGATGAGTAACGGAACCCTGTTAGTGGCCACGGTAGGGCAGGCGGTGATCCGCAGCGCCGACGAGGGTCGGACCTGGCATCGCCTGGGCCTGGGCCAGGATCTGGAGTTCGACGCGATCACTCGATCCTTGAGCGTGCACCCCGGCGAGCCTGAGGTGATCTACGCCGGCACGGACGTAGGTTTGTGTGTCAGCCGCGACACCGGCGGCCATTGGCAGCGGGTCGATTCGCCGTTCAACGGGCAGACGGTCTGGAAAGTCGCCGTCGATCCGCAGGACGCGCAACGGATCTTCGTCGGCACCGGTGCACCTTCGCGCGCCGTACTGTGGCGGACCCTGGACGGTGGTCTCAGTTGGGACCGTGCGCCGGTGGAGATTCCGGAGTTCTGCGACGGAGTCAGCCGCCCACGGCTGCTGGCTTTCGCCTATGACCCGACCGACCGCAACCAGCTATGGTTCGGCCTTGAAGAGGGTGGGTTATTCCACTCCCGTGACGGTGGCGACAGCTGGACGCGCGTCGATGATCGGCTGCTGTGGGACTACAACTCGGATGTCCACAACATTCTGGTACTGCCCAATCATGGTCAGAAAGTCATCGTGGTGGTCTGCGTCAACGCCGTCTACCGCAGCCTGGATGAGGGGCTGACCTGGACCGGCATTATCGGTCGAGAAGCGTTCGGCCTGTACTACATGCGCGCCATGAACGCGCCGTTGGGCACGCAAAGCGACCTGTACCTGAGTATTTCCGATGGCACGCCAGGTACCACCAGCAAGATCCTGGTATCCCGTGATGCCGCGCTCAGCTGGGAAGTGCTGCCCCTGCCGCAACAACCCAATTCCTGCGTCTGGGCCATTGCCTTCAATCCGGAGAACCCGGGGCAGATTGTTGCGGGAACCAAGTATGGGCACTTGTTCACCTCCGGGAATGGCGGTGATGGCTGGCAGAAACAGTGGCGCGAATTCAGTGAGATAGCTGACGTGCTCTGGACTCCCGCAGTGGCGCAGATCAAGGCAGGGCATCAATCCGTGGTCAAAAAAAGCTGAGGTATCACGCGATGAAAGTCGAAATCCTTCGTACTCACTTATCGCTCTCGGTAAGTGATCCTGATGTGTCGGCACGCTGGTACGCCGACATCCTGGGCATGCATGAAAGTGCCCGGGGCGAAAGCTGGGTCATGATGGCGTTTGGCACCAAACATCACGACATCGCCTTGCTTCGTGCAGAGCCCGGCGCCCATCAGGGCGGGTTGGGGTTGCAACACTATGGATTGGAAATCGCCGGGGACATGACCACCTTGCGCCAGCTCTACGGCATGTTGCTGGGCAAGGGCGTCGAGGTGGTGAAGATCACCGATCACGAAATCGGCCATGGTGTGTATTTCAACGACCCTGACGGTAATCGCATGGAATTTTTCCTTGAGACCGAACACGACGATGCGCGCGGCAAGGCCCGGTTCAAGGCCGCTGGCGCGCCAAGCCGACATTTCAATCTAGACCCACTAGACCCACTTTGAGGCAACCCAGATGAAAACCGCGAATTTTGCTTCGTATCACATCCGCAAGTGGTACAGCTTTGTCGAAGAAACCCTGGCCAACGAAAGTGGCCAGTTGGCCGATGGCGAGCCGCTGTTCAAATATGCCGTTGCCGCCGTGATCGCCAACCCCTATGCCGGTCGCTACAGCGAGTCGCTGACAGAGCTGGTAGAACCGTCGCCGCTGTTGGGCGAAGAGTTCGGTCGTCGCATTCAGGCGCTGGCCGGCTCGCGGGATATTGTCAGCTACGGTAAAGCTTGCATGGTGGGCAGCCAGGGCGAATACGAACACGGCAATGCGTTCCTGACCAACCCGGCTGCCGATCCGGTGCGCCTGGCGCTGGGCGGGGGCAAATCCTGGGTGCCGTCCACCGGCAAGCGGGGCGGCCCGGGTTCAACCATTGATGTGCCGTTGGCCCACAAGGATGCACTGTATGTACGCTCCCATTACGACAGCATGTCCCTGATGTTTGGCGACGGCCCCGCGCCGGATGAGGTGATCGTGATCTGGGCCTTCGCCACGCGCGGGCGCTTGCATGCGCGGCTGGGCGGTCTGCAGGCGGCAGACGTCAAAGGTATTGATGGGCTGCACTGATTTCAGACGCATGGCTTTAGCGGCGTCGGATTAAAAACACAACAAGAAAGCGGTGAATAGCGATGAAGCAGGAGAAGACCCAAGTTGTCATTGTCGGCGGCGGCCCTAACGGGATCACGGCCGCGCACTATATGGGGATGTACGGTATCGACTGCGTCGTCCTTGAACTTGCCGATGGTGTACTGCCTTACCCGCGCGCAGTGGGCATGGATGATGAAGCACTGCGTGTGCTGCAGGGGATCGGCATCGCCGATCTCGCCGTGCGCGACATGATCTGCGATGTACCGCTGCGCTATTACAATGCTCGCGGTGTGTGTTTCGCCGAGGTCAAGCCGAGTACCGCCCATTACGGCTGGCCAATGCGTAATATTTTCATGCAGCAGTTGCTGGAAGGCACGTTGCGCGAAACCCTGGGACAGCGTGCCAGCGTTGTGTTGCGCCAAGGCCACGAAATGCTCGAGCTCGAGCAGGACGGGCAGGGCGTGACGTTGCAGGTGCGCGATGCTCAAGGCGAGATTTATCAGCTGCGGGCTGACTATGTCATCGGCGCCGATGGCGGACGCTCCACTGTGCGTAAAAAGCTCGGTATCGAGCTGTCGGGGCTGACACATGCGCGCAAATGGGTGGTGGTCGATACGGCCAATGACACCCTCGATGCACCCTACACTGCACTGCATGCCGACCCGGAACGGCCCTTCGTGTGCATCTATCTCCCATATCAGCAACGCCGCTGGGAGTTCATGCTCCTGGAGGGCGAAGATGAAGCGAGGATGTGTGAGGAAAGCACCATTCGCGACTTGATCCGTGGGCATATCGGCAACGCGGTCGATCAGTTGAACATCATCCGCATCCGCGCCTATACCCACCACTCCCGGGTCGCGGTGCGGTTTGTCGAAGGGCGTGTGGCGCTGGTGGGCGATGCCGCGCATATTTCTCCACCCTGGGCCGGGCAGGGACTCAATTCCGGGTTGAGGGACGTGGCCAACGTCGCCTGGAAACTGGCGGCGATCATCCAGGGCCGTGCCTCGCACTCGATCCTCGCCAGCTACGACCAGGAGCGCCGTGGGCATGCCACCGAGCTAGTGGCCCTGGCCGACAACATGGGCGCGGTACTGGGAATGACCAACCCGCTGATGGCCGGCGTTCGTGATTGGTTGTTCCAGGCGGTGAACAGTGTCGACAACCTGCGCTCGCACCTGCTGGAGTTCAAATTCAAACCCAAGGCCACCATCACCAAGGGCCTGGTCTATCACGAGCGTGCCGAGTTGCGCGAGGACGATCTGGTCGGCCAGCTGTTTGTTCAGCCGTACATCGAAGACGCCCAGGGCCAGCGTCGTCGCCTGGATGAGGTGCTTGGCAATTCCTATGCGGTGCTGGGTTATCGGGTGAATCCGCGCGAGCAACTCAGCGAGGAAATGGCCGCTTATTGGGCGTGCTGGGACACGCGTTTTATTCAGGTCAATCGCTCGCGCAGTGGCATCGGACGTGGCCAGCCGTTGACGGCCTCGGACGCCATCAGTGTGGAGGACGCGGATAATCGCCTGGGTGAATGGTTCTCCAAGGTGCGTGACTGCATCGTAGTGGTGCGTCCGGACCGGTTTGTCGCCGCCATTACCACACCAGAGAGGCTTGAAGGTGTGCTGCGCAAACTGGCGGAGCAACTGTCATGAACAGCGGCAACGCGCTACTTAACCGGCTACATCAGGCAACGCGCACGGTGCAAGCCATTGCGCCACTGGCCCCCGAGGCGATAGATCGGCTTGCGGGTTATGCGCTGCAACGCGAAGCCCTGGATCACCAACAAGCCGCGGGCGAGCGACTGAGCGGGTGGAAGGTCGCCTTCGCCGGCAGCGCCGCGCAAAAACGCTTTGGCCTTGACGAGCCGGTGTATGGCGGCCTGATGGATACCATGATCGTCGAGCCGGGTACGGCGGTGGCGTTCTCTCGGTTGATCCAGCCCAAGCTGGAGATCGAATTGGCGTTTGTACTGGGGCGTACCCTGGCGCCGGGGGACTACCGTGACGAGGATATTCTGGCCGCCATCGGCGACGTAGCGCCCGCGTTCGAGATCGCCGACTGCCGTTGGCAGGGCTGGGATTTCGGAGTGGGCGCCTTTCTTGCCGACAACGCGGCGGCGGGGCTTTATTGTCTCGGACCGCGCATCCCTTTCGATCCGGTACACCACGTCAACGTAGCGTATCGCCTGGAGTGTGACGGCGCGCTTTGCGGTAGTGGTGATACCCGCGATCGGGAGGACAGCCCGCTGGCCAATCTGTGCTGGCTGATTCGGCGTCTGTTGGCCGACGGTCAACGTGTGGAGGCTGGGCAGGTCGTGCTGTCCGGAGCGTTGTTGCCGCCGATGAATATCCAGCCCGCCACGTACTGCCTGCACATGCTTGGCATGGAACTGGCTTTGATTTTCACGGCGGACGCCGCCCCGGTGTGAACGATAGCTGCTGTCACGGATGACTGAGTCCCTTTCAGGCCGATAAACAAACGGGGCCACCGAGGAACGACGACCATGCTTGCTGAAGTTCGAACCTTCAATGACCCTCAACAACACGCTGGCTCCATCCAGGGCTGGCAGCAAGTGTATGACCAACTCGGCCGTGGCTGCCTGACCAGTGAGCTGCGGCAGTTGTCCTCTGACCGCTTTCAAATCTTCCAGGAAGTGCTGGACAAACGCGTGGTACAGCGCGGCTATGCGCCTAAAGGTCGGCTGTGCGCGGCCATGTCGTTAGGCTGCGCGCCGGTGGTGCAGGGGCAACAGGTGGGCACTCACAGCGTGGTACTGTTGCGTGACGGCGAGGAGTTTGTGTTGCACGCCCCTGAAGGCATGCACTTCTTCGCGCTCAATATCGACGCGGTACGCTTCGCCAAACTGGCGGCCTTCGAATTGTCTGACGATCAGCTCAAGCGCCTGAAGACCACGTCCCAACTCAGCGTGGATGACGCGTTACTGTTGCGAATACGTCAGCGTATCCACCCGCTGTTTCATCACCTTTTGGAACAGACGGACGCTATCAACTCAACCGCCGAGAAAATGCTGGAGGAAGAACTGCTCGGCGCGTTCCTCGATTTGTTCAGCCATGCCACCGATGAGGTACGTTGTCGTCGCGGTAACTTCGCCGTGAGTGCTTACCTGGTCAAGCGTTGCCAAGAGCTGATCGATGCCAGTGGTGATACACCACTGAGCATTCTCGACCTGTGCGAACACCTGCGGGTGAGTCGCCGGACCCTGCAGAACAGTTTTCAGGCAGTGACCGGAATGCGTCCGGTCGAATACCTGCGCAATCTACGCCTCAACGCGGTGCGTCGGCGCTTGATCACAACCTCTGCCTGCACTCACAACATCAGTGAGATCGCGATGGCGATGGGCTTTTTTCATCTGAGCCACTTTGCCGCGCATTACCGGCAATTGTTTGGCGAGTCACCGTCTGAAACGCTCAGGGCAATGCGCTAAAGACCTCATGTGCGGCTGACGCTTTCCTCCCACCCGATTTCCTTTTCCAGGCTGATATTCAAGCGCTCATGAATTGTTGGTTTCGCTGCGCGAAGCTGGCAACTCGGCTCGCTGGATATGCCTTGCCGTGTTCGAAACACAGGGAGTTACCCAGGTGGGATGAAGGCGCGCGTTTGTTTTTGAAAGGGAGGGTCAGGCGTAGTTGATCCGGTCGGTGTAGGCGTTCTGGGTCATTTTGCGTTGATAGTCGCAAGGCGTTGTACTGACCAGTTTCTTGAAGTCGCGCAGGAAGTGCGATTGATCGGAAAAGCCCAGGTCGAGGGCCAGCTCCGAAAACGATACATCGTGTTGGGTATTGAGGGTGTCCAGAGCTGCCTGGCAGCGGATGATTCGGCAAAAGGTCTTGGGTGACATGCCGGTGTCCTGGCTGAACTGTCGGTGCAGCGTGCGACTGGTGTACCCGCTGAGTTCCTCCAGTTGCTGAATACGAATATCACCGCGGTGGCGCAGCGCCTGCTGAATGACCATGGCCGTGAGTGCTGAGGTTCTACCCATCAGGCGTGGGGCGAGGTAGTCGTTGAACAGTCGCATCTGATCGCCCAGCAGCGGTGCTTGAACGATATTTTCGAAGATGCGCTGGGCGAACCCCGAGACCTCCAGCAGGTCGAGTTCCCGTTCGGTCAATTCTTCGGCCAGCACATTGATAAATCCGGGAATGACGCCCGGTGAAAAGCGCACGCCGAAGTAGTGATGGTTCTGGTGTAACTCGACCGCTTGGGCAGCCAGCGGCGTGCCACAGATCCGGGCGGTAGGGCGTGTTGCATCACAGTCGAAAACAATATCCACGCAACCGTCCGGCACGGCCAGCAGGTTGGCTGACTGAGCCACATCGAAGGCATAGAAATGCGAGATCGCCGGGTGTTCGGAGGGCATGACCGAATACCGTGAAGAGTTGAGCACGAACCAGGGCTGTTCGTTCGCAGTGTGGTGCCTGGGAGGCGGTGCGCACTGTTTGATCATGGTTGCACCTTCGATGAGCAGCGATACGGAAGTTTTCACGCATTAATCACGCCAACTATTGTGCGCCGGCCAATCGGGCATGTCCGAAATTTACAATACCGCCGAAAAACGCGCCCTGATACTCGAGGTCGACAGCGTGGAGCTGCGCCTACCGCAGCGATATCACCTTCAGCCCGAGAACAACTATGTCTACAACTACAAAAATCGACTTCATCTACCTCTCCGAGCAGGACATGATCCGCGCGGGCGTGACTGACATGCTGGCATGCGTGAACACCATGGAGGAGATGTTCGGCCTGCTCTATGCCGGTGACTATCGCATGGCCGGTCCGAACAATGACTCCCATGGCGCGATGGTGATCTTCCCGCAGGATTCACCCTTCCCGAACATGCCCAAGCCCACGGCTGACCGACGCATGATGGCCATGCCTGCCTACCTGGGCGGCAGCTTTTGCACCGCAGGCGTGAAGTGGTACGGCTCCAATATCGCCAACCGCGAAAAAGGCCTGCCGCGCTCGATTCTGATGTTTACCTTGAACGACCCCGACACCGGCGCGCCGCTGGCCCATATGTCGGCCAACCTGCTGTCCGCGTACCGCACCGGTGCGGTTCCCGGCGTGGGCGCGCGCCATTTGGCACGCAAGGACTCGAAAGTCGTCGGCCTGCTCGGCCCGGGTGTGATGGGCAAGACCACGCTGGCGGCATTCATCGCGGTATGCCCACATATCGACACACTGAAGATCAAAGGTCGTGGCCAGAAGAGCCTCGATAACTTTATCGCCTGGGTCAAGGAAACCTATCCGCAGATAACCACGATCGAAGTGGTCGACACCCTTGAAGCGGTGGTCCGCGACTCCGACCTTGTTACTTATTGTAGCTCCGGTGAGACGGGCGATCCCACGACCTACCCAATTGTGAAGCGCGAATGGGTCAAGCCAGGTGCCTTCCTGGCGATGCCTGCCTGCTGCTCCCTTGACGACGGGATGGAACAGCGTGACGTACGCAAGGTGCTGGACAACACCGGTCTCTACCAAGCCTGGTTTGAAGAACTGCCCAAGCCTGCGCATCACTGCGTGCCGGTGATTGGCGTGCGTTTCATGGACATGATTGCCGAAGGCAAGATGCGACTCGATGAAGTTGAGGACATCGGCAAGATCATTGCCGGGGCTGCGCAAGGCCGTAGGAACGATGAAGAAATCATCATCATGTCGGTGGGCGGCATGCCCGTGGAAGACGTGGCCTGGGGCACGGTGGTGTACCGCAACGCCATCGAAAAAGGCATCGGCGTCACCTTGAACCTTTGGGAAACCCCGGTTCTGCGTTAAGCCATCCATTCCTTATTCTGAAGAGGCATTCCACATGACAAACATCATCAAGCTCAAGACAGGTTCCCCGTTTGAAGACCAGGCCAGCTATTCGCGCCTGGTGGTCGTGGACAACTGGATCTACGTATCCAACACCGCAGGCCGCAACCCGCAGACCAAAGTGATTCCGGAAGATATCCTCGAGCAGACGCACCAGGTGTTTGCCAACATCGAGGCGGCCCTGGCGGCGGTCGATGCGAGCCTGGCGGACGTGGTGTGTTCGCGGGTGTTCATCCAGGACCCCAAGGATGTACCGGCCGTGATGGCCCTGATCGGCGAAAAGTTTCGCGGCGTTGACCCGGCCAGCACCGTCACCTGTCCGCCCTTGGGGTCGACGGTCTACAAGGTTGAGCTGGAAGTGACGGCGTATCGCAATGCGTCGAAGGCGCACGTTGAAGTTATTCGCCTGTCGCAGTAACCGTCACGCGGCCGTGCGCAGGTGCGGCCTACTTCATTCGCTTACCGAGTCTTGATCATGGCACCCACAATAGCGCCCGTGAAAACGTCTACCGTGTTTCCCTCCGCAACCTCTGTCGTCATCATTGGCGGCGGGATTATCGGTCTGACCGCTGCTTTGACATTGGCCGAACGCAATATCTCGGTGGTCGTGCTGGAAAAAGGCCATATCGCTGGTGAGCAGTCGTCACGCAACCTGGGCTGGGTACGCAAGACCAGCCGCCACGCGGCTGATATTCCCCTGGCCCTCGCCGCGGACCGTTTGTGGGCGAAGATGCCTGAGCGGGTAGGGGCGGATGTCGGGTATCGCCAGGAGGGCATCATGTTCGTGGGCCGAACCCCATCGCAGATGGCGATGCATGAGGGATGGCTCAAGTCGGTGGAGCATTTGTCACTGGACTCACGGCTGCTCAGCAAACGTGAAATTGGCGAGCTGGTGCCAGGCGGCGTGGGTGACTGGGCCGGCGGCATCTTCACGCCATCCGATGCGCGTGCCGAACCGACGCTGGCAAGCAGCGCCATCGCCAAGGCAGCCCTGGACATGGGGGTGGTGATTATCGAGCAGTGCGCGGTCCGGACGCTGCAGATGTCCGCCGGTGTGGTCAGTGGCGTGGTCACGGAGAGAGGTGAGATTCGCTGTGATCATGTGCTGCTCGCAGGGGGGATGTGGTCACGGCGCTTTCTGGGCAACCTCGGTGTGTCGTTGCCGACCTTGCCCTTGACCTGTTCGGTGCTACGTACTCGCTCAATGGAAGGGCCGACGGAAATTGCTGTCGGCGCACCTGACTTTTCGTTTCGCAAGCACAAGGACGGCGGCTTCATCATTACCCAGCGCGGCAAACTGGATGCCTTCCTGACACTCGATCACCTGTTGCTCGCCAAGCAATATATGCCGCAGTTCCGTGCGCAACGCAGCGTCTTGAACGTGTCGTTGGGCAAACCTTTTTTCAATGACCTGGCGCTTGCCCGGCGTTGGAAACCCGACAGCGTCAGCCCATTTGAACGCGTCAGGATGCAGGACCCGGCCGCCAACCCGCGGCTCAATAACGATGCAATGAACAACCTCATTGCGGCCTGGCCGGTGTTTGAACAGGCGCGGATCGCCCAGGCCTGGGCAGGCACTATTGATGTCACACCCGATTCGAATCCTGTCATTGGGCCGGTCGCGCAGATTCCGGGGCTGACCGTGGCCACCGGCTTCTCTGGGCACGGTTTCGGCACGTCGCCGGCGGCAGGTCACCTCGCAGCGGATCTTGTCAGCGGTCATGCGCCGATCATTGATCCAAGCCCCTATCGGTTTGATCGTTTCCAGATCGGTCGAAGCCACGCATAAAGGAACCCACCGATGCCTCCTGACAGCTGTTTCTTTACCAACCGTTCGGGCTTGCGCCTGCACTTTTTGCGCTGGGGTGAGTCGACCGGCGTGCCCTTGGTGCTATTGCATGGCTTGCGGGCCTACGCACAAACCTGGGAATCGCTGGTGCAATCTCTGGGAGCGGGCTACTGCATCTATGCCTTGGACCAGCGCGGTCGAGGACTGAGTGATTGGGCCTCGCCCGACAGTTACCACACGCAGTCGTATGTCGAGGACCTTGAAGACCTTGTAGCCCATGTTGGCTTGTCGCGTTTTGTATTGCTGGGGCACTCATTAGGGGGCGCCAACGCCCTTGAATTTGCGCGGCAAAATCCGCGACGGTTGATTGGCTTGATGATTGAGGACATCGGTCCCGGCTCTTCAAGCCAGGGCGATGGTGCCGCACGCATTCGTCGCGAGATGAGCCAGACGCCTTTGCAGTTCGAGAGTTGGGAGGCGGCCCGCGCATTCTGGCAGGCTTCGCGTTCGGGCTTGTCGGAGCAGGGCCTGGCGTCAAGGCTCGCTCATTCGATGAAAGAGAGCGAGGGCGTGATTACCTGGCGCCACGATCAACAGGGTATTGCCCAGGCGCGCCTGAGTATCGAGCCGACAGACCTGTGGCCTGCGGTGCGCGCGCTGGATTGCCCGACCCTGTTCATTCGCGGCGGCCGCTCGGACTTTCTGCCGCCCTCGACGCTGCAGGCGATGAGCGCCAGCAATCCGCACGTCCGGACGGCGGAGGTCGCAGGCGCCAGTCACTATGTACATGACGATCAAGGCGAAGTGTTCAACGCGCTGGTCGCAGGCTTTCTCAAAAGCCTTGAGCTCCCGGGTCAATGAAACCCACGGCACGTCTGATCGCACTGCTGGCATCGCTGACGGCCTTTGTACCGGTTTTCCATCGATACCCTGCCGCGGATCGGAATGCGGAGGGCGTTCGACTCAGTGGTTCTTCAGCATACTGCTAGGGCAACGTGTCGCGCTCGGCGAAGATGCTTGCCATTTCCGCCATGTTCTCGGTTCCCCAGGTGCACAGCGGGATGATCGCGTCAGCCAGGCTGCGACCGAGCGGGGTCAGCGCGTAATCCACGCGCGGCGGCACTTCCTTGTAGTCGTTCCGTGCCAGCACGCGGTCGGCTTCCAGATCCTTCAATTGCTGGATCAGTACCTTGTCGCTCACGCCCGGGATCAAACGTTTGAGTTCGCCGTAGCGCTTCGTGCCGTCGCGCAGGAAAAACAGGACCAGTGGTTTCCACTTGCCCGAGATGATGCGCAGCGTGGCGTTGAGCCCGCAGCCGGGGTCGCAGGTTTCAGAAGGTGTGGTCATATTGGGTACTTACCTAAAAGTGCATACTTGTCGTTAGGTTATTAGAACCGCATAGTCGTTCTCAAGCAAGCAGCTCCCTGCTTCCATACAACGCTTAGGAAGGATGCACGACATGACCAGACTGAATGGAAAGACCGCTGTGATCACCGGTGGCGCTACGGGCATCGGCCTCGCCGCGGCAAAACGCTTCATCGAGGAGGGCGCCTTCGTCTTCATCTTTGGCCGCCGGCAGGAAGCGCTTGACGCCGCTGTCGCCGAACTTGGGCCCAATGCCCGTGCGGTCAAGGGCTCGGTCTCCGATGAGGCCGACCTCGACCGACTCTACGCGGCGGTGAAGGCCGAGCGCGGAACCCTCGACATCGTTTTCGCCAATGCCGGGGCGGGAGGCCCGCTTCCGCTCGGCAAGCTCACTGCCGAGCACATTGACGAAACCTTCGAAACCAATGTGAAGGGCACGATCTTCACGGTCCAGAAGGCGTTGCCACTGATGGGCCAGGGCGGTTCGATCATCCTGACCGGATCGAGCGCCGGCACCACGGGCGCCCCGGCATTCAGCGTCTACAGCGCGAGCAAGGCGGCAGTGCGCAACCTCGCGCGGACCTGGGCGGAGGACCTGAAGGGCACCGGCATCCGGGTAAACGTACTGTCGCCCGGGCCGACGGCGACCGAACTCGCGAAGGCCGCGCTAGGCGAGGAGGGCATGAAGGTCTTCGCCTCGATGAATCCGCTCCAGCGCATGGCCGATCCGGCGGAGATCGGAGCGGTGGCTGCCTTTCTTGCGTCGCAGGACAGCAGCTTCATGACCGCCAGCGAGGTCGCCGTCGACGGCGGCCTGGCGCAAATCTGACTCGCCACGCCCGGCCCGCTATTTGGCGCCGCCGGGCGTGGTAAACCTGAGGAGAATATATGAGCTACGCAATTATCGGCTTCGGCAATATCGGCCAGGCCCTGGCCAAGGCGTTTGCCCGCAACGGCATCGAAGTAGCCGTTGCAACCACGCGCGCCCCGGAAAGCTTTGCATCCGTCGCAGCAGCGATCGGACCTCAGATCATTCCCAAAAACCTGGCGGACGCGGTCAAGGCGGACATCGTCTTTTTGGCTGTCCGTTTCGAGTCGCACCCGGATGTCGCTAAGGCGTTGCCGAGCTGGAAGGGGAAGACCATCATCGATGTGACCAATGCCTACGGCGTGTCCCCTGAAGAACTGGGAGGAGAGCCATCTTCCAGAGTCGTCGCGCAGGCCTTTACTGGTGGACGACTGGTCAAGGGCTTCAACCATTTGGGCGCTGCCGTCCTTGGCCAGGATCCGGCCGTACAGGGTGGCAGGAGAGTCGTGTTCCTGGCGAGCGACGATGACGGCGCCGCAGCGGATGTTGGTGCGCTTGCAGAAAATCTCGGTTTCTCGCCGATCAAACTGGGCGGGCTTTCGGAAGGTGGACTGCTTGTGCAAGCGCGCGGAAATACCTGGGGTCAACTGATCTTCAAGGACTTGGTCAAGTTCGGCTGATGAATCGCGATCGTAAATGTTGATGCGGTCCTGGCCACAACTTATACGAACTCCCACGGGCAAGAAGATAGATGTCCCGTCATGCGATGTTTTCCACCTTGAGGGCGGGAAGGTCAAATCTTTCCATTGCTACAACGAGGCTTCTGCGATGCAGCAACAACTCGGCCTCGTCCCCGGCTGAATGACGGACACTACGCGATCCTCTGTAAGAGCAATGGAGAAGTCTTTATGAGCAATCAAGAGAATATCCAGATTGTGAAGGACTTTTTTGCAGCAATGGGTGGCGGCGATAGGCAAGGTCTGCTGGCGTTGTCTGCCGAAGATATCGAGTGGATCATTCCGGGAGAGGGTTGGCCGCTGGCCGGCACGCACCGCGGGCACGCGGGATTGGCAAACGTGCTTCAGAAGGCTTGCGCAGAGATGGAAGTTTCCTCCCCGCAGCCCCCCGAGTTCGTAGCGCAGGGAAACCGGGTTCTGGTCGTCGGCTTTGCTACGGGGAAAGTCAAAGCCACGAACAGGACGTTTGAGGACCATTTTGTCTTCGCCATCACTGTTCGCAATGGCAAGCTGACGAACATCCGGGAGTATATCGATACGCAAGCACTGACCCGGGCCTGCGAAATGGACGCGGGCTCCAGGCCCTGACCCAAAGCAGACATCATGTGTCTAGCAAATCCGGAGCAATTCACTTGCAGCGGCCGAGCGAGATTATCGAGTTGCTGCCGCATAGATGGGCGTCCGTTTAATCACGCAAGGTCTTTGGGCGGACGCTTACTGTCTGGGACCTGGCCACAAGAGTTTAAAAAATGCGTAAGTGATGGGCGTGAAACTGGAAGCAGGCTGCAGCTTCCGTTTCCCGGATGCTGACAGTTCAGTTTGAAGAGTTGTTCAACTGCTGAAGCTCAAGTTGCTTGGCAGCACTGGCTTCGAGGTTGGCACGCTCTTCATCCAGATACCGATAAATGCTTTGGAGGTTGGCGATTTTCTGTTTGATTTCTGCCATCTTCTTTTCAATTAGCTTAGCGCCGTCAGCACAATCGATCAGCTTGTTCCGCTGCGCATCCAGAATCTCGCCTATTTCCCCCAGGGAAAAACCCATGCTTTGCGCGCGCTGGATAAAGTCCAGATCCTGCAGAGTTTGCGCTGTGTAAACGCGATAGTTGTTCGTTTGCCGCAGCGATGAGATCAGGCCGATTTGCTCGTAGTAACGCAGCGTATGGCGGCTGGCGCCGCTGCGGGCCTCGAGTTCGCCGATTTTCATGAAAACACCGCTTGACTATAGAGTTGGGTCGATAGTTTACGCTTGATTTCTCACCTTAAACAAGGAACAGGGAAATGAGCGTGGAGTGCTTTGTCACGGGGGGTACCGGCTTCGTCGGTCAACATTTGGTGGCGTACCTGAGCGCAAAAGGTCACACCATTCGGGTGTTGATGCGTCGCCCAGAGCGACTAGCTGCACTGCGGGAGCAAGTCGATAATTTGGGAGGGTGCGCAACCCGGGTATTTGCCGTAGCTGGCGATCTGGAACGGGACAACCTCGGGCTGAGTCTTGCTGATAGAGAAGTGCTAAGGCACGCCAGAGTCGTATTCCACCTGGGCGCCCACTTCGCATGGGGGCTTTCAGTGGAGCATTCTCGTGCGGTGAATGTGGAAGGGGCAAAGCGCGTGGCGCTGTTGGCGGCTGAGCAAAAAAGCCGGTTAGTGATGATCGGCGGCTACATGCTGAAAAATCATGAACATCTGCAACGCATCGGAATTGATCCTCGTTATCCGGAGCTGACGAATTGGCCTGCCGTCTACCAACAGGTCGGTGGTTACGAGGGGAGCAAGCTGGAGGCGCATTTTGCGACCCTGGAGGTCATGTCCGCCAAGGGCGGGGAGATTACCGTTGTCCACCCCGCGACGGTCTGTGGCCACAGCCGCACGGGGCATATCCTTGACGGTCAGCCGCTGGTGGAGCTGATATGCAACCTTGTGCAGGGAAAGCTGACTGCAGTGCCCGGTACCGCCGAGCACTGGCTGCCACTGGTCACCGTGGATTATCTGGTTGAGCTGGTGGCGGTTTGTGCTTTTGATCCTGCCATGGTGGGCCAGGAACTGCTGGCGCTTGATGACCAAACGCCTAACTTGCGAGAACTCCTGGTACAGGTGGCACAACCTTTGGGCTTAAAGTCTCCCAAGCATTACATTTCACTCCGACTGCTGAAGTTGCTACTGAGTATTCCTCCCGTCGCGCGGTTTTTGAATACAAAACCCGAAGCCTTGGACTTTATCCAGACCACTCGTTTTGATACTGCGGCGGTCGAGCAATTTGCCAACAGGCATGGAATAGCCAAACCGGATATACGTCAGTCTTTGCAGCACACTGCAACGTTCGTCAACTCATATTGCATAGCCAAAGGCTAGGCTCTCTGACTTCTCCCTTGGGGGCGACAAAGTCGTTATGCCACAATAAATACTGGGGTTGGCGGGATCTTCGTACCCTCAAACTTTGCGCCGTCGATGTAGGGCGGCATTCTATCGAACGACAATTCAGCGACAGGGATCGTCATCAATGCAATCTACTTTCAGCAAAGGCGTCATATTTGCACTCTCCGCTGCAGCACTGAACGCAACGATCGGTGTACTCAGCAAAGTACTCATGATTAATGGTTTCACCGCCAGCAGTGTCGCTGTCATCAAGACCGTACTGGGTTGCGTGCTTCTCTCGATCTTACTGTTTTTCCTCAAGCGCCCGGCGACGTCGACCAAATGGACTCAGGCGGCTATCTGCGCATTCCTTGGCATCTTTGTGCTGTTCCATTTCGAAACATCCTCCTACCGGCACTACGCTGCGGCAGGTGTGGTGGTGGTGCTGATGGCCAGTGCCTCAATTTCCTCGATCATTCTGGGGCGCATTTTCCTCAAGGATGCCATCACCGCGAACGCTACCGTTGGCGCCGCACTGGCTATCGCTGGGATCTCGGTGATCTTCGGCGGCGACTTGCAGCAGGGCTTTACCCTGCAAGGTGCCGCGCTCGCCTCCATGGCCGGCTGCGGCTATGGGGCCTTTTCGGTTGCCATGAAGCGGATGGGTGTGTCGGGGGGGCTGCACTTCACCCGGCAATTGTTGTTCTTTGGCAGCCTGTACCTGCTGATGCCAGCTGCGGCCGATGGTTTCGCGATCGGCGAGCTGTCGCCACTGGCGATCGCCGCACTGCTGGCGCTGGCCGCGCTGCCGACAATCCTGGGCTTCTTCTGCACCACCAAGGCCATCGAGTATCTCAAGCCATCCCAAGTGCAAGCGCTGGAGCTGACCGAGCCGTTGTTCGCCGCGCTGCTGGCGTTTGTGGCGCTCAATGAAGTACCGCGCGAAAGCCTGTACGCGGGAGCGGCACTGATCATCGCCGGCCTGTGTTTCTCCAATGAACTGATCCGCTTGGGCAGCAAAGCATCCGTCCCTTCGACCGAGTGAGCTATTTTCGGATCCCCGCAGAAGAGACCGAGTCGTCTTTGTTTGTTTTCAGCTACCCGTTACCACACAGCAATATGGGAATCGGCCCGCGGCTCGGTGCCGCCGCACAACACACCGGTGTCCGGTCATTATGGTGGTAGGCCTGACGATGAAAGAGCTCGGCTTCAGCATTGCCTGGTCATTCGCAACGGCTGGCTTCATTGGCGTGCTCGGTGTTGAGCAGGCCCGTCAGCTCGGCAAGCGCTGGGCTGAAGGAAAGGCAGGCGAGATCTAGTTCGCAACACATTTTGCTAGTAGCCAATTTGTGTCGCTATTGCACGGACACCATGCGAGAAAGTGGGCGGTTCCCCGGATGGGTGGTTGATCTGTCAGCTTGTTGATACAAATAGAAATATGTATCATTTAGTTTCATATCAAGGGTGCGAGGGAGTGCATTGCCCACATAAAAATAAGGTCTAGGTAATGCTCAAAATGCTACTCGTGTTTGGTCATCTGATTGCCACCTGTATTGCTCTGGGGAGGGTGTTACAGGCTGACCAAAAGCTATGGAGCTGGCGCAAGGACGTGCTGGGCCAGGTGCAGCGTGAATATCTCGAAGAAACTCAAAAAATCGTCACACTCGCTCTATTGGCTCTTTGGGGGAGTGGCTTGCTGCTGGTGCTCCAGGGTTACCTCTATGAGGGGAGCGCGTATCTGCTCAATCAAAAGCTCTGGGCCAAGGTAAGTGTTGTCGCGCTGCTTAGCCTTAACGGCGTTTTGTTGCATCGGATCGGTTTCCCGCTGCTGCAAAAGGCTCCCTTTGTCTTGTTACACAACTCCGCCCGCACTCGCCTTGCCCTATTGGGCGCGCTCTCTATGAGCGGCTGGTTATTTGCCGCTTTCCTGGGGGTAGCTCGAGCGTGGAATAACGTGCTGCCTTACTTGCATGTGATGGGTGCTTTTGTCGTGTTCTCGTTACTTGGTTGTGTTGTGGCGCTGATAGTCGCAAGCACAGCGGGTGCTATGAATGATGAATGGTCACGTACTGGCAGCAAGTGAATCTAGGCTGTCACTGTATGCGCTGTGACAAGGCCGCCTGGCGGCGGAGCAGGTAATCCGCACACGGTTTCAAGGGCGAAGAATCGTAGTGCGGATGGGTGAACTCTTAACGCATGGGTATTACCTATGTGACGACTGGCATACATCAAGCGATCAGTCAGCGCCCCCTTGAGCTTTCCCCACGCCAGGCCGTCGGTTCGCCCCGTACCACCTTGAGCGTGGGTCAGCGCTGTGGTGAGTCCTGACAGGGAAGTGCCCGACTTGACCCTGCGCATGCTCAACGAATTGTCGCCATCACCGACGACGGCGACCTAGGACTGATCGCACTGGCGGTTTGTCAGGCGTATGTGCGTGAAAACTCTCGCTGAAAGGGTATCTAAGTTAGTTGCTGTTTGTTCTATGTTTTACAGCCAAGGTGCCGGTAGGCACCTTGGCTGCTATTTACGAGAGAGGATAAATAGTCTCGCCCTGATCCGTGACTCCGTTATTGTCGACTTTAATATTGCTACTGGCCTGAACGTAATACGGGTTTTGGGCTCCATTTTTTTGTAAAGAGAGAACAAAGCCGCGACTGTCAGACCGATCCCAGCTTTCCTGATTGCCGCTAGCTATTGAAAAAAAACTCGTATCCCCATCTTTGCCCCAATGATTGATTGCAACTTCAATGGTGTGGGATGAGTTGTTTGTAACATTAATGCCCATATCTATATTCCTTTTTAGACTGAGAATTATCTGAACCGAAAACCTACTGCTTTCCAGGATTGCAATGCAGCAGGGGGTGATCAGAGAAGGTGTTGCGCGTTCGAGTCTAGTCACTCCTTAATTACTGATATGTGGTGCACATACATTTCTGACGATCGGTCGGATTCTTCGACCCAGTCGCGCCCAAAGCCGGGTACCAGTGAAGAGCGCCTGCCCGACTTGCCCCGGCGCATGCTCAACGAATTGTCGTCATCACCGACGACGGCGACCAAGGACTGATCGCGTTGGCTGCGTGCCAGGCAGGCTTACATCAGGGATGTTTCTCGTTGAGAGACTGACGGTAACGCTCGTTGCGCTCCCTGAGCAGGTTGTCCCGCTGAGCCTCAATCATTCGCAAGCTGTAGATCGTTCGATCTCTCTCTGATGTTTCGGTGTTCAGTCTGCCGACGTCTTCGAGTGCCTTTTTGAGTTCGCGGCTCAGATTCGCCTTTTCGCTGCTCAGCTGACTGTTCATTTGCACCAGGCCGAAGATGTCCTCTCGGGCTTTGCGTAGCTGCAAGGTCAATTCCTGGACTTCGTTTTCCAGCATGCGTGAATAGTGTTTGATGGTTTCCAGTTCGGTCGGGCATCCAAGCCAGTCGCTGGTGTCTTCGATGTCGAGGGGATCCACGGAGGGTGCCTTTGCTTTGTGCTGTTTGGATGTACAGTAATCGAGGCGTGAAGGTCGGGCGAGGGTAGAGCGATGAACTGTAGGATTTTGGGGGACATATGGTTGGCAGGACGCCATAGGAGGGGAGAAAAGCGGAAAGTTTTGTAACGGTTACCAAATAGTTTTGTAACACCTTCAAAAAACAGGGACGCCGCTCAAACCCCAGAAACGACAAAGCCCTGAATAATCAGGGCTTTGTCGTACATAAGATGGCGGAGGCGATGGGATTCGAACTCATGGACCTGGACTAGCTAGGAGTGCGTGATTTGATGACTCGATTGCAAACACTCAAGTTAATTCAGATAGCCATTGCCCTTCCAGCCTATGCCGTGCCTGCAAGCGTGACGGTATTCTTTACTCTTTGGTTTGTCATCACTTTGCCGATCAGTTTGATCACCTCACAGTCCACGACGAACTGGGAAAAGATTCTGTTATGGCTTGTACTGTCGTTGTTCTCCCAGTGGACATGCTGGAGCATTTTTGCTGACGCGCTGGAAGACATTCCCTCTGTGCGGCATCTGCCGCTGCTTTTGCTTGGGGTATTGTTGACATTGCTACTGGGCGTGAGTGCCTGGACGCTGTTCCACATAGGCCTCATCTGGCTTATCTGCGGGTCGCAAGGAATTGCGGCCTGTGTGCTGTTGACGATCAATTGGGTGAGAAAAAAACGTCACGCAGACTGCATGCGCTGTGACTGAGTTCACCATGATTTACGCCCTTTTCGGGGAACTTTGGAACAGACGTCCGCTATTGGCCGAGGGAGTGTAAAAACGTTGTTGAGCGCGACAGGTACTCAATACTGGACTGGAAATCGCGCTTCTACGCGAAATCCACATCTGCTGACGTGCCGATAAATTTCAGATTTAACGTAGACGCGCACACTTCAATTTTGGCAAAGCGTTTTTACACACTCTGGGCCGAAAGTAGTCTGTTGCGACAGTCCGCTTTGGGTCGATTGCTGCCTGTGACGAAAAGCTGCTTCGACCATGGACCGAAATAGCGGTATCACTTGTTCGCTAGATAGGCGCTTGAGCGGCGCGCGAAGTCCGGTCACGCAAGACCATCAATTCAAACTCGTCATTCAAGACAATTAGTGTTGGTAGTAAAGTTCTCGAGCCTCTTCTCTCAGACGCATCGATTTTTCGTGATTGGTTTCGCTACCCTTATTCTTGATCACCGTCACGCCAGGGATTTTCGGTTTCAGACTGTCGAGATACCCCTCCTGAGCCCTTAAGCGTCGCTTGATACGACCATCCCTTGTATCTTCATCGGCGGAATCTTGGACTACGGTCGGCGAGTTATGAGGCGAATCCGGATCCACGCTTTGGGTTTTCCGTTGCCCAGGAGATGGTTTGATGGGCTCCCCCATGTTGTTGATTTTCAGCTCTTGTAATTCTGCGCTCCCGTTCGCGGTTCCGCATCCGGAGTTCGAGAAAACCACACGACCATCCGGGGTCGTGCATTTGTACACATCCGCAGCTTGGACGATGGTGGTATAAAGGGCCGCGAGTGCCAAGTGCGAAGTCCATTTCATGATGCACCCCCAAGAAGGCTGGACGACACTGCAAACTGCTGTGACGCTTCCCATTTCTGAGCTTAATCGTAAAAAGTACAGTGACATTGATGATAGCCGCAATGGTCAAGGTTGCTGCCGGGCGCGCGCACTATTATCGGAAAGGGAGAGACGGGCTTTCGAAGACTGACCGCCCCTCGGCTGGTAGCTGCCCGTCAGGGAGGGTTGCAATATGGCCGATGGTTGCCCGTTGCAAAGGTCTGCAATCGATCCCGCTTTAGTAGTTCAGTTGAATCACCTTTTAGATCCCCGCCGCATCGTTGATAGCCGCCTCATATGCATGCTTCTCAAATGTGAAGGGGCCAACGCCTTCTATGATTAAAGGCTCTTCATAACCGTTCTCGTAAGCAAAGGAATCCCACGTAAAGCAGTCATCGTTTTGGCGAACATGTACTGAGTAGGAACCACACCCAATGTCGCCACACTCGGGGCAGATGTAGAGGAGGATACGACCACTTTCTGTTTCAGCGTGTTCGCATAAAAGCAGGCGAGAGTTAGACAGGTTGTTTGGCTCCGGAAAGCCTTTGACGAAACAGCCCATATAGTCTGAATGATCACCAGCAGCTGTGATGAGAGCATTGAGCAATGAACGTTCGTTAATTAGAAAATCGATGGAGCATCGTTCGGCCACGGTGCAGCCATTTGAGTAGCTCATTAGAGGGTTTTGCCGACGCCGGTTCGATCGGTTTACCATTGCTCGGGTTGCTTCGCAATCGTGGTGTGTGGGGCTTCTCCCAGGATGATTGGATCAGGCCGCTGCCCGATCCGGTTGGTAATCAGTGCCGTTGCGCAGCATTGCCCATGCCATGCGCGCAGTTTTGTTGGCTAGTGCAATAGCGGCCACGTTGGGATGTGAGCGCTCGGCTAAACGGACAGCCCACTGGCTGAGTCGATCGTCCTTGGACTTGGCTGTGCGCAATGCCGACCGCGCCCCGTGGACCATCAACGTTCGCAGATAAGCATCCCCACGCTTGCTGATGCCAGGCAGTCGATCCTTGCTACCAGAGCTGTGTTGCTTTGGCGTCAGCCCTAGCGAGGCGGCCAGTTGTCGGCCGTTGGCAAACTGACTGGCATCACCGATGGCAGCAACTAGCGCGGTGGCAATCATCGGACCGACGCCACGAAGCTGTTGCAAACGGACGGCCGTTGGCTCACTTGCCGCGATCGCAGATATCTCACTATCGAGTTCATTCACGCGCTCATCAAGTGTGCGCAAGTCGTCCCACAAGCCATTCAGCAGACGACGAAAGCGTGCCATCAAATCGTTCTCCGCATCTTCTAGCCAGCACTTGCCGTACTCGGCGACCAACCCACGAATCTGATTCGCTTTGGCCGCTCGCTGTTCGATTAAGCCGGCCCGGATGCGATGCGTCGCCTGGATATCCTGTTGCTCGATGGTCTTGACGGCGACGAAGCGCATGCTGGGGCGGCTCATCGCTTCACAGATTGCTTCGGCATCGTTGGCATCGTTCTTGTTGCTCTTGACGTACGGTTTGACGAACTGCGGCGCGATCAGCCTCACATGAAATCCGCGTGCCTGTAGCTGCCGCGCCCAATGATGGGCACCGCCACAACTTTCCATGCCAATCTCACAGCCGGGCTCGATCTTCTCCAGCACCGTTTGAAGCCAGCGATCGCGAGGTAAACGCTGCCGCCAGACTGGTTGCTCATGACGATCCACGCCGTGAATCTGAAACACGTTCTTGGCCAGATCGACCCCAATGCGCATAAGCTTCATGTGTGGACTCCTTCTCACGGTTGACTGTGGTTCGCACTTTCAGTCTGGCACTCAAGATGCCGAGGTGAGGAGGAGTCCATCCCATTGCTTCTGGCCGATTTCTGCCTGTCATGACTGGCAGAAATCGACCCCAAAGGGTCCAATACCGTGTCGACCGGCGACAAGGCCAAAACGGCTAAGTCTGCTAGCGTTGAGTGCTTTGGGAGCTATAGAAGGCGCTGATAATGCAGATGTTTAAAATCGAGGCGAACGGATTGAGTCAGCTCCGTGAGGCTCTGAGTCAAGCCGCATTGCCCTTTGATGATTTAAGCGAACCGGGTAGGCAGTTTTTCCGTTTGAGATGGACGGAAAATGGATTGCGTATGGCGGGCTGGAGGGTTCTGGTCAAGACATGCTGCTTCGCTCACTAGTCGTTAGTGATTCGCATCGTGGGAAAGGGCTTGGCAAAGCTGTGCTGTCAGAGCTGGAACAATATGCTGCCTTCCAGGGGGGGCTTCGGTTGCACTTGTTAACTCATAGCGCGACTGGATTTTTTACAGCCAACGGGTATGAAATTTTCGATAGGGGTGAAGCGCCGGTCGCTATCAGTCAAACCGCCCAGTTCAAACATTTGTGTCCTGCATCGGCAACCTATCTACGAAAGTCGTTAGGTGCCGCGATTGTTACGGAGCAGTTCGTCGGTTCGCGCTAATGCACGGAATCTGTCAGTCCGCACTTGGCCGTTTTCTGCCTGTCACGACTGACCGGCGTTCAGGCGAGCGTCCGTCGTGTCTGAGCAAGCATATGCCTACGCTGTCGTCCAAAGGGGCTCTCACAGCTGAAGCGGCAACAACACCTTTGGTGGGCGCCAGAACCCGGGGAAAGCGCGCTAGGACGACTCCTGCTCCGCCACATGTGCGAGCAAATGCGTAATAAAATGGGTGAGTTTTGGCAGCGGTCGCCGATCGTGTCGATGCACGATATGGATAGGGTGTGGCTCGGGCAAGTAGGCTTGCAGGACCGGCACCAACGTCCCGCTTGCCAGATCGTGGGCCACCAGAACTTCGGGCTGCAGCAACAATCCCGCACCGGCGATCGCTGCGATGCGCAATCCGTTGCCATCATTGCATGTGAAGACTGGGTCCATCGGCAACTGCATCCCATCCCAGCCTCTGAGTTTCCAGCCGTTGCGGCTGTTCCACACTGTGTGAGAAAGGCAGTGATGCGCGCTCAGGTCCTGTGGTGTCTCTGGGCGGCCATGTCGGGCGAGGTAGTCCGGCGACGCACAGATCACCATGCGATACATGGTCAGCGGCCTTGCTATCAGGTCGGCATCGCCCAGATCACCAATGCGGATAGCCAGATCAAAACCCTCGTCAATGAGGTCAACGACGCGATTGCTCAATTCCAGTTCAATGCGCACGAGCGGATATAGCTGCTGGAAAGTCGCAACCAGAGGAGCGATGACACACGAGCCAAAGGTGATTGGAGCGCTAATGCGCAACGTGCCGGATGGCGAAGCGCGCAACCGTTCGATCGAGGTTTCGGCCATACGTACGTGTTCAAGCGCACGCTTGGCGTCTTCGTAAAAAACGCGACCAGCATCAGTCAGGCTCTGGCGTCGTGTGGTGCGCTCAAGCAAGCGCGCACCGAGGCGTCCTTCCAGTTCGCGCACATACTTTCCAACCATTACCGCCGACATTTCAAGCCGCTGCGCCGCCTCGGTGAAGTTGCCACCCTCCACGACGGCAACGAAGGTTTCCATGGCTCGCAGTTTGTCCATATTGCTAACTGTAGGTTCGTAGAGTTTGAATTTAGAGCACATTTATCACCTTAATGGTTCGATACACAATAGCGGCGTTCCAACCTGAATTCGAAAAGGAGTGCTCTATGAAGATTGTGATAATTGGCGCCGGTGGTGATGTAGGTCGTTCCGTGGCAGATGAACTTGCGCGTGGCGGCAAACACGAAATCATCCGCGTCGGTCGCACCCAAGGTGACTATCAGGTTGACATCGCCAGTGATGACAGCGTGGGGGCGTTGTTCAAGAAGATCGGACAAATCGACGCCATCATTGCTACCGCAGGCAATGTAATCCTCGCTCCAATCGAAAAGATGACGGCGGCCGACTTCAACAAAGGCTTGCAGGACAAGCTGCTAAGTCAGGTGCGCGTCGCGCTGGTTGGCCAGCATTACCTGAACGACGGCGGGTCGATCACGCTGACCTCAGGCATCGCTGTCGATGATCCGATTGCGCAGGGCTCCAATGCCGCAGCGTCGAACGCTGGGATTGAAGGGTTCGTGCGTGCTGCTGCGTGCGATCTGTCACGAGGCATCCGTATCAACGCAGTTAGTCCGACAGTGCTGACGGAATCGATGGACCGGTTTGGTCCGTACTTTCCTGGCTACGAAAGCGTGCCGGCGACGCGTGTAGCAATGGCCTATCGACGCAGCGTTGAAGGCGTGCAGAGCGGTCGCGTATATCGGGTTGGACATTGAATTAGAGGGCTCGCCGCACTCTGCGTATGCCCCAACTACCGCGACCGATAACAGAACAACAGGACATTGACCATCTGCGCCTGAAGCGACTGTTAACGAAGATATTAGTGACCCTATAGGTCGTTTTCTGCCTCTCGCGATGGGCAGAAAACGGCCAAAAGCTGCCGGTCACCAAAGGCCTAAAACGGGCCTGAAGCGAGCATCTAGTGTCTGTCAAGTTGTGGGCGGTTCAGGGGCGGTCTTTAGCCCGTCCCAGTGAGCGAAGCGAGCGGTTTGAACCATTTGTTAGCCGGAGGTAATCGCAAATAGATTTTTGCACAAGTAAGCATCCTCTCTCGGGATGAAATCTTCAGGGCTTTCATTGCAGGAAAATGCTTCGAAAACGTGGTTGATAATTTTCTTTGCTTGTTCCGTAGTAAGGCCTTGCGTGTCTATCAGCTCAAGAAGAGCTTCGGCCATCTCGTTTAGACTAAAGCAGTATTCTTCAGCAGCAATCCTTAGCTCTGCTCGAATTACCCTATATTTATTATCTGATTTTCCGTTGTTGGTCAGAAATTCAAGTGGATCTTCTAGAATTTCAAAAGGATAAATCTCTTGATACCTGCCGCAGTACTCTATAAGGGTTCGCCTAGCCTTCACTCCATCAAAATTATGAGAGCCAGCCTCTAGCAGTGCATTAATTTTCGTATTAGCTATCCAGTTTTTCATGGCGAAGTCTAGCTTAGGCTAACGTTTGATTAAGGGGCGGGCTTTAGCCCGTCCCAGTGAGCGAAGCAAGCGATTTGAATCGCTGATTAGAGGGTGCGGATGGCTACGATAACTCTTTTTCATACTCTTGGATTTCAGTCCAGTTCATTAACTTAAGCGCTTGGCTAGATAGCTCTTGTGCTTTCAGCCAGCCGGGTAAGCTGAATATGGAGTTTGAGAAGCATGTGGTTTCCTCAAGTGATAAGTTTTCAAGCACACAAGACAAATCTTTAATTTTTTGAATTGGCTCGATATCTACTTCATCTGTGCATACTATTAAGAAACATGAATCTCTGCCGAAATACTGATTTGTCAGTTCACAGTAAGCGCAGTCAGGTATTGTTTCACTTTTCTCTTCGGGTGTCAGGGCTAGCTGCCTGAGTACATTCCCCAGTTCGAATGTGGATTCAATTTTTGACTTGTCGCCAGCACCGTACCATTCCCAAATCAGGGCTCTTATCGGCTTAATCACTTTAGCCTCTAACTATATGGTGCATATGGTGCATAGCTCCCCGGATGGGCGTGGTGTATAACATTCTTTGCTCCTCTCGCTATCCGTATCTAGGTTGAGGTTTTCAGGTTTCCAATGATCGTATAAGGGAGTTATACACCGTGGTGTGGACAGCCTCATTTGCTCGACCAAGTGCGCGAGCAGATTCGGCTGAGACACTACTCCATTCGCACGGAACGTGTCTAATGCAAGTGGGTTGAGCGCTCGTTTTCACAGCTATCTTCATGCGGCAGGAATGGGGCTATTGAGTTCGAGGCGTTTCTATCCGGTCTTGCGGTGTGTGGCTGCGTCTCTACCAGTACTCAGAACCAGGCGCTATCTGCACTGATGTCGACCGGCAGCTTCTGGCCGATTGTTGCCTGTCGCGACCGGCTGAAAACGGCCGATTCTGTTGAAAAAGTCTGCTTCGGTTTCCACGGCAAAAAGTACGCGCCTGAGATTGAATTCTGTGTTTTGGGCAGAAGGTTCAGGACTCGGATTTCACGTAGCAGCGTGCAAAAGAGGTGTTTTCACCCATCATTATTCGAGCGGTTTGGGCAAACCGACTTTTTCAACAGAATCGGCCAGAAGCAGACATCTAAATACCAAGCAGTGGATCATCCACTGGAAACACTGGAAACACTGGAGGAACAGGACGCGCTATTTGACTTGGCAATGGCGTTGCGTGCCGTCGGTGGCAAGCCGCGCGGGCGCAGGCGTCTGGATTACTGCGCAGCCGAGCGCGCTAGAGCGTTCATCCTGGAACATCTGCATTCATACATTACGCTGGAGATGCTGGAGCGTGCCAGTGGGCGCGAACGCTGGAGCCTGTCACGCGACTTCAGAACGCTTTATGGCGAAAGAACGGCCTTGAATGACGTCTGGATATAGTCCAACGCCACCCTGTGCAATGTCTGCGCTGAGTTGGAAATAGTTGACCTTGGCCGGCCAGCACCTAACTGCACAGGGAGATCGACCCTGGAACGAGAAGCTTTGGTTCCTTCAGCGCGAGGCTCAATGGCGGCACAGTGCGAATCTGATCCTCAAAAGAAATCAGCCCTGCACGCCAGATGCGTACAGGGCTTTTTTGTTTTACGCGATTGAGCGCTGGCGCGCGCCGAATCGCTTACGTTGCCTCAAGCACCACGGCCGGCTTGAGCGGCGTCGCTTGATAGACCAGCAGTTGCCATTGTTCATCGGTTTTCTGCCACGCTGTGAGCGTTCGGTTGTGCAGAAGTTTTCGCACGCCCCCGGAGGTGACGGTGGCGAACATCTCGCCAAACGTGATCGCCATTTCACCCACCCGGGTCACTTTGTCGATTTGATGGTTGAGGGTGTGATAGATGAACTCCCGGGAGCGGCATTTCTCAAGGTAGCTCTTGAGATCGTCGACCACACCGCTGGCGTGGATGTAGGTCAGGTCCGGGTGGAACAGGTAGCTGAAGATATCCAGATGACCGCCGAGCATCGCGGCACTGCGTTGTGCTTCGCAGGTGCGGATCACCAGGTCTATTTGATCGTTATGCGTCATCAGCCGTTCCTCGCGCCGCCGTAACGATGATTTCGATCAGCAGTTTGCCGCCCAGATCGACGCCGTAACAGGCGCGCTGGGGCCAGTGCTGCGGGTTGTCGCCGATCCACTTGGCCCAGATTTCATCGACCACGGGTTTGCTGCCCATGTCTGCCAGCAGCACCTGGGCCGACAGCATGCGCGAGGCGTGAGAGCCAAGGCCTTCGAGGCTGGTGCTCAACGCAGCCAGGGCGAGGTGAGTCTGGCCGGCGATGTCCAGTGAGGTGTCCGCAGAAGTTGCCACGGTATAAACGATGTTGGCGTAGGCGCAGGAACGGCTACGTCCTGCGTGGCCGCTCGGGACGCGTTCAATTGTGTGCATAGGGGGGACTTCATCCAGGTTGAAGTGAGGCAGAAGCCAGCATCGACCGGCTTCTGTCATCCGTGATTAAACCGGCTGCGTTGCCTCTTCCGCGGCAATGGCGGCTTGCACGCTGGGACGTGCTTCGATGCGCTGCATGAACGACGCCAGTTCCGGCCAGTCCTTGACATCGATATTGAAGAACGGCAGCCACTTCAGCACGGTGAACAGGTAGGCATCGGCCAGGCCGAAGGCGCCCAGCAGGTAGTCTTTGTTCACCAGGCCCTTGTTCAGGTAGTCCAGGCGCTTGAACAGTTTCTGCCGGAAAATTTCTTTGGTGGACTCAGGAATATCAGCATTGAACAAGGGCGCGCTGCCACCATGGATTTCCGAGGTGATGAAGTTCAGCAGTTCCTGCAGACGAGTGCGCTCCCAGGTGCCGTTGGCCGGTGCCAGGGAATTGCCCGGAACCTGATCGGCCAGGTACTGGACGATGGCTGGCCCTTCGGTCAGTACCTGGCCGTTATCCAGCACCAGTGCGGCGACGTATCCCTTTGGGTTGATGTCGCGGAAATCACGGCCGTCTGCCGTGGCTTTGGTCTTGTTGTTGACTCGGATCAGTTCGAAAGGCAGGCCTAGCTCACGCAACACGATGTGCGGCGACAGGGAGCAGGTCATGGGGGCAAAGTACAGTTTCATGGGTATCTCCTTATAAGCGGGCAACGCTTACCCGAACGTGTTGCCGTTCCTGGCCTGAAACGGCTGTGAACCTCGTTCCAGACATATTGGTGTCATGTCATCGAACGGTAAAATTACGATCTTATGTGCCCATCATTAGGTACTCTTATGTCCATTCAGGCGACTTTCGCTTCAGTACTGCGAACCGTCATCGGGATGTCGCTGCCGAGGGTCGACTTGCGGATTTCATTGAGAAACGCCTGGGCAGAAGGCGTGTGTTCGCCGGCGGGTGAGCAAACCAGGCCGAACTCACGATAGATCGGTTTGCTCAATTCGAAGATCCGCATTCCCCGGCGATCAACCGGCAGTGTCGAGGCCGGTACGATCGAAATGCCCATGCCTTCACTGATCAACGCAAACGCCGTGGTCCAGTCGCGCACGGTGATCTTGATGTCGTTGAGCTTGAGTCCTTCGCGCTCGACCAGTGACTGACCATTGAGGTAGCAGCCGCCGGTCGCGAGGATGAAAGGCTCTTCCACCAGATCCTTGAGCGCGACAGTGCTGGCCGAGGATTTGCGGGCCAGGTCATGGTTCGCGGGGACTGCCGCCACCCAGGAGTCGCGGCCCAGCAACAGCGCACCACGGGAAGGGCAGGGATTCATCACGACGCCCAGATCGATGCTGCTGTTGGTCAGCCATTGTTCGACTTCTTCATCGGTGCCTTCGAGCGAGACGATTTCGATACCGGGGTGCAGCCGGCTGAAGCTTTGCAGCAGCGGCGGCAGCAGGTTGGCGAACACGGATGGAAAACTTGCGAGTTTGATCCGCCCCAGATGGCATCCGCGCGATGCATCTACCAGGTTCTGGATTGATTCGAACTCGCTGAGCATGCGTCGTGCGCGGTCGATGATCTGCTGCCCGATCGCCGTCGCGGTAGTCTGGCGGCGGTCGCGCACGAATACTTTTACGCCCAGCGCTTCCTCCATCTGCGTTAGGGCCTGGCTTGCGCCCGACTGGGTAATGCCATAACGCTCGGCGGCGCGGGAAACATTTTCGGCGTCAGCCACGGCGACTAGCAGGCGCCAATGCATCAGGTTCATCATCTCAGTAGTTCCTCTTATGTTCGGCTAATCGAGATTTAATTTTACGAAGCACCTGCACAGCCTCAGGATCGCCTCTGAATACACAGTGAGGTGTTGGAAAGTGGGCAAAACCTTGTCAATGGATCTGGCGGCCAGACCCGTCTCGGCGGCTCCTGTTCTGGTGAGCGTGGCGTTGAGTTCGTTCATGGTTGCGCTGGATGTCACAGCGCTGAACGTGGCGCTGCCGAGCATCGGGCGTGACCTGGCAACGGGTATGGATCGGCTGCAATGGATCGCCGGCGCCTACACCCTGGTGTTTGCGAGCCTGCTGTTGTCGGCCGGTGCGTTGAGTGATCGTCTGGGGGCCAAGAAAGTGTTCCTGTTTGCCCTGTTGGTTTTTACGAGTTCATCGCTGGCCTGCGGATTGGCCCAAGGCGTTGTTGAACTAATTGCCGCGCGGGCCATTCAAGGCATCGGTGCGGCACTGATGCTGCCCAGTTCCATGGCACTGCTGGTCGAGGCGTATCCCGACCCCAAGGCGCGAGCCAAGGCTGTGGCCCTTTGGGGCGGGATCTCGGCACTCGCGCTGGTGAGCGGTCCGTTGTTGGGCGGCATGCTGGTGGAATTGGTCGACTGGCGTTCGATTTTTTATCTGAACGTACCGTTCTGCCTGATTGCCCTGGGCTGTTGCGTGATACGCAGCAGTCGCCTTGCCATCCAGCCGCGTTCGATTGACTGGGCGGGACAGATGCTTTCGGCGCTGGCGCTGGTGTCGTTGATCTTTGCCCTGATTGAAGGGCCGGGGTGGGGCTGGGACAACGCCTGGGTCATCGTTACGTTGCTGGTGGCGCTGGTTTCGGGCGCGGCGTTTATCTATTCGCAGCAGGCGCAGCGTGAACCGATGCTGCCGCTGAATCTGTTCGAGTCCAGAACCTTTTCCGCCGCCATTGGCGCCGGGTTTCTGCAAACCCTGGCGTATTACGGCAGCCTGTTCGTGCTGCCGTTCGCATTGCAGGGGCAGGGCCGGACGCCGGTGGAGATCGGTCTGGCAATGATCCCAATGACGATTGCGACCGGCGGCATGGCAACGCTCTCGGGGCGGTTGTCGAATGCCTTCGGTGCCCGTTCAGTCGGTGCTGCCGGTATGCTTTGTGGAGCACTCGGGGCGGCATTGTTGGCGCTGTACGGAATGGATCGCGTCAGTCTGGTACTCGGCGGGCTGTTGATCGGGCTGGGCGGTGCGACCTTGCCGGTCATCGTCGGCGCTTGTCTGGCGAGTGTGCCAAGCGGCAAGGTCGGCGTCGGTTCCGGGGTACTCAATGCCGCGCGCCAATGTGGAGGAGTGACCGGTATTGCCTTGCTCGGCGCCTCGCTCGGAGAGTCGGGGCGCGCCACCGGCGCCTTATCGATCATTGCCCTGTCGTTCTTTGCCGCCAGCCTGTTGACCGTGCTGCGGCTGTACACCGACGAAGTCGATGTCGTGAGGGAATGCTGACCGGCGCGCCGAAGCTAACCGGTGAGTGTTTCAATGAATAGATGTTGCGTTGCCTGCCCATGTGGAGCAGGCAGGCAGACACAACGTTGTTGCGTGGCTTCAGGTTGTGAAAGAGCGATTCGGCAAGGCGCCGAAGCACGCTTGCAGAAGATGCAGCCAACAGCGATGTTCAACCCCAGCGGCGTACCTTGCCGGTGTCCAGTCCCAATAGATCGAGCATGCGGCCAACCGTGTGATCGACCATGTCCTCGATGGATTGCGGCCGGGCGTAAAACGCCGGTACCGGCGGCATCACGATGCCGCCCATCTCACAGATCTGGGTCATGCTGCGCAGGTGTCCAAGATGCAACGGCGTTTCCCGCACCATCAGAACCAATGGTCGGCGCTCCTTGAGCGTCACGTCGGCGGCGCGACTGAGTAGGCTGCCGGTGATGCCGCTGGAAATTTCCGAAAGACTCTTGATCGAACAAGGGGTCACCACCATGCCCAGGGTCTTGAACGAGCCACTGGAAATCGATGCGCCGATGTCCGCCGGATCGTGCACGACGCTGGCAAGAGCTTTGACATCTGCCACTTTCATGTCGAGTTCATGGGCCAGCGTGACTTGAGCCGATTTGGTCATGATCAAGTGAGTGGCGAGCCCCAGCTCGCGCAGCAGCACCAGGGTGCGCACGCCGTAAATCACGCCACTGGCACCGCTGATGCCGACCACGATGCGGCGTTCAGGGCTGCTCATGGGAATCCACCGCGTTGTCGAATGCGCTGATCACCGGCGCTTCGCCCGGCAGACCCAAATCGTTCCAGCGCTCGCGCACGCGTTCATAGACTGATGGGCGCAACAGGGTGCGAGTCGGGAAGTTGCGAATGTTGCGGTAATCCTTGCAGGCGTTGATCAAGGCCTTGGAGCCGAAGAAACGCTTCTCCGGCGGATTCTGTGCCGGATCCAGCGGCGAGCCGCGGGTGTTACGCAGAATGTCGATGTCATCGCTGGGCGTGGCGCGCGTGGCCATGGCCCACAGCACCTGATTCATGTCGGTGGGATCGACGTCCTCATCCACCGCGACGATCCATTTGCTGATGTAGGCGCCGCCGGGCACCTGACTGGCGAGCGCCAGGGCTTGTGCGGCATGCCCGGCGTATTTCTGTTCAAGACTGATGACAATCATGCCGAAGGCCCCGGCAGCGGCGGGTGGGCAATACACCCCTTTAATGCCCTGGATTCCGAGCTTGTCGAGGTCGCTCCAGATCTTAGCCGAGCGGATGGTGGAAAAAAACGCGCTTTGCTCGTTCGAGGGAAAATCGGCCATCAGCGCGTTGGTCAGAATCGGTCGGGTGCGGTAGTGCAGGGCGGTGACTTCGATCAGCGGGCAATCGATGTCCTTGTAGCCGTAGTAGCCGGTGAATTCGCCGAAAGGCCCTTCTTCACGGGTCGAGCCCGGGCGAATGACGCCCTCAATGACAATCTCCGCTGCGGCAGGAATCAGTAGGTCGGAGTTTTTCGCGCGCACCACTTCAACGGGTTTGCCCTTGATGCCACCGGCAAAATCATACTCGCTGACGCCCGGCGGCAACGACTGCGACCCCACCACCATCATCAATGGATCGACGCCCCAGGCTGCCGCGACGGGCAGAGCCTCACCCCTGGCCCACGCCTGGTGGATATGGCGCAGGGCATCCTTGCCCGGTGCCAGCGACAGGCCGACCTCACGGGGACCCTGGATCATCATTCGATAAGTGCCGACGTTCAAGTAGCCGGATTCCAGATCCCGGGTAAACACCGCATCCGCCGTACCGGCGTAGGCGCCGCCATCCCTTGGCCAGTGTTTGGGGATTGGCAGGCGGGTGAGGTCGATGTCGTTGCCGGTGACGGTGTTCTGGTAGATCGGCGCGGCTTCAGCCGAGATTTCAAGCGGGGCGATGCTGTGTTTGAGCTTGTCTTTGGTGCGCCGGATCAGTTCCATGGTCGGCGTATCCGGTGCCTCTTCAAGCGTGATCGCGGTGCGCGCCACGCTCGGGCCGAAGATGTTCCACAAATGACGCAAGCCCAGCGGCGAGTCCGCTTGGTCGAAGAGCACCGCAGGCGAGGCGGTTTGGCGGGCCACCAGATAAGTGATGGCGCTCATTTCTTCAATCGGGTCGACGGCTTGCGAGACGGTCTGCAGTTCGCCGATCTTCTCGGCCCGCGCCAGCCAGTCTCGAAGGTCGGCAACTGGTTCAATCAATTCGTTCATCTTGGGTATCCGTGGGGACTGAATAGAAAAAACGGCGGACGCATTTCTGCACCCGCCGTCAGCAGATCAACGTTTGTCGATCGAGTACTTTCCAGGCCCCAACAGGCAGAGGAAAAGGAAACCGCCGGCGATGCTCACGTTCTTGAAGAAGTGCACGAACAGCGTGTGATGATCGGCCGGATTGGTGGTGTTCCAGAACGCATGACCGATGATCCCGGTGCCGATGGTGTACAGCACGAAAATCGCGGCGATGGGACGGGTCCAGAAGCCGAACAGCAGGGCCAGTCCGCCGAAGAATTCGACGAGGGTGGCGACGATTGCGGTGAACTCAGGGATCGGCGCGTTCACCGATTTGAGGTAGGTCACGAAGCTGCCGTGGTCGGTGACATAGGTAAAGCCGAAGTAGCCGTACAGGATCAGAATCATGATCCGTGCCATGAGGATCAGTGCGTCGCGTTGGTCATCGAACAGTTGATAGCGTAAGTACATTCCATTGCTCACAAGTCAAATTGGGTAAGGGATGGTGGCGACGGAGTCTGCGTCGGCCAGAAAAAACGATCGATCGAACACCTGTGGGTTCACCGCGTTTTCGTGGTTCGGTTGAGCATCGAAAACGTCGAGCACGTTGCCTGCGGCCAGTTTTGCCATGCGGCTCACTGCCTCGCGGGATACCCCGGCCAGGTGCGGCGAGCAGATAACGTTATCGAGGCTGGGCAGACCGCTGCCATGGGAAGGCGGTTCTGGCAGGAACACGTCCAGCGCGGCGCCGGCGATACGTTTTTCGACCAGTGCCCGATAGAGCGCCTGCTCGTCGACGATGCCGCCACGCGCGGTGTTGATCAGGTACGCCTGTGGTTTCATCAGGGCCAAACGCTCGGCGGACAGTAAGCCGATCGTTTCCGCGGTCTTCGGGCAGTGCAGGCTGACGTAATCGGCGCTCGCCAATCCGTTTTCCAGCACGGCAACCGGCTCCACGCCGTGGGGCAATTGTCGTGGGGCGAGGTACGGGTCGTACACCTTGACCCGCATCTCCAGCGCCACGAGGAGCGTGGCAACACGGGCGCCAATCCGCCCGCAACCGACGAGCAGCACTTCGCGGCCTTCCAGTTCACTGGGCAGGTAGTCGTAGCGCTGATGCCAATCGCCGTTGCGCACCAGATGGGTAAGCGCCTCGGTACGTTTCGCCAGGGACAGCATGAAGCCCAGGGTGTGCTCCGCAACCGCCCGGTGATTGGCATTGGCGCAGACCATCACTGGAATGGCGGCCTCGGTCATCGCCGGGATATCGACGGCGTCGAAGCCGACGCCGATCCGCGACACCACCTGCAAACCCGGTGCGCGTTGCAATTCGGCGGTGCCGAACCGGGACAGGCCGAGAACCACGCCGTGCACTTCATCGAAGCTCTCGAGCAAGGCCTGGAACTGGCCCTGCTCGATGGTGTTAGGAAACTCCACCACTTCGATGTCGTCACGCTCGCGCAGCATTTGCTTGCCTTCGGCGCCCAGGATATGGGCAATCAGTACGCGCTTCCTGTTCATGCGACGTGCTCCTGTAACGCGTCCCGGGCAAAGAACTCGCCGTCATTGACGCCGATGCGGAACATCACCCGCTGGGCATCCCGCGACAGCTCGGTAGCGCAGTGCAGCACCGAACGGTTATCCCAGATCAGCAGGTCGTTGGGCTCCCATTGGTAGTTGAAAATCCGCTCCGGCGTCAGGGCAAACGCAAACAGCTCATCAAGCAATGCCCGACTTTGCTCTTGCGAGTAACCGTTGATGCGCGTGGTGTAGCCCGGGTTAACGTAGAGGCTTTCGTGCTGTGTGCGCGGATGCACGGCAACCGTTGGGTGGGTGCTGGCCGGGAAGGTCTTCTCCAGGCGAGTGAAGATTTCCTGGATCGACTCCCCGACATCGTCTTCCTTGACTTTGTAAGTCCAGCGAACATCATGTACCGCCTGATGATTGTTGACCCGCTCGTACAGATCCTTGGGCAGATCGTCATACACCGATTGCATATCCACGAAGAGCGTATCGCCACCCGTCTCGGGAATCTGTTGCGCGTGCAGCATGGTCAGCGGCAGTGGTTCGGCCAGGTAGCTGGAGTCGCTATGCCACATGTTGCCGAGCTTGCGCGCACCGACCGCGCCAGCTCCGTTGCGGTTATTGATCACCAGAATGTTCGGATACTCCGGGTCGTGGTAACTCTTGAGCTTGAACTGTTCGAGTTCCCCGAAGCACGCTGCGAACTGTTGATAGCCCTCACGGGTCAGCGTCTGGTTTTTCAGTGCCACCACTTTGCGTTCGTATACCAGCTCCTGAATGGCACGAATCTCGTCCAGGGAAGCCGTGTTGATATCGAAATCCGTCACTGCCGTGACGAAGGTTTCCGCCAAATCCGTTCGCTTCACGTTGAGAGTCTCCTGCACGACGTCAGTCAAACGGCCAGCGCAGGCTGGAGTTGGGCAGCGATAGGGGCACTATCGCGATTTGAATCGCAGCTTTTGAGCATCAGGCTCAGATCCAGGATGTCGGCCGGGTTATGTGCCGAGGTGACCGACATACGCAGTGCTGCCTGACCGCGTGGTACGGTCGGGAAGAACACGACGGAGGTGTAGTGCCCCTGTTGCAGCAGGTACTCACCCTTGGCGATGGCTTCCTCTTCGTTACCGATGCGCACGATCCGGATCGGCAATTCGCTGCCGCTGGTTTCGGTTGGGATCAGGTTGTCGAACAGCTTCATGTTGTTGCGCAGCGAGCGTTGCAGTTTGTGCAATTCCGGCGTGGCATGGATTTCCGCCGACGCTAGTGCTGCGCCCACGGCAGCCATGTTTGGTGCGCAGGAGAAGCCGTAGGTGGGTGCATAGCGACGGATCGAGTTCTCGATGTGCTTGGTGCCAAGCATCAACAGACCGCCCGCTGCGCCATAGCCTTTACCCAGGGACGCGGCCACGATGGTGTTCTCATCCAGGCTGTCCAGTTGCGAGCGGACGAAGCCTTCACCGTGCTGGCCAACCACCGAGATACCGTGGGCATCGTCCAGATACACGAACAGACCGTACTTGTCCTGCAGGGCTCGCAGCTCGCGAACCGGCGCCGCGCCGCCCATCGAGTAGGCACCATCGCCCACGTAGGCGACCTTGCGACCGCCCTGGCACAGACGCTCCAGGTGTTCGAGGTCGTTGTGCTCGATCACGATCACGTCAGTTTCTTCGCGCAGAACCGGGATGTGGTACTGCAGAGTCACGTGGGCGAAACGGTCGAAAGCGATCAGCGGTTTCTCACCTCCGGTGAACAGGCCGGCAGCCAGCAGCGGCAGGGCGCCCATGTTGGCGGCAGCCACGGTCGGGAACACCACCACACCGTTTACATCAAACAGCTTGGCCAGGGTGTGTTCCAGGCGTACTAGCGGCTCGGCGGAGAGGCGTGTGCGGGCTACCGAAAAGTGCGCCGAGGGGATTTCATCCATCGAGGCCTTGGCGGCGGCGAGCACTTTGGGGTGGGCGTCCAGGTTGAGGTAACCGCAGCGGGTGTAGTCGATCACTTCCTTGCCGCTGGTGGCAATTTCGATGCGGCGGTTGTCGAGCACACGGCAGGAAACCCCCATCAGACCTTTTTCATACGCGGCGTCGAAATGCGGACGGCTGATTTCAGCCATTCTCGAGGCATTGCGAGCCTTCAGTTGTGGCGCTTTTTCGTCCGGGCTGTTGTTGATTTCAACTGTTTTATTCACGGCGATCTCATCCTTTGAGTGGTCGTTTTCAAGCCGTAGTGGCTTGAGAACGACGCTAGGATCCACGACCGCTGAAACATTTTGCAAAGGACTTCTTGAGTGCTACCTTATGACAAAATCTCATGAGCATTACGAAGTCTTATGGTTGCCAGAATTCCCTCTCTCAATGGATTGAAAGCGTTTGAATCTGCTGCCCGCCATATGAGTTTTACGAAGGCCGCTGAAGAGCTCAATGTCACGCAGGCGGCCATCAGTCATCAGATTCGCCGACTTGAAGATGAACTGGGCATTCGCCTGTTTCTGCGGCTCAAGGACGGCCTGGCGCTTACCACTGAAGGCCATGCATATTTACCTGGCATTCGCTCGGCGTTTCACGAGTTGCGCTATTCCACGGAAATGTTGCTCGAGTCGACCAACAACAGCGCATTGACGATCAGCACCCTGGTTTCCCTAGCGTCCAAATGGCTGTTGCCGCGCCTGGCATCCTTTCAGGATGCATTTCCCAACATTGACGTGCGGGTCACCGCATCAACCGAACTGGTCGACTTCCGCAAGGGCGGCATCGACGCCGCGATCCGCTACGGTTTCGGCGACTGGAAGGGCTTGCGGGCGGACTGGCTGATGTCCGACGAGATCTTTCCTGTGTGCAGCCCCAAACTGCTGACTGGCCCCAAAGCCCTGAAAAGCCCGGTCGATCTGGCCAATCACGCGCTATTGCAGGTCAGCGGCATGACCAGCAACGACTGGAACATGTGGTTGAGCGCGGCAGGGCAACCGAAGAAACTCGCCGAAGGCACGCGGCTGACCTTCGATTTGGCAATGATGGCGGTGCAGGCTGCCATTGACGGATTGGGGGTGTGCATCGGTCGCTCCACCTACGTCGATGACGATTTGAAGGCCGGGAAACTGGTAGCGCCGTTCAACCTCAAGTTGAAGTCCGATCTGGGTTTCTACCTGGTGACGCCGCTGGAAATTGCCAACTCGAAAAAAGTCGTGGCATTCCGCACCTGGCTGATCGATCTGGTGCAGAGCGCCGAATCTGCCTCAGCTTCCGAAATCCTTAAATAAGCTTTGCATTTTGTATTGGCATCTATCAATCCCGCTCTTGTATACATGCCGATAACAATCTTGCGTTCGCTGACACATCATCAATACCTGCCCCGGACAAAGTAGTCGCTGTCAGACACAAACTTCCAGCGGGAAAAACCATGTGATGCAATCGAGATGCTCAGTGGCAGTGCGTAGTCATTTGATATGTCGATAGACCTTTGTTGTACGGACCGAGAATCCTGTCCCCTCGTATAAGTGATGGGCAGATTCACGATCTGGATTGGAGGTTAAATCCAGAGTTCTCGCGCCGAGGTCATGGCTTTTTTCTATTGCTGCTTGTATGAGTGCTTTGCCGACCCCTTGACCTCGAGCGCTGGCATCTACTACGACGTCTTCGATCCAGGCACGAATGCCTGTCGGAATGCGAAAATGAATTAGGGTTAGCGCCCCCAAAATGCTTCCTCCACCTGCTGCTCTCACTACCAATAAATCGGAGCACTCTGAATCCACAATCTGCTTCAAATCTTCCATTGTCATCGCTTGAGCGTTTTTGGAAAGCTGCGGGAGAAGGTCATTCAAAGATCTGAGCAGCATAGGATCGGTTTCTCGAACCACCTCGACAATAGCGGATTGGTTTGTCATTAGAGATCCTCAAGTGAAGGGGGGAAGCTTCGATGGTTCAATTTGGCACATTACCCAAGGCGCCTGCGAGTGACCGCTATTGGCCCAGAGTGTGTAAAAACGCTCATGGCCTCATCGTCTTGGATCATCGACGTTATTGGCGGAACGATCACAAGGCAAATGCTGCGTGTCGTATCAGTCGTGACCTGGAACACATCAACGTCGCTTTTACAGTCTCTGGGATGGGCCAAAATCAGCCTTTTTTAGGCCAGCAACGCCTTCATTAAACCGTTGGCACCGATGATTTTCATGACCCGTTTCAGGTTGTAGGCGAGCACATTCAAGCTCATCTCCGCACTCACCCCGGCCAGCTTCCGCGTCAGGAAGTGCGTTGCACCCATCCACTGTTTGAGCGTCCCGAAGGGATGCTCAACCGTCCGTTTTCGGACTCGCATCATCTCCGGGGCTTTGCTCAGCCGAAGCTGCATTGCCTCCAATACGGCTTCATGTTCCCAGCGGCGAATTCGTCGTTGCGTGCTCGGTGTGCACTGCGGCTTCATGGCGCAGCCTTGGCAATTCGAACTCCAGTAACGGTGAAACTTCAGGCCTTTTTCAACGCTGGAAAAACGCCAAATCAATACCTCTCCAGCCGGACAAATGTATTCATTTTTTGAAGCGTCGTAGATGAAGACATCATTGTTGAAACGCCCATCGGCTTTGGCTGCTGAGGTCATCGGCTTGGGCACATAGGCGGTGATATTTGCATCGTGACAAGCCAGGATTTGTTCACTTTTGAAGTAACCTCGATCAGCCACTACCGACAGCGTTTCTGACGCCATCGCCTCGCGGGCTTGCTTGGCCATCGAGCTGAGTTGATCGCGGTCGGAACCGACGTTGGTCACCTCGTGCGCAACGATCAGATGGTGCTGCGTATCGACCGCTGTCTGCACGTTGTAGCCGACGATTCCGGTGCCGCGCGTCATCATGGAGCGAGCGTCTGGATCGGTCAGTGAGACCTGTTTATCCGGCGACTCGTTGAGCTGAATTTCAATCGCTTGAAGCTCCTTCATTTGCGCCTTCAGCTTGGCGATTTTCTCTTCCAGCCGCACGACACTGGGCTCGGAAGCTGTGGGTTCTTGCTGATCGGCAGCATCGAGTACCGTCAGGTAACGGTTGATGCTCGATTCAATTTCTTCCATCCGCCGCTTTAGTTTGGCGCTGGTGAAATTGCGGTCACGGTTGTTGACTGCCTTGAATTTGCTGCCGTCGATGGCCACCAGATTTTCTCCGAACAATCCCAACCGCTGACACAGCACAACGAACTGGCGACAGACGCCTCGGATGGCCTTGCTGTTGTCTTTTCGGAAGTTGGCGATGGTCTTGAAGTCCGGCATCAAACGCCCGATCAACCACATCAGTTCAACGTTGCGTTGAGCTTCTCGCTCCAGCCGTCGGCTCGACTGAATGCGGTTGAGATAGCCGTAGATGTAGATCTTCAGCAGGATCGAAGGGTGGTAAGCAGGCCGGCCTGTGCCAGCAGGAATAGCACCGTCAAAACCCAGATTGACCAGGTCGAGTTCATCGACGAAGACGTCGACTATGCGCACCGGATTGGAATCGTTGACATAGTCGTCGAGGCTTTCGGGAAGTAAGGTGCTTTGCCCTCGATGTTCACCTTGGATGAAGCGCTTCATGGGCGATCCCTGCGATGAAATCCTCAGAAATCATAGCAGGACTAACGGCGGCGTTATGTTCAGACATTGATGCGTTTTTCGACCGCCTGTAGTTGCCTTACCGGGTCCCAACCACTCGGCGACGCTTGAGCTTTGCTCCACCAAAGCATTCCTTTAGAGATCCATAACCTGCGCAAATCAGCATGAGCAGACGTCGCGTCATCATAGCCAAACTGCGTGCCGCAGGACGGGCACATGCCAAACGAAGAGCAACCAACGTCGTCGTATGGAGGCTCTTCAAGCCCCGCGTATCCACAAACCGGACAAAGATATGAAACGTTGCCTGCAATCATCCAGCCCCCAGATTTCTAGCCTCTAGCCCAGTTTGTCGGCGTGCCTGCTGATCTCTGGAGTTTTATACTGAGCAACTGATGTCTGACCTGACCTAGGCTGAGTAGGGCAAAACATTCCGGAGTGGAAACGGCTAACAAGGGTTTTGACACACTCTGGGCCGAAAGCTGCCTATCGCACAACATCAAACGCATCCTTCACGTTTTGATCGAGCTATTTGATTTGGGCGGGAGGAGGGGGCGGAGAGGTAGGGTTGCGGAAATGACCGAAAAGATGCGGAAACGATACAGAAATGGTGCAACAGAAGTCGCGTGCCCCAGAAACGACAAAGCCCTGAAAAATCAGGGCTTTGTCGTATAAAGATGGCGGAGGCGATGTCCGCTATTTTGACGTATTTTGAGTTCTATTGCCGTCTGGCTGCTTACTAAAAAATCCTTATTAAACATGTAGATATATGGTTTTTTGTCTTTTGTGTTCCAATGGATATTACCGAAAGCCATCGTCCAAGGTGTGGGCTGGAGTGTGGGCTGGAGCTGATTTAGATTAGGTCATCGTCCTTAAAAAGATGAGGTGACGTATGGCATCACTTACGACAAAGGCGGTGGAGAAAATAGTCAGGACTGGCTTGCCTGGCATGACCAATGACGGAGATGGGTTGTATCTGAGAGTTGGCCCTACCGGTGGCGCAAGTTGGCTTTTCCGCTACAAACTATCAGGAAAGAGCCGATACATGGGCTTGGGAAAGCATCCAGAGACAAGTCTCGCGGTAGCTCGGGAAAAAGCATCTGATGCTAGAAGGTTGAGTAGATCTGGAGTCGATCCAATTGCGAGTCGAGATGAGGCGTTGGAGCGGAAAAGGCTGGAGAAAGAAGCCACGTTTCTATCGGAGGGCGAAACCCCGACCAAACCAATAACCTTTAAGGAGGTCGCTCTTGATTACATCGCTGCCCATAAGGCGGGCTGGAAAAATGCCAAGCACGCCCAACAGTGGAAGAACACGCTGACTACTTATGCGTTCAAAGTCATAGGCGATCTTCCCACGCAGGAGATAGGCATTGAACATGTGCTGAAAATCCTCAAGCCAATTTGGACAGAAAAGCCCGAAACCGCTAGCCGTTTGCGAAACCGTATCGAACTTGTCCTCGACGCAGCAAAGGCTCGAGACCTACGCGCAGGCGAAAACCCCGCTCGATGGCGAGGACACTTGGACAAGCTTTTGCCTCCTCGCCAAAAAGTGCGTGCTGTAAAACATCACGCAGCAATCCCATGGACCGAGCTCCCCGAGTTCGTGGCGACTCTTGAGCAAGCAGAAGATCTGAGTTCTAAAGCCCTGTGCTTCACTATCCTGACTGCCTGCCGAACCAGCGAAGTACTCTTATCTACGTGGGCGGAGATTGATCTCGTTGCAGGGATATGGACCATTCCAGCGTCGCGAATGAAAGCAGGGAAAGAGCACCGGGTTCCGCTGTCGAAAGCTGTATTGGATCTACTGATCGGTCTTCCTCGCGTAGAAGGGAACAACCATCTATTTCCTGGTGCTCGAAAAGGGAGGCCGCTGAGTAATATGGCGATGTTGATGGTGTTACGTCGAATGAAGCGCAACGATCTCACGGCTCATGGATTTCGCTCAACTTTTCGGGACTGGGCGAGTGAGGTCACCCACTATCCTCGAGAGGTTTGCGAACAGGCGCTTGCACACACAGTAGAGAATGCGGTTGAGGCTGCTTATCGTCGTGGAGATCTGTTCGGGAAGCGTCAAATGTTAATGGATCACTGGTCACGATATGTGTGTGGCATACAGGAAGCACAAGACAGGGGAGGAGATAACAGTTGAGGCACTTTATCATTTTGTGCTTGAACTGATTTGCCACCTAAGTGGGTGAGTCATACCTCCCTTTTTTTGCATCCCCTTTGTAAGCGTCCGGCCAACCCACTTTCCTGCGATCCGGCTGGGCTGTCACTTGCGTGAGATCAACGAAGTCATGCTCCATCATACCGCTGACTGGACGCCGCGATTTACTGTTCTATAGTGCACGAAATGGTTGCTGCCGGTACCCAGCTGCGCGCCGCCGTTCCCTTGTTTGCGGAGACACGGCAGTTGCGCACCACCGAACGCTAAGCTTGCCGTATTGCCTTCCCGCGATTCTCTTGACCCCCCAGCGCATGGCATTGCCATGCGGTAGGCAGGAATACGCTATGGCTCAGTCGGGCGCGGATTTAGACGCAATGGTGCAACAACGGCGGGCCGCGTACACCCCCGCGCTGCCGGGACAACGGCGTTACTGGGGCTTGGCGTTGTCCGGTGGTGGCATTCGCAGTGCCACCTTCTGCCTCGGGCTGATCAAGGCGCTGGCGCAAAAGGGGCAGTTTCGCCAATTCGACCTGATGTCCACCGTGTCCGGTGGGGGCTATGCCGGATCCAGCCTGGGCAAACTGTTGCACGAGGCGGGTAGTGCCCAGGCGCTGGAGCCAGAGCTGGCGCGAATGGAAGCCTCCTGGTGGCTCAATTGGCTGAGAGCCAACGGCCGGTACCTGACGCCCAATGGCGCGAAAGATACGTTGTTTGCCTTCGCCAACTTTGGCCGCAACCTGTTAGGCGTGCACCTGGAGCTTGGCCTCATGGGACTGCTGTTGGGCTGCGCCTTGGCTGCCATCGACCTGTTCGTCTGGGCTTGGGCCAGTGGGCAGGCAGGCAGCGCCCCGCCGCCCACCGGCACCTCGGTCTTGTGGTCCATGCTGCCAATGGCGGCAACACTGCCCACCCTTTTCCTGTTGTTACCGCTGCTGGTACTGGTGGCGGGCATGCTGAGCTACGCCTATTTGCTATTACCCTCTCGCGCCAAGGGCCCCTCGACCACGCGCGTAGCCTGCATCGCGCTGACGGCGCTGAGCGGGCTCGGCTGTGTGGGCTACGCGACCTGGAGTCAGTTCAGTGCGGTGGGCCAGACTACTGGACGCTGGGCGCCGATACCCCCTGGTTGGCTGATACTGGGGGTGCTGTTCATGAGCGCGTGGTTTGGCGGGGCCTGTCTGTCGGCGGTCATGCGCGGGCGTCGCGATTATCAGGCTGATATCGCGCGTAACCAATTGACCCGCTGGCTCGGCTGCATCCTCATCCTCGCCTTGGCGACCGTGCTGCTTGGTTGGGTGGACCAACTGGCCTGGCACTTGGCGCGCAATCGCAACACGGACAATCTGGGGCCAGCCCTCGTCATCGTGGGCATTGCGTTGCGCGTGGCGCTGCCGATGATCGCCAACATGCCGAAAAGCCTCCCCCCGGTGGCCCGAAGTGCGCTATTGGGACTGTTCAGTATTGCCGGCATAGGCCTGCTCGCCGCCTTGCTGGTGTTCTGGGTCAGCGTCGTGCAGGGCCTGGTCACCGCGGCGTTGTTCCGTGACGGCGCCCAGATTGCCTTTTACCAGTACGGCGGGTTCGCCTTGATGAGTCTGGCGCTGCCGGTGTTGTTGCTGGTGCTGACGTCACTGGGCAATCTGGATTTTCTCAATCGCTCCTCATTGCAGCCGTTCTACCGTGCGCGATTGATGCGGGCTTACCTGGGCGCCAGCACTCGCGAGAGGATGACCCTCGGCAACATAGGACCAATGCAACGGCGCGCACCCAATCCCGACGACTTGGCGGTAGCGGTGCCGGTGGCGGAGGACGATATTGCGCTGACGAACTATGCGCCGTATCGCAGCGGCGGGGCGGTACAGCTGCTCAATGTCTGCATCAACCAGACCCAGGATCCGCGAGGCGGTATTTTCAACAGTGACCGCAAAGGCGAGTCCATGACGGTCGGCCCCGGCGGGTTGCTGCGCGTTGCTCGCGGCGGTTGGGAGCACATGACACCCGAACAGGCAATGGGCCTGGGCGACTGGATGGCGATCTCCGGCGCCGCTTTCGCGCCTGGCCTCGGCGCCAGTACGCGCTCGGGTCTTGCGGCACTTTTGACCATGGCTGGCATCCGTCTGGGGTATTGGTGGGACAGCGCCCAGTCTCGCGACGCTGTATGGGGCAAGTACTCCCTGTTGTTTGCCGAGTTGACCGGGCGTTTCGCCGGCCGCGCCCGGCGCCACTGGTTCCTCACCGATGGCGGCCATTTCGACAATACCGGTGCCTATGCGCTGCTGCGCGAGGAATGCGAACTGATCGTGCTCGCTGACTGTGGCGCAGATCCTGCCTACCGCTTCGAAGACTTGGAAAACCTTGTGCGCAAGGCGCGCATCGATCTGGACGTAGACATCGTCTTCCAGCGTCCGAATTCACCCATTAGCGCCGATGCCTATGGCGCACTGGCCGACCTCGCTGCCAACGACAGCGACGCCTGCCTGGCGCTGGCCAAGGTGCATTACCGCGCCACCGGTCACGAAGGCTTTCTGATACTCGTGAAACCCAACCTGTGCAACGGTGTACCGGTTGACCTGCAGAACTTCAAGGCCAGTAACCCTTTGTTCCCGCAGGAATCCACCACCGACCAGTTTTTCAGCGAGGCCCAGTGGGAAAGCTATTTCCAGTTGGGCTGCCGGTTGGGACAGGGCGTCTCGATACCTCCGGCAGGCGAGCTATCCAAATACTTCAGCAACTTTACCGACGACGATGGGGCGGTGATCGTGACCGCCGTTAATGGCGAAAAACAGCTGAAATTCAACGGCGGTCGGCGCGTGTCCCGGCTAGTCTCAACCGGGGCGGTGAGCGCCACGCTCAGCTTCGGAGCCGTGGCGTCGGCGGGCGTCGCCGCCTGGCAGGCCTTCGATACGCAGGTGCAGCGCACTACCGCAAACAAGGGGATCAGCAGTGAAGAATCCAATGAGATCAATGGGCGGTATATGGATGCCACCAAGAACACTCCGCTGGCGGTTGCCGTAGATGCTCTCAAGAGTCCCCCTTCAGTGCCTGCCCTAGATGCCACCGAGAGCACACCGCTGGCGAAAACACCGCTGGCGTTTTCCCAGTGGGACGCAGTGGCCGCTGCAATTCTAAGGGTGGCTGAGCAACGTTGTAAAAAAGTCGGCTTTGATGACTTCAGCCAGAATCGGTACTTGAAAACTGTGGTGGAAACGACAAAAAATCAGTGTCTGCAAGACTCTGATAAAAGGGCACCTTTCTGCGGCATCCTGACCAGCAAAGATGCGCCTAGCTGCCTGACCCCGGCCCCGCGCCAGGATTGCGCGCCGCGATATTGGGTCCGCCAGTATGCCCCAGGTGCTCAGGTTCCTGACAACTGCATGGCACCGGCCCCCGACGAGACTCAGAATAAAAGCAAAGCGCAGGCTCCTGGTGGGGCGAAGCTATGTGCGGGCTACACCGTTTACATCCAGATTTATGGCCCGGACTTGCGCGACGCGGCAGAACTTTATCGTAATGCATGGGCAACAGAGTTGGGTGCCAACGTTTCCTCCATCGAAGACGTGGTTGATACTGCTCGCCGTCAGGGTCGAAAAATCCCCAGGGGGTATGCTCAACCTACTGTCATTCAGTACACCGACAAAAGCAGAGAATGCGCCGAAGAGCTTGTTGCGAAGGGAAAGGCCACCACCGGCGGCGGCGTACCTGCCGGTTGGGGCGAAAACGGTCCCTGGCAGCGGCGAGAGCTAGCTGGTGCACCCGACAAACCAATCATTGAAGTGTGGCTCCCCCCAGCACCACCGCAGGAACCGGCGAACAAGTAAGACCATTAGCACTCATCCGGCGCCGAAACCACCGTCGACGATGAGCGTGATGCCGTCCACCATCGCGGCGTCCTTGCTGAGCAAAAAGACAATGGTCGAGATTATTTCGCTCGGCTGCACGGATCGCCCCAAGGGAATTCGCGCGAGCATGGTGGCGGCCTTGTCGGCGTCACTCCAAACTTTTCGGCCATGTGGGGCAGCGTCACCACCGGGTTGACGCTGTTCACGCGAATGCCGTGGGACCCCAACTTCAGGACCATGATTCGGGTCATGGGCAGGCGGTTAGGACTTACGTTGGCGCATGGCGATCCTGATGTTAAGGGCAACTGCGAACGCTTAATGAACTGACCCCGAAATGTTGGACATCACGCTGGCTGAGTCGTCAAAAATTGGCTTAGGTGATCACTCATCAGCACCGCAGCCAGTATAGTGATCGCTATGATCGGGTTGCTTTGGCAACACGCTTCTTGATCAACTCGGCAAGGCGAAGCGTCTGATCGGCCCGATATGTTGCAAAGTACTCCTCTGCCGCAGACCGAGCTTCAAGGGCGCGTCCAAGGCGCGTGAGGCAGAGTGTGAGACGATCAAGGGCTTGCAGTTCACCCGAGTAGCCGAACTCCTTCTGTTCCTCATCCAGCAGGAGGCCGATCAACCCGTGTTCAAGTTTCAGTGAAGCGTATGCCTCGGTGTCGGCAATGACTTTGTAGTAGCGCGAGATGGCGAGTTCTGGGTCCGACTTTTCCAGTGAGCGAGTTGCCACAATGAGTTCGCGGTTTGCATTGCGAAGTGCGTGGTACTTATTCAGTGCATCGAAGTCAGTCTTTCGTCCAAAATTGATCCAATTGACCAAGGTATCTGACTCTTGGGCAATCCATTCATCTTCGAGATTCTCGGCCTGCTCAGGAGAGAGGTTGTCTGCGAGTATGCGGATCGTGTATTTATTTTTTAAGTGACGCTCTACATATCGATGCCAGAGCTGATGGCGCGACTTGTCCCATGCCCGTCTCGCCTTCCCCTTTCCGATATAGAATGGCGTGCCTTTCTCGTCATAGTGCGCGTAGACATAGTTGCCTCTCGGCGAGACTTGATTGGCGTCTGGGGATGGTTCAAGTCGCAGATACTCTGATTCGCCGAAACATAGACTAAGACCTTCACCGGTGATTCCTGCCCGGAGCTTCATATGTCAGCCCTCGTAATGGCTTACTGTTAGGCACGAATTGTTTTGCTTAAGTGCCCCTTGGTAGATGACATTTTCTTGCTGGACAAAGTGGGACCTATAGAGTCGACTTCGGTGCATGGCCAAAAGCATTGTAGCACCAGCCCAGCAAGTCCATTTGACAGCATCACAGACGTAGGATGGAGATTGGTGCGAGAGGCTCCGGAAGAATAGGCAAGATGTGAGATCCTGTCGAAATCACTAGGTCAATTGGGCATATTGAGAGACCCCTAATATGCCTGTGACGCTTGGGTGTCTGGTACCCGCGATCCTGATAATTATGGCTACTTGAATCATCGTTTGAATTCGCCTCGTTATGGCCGTCGATGAGCTTTTGGTGCGCAATCCGTTAACCGATGTTCAGTTTCCTTAGTCGAGCCAGGCCTTGTTTGATATGGCCGGCGTTTTCACCGAATGTCTCCAATGCGCCACGGATATTTCCGCCCACTTCCTGCGCTCTTGCTCCTCAACCAACAGTGTCAATTCCATAATGGCCGCCTCCAGAGCTAACTGGTTACCATAGATCCTTTCCAATACATCAGGCAGCGAATAATCACCTGACATGCTTCGACTCCTTAGGAGAAACCCAAGCATAGCAGCGACATTTATCGCGACAGGTACTTACCGCAGCTTGGTCGCCGTATTGGTTTTGTCTACCCAATCGTCACGTTTATTTAGACTTGAGCCTGAATTCCAGAGCAGCCTGACTGGGGTGGTCTGACTCTCTTTCCGGACGGGTCAGAAGTTTTCCCTCCAGCGAAGCGTACTCGCTACATTTCAGTCGATCAGAGATTCGAATCGACAAATTCGTTGGTTCGATCCAGAACAACCCCAGATCGAACAGAGTATGAATGTCAGCTCGTAATAGCAGGCCGTTGGAGACCACGTCCGTCTGATCACCTTGGTAGGGATGGATGTGCGCGGCCTCAAGTATCGGTTCGAGTTCGCATCCCGTGATGGCGCAACGTCCCTGGTAGGCATGTAGCAGCAGCTTCCTAAATCGAGCCTGGCCGCGTCGCAAAACGATTGAGGCAAGAGATCGCTCTCGTGCGTCCCTGATGTCGGTAGGGTTGAACGCGTCTTGGGCATCCAACTTCCGCTCAATCTCCTTCGGATCGAGGTCGTTGCCTTTGGTGCGTTCGCGCCTTAAAACGAAGGAGGTGGGCCCCGAGCCCGAATGGCTTTCATAAACGAATGCTCCCTCGTATCGGAAACCCGCATCGGAATACTCGTATTTCTCCCGGCGATGGAAGACCAGTAGCTCGAGCCCACGTTTCCTGTGCTCAAGAATTAGGTGGTCTGTTCGTCCCTTAAGCTGCCCCTCCATGCCCAGAGTGTCGTCCGTAAGGGCATCAACGTACTGAGTCCGGTCGGATGTCTTCCTCTCTGTCACAAATAGCCAAACCGAATCGTATCCTTTGGGCCGAAAAATACCGTTGTTGAGGGTGGCGTCATTGACGTCGAAAAGCTGTCTGAGATCTTTCCTTGTGTAGATGGCGCCAGGCTCTAGCCGCTCAGATGATACGTTTCCCATATGCTTTCCAGTTCCTTTGATTGATCATTAAGAGCCAGACACAAAGAGTGGCAGCATTTTATGCGCGCGTTGCCAACCATAAACTGATATTGAGGATGGAGGGGCTTGCCGGAAGGGGGAGTTCCAGACGAAAACACTGAATTATATAACCCGCTAGACATTGGCGCACGCGCGCTCCCTCCTGGTGTCGTACTGTACTTGAGAGTAGTAAAGCGCTAGACGCTCATCCAGACGATCCTGCCCCACGGCCTAAGCATGCCCAAAGTGCCGAAGGGCGATCAGGTGTGGCAGCACAGCGAAGCTGTCCAGCAGCGCGTCGACGGCGATGGCAACTGGTTGCGCCAGACCGATGGCAAGATCCAGGACAAGGCGATCGAGCGCGAGGTTGAGGCTCTGGAGAACCGTGAGCAGTACCAGAGCCACACCAGGACGGTGGACGATCATTCGACCGAGACGGTGGGTGGTGTGAAAACGATTGAGGCGCTGGGCGCGCTCAAGTTGCTATCGGGCGGATCTGCGAGTCTGGCGGCCGTGGATGATCTGCATCAGGCCACCGGGAGAGATCTGAACCTGGTGGTGGGGCAGAAGTACAACGCCACGGTGGGTGGCGACATGCAGGAGAAGATTCAAGGGTTACGACAAAGCATGGCTGGTATCAGTCAGCGGATGCAGGCACCAAAAAACTGGATTGGTTCCGATGAGGTCAATCTTTTCCAAGTAACCTGCGAGATACTGGATCTCTTGCAAGAAATGAACACTCAGCTAGCACTCCACACTCACGGTCAAACTCCAGTCCCCGGGAATGCAATGGAGTTCAACGCCAACGTCGAAACATCGTTAGCACTGCGAGAAAAACTAACACCAATCACTCTCTAGAAATGCCTTTAGATACCTTGGGTATGAAAGCATTTAACAGCAGCATTTTTTGTATTTTTTTCCGGATCCGCAAGGGCACGGATCATTCCGTTTAATACCCGCATGACAAGGATGTTTAGTTTTCGTCTCAGTAGTCCCATGCAATACATCAAAGGTTCGCATTACACTTTGAGCCTGCGCTCTTTCTTCTGAAGTCAACGGTATAGATGCGTCAAATGCTATTATTGTCTCCGAGGCAGCACTGGAACCCTTCGTGTCAGCACCAAAAACTATCAACTCTTTGACTTTTGGGTATTTATATTGTGTAACTAGCGCATAAAGCTGCATGCAGGAGAGCCGCTCCTCACGATAGTCTTGATAGTCGGCATACTCGTCATCCCATGGGAAGAATACGAATACATACATTCGATTCGGATAGCATAGGGACTCTACAATCCTTGCAGATCTTACAAGCTCAGGAACCAATCCAAACTTATCAAATAAGGATTTTGATAAAAATGCCCTTGAGTACATATTCTCGGAAGCTAAAAATTCTAAAACTTTAGAATGCTCTATTAGTGGACGATCCGCTGCCTCTCCAACAGTCGCGTTAATAATACAATCCGAGAAGCGCTCTAGTATTCCCGCCCAACCCCTACCTTGCTTGTTTTGAGCGAAATGAAGCGCATATGCAATCGTATCTCTAAACTGCGACCATAGCGTCTCGTGAATCATGAAGGGGGTTGAAAACTGTGCTCCGGGGTTCGGAATCGAACCATAACCCTCTGATTGGGGTTCCAGAAGATAGTAGGCGAGGATATCTTCTTCCCCTCCTGCAATAACCAATTTTAGCTTTCGTACAGCTTTCTCTTTCTCCGCCAAATAATTAATGAAATCGGTGGGGGTTGAAAGTTCCGTTAGCAACAGATTTATTCCGGTTTCGTCTAGCACATGCACAAACGTTTTCGAAGGATCAATGTCATTGACAGTAAATGGATGTTCCAGAATTTGGTATTCATTCAACGGAAAATGAGAGATTAGCGTCCCTGCACTTCCCGGAGCAAGAGAGTCAAAATACTCCTTCGCAGCTGTACCAATACCTCGTGTTACACAGACTAAGTGAATCTTTAAATCTGGATTGGAGATGTCAAAGGGGAAAGGATCTTTGCATTTCTGATTAAGATAGATCCTATCTGGATACTTCCTAATAAAGGATTCAGCACCATGGAGTTGCTTGGCGGAGTCTTTTACCGCACTCCGATACCACCTTTTCCAAGCAATATCCGTAGGTCTATCCGTTTGAAATCGGACCTCTCCCTTGTCTGAGAATAGTATGAGAGTATTGTTAAAATACACTGTCAGGTCAGCGACCTCCTTGCCTCCATCTACGTCTCGAAAAAGGCTGGGGTAACTCCACAGGCTAAAAAACGTTGTGGTAGCGACCTTTGTTAGAATTCGCTCACTATCGTTTACGCTTGCTTCTTTAATTATAGGCTTTAACACTTCGCCTCCTGACTTTTGATTTCTATCCTTGGCAAAAAAAGTCCACTCGTTATTCTTGACTCTCCACGTAGCGCTGAAACTCAGCATACAACCGGCTCGCATCTGCAAAATTATTATCATCAAGGAGTCGATGCGCCGATCCGTAATCGAGCTTTCCTACATTTAGAAAGCAAACCGGGCCAGCTGTTAGGAAATGTAGTATTTCTTTGTGAGACATCAATATAGGTTCATCAGAATTGTAGTCGTCGTAATATTGCAGGCGGGTTTCTTTGCTCCAATCCACTGATCTGGAATCATCGTACATCACACCGTGCTGTACCTTATAATTACCGTTATCACGTATGTATGGCGACGTCCCTATAGGCTTTGAGCCTGTCGCATACAGAAAGATAAGAGGGGACAAGCTATTGTTTATCTCAGGTATGTATATAAGCATGCTTCCAAGTGGGAACTGATAGTAAGTGTCGTTATCCTCAGTAAAGATGGTTAACCTTCCATCAGTCCCTAAGTCCTTAATTGACGCCTTTCCGGAACAGTGACCATTTATAAAATCACACCCGTAGCCATGTTCAGTATCTTGTATTTCTTGCAATATAGAGCAGGCTACCTTTGGATTGTTGATTAAAAAAACCCCTGGGGCTGTGATGTTTCGAAGCTTATTTGCTTGTAGTGCATTAATTAATCGCTCTACCGTTTGCGCCTTAACCTTATTTTCTAGTTCGCCATGCACTGCTTTTGTTAAGCGATACGCACGATCCAATTCAACTCGCCCTTGCCCCTGAAGATACTCGCCCCCGATAACCGGACCAAAAAAATTATCAAGATCAACTAGTAATCCTCCCAGAACATTCGATACCTCCATTTCGTTTAGAAGTACGGCGCTATGTGTTATGCCGTTCCTCCAGCTCTCCACTTTGAGGAGTTTCTTTTTAAAGCGTTCATTAATAGGAAGTCCGCAGATATCGATTAGGCGTTCGATAGTTTCTTTGAAGGATATGGTGTGAGCGCCATCCTCTTCATATAACTCATTGATAAGGCCTTCTCTTCTGTTGCGAAATGCAGTTTTTAGTTTTGTTATATCATTAAATAGCAAAAGCTCATTGCGCTGCCTTAAGGAATATTTGAATAAAATTTCTATTCCATGCTGTATCGACAATGTAGAATCTTTGAGGGCAGAAAAACGTTCGGGATCTGTCGCGCCCGCGCCCAAAAGCCGCTCATAACTTTCTAGATATTTATAACCCTTTTTTAAAGAGTCCAGTCCGTTATCGATCAGTGAAATCTTCATCCTTGCTCCTCATTTTTTATTCGCCAAAGGACAATAGCTGATTTCCTTATCCTTGTACTCAGGTTTTTACGTGACTCTTTTAGGAGGGATAGCGGCGCCTCTCCTTAGCATCTAAAGCAATACCCCGTACGCGCATTGGTGTCATCAGTACGTGCATGGTTCGCTCTACTTTCTCGTTTCGATATCAAGTAGTGACTCCACCGCGAAGGCCAGAGCAGCGTCAGTGTTCCAGCAAATCACCTAGATCATCAATCACACGGCTCTGGTACAACGCATGTGCCCCCTAAGCAATGCATTGTGTGGGCACCGGGCATTGCGAGTAACGCTATTTCATCGCGCAACATGATTTGCCAATGCGCGATGGCTAATGATTTGGCGTCTTCAGCCTGCGCGGATTCTCTGCTCATCGGAGCCACCTTTTTCATTGGAATGCTAAGGGCGACTGACGGCAAACGCGTTACGAGGGAAAAAATCGCAGCTCAAGAAAAAACAGGCGAAAAAGCACTTATCCCCCTCCCGCCGACGGGCTATGTGTTCCTTTTTTTTGCAAAGGCTGGTGGTGTGCAAGTCAAGAGCGCGCCTAAGCCCACAGCGGGGCTTGCACTGCATATGGCGATTTCACGAAGTGAAAGGATTTGCAAAAAAGTGCAGCGGCTTTGCGCAGGGAACGGAGCAAGACAAGTTTGGTGGTGATCTCTGGAGACCCCGTTTCGCAAGGGAGCATTGTTTGAAAACAAGCGCTTTATCGAGTTTTCTATTTCTCAATAGCTCGCATCAGGGGAGGGGGCACGTATCTTAGGAAGGTGACAACATCGCTGGGAAACGCAGTGCAGCAAGGCTTCTAGGTCGTTTAGCCCATTTCACTGTAATAGAGACCAAAACCCATTGATTTTGGCGCTGGGGGGTAAGTGATAAATATCGCAATGCCAATTAAAATGAATGATCCAAACGCTTGAATTCCACTAGGGCAGTTATGGATGATCGGCAAACGAGCTAGCAGTGACTTCCTGGCTCCGAACCCATCCCCTGAAGGTTATGGAGTTGTATCGATAGAAAATTGTGATTTACGCAGCCCTCATTCTGGAGTTAAAAATAAATCCACATGCGCTACCAGCCGTTTAATTTCCGGTATGCGGTCGCCCAAATCTGTGTACACGTATGCGTAATCAAGAGCGTCCATTGTGCGAGTGACATCGCCCTTTGTATACGCTTGACCTACCAACGCATAGCAGTTGTTCAAATCCGCCGCAGGCTCATCTCTCAGGGTTGGATCATCTGTAGTGGGATCGAATGTGAGGAACGACGCTACCATACTTGGTGTAAGTGACGGATCTATTTTTTCGTAGTGATTGAACTCAGCCAAAAACCACGCTTCGACTTCCATGATAGACAGAATAAAGTCTACGGGTGTAAGGTCCGTGTTTAAGCCAGTTCTTAAACCGGCATAAAGCTTAGGGATATCCGCGCGAGAAAATGACGGTCGGACGTCTCGAACACATACGATTTTCTCATATCCTTTGTCAGTCAAGTTTTGATGCTCTTCTTGAAGTCTAGTCCTTACTTGGTGATCTCCACCGCAATCGACTATCAAAATATAGTATTGCTGACCCACGTCATCATCTGCCGCCTTTACGGTAACAATGCTCTTCGGAACAGTTTTGCCGCCTTTGATTCTAATCTCTTCAATACGAACTTCATTTTTTCCCGCAATAGCTACGACAAGTCTCTCCACGAAAAGCATTTCAGAATATCCTTCTACAAAAAATGCTAATCGTCTCATTATAGTTCCTCACCTTGATCTGTTAGGTAATCCATTTCAAAAAATGAAAAATTGCTTAATCCTGTAAATCTAAACTCGTCGAATTTTTCTTTGGAGTTGTGGTAGTTGCTTACATGGACCTCAGAGCCGATGCGGTGCAGAACAGTCCACTCGGATAAAGGTACTTCATTCATGACGAATCTATCATTCGTAGACATTATTATTTGAATATTTGAGTCTTGAGCTTTTTGTCTCAATAAAGATATGAGTTTGCAGGAGCGTTCAAAGTCAAGTCCCTCGCCGATATCATCAATGATTACACAAGTGCTTGTCTTTTTTAGTAGTAGGTAGTTAACATTAACTAAAAGAGCTAGGACCCTGTACATGCCTTGCGACATTGTAAGTTGATCTACATGTCCTCTAACGCCGACTTCCTTGATTTTTATACAGTTCAGTCCGGGCGGCACAACGAGAGGGTCTATAGAAACAGGAAAGCCCAACTCTACCGATTGCAAGTCGTAACCAAGATGTTGCATGTCTTGTAAAATTGAATTAAGAAACTCGTCTCCGAAATCTCGTACAGCATTCCTAAATAAACCAACAACTTGATTTGAATCTCGTTCGTCAACCGGTGGCATATTTGGTATGAAGACTGCAAGCTGGTCCTTGCCGAAAGCGCTTCCAAAAAAGAAATGCCTTAATTCAGATGCCCAGAGATGAAGAGGTTCTATGAAGGAATGCTGTAAAACATCTCGGCGTTTAGCTATTGCAAATTCATTTTCTGGCGATTGAAATGGAAGATTCGTCCCTCCATTAACTTGTTCGTAGTAAATGACTCCGAAACCAACTTCCTTCCTGTCGATATAGATTTTGTTATCGATAGTTAGTCGTTCTAGTGTGATGCGGCTATTTTCCACAGTGTATTCATATGCGTACAGGCTGCCGGAGCTGTTAGTCCATTCGCAATGGTATTTGCACGATGTTGGTAGCATATATTGAGAGCTTGTTAAAATGCGAGCCAGGCTTCCGAGTACGTGCAGAGTTCTAGACTTACCAGCAGAGTTACGTCCGACGATTAAGTTTTTGTCGCCAAGCGTGAGTTCGTTAAGAATCCATTCTCGGTCATGGCCGATATTTTCTGAATACTTTAAAGATACTAATTTCATACTTTCTTCCTCATTCGTTCATCCTGAACAAAAATCAAACCGCAGCATGATTACATAGACCTACCGGCAACGAAAGGTATTTGCAACGCAAGACACCTTTCATCTATAGCGGCATTTCACTGAGGGAGGCTTGTGTGGGGGGGCTTTAGGCCACCTCGCTGTTTTTGAACGGCTCCCCCCGCTCAAGCTTCATAGTCAGGCCCTATTCATTCTCAATCGCTCTCAGGCGCGCTAAGCCCTGCTTGACAAAGCCAGCATTCTCGCCAATTCGATCCAGGGCAGTCCGAGCGTTGTCACCGGCGACAGCGAAGCCTTGCTGTTCTGCCACGAGCGTCAGCTCCATTATCGCTGCTTCCAAGGCTTGCTGGTTTTCGTAGATTCTTTCAAGAACCACAGAGAGGGAATATTCGCTGGCCATGGCTTCGACTCCATTCGGAAAATTGGAAGCATAGCAGCGTAGCCGGAAGGGTATTTTCAGGTCGAGGGCGGGGAAAGGGTAATTTTGGTAAGGCGACGCGGAGAATGGGCTGTAGCCCTTATAAACCGTCGCTTCTACACATTACCTCAGAGGGTAATATTTGGTAAGGCTGGAGGTAATATTTTGCCAACTAGCTGATTTTAAAGGGTTTTTTAAGAAGCGGTAATTACTAAGGTCAAAGGTAATTTTCTAACCTATTCCTTACCCTATTATTACCTTTATAGAATTCACTCAAGTCTTTGATTTTATAGAGTTATTAAGCGAGTTAAAAAAGAAATTACCAAAATTACCTTTTTCCCATGGGTCAACCTAAAAACCGGGTATTGCAGAGGGAGGGGGCCAAGCTGGCGCATCCATGCAAATTGAGTAACTGTCACCGAAAACTGTCATCAGCTTCGCCTGACGCTTCCTCGACGCTGCTGGAGGCCTTGAATATAGTGGTGCGGGTGAAGGGATCGACCCTCGTTGTCAGCTTGGGAAGCTGCCAAATCCAGCACCCAGCTTATGGAGGACGTAATTGAAGTAAGTCAGTACGCTACTGCCAGTCATGGATGGGAGCGTAAATTTTATGTGGTGGCAGTGTGCAGCGGATTGGGAGAAAGGCCCCGCCAGAATACCGTTCTATACTGACGACTCCCCACTGCACCATCAAGGATGACCCACCATGAGCGACATTCTCCAAATCCCACCGTTTGAGCTGGACCCGCTGGCCCAAGGTGTGAACGTGGGCCTCGCGGCCGATGCCGGCGTGGTGGGCGGTTCCGAGGCCATTGCGCAGGTGCGGTTTCTGTCTCCCGACAACCTCAGCCCGTTCGGCGAAGGGGGGCCGAACGCCTATGCCTACTGCACGGGCGATCCCATCAACTTTCGCGACCCGTCGGGGCACTAGCGCTACGCATAACAGGTGTTTGGTCAAAAAGGCCCCCGCCCCGAGTCTCGGGGTGGGGGCCTTTTTTGTAAGCCCGTGGTCGCCACGATCCCCATATGCGGAATACCAGACTTTTATGGTTCCGCCATAGCGTCATTTACATCGGTGTACTAGCCTGAAGGACTAAAGGGATCTCTGGTTAATGTCTTTCATAGATGGGTAGATTGAAATTCACACTACTTCTTATTAACGGTCAGTGAGAGAAATGAACGAAATTATCAAAAATGGTTCCGCGATTTTATTATTGATACTAATGAGTGGATGCTCATTTGGTATCGTTACTGAGACTAGAACACTGGAGGAACCACCATTTGTAACAGAGAAAATGGCCGGATCTGTTCCTGAAGCTGCTAATTGTGTAGGACGATATTGGCAAGATGCTGCGGTACAAATGGGTATAAGTTGGAACCTCGGATCCTGGAATGTACTCACAGATTACTCTAAGGTTCGTGTTCAAGGGCCAGGTGGAGGAACGCCTCCGACAGGCTTAGTTATTGAGTTCTACGAAAATAACGGGACGACAATTGCTTCTGCCCATGTCCACACAATTTTCCCGGAGGATGATCCGCGTCGAACGGTCACCTATCGCGCACTTAAGGCCTGCAGTTTGGCGGGACTATAAGGGTGTACCGATGCTCTGCATGGCGGACATAAACGCGATTTTTGCTCAGTAAAGCAGATCTGGTTGTCTGGGATGAAAAGTGGATCTGATTCATCTTATCGAGTGGCCATTTCTGGCTGTAACGCGACTGTCACCCTTGGCGGTCTGCTCAAGCAGAAAATTTGAAGGTGTCTAGCAACTAATCTGGTACAAAAGTGGTACGAGGATAATTGTAATGATCTGTAGGCCTTTATTTCTGTGGCCCTTAGTCTTAGCCGGTCCAATCCATCATTGGGCGCGATTCACCACCGGGGGTGGGTAACAGAGCGGTGAGTTCGCGAGTTACTCCAGAGTCAACTCTGCGCTTCGATCCCCACTAACGGGGCACTGCGGAAATTTAATATTTTTCGATTTTCAGAAAAGGATTATCTGGTGGTATCGATTCAAAAAGTAACTTCGGTTCCTCGATCAGATATCCCTTCAAGGTGGTTTTCTTCCTTGGGCCTTGCACTTGGCATGCCCAGATATTCAGACCGTTGTCTCGCCTCTTGTGGACCTTCAGTTTCTCGAACTGCTTCTGCACCCAACGCCATTCTTCAATCTCTTGATCGGTACCCTGTGAGATACCAGGAAACTCCTGCGCGTAGCGTTGGAAGAGACCAGGCGTGACCAGAAATACGCTGCCACCCACTGTGTGGATTTTGGCCTTGCTGTCATTGATGACCAGCTTGTGGCTCAGGATGCCTTCCTTGACCCAATTCAAGAATGCCTGGCCAGGGTTGTCCGAAGGGGGGCTTGATATTTCGAGGGCGCTTTCTGACGGTGCATCAGTGGCCTCGGGGTCTGCCAATTCGAACATGTCCAGTAACGTTCCGAGGTAGTCGGCATCTTCCATGGCCAAGAGATCTGGCTGCGATGGGCTTTGAGTTGGTTTTTTATTCACCGCCATGGGCGGTGGTGATGCCGGAGCGTCAGTCGGGTGGTCATCGGCTGCCATGCTCACTGTTCCGCTGAAAGCCTCAGGCCGGTCTTCATTCCCCCAAATCAACGTCGGTTGAAGGCGCAGGAAGGTGAAGCTCTGCTGCCAGTATCCCTGCACGACAAGCGCGGTCCAGATGGCTTTGCCTTCCGGGGTCGACTCGACCAGCCCATGAGATTGCAGTTCATCGAACACTGCGATGTTGGATGAGGGAATGCCCTCAATCGATTGTGACAGCAGATAGGCTCGCAGCTTGTCCGTGACCGTCTTGCTGACCAGCCACAGTGCGTCTTGAGTCAACCAACCCGCGGCACCCGGTTGGTTGAGTTTCAGCTCATGTTGAACCAGATGACGCAGTCCGCTGATCAAGTGATGTTGCAGCGAATGAATCGGCGCTTGCAGCGCCTTGCTTGGGTTGCCGCCGATGTTCTGCGCGGTGGAGACGCGGTCGGCTTGAATCACCAGTTCGCCCAGCACACCAGCATGTTCATACTGACCGGCCAGGACATACAGCAGACTGGCCCACAGCGACGGAAATCCACTGAGCCAGTCCAGGATCGAGCGGTCGAGAATCTGGGTATAGAGCAAGCCTGCGGCGGCACCGTGCAGGTGGTAGTCACGACCTTTGAGGTAACGAAAACGGTAGGGCTGATCCAGGGGACCCTGCCAAGGATGCCAAAGCCGGCCATCCTGGCGTTCGACCTGCAGGTCCACGGCGATCTTGCCGATGTCATGCAGCAGGGCGCCATAGGCGATGCCAGCGGACCAAGCGTCGGTCTGGGCGGCCTGGTCTTCGGGCGCGGCGCCGGTGGGCAGTAGGTACGACTGACGCAGTTTCAAACTGCAAGCGACCAGCTCCAGTCCATGGTCGAGAATGCCCCCGAGATAAGCATGGTGGTGCGTCTCGCTGGCCGGGAGTTGCTGGACCTGTTCGGCGTAGCGATGGATCGGATTTAAATAGAGTTGGATGAACTGCGCGTGGGAGAGGGCGGTGTACTGCCAGATGCGATCGAGCAACTGGTGGCGGTGCTCCGCTGCTAACAAGCTGTGGGCCGACTCGATGGGTAGGTAACCTTCGGCGACACTCACGGTCGATGGCGGAGGGGGCTTCTTCCTTTTGTGGCGAAACAAACTGAGCATTGTGACCTCCGGGAAGTCGCTGGGTCAGTGGCCTTTTAGCCTTTTCGGATAGGGCTCTTACCCTTGAATCCCCATTCCCTTCCAACCCTTACCCGTCCTTTTGGCTCGTGTCCCTTTGTGCGGCAATCGGAATCTCGATACCGCTAGGCATCGTTTTGTTGGGGGGGTGGTACGGAAAAGACAAGAGTCGGTACACTGCGGTGCATATTTTTTGGGTCTTGCCATGAACCTTACTGACGCCACGCTCGTGCTGCTGCTCGCGGCACGTATCCATGGGACCGACGAGGCCGTCAGGGCCTCGGCGAAGAGCGTGGTCAAGAAGTTGCCGCGCAGTAAGCGCGATCTGATCTACAAGGTGATCGACAGCCGGAGTCCGCTCGATTTGGTGGATTTTCTGGCGCAGAACCTGGATACGGAATGACAGGCTGCGGGTGTGTGCCCTCTCTGATTCTTTGCATCAGTGCCCCGCGGCATAGGGATTTTTCTGGGCGTAGAAAAAAGGCCCAACTCGTGTTGGGCCCTGTGATGCGATTGCAGCGGTGAGGTAACGATCAAACTCCATCGTTCATGCATCGTGAGTCATCCATTACCGTCTGCTTCAGTTGCTGCTCCAGGTTGAGCACATACTCCGAGGCGCTTCGGGCGTGACCACTGGCGCGAAAGATCGCGCGTTTGTCAGCCTTGAGCAGGCCGAGCCAGGAATCGATATAGCCCTCGTGCCGCAGTTCTCCCTGTATGCCAGCGTAGGCGCATAAAAACGCAGCGCCCATCTCGGCGATCAACTCCTCAAAAGCGTAGCCTGGCGAGCCGAATGGGCAGGCTGACGTCACGCCTTCGCGCTGCAACCGAGCGTGATGCCCGGTCCAGTGCGTTAGCTCGTGCAGCGCGGTGGCGTAGTACCCACCTTCATCGTGAAATTGCGCTTTTGTCGGCAGTTGGATGAGATCCCTGATCGGGTGGTAAAAGGCTTCGTCGGCAGAGCGATGCACGATGTTTGCCCCCGAACGTAACAGCAGATTTTCCGCAGCGCTGTTGGCCAGGAAGGGGCCGGTCGGGTCTGTCTCGAGCAGGGTGTCATTGAGCGTTTCGAGCCCCTCCGTTTGCTCGATGTTGAACAGAAAATGCGTCCTGAGAATGCCAAAGTGAGCGACCTTGGGCTGACCATGTTCATCAAGTACGGGTTGGCCTGACTCGGTCTGTTCCTCGCGCTCCATCGGCTTATAGAGCACCGCCAGAGTGCTGTGTTCACCCTTACGGATGTGCCCACCGGCCTTTTTGGCTTGGTTGAAGGTCAACCAACGATCTTGAGTGAATCCCTGCAACCTGGCCTCAGCCCAGAGCAGCGGCAAGTTGATCCCGGAGTAGGGACGGCGCGTGATGGCGTTAATGGGGTAGGGTTGATGATGACCGGCGTAAGCTGAACCACTTGAGGACCAGGGTTTGATCCAGGGGGCAACGCCTTGGTCCAAAGCAGTAACGATCTTGTCAGTCACGTCTTGGTAGATATCGCGCATGGCATTTTCCTCGAGAGAAAACGGAGGAACGCCGTGCCCGTCGGGGAGGGTTCCCCGATTGGGTGATGGGTGGATTGATGCAGGTCTTGCATGCTGTCCGAATGTGGATTTGAGAGCCGAGTGCGGTTATGTGCGTTTAGCGTTGGCCTCTCCTGCAAGCGCTATCAGCAAGGCGCCAGGCTGACCCGGCTCGAGGAGCAGGCTAAGGCTCAGTTGCAGCAGCGGGTGATGGCGTGGATGACCCGTTGACGCGATGTGGGCTACCTCGAACAGCACATAGGGCTCGTGTGGAGAGGATAGGTGAGCCTCGAAGGCTGCGCGCAATACGTGGCTCAGCCGATCGACCTGCAGCCTCTCAGGATGACCTGAGTGCTCGAGCAATACTGCGTGTTGCCACGCGCCAGGCGTGAACACGATGGGCAACCGAAGGGGCTTCAGTGTTTCCGGTGTAAGTGAGTCGGACATGGTGTGCCTCCGTTGAAAGCGCGAAGAAACCTGTCCCGTGCGGGAAAGAATTTCCCCGCGGTGGGTTGAAGAAAAACAAGAAGGTTTGTCTGGCGAGTAGAGCTCGAAAGGCACTCAGGAGAGCAGTAGGCGTTCATCACCGTAGAAACGGTCACCGTGCGAGCTACCGAACGCTAATCGCACTTGGGGAGAACCATCACCGAGGTGACGTAGTCTTGAAGGTCCTGACTATCTGGGAAGGGTGCTGTCGGTAACAGCGATCCGTACCTAGTATTTAGCCGGACGAATTACATGGGTCAATCACTGTAGAGAAGCTGTTTTACGGGGCTTGTCTTCTGTCTTCCAGTGAAGATTTTTCGACTGGGCAAACTGATAAGCGGTCAGGCACGGACCGTTTTCAGTAGTAGGCTGTTACTCCTGTCTCAACCATGAAAACGCTCAGAAGAGGGCGAGACCATGCCGACTCAGCAACCTGTTCGGAATTCACGTGCCCACCGCTGGGCATACGCCTGTGGCATGTCGGTAAAGCGTGGTTACCGTAGGTTGAAAACGTTTGAGTCCCGCGTGGCTGAGCGCGCGGTGACGGCAGGTATGCCCGCAGGTAAATTACTTGTTCGCGGGAGTTTTCTAGTTATCAAGTTGGCAGTTGCTGCAGGACTCCTTCTAGTGAGCTTATGGTTCACCGTATCGGTGATGATCCTTATTGTCTTGTGTTGGGCCATAGCCAATGGAACGCCTACCAAACCTAAGGATGCTCTCCGGTACAAAGCATATGACGACCCATATGGTGAGTATGAGTATGGCCGCGCACCTGGTCAGCCTGATTTAAAAGACCTGTAGTCGAGTTCTTCACCCCTTCCTCAAGGCCTTTCCAGCAGACATCAGAGCTCCAGCACCCCTTGCACCAGCGTCCTGCGCTTGAGCTGCTCCTTTGCTAAGCATGCTGTCGGCAATTGAGCCAACGCTATATCCTGCCCAGCTCATCGCAGCCAAAAATAACATTGGAAGCACGACGAACATTGCCCCCATCACGTACTCGATCACCTGCGCGGTGACAGTACCATCCATAAGCCCGGATGTGGGCAGCGACAACAGCACCTGATTGGACGCCGAAACCTGGTTGTACAAGGTATCGAGCATGCTGGAGTCGACCCAGCGGGCCAGCTCCCACCAGAAACTCAGCATGTGCAGCGTGAACAGCGCGAACGTCACCGTCATGACGGTCTTCAGCTGGTAGGTACTGATCAACAGAATCAGCGGCAAGCTGATGATGACGCCCATGATCAGGAAGGCCTGCACCATCGGTAGGGCGGCGCGTAACGCATTCATCGCCGGGAAGTTGCTGAAGGAGCCGAGGGCTAGCCCGGTGTTGGTGGCCAGGTTATTGAGCCCCTGATTGATCGAGCCGCCGCGGGCGCTGGAGCCATAGTCCTGGTACACCTGTCCGGGCGACATGGACATCGATTGCTGGCGCGGGCTGACCAGTTCGCGCAGGGTGGCATCCTCGATCTCGTTGCTCGAACGGCCAGTCAACCAACCTTTCAGCTGAGTCAGCAGCGAAGGATCGACTTGCTCGATCAAGCGCTCGCGTAAGCCGACACCGCTATCGCTCCACCACTGCTTGCAGTTGGGGTAGCCCGCGCCATTCTCCAGCCGAGGTAAGGAAACATCGCGGCTTTCGTCATATGGCCAACTGGCCCGCGGTGTGCGTGAGCGATCCGTGTCGTAATAGCCGGGCGTATCGAGAAAATAGCTTGAGCCGATCCAGGACGCATCGTGACTTTGTGTCTTGTCCAGCTGCGGACGGTTGGTGAACAGCCGAGAACGAGAATAGCCATAGCAGTCGCGGGTGAAGTCGGCGACTTCCTGCAGCAGTACCTGGCTGTCGATGCGCGAACTGTCGATCTCCATGCGCATTTGCCGGATATCCGGTGCGCAGGGAATGGAGGCGATGGCCGCCGCGGTGACGCCTTTGCTCAAGGCATGCACCAGAAACCACCAGATCGGCACGTTGGTGGAGCGTTCGCCAATGGTATTGAAGGTGGTCCCCCAGGCGGTATCCGCCGGCTTGGCCACACTCACGCCGCAGCGCTGGCTCGCCGCATCGTCGAATGCTATTGAGGTGAGGCTCAACGGAAAGACCGGCGCGCAGCCGAACAATACGACGATGTAGGCCAGCCACAACCGGTTCTCGATCCGCGGCACCGAGAGCAATCCCTTGTTACCTTCATCCGCGCCTTGCTGACGGGCCGACAGCCACTCCTGGAGGATGATCGCGCCGAAGGGCGCGGCGAACAGCCCGGTGTCGGACAAGACACTCCAGAGGCCGTTGTTGATGATCCAGGCCAGCAGGGAGAGGTAAAACTCCAGGTAGCTGTTGGTGCTCATGAGCATGGTGGTGGCCTCACAGTCGGGTGAGTTCGACGCAGATAAAGAGCACGAATCCAAATACCCCGATGCGTTTCACGCGTAGCAGATCCTGTGGTCGATGTCGGTAGCGTCGAAGCAGATCCCACCAGAGCGCAAAGCAGCCACCATAGAGCAGGGCACGCCACCACCGCAGATAGGGCCGTACGGATTCGAACGCCTGCTGCCAGACCTCGAAACTACCCAGCGCAGCACGGCCGATCCAGGCGACCAGTGCGGCGGTCAGGATCATCACCGCGGCAATCCCCAGACTCGAAAGCAAAGTGAATAGCGGTGAGCGTTTCATGGCTCACTTGCGCCTGGCGTCAGCATCATTGAGTCGACCCGGCTCGGGGTCGCCTTGCTCGACGGTACGCGAAGCATCGGCACCACCCGCATGCCGATCGAGCACCAGGCTGGCGGTATTGGTGGCCAGCATCTGCCGGACCTGTAGCTCGGTTTGTAGCAGGCGTATTTCGCGCTCCAAGGTGTCGATGTTTTTCATCAAGGCCGTCTGGGCTGGTTCGGCTGAAGCGATGTTCGGTTCGTGACTGCCTGCCAGCAGCGTGCGCAGAAGCAGGAGCGCCTTGTCGAGCACGCTGGACAGGGCTGTCTCGCTGGCCAAGCGCCGCGCCAGCAGATCCTGGTCGGGATCGTCGCGCAGGGCTTCGATCACGCCACGGGTCACCGGCAGCATTGAACTGGAGGCTTTAGCCAGGTTGTCAGGGGTAGGCGGCAGTGAACCCGACAGCAACCCTTGCAGAGCCTTGAGGCGTTCGCTGTAGGCCTCCTGGATCAGCGGCGTCAATCCGCTGCCGGCGGTCGCACGTAAGGTTTCGCAGCTGTCGCAGGTCGCAACTTCGCTCTCGCCCAACACCCGAACGGCCCATTCGGATTCCTCCTGGGGCGAAGCCCAGGTCTGGCAAATAGCCCCACCCAGGCAATCACTGCTACTGATCGAGGCACTGTCATCCACCGACCGGTTATGCAGCAGGTTGTAGCCTGCTCGCACTACGTCGGAGGTCACGCGGATGGGTGTCTGTCCGCTACCTCCAGCCTTCTGGCCGCCGACCCAAGACACCCCATTGTTGCCGTTATGGGTCTCGGTATTTTTTACCGCAGCCACCGCATCACCGCCGGTTTGCTCCAGATTGCCCTGCATTTCTTGGTTCTTGGCCAGCGCGCCCCAGCCGGCTTGACCGACCTTGTCCGCCATCTTTTCGGCCATGGCCTGGCAGGTCAGTTTGGATCGGTCGAAGTCGATACGCCCCTGCATCACCCCGTTGCTCAACAACTCATAGAGGCCGGGATTGGCGCGCTGGATGATCAACGCGGGCAGCGACATCACCGCCTGGGTCGCGTTCTGCACGATGCTGCCCATGATCTGCTGGAAACCCTCGGTGGCACCATTCAGTTGGTTTTGTAGGGTATTGGTAAGGCTCATGTTGCCGCACATCATGTTTGCTCGCCAGGACCCGCCGACGCCGAGACCGCTGGGTCGATACAGCGAGCTCGGTGAGCCCACTGCCGAGCCGCCACCGATGGTGTACATCACCCGGTCGTCGAGTACTTCACCCTGAGTGCCCAGGCGGTAATCGCCTTCGGCGGCGCGGGCATGCGTGGCCATGGCGAGCAGTCCGTAGAGCAACAGACTCACCACGCCCAACCATGCTCGTGTGAGAAGCTGATTCATGACGCACCGCCTTCGAAGTCGATGCTGAACAGAAAGGTCTGCCCCTCACGTTTACAACAGCTATAGGGACGCCACAGCGACCAGGCGTAGCCGTCATCCGCGCTCTGTACCGGATCGCTGGGGAAGATGGTGCACGTGGGTTGAACCTGAGGGTAGAGCAATTGCCACTTGTGGGTCGAAGCGTCGTTTTCAACGATAGGACCAGGCGGCCAGTAACCATCGCGTTTAGCGGGCGTGAGCGGTACGTACACGTGTGGCTGCCCATTCCGGGTAATGACATCGCCGGCCCGTTGCGCCATGACGGCGGCGGCTTTGAAGTCGTCGGGCTGTACCAGAAAGCCCTGCCTGGGATAAACATTGCCCCACATGTTTCCCGAGGCCTGACTACCGATTTCACGGATCCCCGGCATGAGCGACTCGGGGTAGAAACTTTCCGGGATGCCATGGCGCCAGGCCAACGTGTCCAGGGTACTCAGGTAGTAGGGTATGTACGCAGTAGCGCCGCTGGCGCAGGCGTAGCCGGATTGCGAAGCCAGTTGCGTGGCGGCCCAGCCACCGGGGTGGCCGATGCCATCGACGTTCTTGAAGCGGGGCAGGTTGTCGCGCAGGGTGTTCGGCGTGATCAGGTTGCCGCCACCTTCCGCACCGCGGATAGGAGAGGAGAGGGTGGCCATCTCGGTCCAGGGGTTGTTGCCGGTGGTGGCGTAGCTCGAGACCACGAGTTCAGGAATGAAATGACGAACCTTGGTCGAGGTTTTGACTGTGCAGCCGAAGGGTGTGCAGAGCAACCAGAAACAAATGCCGACGACCCTGTATGCAAGGCAATTTGGCGACAACACAGAGGACGTGATGCTGCCGGTATCCAGCGCCATGCTTGGCCCGCACGCCAGCAGGATGCTCAGAACCAAAGGCCGTAGATTATGGGGCGCAATTGACAGGCAGGAAACAGACATGATCCAGGCTCTAGATGAATGGCCTGGGCAGGTTCAATGATGTAAGAGGGGGCTGTCAGTGATAAAGCCGAACGTGGGGTTGTCGGTTTGCAAGGATTTGCAGGACGATGAAATGGCTACTCGATGTCCAGCACACGGCGAAGGGCGTCAGGCTCGATGAGTAACTGATCTGCGGTGATCTCGAAAATATTGGCGAGTTTGCACAGGACCAATAGCGACGGGTTGCCTACCCCTCGTTCGATTTGACTGACATAGGTACGATCCACCTCGGCCATGAGCGCCAGCTGCTCTTGGGTAAGGTTCTTCACGCGCCGTATCAAGCGGATGTTCTCCGCCAGTTGCAGGCGAAGCTGTTCGTAGTCTTGAGTCATGCGCGCAAATTGCGCCTTGAGGGACTCTCAATCCACGGGATATAGTCTACATTGGTATTGATCTAGGCCATTTGATGCTCATGCCTGTTATCGAGCGTTCATTTGGTGTCGTTAAGATTTTCGAGGCTGGACTCTGCGTCTAACAATAAATCAGAAATCTAGGGTGTGTATGGACGAAAACTACATTTCCATTCCTGCGGCAGATGGTTGCTCAAGTCTTCTGACACCTTGGGGCAGCGAATTTGCCCCGATGATCGAGCGTGGCGTGCAATGCGCTCAGGCTTGGCTTGATACAACCGGTGAGATCCCCCTGTGGTGGGAGCTGGCGCAAACACGCAAGACCCTTCCTGTCGGTGATTGCCAAGATGCTTTTGAAGCTGGATTCCTGTTGAGGATTCAGCAGCGGCTTCGAGGAGCATCACAATAACCTGTCGCTCGCTTTAGAGCGCGATACCTGAATAGATTCCCCTATGCGGGTTCTATTCCTCGCGCTCTATCGATCCGTTCAGCTACCCGGTAAGCCGCTTCCAACTCTGAGCAGCCCCTGTCCTGCATCAGTGTCCAGCGCTCGGCCTTTTCCTCGGGTTCTGTCATGGCCAGGGCGAGGTAAAGACTGGGTGGTACGGCTCGAAACAGCGTCTCGAGCTTCTTCGACAGCACGACCCCTTCGGTGTATTTACCGGGTTCTTTGCTGGCGGAGAGCAACAGGGCTTTCTGCGCCGGCGTGAGCTTCTTGAAGCGAGCAATCTCTTCGATTTCCGCGGGCGGCATGTTCAAGCAAATCCACCATTCGATCATGTTGAGCATGGTCTGCGCAGCAGTGGGAAAGTCGGCAAGGTTTTGCGTTGCCAGCCAGAACCACGCGCCGAGCTTGCGCCACATCTTCGTCCCCTTGACCACGAAGGGCGCCAGTAGCGGGTTTTTGGTGATGATATGGCCCTCGTCGGTGACCATGATGATCGGTCGGCCCAGGTACTGGTCGCGCTCGGCAAGATTGTTCACGGTGTTCATCAGGCTGATGTAGCTGATGGACAGCTGTGCCTCGTAGCCTTCGCGAGCGTAAGTGGCCAAGTCGACAATGGTCACATCGCTCTCAGGCCAAGACGTGCCCTCGCGATCGAACAACTCACCCTCGAAACCCTGGCAAAACAGATCGATGGACTGGCCCATTTCCTGGGCACGCTCGCGACGTTTCTCCGGTAAGTGCGGGTCAGCGGCGACGCGCAACAAAGCGTCGCGCACGTCGCGGGTCAGGACCTGGCGGCCCGCTACGACACAAGTCTGCGCCGCATCCAGGATGCACTCGCGGATCAAGCTGCGATCGGCTCGACTCAGGCGGGCTTCTTCCTTGGCCTCGCCGCCGGTGATCATCAGGCGGGCGGTGATTTCCAGTTCGCCGAGAACATCACGCTGGTCTTCGCGACTGGTCACCACCTCATCGTCCAGCTCATCGATTGACAGACTCGCCACCTGATCCGGTTGCTCGACCAGGCGCCAAGCGTCGGCGAACGGGGCGAGACTGACCGAGGCGCCAGGTTTCAATTGGACCTTGTTGACCGACAGGTCCTGTGTCGAGAAGTAGTCTCCCTGCAAGCCGAATGAGTTGCCGGCCTCAACGATAAACAGGCGAGGGCGGTACACCGCCATGACCTGCATCAGCAGGGTGACCAGGGTGGCCGACTTGCCGGCGCCGGTCGGGCCGAACAACAGCAGATGGCCGTTCATGGCCCGGTCCAAGCGTGACAATGGATCAAAGCTCAACGGCGAGCCACCACGATTGAACAGGGTGATACCCGGTTGGCCGGTGCCTGTGCTGCGGCCCCAGACTGGGACTAGATTCGCCAGATGCTGGGCGAACATCAGTCGCGTGTACCAGTTGCGCGTGTCGCGGGCCGGGTTGTAAGCCATCGGTAACCAACGCAGGTAACTGTTGCAGGCGGCGACTTCATCGCCTTCACGTACAGGTTGCAGGCCCGCACCCAGCAGTGCGTTGGCAAGGCTGACCGAGCGCTGGTGCAGTTGCTGCTCATCGTGACCGCGTACGTAGAACGCCAGGGTGCCGCGGTACAGCTTGTGCTGGCGGCCAATGATCGCGCGAGCCTCTTCGACGTCCTGACGGGTCTGGGTGGAGGCCAGGTTTTCACCGATGGCTTTACGCGCCAATCGGTTTAACTGGTCTTCAAGCACATCCTGTGGTTTGACCACCAGGGTCAGACTCATCACTGTACCTTCGGGTAACTGGTCGAACAGGGCATTCACCGCGTCACCCTTGCGGGTTTCTCCGGTGAGTTGACCAATCAAGGGCGCTCGGCGCAGCTTGTCCACTACCATGACCCGGTGGGGCTGATCATCGAAGTACCAGAGTCCGCGCTGCACATCCGAACGCGGTTCGTTGAAGAACAGCCGCTCGGCAAAGTCATGATCGAAGGGCAGCTCCAGCGACTCGCCATCGCTAGACTCCGGATAGGCCACGCGGCGGTAGAACTCCTCGGGCGCTTCATCGGTGAGCCTGGGAGCCGGATTGAACCAGGGCAACAACCAGGCATACAAACCTCGGCCATCGACTCGTGTCGATTGCACCCCGCATGCTTGCAGCGAGGCAGCGATTCGTTCGCAAGCCTGTTGCAGGGATTGCACCGGGGTGAGTCCTGTCTCCTCAACATCAGACTCAAGCCAGCGATAGACCACCAGGCGAACCCGGCGGTTATTGCCGCGCCAGGGTAGGCGCGTAACCACCTTATCCTCAAACAGACCACCGGGCTTGGCGATGGCCTTCAGATGACGGCGGCTAAGTTCCAAATACGCCTCGGTGAAGACCGTGCCTCGCGCGCTGTCCTGAATATAATCGGTGAGCCGGCTCAGGTAGGGGGTGAAGTCGTTGTCGTCTTGGCAGAAAAACTGCGCCACCCAAGGCGCTTGATCCAGTTCGTCAAAGCTATCCTGCAGGGAGTCCTCAAGGGCATCGCGGGCCGCCATCAGCCAATCGGGTTCGCGCCCTTCGGTACCGATGGGCAGCAACTCGAACACCGCGCCCACCGAGCGACTGTCATCCAGCAGAAAACACTGCTCGGTGTCGAGGTATTCGACCCACGGCAGGTGATCGGTGAAGCTGGGGTGGTGCGCATAGAGTGCCGCTTCATTGGCCAAGGTGGCGCGAGGGTGCACTGAATTGCGCCAGGCTTTCCACGCGGGAATGCGGTTCCCCGAATCGCCGGTACGCACTACAAGTCTTCCTGACGTTCACCCGGCAATGCGTACTGCACTCGTTGGTAGAACGGAAAGACGGTCGAGTAACCCGGGACCGGTGCCTGCTCGGTACCGCTCAAATGCGGATACACGTACAGCACCAGATCGGGATTGGGCAAGCGAGGGAACAGGTTGCGGATCTCGTTCGCCGCTGTGCGCGTGTACGGTTCCTGGAGAGCCACGGAGAACTCTGCTTGAGCCAATGGGCGGCGTAACTGCTGCCGAGCATCCAGTAGTTGTTGCTGAGTACCTTGCGAACCGGCGCCGTTCCAGATGTCCAGCATGGTTTGCTCGCCATGGGGCAGCAGTGTCTCCTTGTCGGTGGAGCACCCCGCCAAGACCCAGCAGAACACGCTAATCCAGGTCAGGCAGAGAGGCATGGTCTTTTTCATGGCGAACGCTCCGGCCCTTGGGCTCGTAGTCGATGGTGATCTCATGGTCGAGGTGCAGGGCGACTTGGGCGGCCGGTGGCACGTACACGGCAGCGAAGGCTTCGCCATACAGTTTGTTGACCCACTCGCGAATGTCGCTGACTCCACCGCTGAGGATTGAGTTCAGTGCGCTGTTGCCCGTGCTACTGGTGACCCCGAGGGTACTGCCGCCCGAACTGATCACGCTGCTGTTGTTCCGCTCATCCCCAAGCAGGGCGGCGACACCGGCGCCGGCCGCGGTGATCAGGCTCTGGCTGCCGAGGTACTGCTGGGCGTTCGAGCGGCGCTCGCCGGCAATGCAAGGAATGCCATACGGATCGGACAGGTAACCGAGTCCGCCACGGATCTTGTCGGTGCTCGAATTCTGGGTGGTGGAGGCAGTGCGGCTGGCTACCGCTTTCGGCTGAGGCACCGTGCGGATGGTGCCATTGGTAAACACAAAGGTGATTGACTCGACCTGCCCGCGTACGCAAGACAGGGTCCAGTCTCCGGACGCCGTGCCGCTCATCACGGCACCCGCGACGTCCGGCAGGTCGATGCCGTTGGCGGTCAAGTTCTCCGGGCCGACCAGTACTTTGAAGGGGTAGGGATCATTCACTGTGCCGTCCACCGGGACTCGGCCGATCAGCGCGGTCATGGCGACCGAGCCCATCAATGTCGCGTTTTCGGGAATGGTGTAGACCGGCTTCGCGCCTTCGGTTCGATTAGCGGATCGTGTCAGGTCACGTTCACCCTGGGTGACGGCGCGCAGCTGTTTCTGGCTGCGATCAATCGCGTTATCGTTCAAGCTCTCCAGTGAGTTGAAGGTGGTAGGCAGGCTCAGCGCGGAGGAGGTCTTGGTTTTGTCTCGGGCGTCGGTGGACAGAGCATCCGAGGGTTCAATCCACTGCAGCGCATCATTGGCAGAATGCTGCCCGTCGAACTGAGCCCCGTCGCCCGGCTCAAGCCCCAATCCGATCGGCATATCCTTGCCTTTGCCGGTCAGCCCCGACAACTGCTCCTGCAATTGCGTCAGCAGACCGCGAGCCTGACGACTGTCTTGTTCCGCTTTGAGTCGGGCCTCGTTGGCTTGTCGGCGGCCTTCGTCAACCTGCTGGGTCACGCTGCCAAGCGCCGTCTGGATACGCAAATCGACGCTGTTTTCCCGCTCGCGCAGACGGTTGTTCTCTGTTTGCAGCGAATCGTTGTGTTTCTTCAAACCGAGCATGTCGCTACGCATGGCCTTCACCTGGCCGACCAGGGTGGCAACCGTGTCGTGTGGGGTATCGCCCGCAATGCCGAGCGACTTGGCTTGCTCGGCGGATAACTGAATGTTGCCCTGATCAACTGAGTTTTCTGGAGAAGGCGTGCTGCCACCCGCGACCCAGGTTTTCAGAATGATCAACACCACGGCCAGCAGCGCAGCCGGTACCAGCCATTTGAGCAAGGCGTTAGCCTTCATCGTCAGCACCTCGCGCAACGGGCGGGAGCAGCACGGCGTTTTCGAGGCCAGCACCGCGGGTGACGAGGTAGGCAATCGTGGTGTCTTCGGCGCTGCCGACAGGCCCGAGGAAAGCATGCTGGAAGGCCGCGGCGAACAGCTTGGCCTGAAGCCGACGCGGGTCGAGTTGCACCATCGCTGAACCACGATTGCGCAACTTCACCGCCGTCACCCAGTAATCCCCGAGTCGCCAGGCGGCGACAGGTGTGCTGGACACGTTTTCGGTCGGCAGCAGAGTTGGCAGTTCGGTGCGCAGCTTAAGCGGGACGCGGCGTACCCCGGGCAGGGACTCCACGGTGCGCAGCGGCGCGTACAGGCTCTGTGCGGCATAGCGCGTCAAGGCGACCGGGATCGGCGTACGTTCTGGAACAGGGATGGTGTTAAATTCAGCTTCGGTAGCCTGCACCGGAGCATTCTTGAGAATACGCACGGGCTCCAGCGGTTGATCGCCGGGAGTGGCCGCGATATCCAGCAGGATGATCTCGCCCGTCGTGACCGATTGCAGTTGCAGGCGGGTCGGGGCGATGGCTTCCGAGGCGCGCAGGTACAATGTGCCACCGGTTGATTGCACGCGCAGCTTGCCCGTCAGGGTTGAGGGCACACCGACTCGAACATCCTCATCGACAAAGACCACCCGTTCCTGGTTGATCACCAGTGGGACCGCAAGGGGAAGACGTTCCCAGTGCATCAGCTCGACGGCCTGCGCTGCTGCTCCCCATAGCACCAGTGCGACGGTGAATCCCAGGGTAGAAATCCGCTTCATGGCTCACCTCCGGGCAGGGAGATTTTTTGCGGAGTGCCCTGATAACAGTCCAGTGCCAGCCCCCACTTGTTGCGTTCGGGATCCAGGTCGAAACGCACCACGCGTAATGGATAACGTACCACCACCCGTTTCACCGGTTCGGCGGCGTAATACTCATCGGCATTGAGGTCGAGCTTGACCAGCCAGCTGTCGCGGTCGAGTTGCTTGACCCTGAGTTCCGGATCTTCGCTGTAGCCTCGGCCCAGGATCTCGTAGACGCCGCGCACCCGCTGGCGCAGTTCACCAGCGGCCTTGCGATACTCGTAGTCGCCGTCGAGGAAAGCCTTGCAGGAAGGTGTCAGGTAGGACTGCAAACCATAGATAGCGCGGCGATAATCCTGCTCGCCATCCGAGGGCCAGCGGTTGAGCTGACCAAAGATGTACAGGGCGAAGGCATAGACATTCTCTGAGGGGATGTCCCACCATTTGCGCGTGCTACCCGAGCGCAGATCGGGTGGTACATGCACGGTCAGATCGGTCGGTGCCGAGTGCCAGCCATACCAGAGTCCGGCACAGAGCAGGGCCAGGATCATTACCGCCAGACGCAGGCTGAAGATATGGGCCTGTTGGGCATCCACCTTGTTTCGAAATCGGCTCATGGCTGCCGCCGGGACAGGGCAGGGCGCAGTCGACGTGAACGGCGAACCGTCCAGGCGCCGGAGTGGAGGATCAAAGTCCCTCGATCCAGGCGCCAACGGCTGGCCAGTACCCATTCGAGCTTGCGGTACAACCAGGTCTCGGGGCGAGCCCGTTTAGCGCGACGCAGTAGCGTGCCACTGGCAAATAACACCACCGCCATGCCTGCGATCATGCTGGTCGGCGCCAAGGCAATGGAGGCGGTGCTGGTCGCCAGAGGCACGCCCAGCACCAGACCAATGACTGCGCCGGTGCCGAGCGCCACCCACATCTCATCATTGGTCAAACCGCGCAACACGGCAGGATCACGGTTGAGTCGCTCCGGCAGAAAAACCAAGGTGCCGTCGGCAAGACGTTCGATAGAGTCGTTCATGTCGACCTCACAGAATCGCGGCAGCCTTGGTCAGGAACCAGATGATGATTACCACCAGCAGAGCTCCGATTCCGACTACAGCACCCAAGTCCTTCCAGGTCTTGCGCTGGTTCTGCACGTCGGCATAAACGGTCAGCGAATGCCAGGCCACGCCGAGAAAAGCGAGCAGGGCGATCAGTAGGCCGAGCAAGATGCCGCCGTCGTAGGCGTAGTTTTTGATCGTCTCAATCAGACCAGATCCTTCACCACGCGAAGGGGCTTCCATGGTCGGTAGCTCGGCAAAAGCCAGGCTTGGACCGAGCACCAACAATAAGCCGATTAGACGTTGACTGGCACGATCACGCAGGTTGTTTTTCAGGGGGGCAAGGCACTTGAGCATGACGGTGATCTCCTGGTTTAGGAAAGGGTGAAGAACATCAGTACCAACAATGTGAGCAGCACGCGCACGACGCTGCCGCCAAACGCGCCGAAACGCACGCTGCCGACTGCCCAGCCCCGGTAAGCCGTCCACATCACCCAGGTACACCAGAGCAAAGCCAGGATGAGAACCAGGGACAGCCACAGCATCGAACTGCTCTGCGCAGAAAAGCCGGAGGCATTTTGGAATGCTGCGATCTGAGCGTCAGTCATGCTCATGGCGAGGACTCCGCGGGCGGAGTGTCGAGGCGGTAATCGCCGACCAATTCAGTGGGATCGCGGGGTTGAGCGCGGGAAGGGGACAGGTAGCCCTGCACTCCGTGACGGATGCGCTGAATGTCCTGGGTTAGTCGGGGATAGTCGAAGCGATAGCGATCGTCGGGTTGAGGCGTGCTGGCTGCCTCAGCTTTCGTTGCAACGCGTTCGATAATGTCGAGCTGCTGCTGGATTAGGCTGAGCTGATCCTGCTCATGACCAGATGCGGCATAGCTGCTGTCATCGACGATAGCCAGCGAGAGTAGTAAGCAGCGAAAGACGGTAATAGTTGGCATGATGCTGGCCCGTATGGATCTGAGGGCAGAATCAAGTCTGAGATCGATTTATTCAGCAGGAAATATGAGGTGTGATGGATCGCTTTTTGAGGGGAAGTACTGGAGATGTTTACTTGCAGTATTTACCCCTTCGGCCTTTGGTGGAAAGTGCAACCGACATCATTCCCAGGTCACATCCGAGCAGTGCGCTGTGAAAGAGCTGCTCGGATATGCAGAGGCAGCACCCGGATGTTAGAAAATAGTCCTATAGATACAATGCACGGAATCTCCTATCGGCAACGGAATCCTGGTAGGTACACGTGCCGCCAATAGACAAGACGGCTCTGGAAGTGGGCGTGTTGCTACCGGCGTGCGCTTCGCGGCCGCTTTCACTTTTGCGTCTGAAACTGCGATGCAACGATCGGAAAAAGCGTCAAGGAGCTTGAGTGAAAGTCCGGCGTAACGTCCCGGACATAGAAGTAGAACGTCGCCAAAACGGAATTGGCGAAAGGCGCTCACGCTGTAGAGACCCTCTGTGCCCTCGAATGACTGACGTTCCCAGGGAGCGGACTCAAATAGGGCTTTAGGATAGTCCTTTACATCCAGCACATAGCCGAGAGGTCGATTGTCACGAAGTTTAAGCAGGTTGGCGGCGGAATATACCCAGATGTCGAAAATTGCGGGCATTAGCATGGCATTGAGAAAAATAGCCCCTAACATAGCAAGAGATGCTTTGCCGGCGCGTTGTATCAGACTCCCCTTAAACGAATAGAACAAAATTACTGGGACTAGATAGATCATCATTACGAGTAGGCAGACTCCAATGGCTGCTCGCGCCTCCCAGCCATTTTCAGCTCCTCGCCAAGCCAGCAGCGCGATTTGCGCAGGTAGGACTCCGCTCATTGCGGTAAACGCTAACAGGAAGCCCAATAGCGTCATTCGTAGGTATCGATGAGCTTTATGGTGCATCGTTTTTTTTTGACCTTGCGGTACCTCAAATGCCGCGTCGGCGAGCTCCTTGTGTTTAGACAGCAATACCTTCGCCGCCAACATCGATATGACCGTCACCAGCGCGAACGTCAACCATGGTGCCAGCTCAAGATCAAACGTGGAGGCCAGAAGATTCAACGCCATTATTCCGAAGCCAACTGCGATCACCCAGCTCAAGTGTTTGGCAAGCACCGGTTCTAAGTCGCGTCCAGGTTCAACCAAGCCCATGCAAAGCATGAATGACAGCGACGGTACTGAGAAGGTTACCAGCAGTAGTAGAAAGCCAAGTACCGTAAAGATCAGCCAAACTAGCAGATTCGAGGGACTTCCAATGGAACTCAGGATCAATTCTGGATGACCGATGACCCATAAATACTTCGACAGCAGTAAGATCGAAATTAGGCTAGCCATGGGGGCCAACCACCACTTGCCATCATTTAGAATTTCCAAGAAAACCTGGATATAACCTATCGAACTTTGATTTTGTGTTTCAGTGTTTTGTGTCCTGATCGCTTCTTCTGAAGCGTTTGACTGTGCGTTCATCTATTGCCTTCCTTCCGTTGATTTTGAGTCGTCCGCTGTAAACATGATTTGTTTCGGCAGCTTGAGTTGAAAGCGTAGGGCTAATGGGAAAATAGCTTCGCTAAGCGTCTAGAGATATTTTTTGAATGTCGTCACTGTGATCGCTACCGCCGTTCCAAGTACTACCGCGCAAGGCAAAAAAATAACTATGGGATTGAGCGAAAAGGGCAGTGACAGATAAATGATCCAGGGCACGACTAGCAGTGGTATCACTGCTCGTTTAGCCCTGTGATAAACAAAGCTGCTTTCCCGCCCTGCGCCAAATTTTCGCAGGTCGCGACGCATCAAACCATCGACCAAACCGGTGAGCGCGGCCAGCAGAAACAAGGGTGTCGCCAGGACCAGAATGCTCAGGCGCACCACGAAGGTGAAGGTGACATACACCGCCGCAAGGACAAAGTCCTCGATACCCACGTAGAGCTGGTTGATCCAGCCCCAGAAACCGTTGCCTTGGCTCGACACCCGCGCCTGCAGGAAAAAATCTGCAAAGCCGGTCTTGACCAGCAGCCACTGATTGAGGAAATCCAGCATCTGGATAATCGTTGGCCCAGGCTGTTGGATGAGAAGTGAAGATTTGAAGTGCTCGCTGAGCCAGCCCAGTTCACTGGTCAGCATGGCCTGGCTGTGCCGCCAGCCCTGATCACTCCAGAACAGCAGCAAACCAGCGAATTCAATCAGAATCGAGAACAGCAACGTGGCGATCAGCAAACCGATGATGCGCAGGACCAGGCTGATGGCTGAGACGATCATTCCCGGACGCTGGACCGGTTGTGGCGGCGTGTTCTGGGCGGAAGTTGCCATCGTTCACTCCATGCGCGCTGCAGAGTTGATGTGGTCACAACGCCTTCTGGATAGTTTTCAGCTGAATAGAAACCGGTGGTGGGGGGGCGGGCTACCCCACCCGATCCAAATCAAAGTTGGTTGTTGGGCCGCCACCGCTTGCGCTCCACCAGTGCCCTGCTTGCTCGTTGTAGGTGGCCCGCATCCGCAGAGTGAGTTCCTGCAGATCCTTGGGCATAGCATCGTCGTTGGAGGATTTAGGTAAAGGCATGCGGACTTTCCAGAGCTGACCACCGGCCTGGAAGGAGAACATTTGCCCCTTGGGCAAGCTGACGATATGCGCTGGCTCGATCAGCGGCACACTGGTGCTGCTGACGCGATCCTGTGAGGACGAGGTGAAGTCCGTGTTGGCCTCAGGATCGGAGGTGTCGGTGGCACCCGACACCAGGGTCTTGGTCAGCACGTTAACCTTGGGCAACTGCTGGGTGAGTAGTTCCGCGGTGGCGGTTTCGCGCACGCGGAGCATCTGCAGGGTGTTGAAGTTGCCAATCACCTGGCCAGCTTTGGCGCGGTTGCCGATACGTGCTTCGATATCGCTGAGAGTCTGGGTGTAGGCGGTTACCTGGATACCGGCACCGCCGCCCTTATTGATCAGCGGGATGAATTCATCACCCATCAACTCGTTGAACTCATCGGCGTGGAGGTTGATCGGCAACTTGTCACTGTTTTTACCCGATTGGGGCAGGCCATGGTCGATGCCGTGTTTGTAGATGTGTCCGGCGACCGAGACCAAGTCGGCGAACATGGAGTTGCCCACAGCGGCGGCCACCTCGGCGTCGGTCAGTGCATCCAGACCGACGTAAACGATGCCGCGTTTTCGGATGATCTGCATCCAGTCGAAAATTGGCCGAGGGTCATCTAAATCGGTGTAGTTGGGGGCCAGTAACTGGGCGGTCTTGCCGGTGGTGAGTTTCTCCAGCAGCGGCAGTAGCGAGGCAACGATTTTGTCGAAGTAAGTACGGTCATATCGTACCGCCGAACGCAGTCCGTCCATTACCGGATCAAATACCCGCTTCACCGCCAGGTACTGCTCGATGGCCACCACACGCTTTTCGCGCCCCACCATATGTCGGGGAATGTTCTTCTCGGTGAGCTTGCCTTCAAGTTGGACGATCACTTCCCAGGCTTTCGGATCGGTCTTGGCGAAAAATTGCTGGGCGTATTCGATGAACAGCGCGTCGATGTTGACTACATGTCGCTGGATCTGCAGGTAGTCCGGACGTCGCCCCAGTTCGATCAGTGCGCGGGCGATGATGTTGACGAAACGCCAGGCGAACTCACGGAAGGCCGCAGAGTTGCCTTCACCACTGAGTTGCCCAGCAATGCGAGACGCCACCTCAGAAATGCGTCCGAAACGTCCCACGGCGTTGTAGCGGGCCGAGATCTCCGGCCAGCCTAGATGGAAAACATAGAATTCCTTTTCTCGACCGGCCCGTTTGGCTTCGACGTACATCCGTTTGAGCAAGTCGGCATCGCCCTTCGGATCGAAGACGATGACCACCTCATGTTCGACGCGGTGAATGTCCTGGGTGATGTACACCTCGGCGAGCCGGGTCTTCCCAACACGCGTCGTGCCGAGCACCAGGGTATGTCCGACCCGTTCGCCCAGCGGCAGACTGACCTCCGTTTCGTTGGGTTCGACCCCATGCAACAGCGGCGAACCACCGACTGGGGGCAACGGACGCAACGGATTGAAGGCACTGTCCCAGGCGGTGACACGGGCCAATGTCGAGAGCGGAAACGGTGGATGTTCCAGGCGCCGTTCGAGTCCACGGGCCAGACGGTAGCTGGTCGATTGGTCGACATAGTGGGCGACCGCCGGATCCTGGGCCTCGACCAAGCGCTGGGTGTGCAGGCGGGTCCAGCGAAAGCCGCGCCCCATGAACAAACGCTTACGACTGACTGGAATCTGTCGGCTGGTCAGTTCGTAGCGCGGCAGCCGACGGATATTGCGCCGATAGCGCAGCACCTCCCAGGCTTGTCGCAGTCGGATAAGGCCGAACAGGGTATAGGCCAGCGCTGCAACCAGACCGATCTCGGGTGACAGGGCCACAGCCCAGGGCGAGTACACGCACAACACCGCGGCGGCGATGCAGATCGCTACGGTGTACAGCTCCACCGCTGGCCGGAGCTTGGACTCCATCGCATGCTCGGCCATGACCTGGGACTCACTGTTCCAGTGAGGTGGCAGTGATCAAGACAGGGTAGTGGTCAATCTGGAGGCGGGTGGCGATGTCGTTACCGTTGACCGGCAGAATGGTGATGCCCGGAGCGGCTGCTCGAATCCGGCCCAGGGCTTCAGTATCGGCCACTTCGACGGCGAGGCCAGCCGCGCCCATTTCCTGCAGTTTATCCGCGCGTTGACGCAACCAAGCCAGTGAGTGGGGATCCTCACCGACCAGGAAAAATGGCCGCAAGCCCGGCATGTTCAGGGCGCGAGACGTGATCTGGCCTGGGCTCAAGAGGGAGCTGCGGATGGGCAGTATCCAGGCTTCACCGGCAAACGTGGACAGGTCAGCATGCACGGCCCGATCAGGCTGGATCTTGTTGTTTATTGGCGACCTGGCAACTTGAAAATGGTGTCGGGTGAAGTCGCTAGGCGGATCCCCGGCTACGGTCAGTTCCGGTTGGGCGAAAGGTGCCAAGAGTAGGATGCAAAAATGGACAATGGGGATTCGCTTCATGGTGGTGTGCCCTGTTTGAAGGAAACCTGAAGTCGTTCGAGTTGCCGGGAAAAGCCGGCGCGGTAACGCGCGGCGGGTGTACCTCCCGCCGGGCGGTGATAGCGTCCGGCAGCTGACACCCAATCACTGGTGGCGGCGTGATGCTCCTGCAACAGTGCGGCGGTCACGGCGAGATTTCGGTAGGGATCAAGGGCTTCGCAGGGGTTGGAAAAACGTTGCCCGTGGTAACCCAGGTTGGTTTGTCCGAGTCCGGCATCGACCCGCTTGGCGTCATGTCGGGCGAGTGCCTGAAGCAAAGCGTGACAGGCGGCCTGGCGAGTGGCGAAGCGGTAGGGTGTTCCGGCGACGTTCAAGGTCCAAGGCCAGGGCAGCAGTCGACCATGGATGGGGATGCCACTCTCCTGTAGAGCAATCGCGAACAGCACCGTAGAAGGGATCTCGGCGCCATGCGCCGCCAGTTGGTACGCAGGAGGCGGAAGTTCGTCAGCTTGGACGGCGAGCATCGTCAGCATGAGCGCTATACCACTCAGTCGAGGCGTTGCCATTGTCCGTTCACCTGTTGAAATGTGGCAGGCAATGGCCCCGGAGCACCTAGGCTGAACCAGCGACCACGGTCATGATTCAGGGTGATCTGCCGGCGTTGAACCTTGGCCGGATCGATGTCTGCTTGCCGGGCCCAGCTACGGACACGTTCATCCTCGCCTTGGCTGCCCACCAGGTAGATATCGAACGCCGTATCACTGCTTTGCAGACGCTGCGCTTCGGCGGTGCACGCTGGACAGTGGTCCTCCACAAACAGAGCCGGGCGCGGCACGACCGATGAGCTGGCAGGGGACGGGGATGCCATGCCCTGGATCGGCAGCAGCCCGGGAAACAGCTTGGCCCAGGCCGCAGTGTAAGCGTTTTGGTAGGCCAACTCGCGCTGGGCGCGTTTGGCTTCCAGCGCTACCTGTAATTCGGCATAGCGCTGGCGCTCTTGGTCGGTCTGGGCCTCGACCCCGAGTGCGGTCAACGGATCGAGGTTCGGGCTCCAGAAACCGCGCGGGCCGGCTTGGATCTGTTCGAAGCGTGTCCACTCCTGCTCCGTCAGCCCCCAGCTTGTCGCCTGCTTTGTGTGAGAGCGCCCCAGCGGAGCGGACTGCGTGTCCTGGATCTGTGACTGTGTCGTGATGGGGTTACCCATCGCAGCACCCATGGTCAGCAGTGAGACCAGACAGACGACGGGGAGGAGTGGCGCTCTGTTCATGATCGCGTCTCAAGGGAGGTGCACGGTTTGGTCTGGCTGAGCGGCCACCGCGAAGATGGCTGAGTTCGGCTCCAGCACTTTCAGGCGCCAGGCCCCGAGCTGCTCGCCGCTATGCAGCAGCCGAACATCTCTAAGAGAGCGACTGTCAGGAGGTGCGACCGCCAGAAAGCGCTCACCCCCGCGGGACTCGACACCCAACACTGAGAACGGTGGCAAAAGCGGGGCGGGCTTGGGGCGAGCGGTCTTTTTCGGTTGGGTCGCGGAAGGCGTCGGCGGTGGAGGGAATGGCTTTGTCCTGAGGTCCAGGAGCTGCTGCTCGACGTGCTCGAGGCGTGCGCGTAGCGCTGTCATGTCTGCCTCGGTGGCACGGGCTGCCAGACCATCGCGCAGTTCCTGTATCTCTTGCGCCCATTGATCCAACATCGGATCGAGGGTATTGGCCTGTTGCTCACCGCTATCGACCATCTGCTTCAAGTCTTTCAGCGCGTACTGCAGCTTTTCCTGTGCATCCTTGAGGGCGTTTGAATCACGTTGCAGGGTGTCCAGGGTTTGTAGGTGTTGAGTGTTCGTGCTCTGCAGTTCGGCCACTCGTTGATACTGGTTATACAAACCACCACTCAGGCCGGCGACCGCTAGGCAAAGAAGCCCGATTGTAAGGGTTTGAAACGTTGAGGCTTTCATGGACGTGCCTCCAACTGATGGGGCGAGACGGGTATGGTCAGCGTGACGCCGGCATCAGCTTTCTGCTGTTTGAAGCAGACCGAACGGCTGACTTCATCGGTCGTGAGTTGCCAGGCGGGACCAGCCAGCACTTGTAGCGCGCTGCGCAAAGGGATTGGACCCATCCGGTAATGGGCCGCTGGCAGGGGCCGAGTAAAGAGCACCCTCACTGACGCGGTAACGGGGCAGAGCGAATAGCCCGAGCGCTGCAATACGTACTGCAACGCATCCTGCACCGAAGGACTCAGACTGGACGGGATGTTCACTTCCATGATTTGGGCGAGAAGATCGCGTTGTTCCGTGGTGGGCTCAGTGCTGACCAGCGTGTAGCGGCCATAGCGGAGCTCTCGCGGATGGCTTCCTTCGGCCGTGCCCTTCGAGAGCTGGGCTCGATTGAAGCCACCGTTGACCGCTGGATTGGTCGGCAATGGGTTGGGGATTTGCGCGGTGCAGGCGCTCAACAAACCCAGCAGGCAGACAGGCGTGAAAAAACGCTCCATGGAAAAAACCTCATGTCAGATTCAGTGCAGAACCTGACATGAGGTGAAGGAGCGATTCAGTGAGAAAGTTGATTCAAGGCGGGTCGTGTTAACGCTGAACACGTTGCTATTCATCAAAAGTGGCGAGGCCATCCAAAACGGCAGCGTCGGGGTCGAAGATCAACAATCGCACATCGGCCAATGCCGCGAGGTACAGCACCTCGATCAACGCTACTGGCGTACCGGCATCGAGTTGCTCTTGCCTCAGCGATGAGTAAGGACGGCCCTCAATCTTCAGCAGGTTATCGTCGGTCCATGGCGTGCCGATCAATTTGCAACCGATGCCACAGCAATCCGACAACGTGAACAGCTCGAACAAGAGGCCGGTTTGCCTCGGTGCGGAGTGACTGACCCACTCTTCTAGATAAAGCATCGCTTCTTCGGGAAGGTGTGCGGTGCTGATTTCCCAGGCTCGACTGTAGTGTCCCGTTTCGAAGCGCAAGCGACGGACCATGGCTTGGGCTTCTTCCAGGGAGTACAGGTCGCCGACGTGATGCCGCTCGTTGAGCATTTCGCCCATCACGGCATAGATCACTTGGCGCACCAGCCCGGTGGACGGGCAGCGTTCATCTAACTCATCTGGGATAGATTGGCCTTCGCTGATCAAGGCGAAATCGTCATTGAACAGGCAGGGGAACAGTTGCAGCTCATCGTCGGGCAGATGGGCTTGTGCGTCGTGCACGGCTCGAAAGCAGGGAGGGCAGTCGTTTTCGTAGGTGATCAGTAGCAGCCGTTCGATATAAAGGTTCTCGTAACCGCGAGCAAATGGGTTTGAGGCCTTCAGCGGAGCTGGGGCTTGGTGTGTGGGGTTCATGAGGGGTCTCCAGAGTGAAGATGAACAAGGCGCCCGAAGGCGCCTGTAAGGGTTAAAGCCAGCCGTATTCGGCAAGGGAGAGCGGACGACCTTCACCCACGATGAAGTGATCCAGTACGCGCACTTCGATCAAGGCCAAGGCCTCTTTCAACCGTGCGGTCAACACGCGATCCGCCTGGCTGGGTTCCGTACACCCTGAGGGGTGGTTGTGAACAAAAATGGCGGCCGCAGCGTTATGCGCTAGGGAACGCTTAACGACTTGGCGGGGGTAAACGCTGGCGCCATCAATGCTGCCATGAAAGAGAACTTCGAACGCCAGCACTCGGTGCTTGGCATCGAGAAAAATCACACCGAAGACTTCATGCTCTTGTTGCGCAAGATGCAGTTTTAGGTATGAGGTCACGGCGTCAGGCGACGTCAGATTAGGGCCGCGGGTGAACAGCCGACGATCCAGAATATGCAGCGCTTCGTCGATCAGCTGGTTTTCTTGGACGATACGATCAGCTTCGAAATCCGAGGTTTCAATCAGTGTGAGTTGGGTGCTCATGGTGGTACCTCCGAAGGGAACAATCAGGGGTACACGCCCGAGGGGAGTGGTATCCCCGAGGTGGATAGAGAGTCGCGGGCATTAGCCGATGACGCGCTGTTTACAGCCAAGTGGAATCGGTGGCGTTGACCGTGTAGGTGTGAACCACAGCCGTCGCAGGGTAATGGGGAATAGGCTCTTATTCCCCAACCGGCTTCGGGATCGAAGTCGGCACTGATGGGCATTAACTGAACCAGTCCACGATGGATGTCGGCGATGCGTTTCTCGACTTCATCCGTCGTGTAGTAGAGCGATAACGTGCTGTAGTCCTCGTAAGCTGTAGCGAACAGGCAGTCGTCGCAAAGCCAGAAGGATTCCATGTTGGTTCTCCTGTGCTGATCGAAGAAAAGGCGCTCGAGGGAGCGCCTTGATGTGGAGCATCGTGGACTGTTCAGACGGACTGAACGGTACGGGTGGCATCACGGCGAGCCGTGCGGGGAGTGGATGGAGATTCAGGTTCGACCCGAGCCTCTGTTGGGGTTTCGATCTCCTCAGCTTCGGCATCAGCCGATGGTGGGGATGGCTCACTGTTTGGCGCTTGCTCAGCAGGTGCTGTTGCTTCCTGCCTGGCGGGCGCTTTGTACTCGAACGTGCCGTTGACCTTGATCCAGTCGATGAACAGCAAACGACCTTTCAGGCTGGCGCCCGGTTGGCCTTGTTTCTCGCCTTTCTCGTAGAGAAACGGATCGATCCACAGATCGCCGATACGGAACGACAGCAAGACCTTTTTCTCGGCGTTGACGGCGTCCGTATAGAGACGAATCAAACGTTCAGCTTCGCCTCCAGCGACCTTGCAGTCGAAGCGGGTGTACTCCACGGCATCGGTGGCACCGTGCAGGGCGGCGATATCGCAGGCCATGAATGGCTGGCCGCGGCGGACTTGTACTTCACGAACACGGTTGAGGTAGCCGATACCGACGGTGTGCAGGTTGAAGTAAGTGGTCGCTTCTTGGGATTGGTTGGCGTGGGCCATGGTGGTTCTCCTGTTTCAAGGGAAAACGGCGACGCACAGCCCCTGACGGGGAAGTGAGCCCCCGTCAGGGTGGGTAAGGTGAAGGCGAGCGATGAACGACTCGTCATCGGCAAGCCAATGATGATCAGAACGATGCGTCTGGCGGAATAACGGTGCAACTGAGGAACGTCTGCGGTAGTGGTTCGCAAACATGGGGTAGTGGGCATTCATCACCGCTGAAGCGGTAACCGCGCGAGCTTCCGAATGCTGATCGCACTTGGGTAAACCACCACGAATGTGGCGTAGCCTTGAAGGTTCAAGCTACCTGGGCTGGGCTGTCAACGACAGCGAACCACGCCCTTTGTATAAGCCTGGCACAGGGGAGCGTCAAGACGCTGCAACCCAATTTTTTATGGCCGGAATACAGTGGCAGTCACTGGACTGAAGAAAGTGAAGAGTGGGCCTGGCGGGGTGCCAGGCGAGGAACAGAAAAGCCACCTTTGGCGGTCTGACGCAGTCGACAAGCTCCTCGCAAAACTTGGTTTGACTGCGCCATGATTCGCCAACCGACCCTTGTCGTGGCCTGGGTCGGAACATGCTGGCACGCATCCGCGCACAAAGGGTGCCCAGTGTTTCTCCGGCGGGCTCCGGGACTGAATACGATCGCTGAAGCGGATGACCGCTATTGCCTGGTAGAGGCAACAGTGGTCATCCGCCACCGCGATCAGGTCGAGCACAAAGCGGGAATAAAATTCCGCAGAAGAGAAGGCTCCGAACTCAAGGAGTCCGACCGAGCTACCCGGAGCGCATCGGTCTTGGGTCGCCGTTGGCGATGATCCCAAGGCACTACAGCAGAGAGGGTGGGATGACGTCAAGGCAGAGAGCGTCCCCTCAAAAGCCCCTATATCGAATGCGAGCGCATGAGCTCATTTGTTGGCGAGATGAGTAGCCAATCGTTCGACGGTCGCCAGGATAAAGGCACGGTCGCTTTCTTTCAGACCGTTCAGCAGACCCGCGATCATCTGGCCCTGGTCATTGGGACGATTACTCGACTCCGTCAGCAGTTCATCCATCCGGCAGTCGAAAATATCCGCTAACTGCATCAGCTTGACCACGGAAAGCTCCACCACACCCCGCTCTAGACGCGATATGGCTTCGCTGCCGATCCCCAAGCGTTCAGCCACCTCTTCCTGAGTCAGATTACGCTCGGTGCGGTGCTTCGCGATCATGCGCCCGATTTGGGCTTGGGTTGGATGTTTATGTGCCAAGTGATGAGTTCTCCAGTTCAACCCGAATGGTTGAGCAAAGACCCGTTGACATGAACATCCTTAACGGTTGAGTATCGACTTATAAGGTTGTTATATTGGCTGAAATCGCTGTGTAATGCGACGTGGCTTCTATTCCTACAGGAATCAGAGTCCGAGGTGGTCAGTGAGAATGAACGGTCTGATAGGGCCAAGCTGAGGAACGGTTGAGCATGGAAGAGAAGAGCGAGAACGTCATGGATCAGATCTGGGATCGAACACTGGAGCTGTTCATCAAGATCCATGATTGCCCGGATAACCCCGAACACTTCGACAGCCTTGTTCATTGGCTTAACGAAGATCCTGCTCACCTGAAAGCGTTCAACGAACTGGGGCAGATATGGATTTCGACCGGCATCGCTTTGGCCCGTGAAATCGGACAACCGCTAAGCGACTTGGAGAGGGACCAGCCGCCGTTGATGATGCACTGACCATCGCCCCCGATACGCATGTTGATCTCCAATGGTGCGTCATGGGCGACGCGTATCTTTTCTGATTGGCACTGTACCCTTACAGCCGCGGTACTGAGAGCATGACCAGAGCGGCCCTGATTTCCCCTCTCGCCTGAACATTGAGGCATTGCAAATGGGGCAGGCCGGGCCGGTTTCGACCGGTATCGACAAGGTGAGCGCTCCGCAGTGTGCGACCAACTGCGCAATCCAGTTCGCCTGCTTGTCGATGAATGCATCCAGGGACAGACGTCCCGCTTCGATTTCGTCCAGAGCCTGTTCCCAGATCGCGGTCATGCCGGGGTCTGCGATTGCAGCGGGTACCGCCTCGATCAGGGTATGGGCCGCCGCCGTGGCCATTAAAGCGCGTTTTTTCTTCAGCAAATAACCGCGATCAATCAACCCTTTGATGATGCCGGCTCGCGTGGCTTCGGTGCCGATACCGGTGGTGTCCCGAAGCTTCTGTTTCAGGCGTGGGTCGTTGACCAGCTTGGCCACATTTTTCATGGCCTTGATCAGATCGCCCTCAGTGAGTGGCTTGGGAGCGGCAGTGCGCATGGACTTGAGTTCGACGTCGTCCACGGTGCACTGAGTACCCTGTTGCAAGACGGGCAATACTTGGGACTTGTGACTGGGCTCATCCTCTTCGGTATTTTCGCAGAGCAAGCTTTTCCAGCCCTGGACCAGGATCTGTTTGCCAACAGCAGTCAATCGTTCTTCGCCACACTCCAGTACGACCTGGGTTCGATCAAACTCATGATGCGGAAGAAATTGCGCGAGATAGTGGCTACGGATCAGTTCGTAGACTTGGCGTTCTTGTTCGGACATCCGCGCAATGTTCGCCGGTTCGGTGGTGGGGATGATGCCGTGGTGCGCGGTGACCTTGGCATCGTTCCACACGCGGGAATGCAGTGATCGATCGAGTCTTCCGAATGAGGGCTGCAGCGCGGGATCCGTTTTGAGCAGGGCTTCGAGTACCGCGGGTACCTCGTTGAACATACTCTCTGGCAAATAGCGGCAATCGCTGCGCGGGTAGGTGGTGGCTTTGTGAGTTTCGTACAGAGCCTGGGCGATGTTCAGGACTTCCTGGACACCGAGCCCCAACTTGCGCGAGCAGACTTCTTGCAGTGTGCTCAGGTCGAAGGGCAGCGGTGGCGCTTCGCGGGAGTGCTCAGTCTGCAGCGAGAGTACTGTGGCGGTCATACCGCTAGAGATCGCTTGGACCGCGTGACGGGCAAGCGTCTGCTGCAGGCAACGACCGGCCTCATCTCCTCCTGAGCTTGGTGGTAACCACGATGCAATGAATGGTTGCCCCGTTGAGGACAGGTGCACATCTACGTCCCAGTAGGGCACAGAGACGAAGCTGGCAATCGCGCGATCCCGATCGACTACCAAGCGCAAAGTGGGTGTTTGGACGCGTCCGACCGACAGTACGCCATCGTATCCCGCCCGCCGTCCGAGGAGAGTAAACAAGCGACTGAGGTTCATGCCGATCAGCCAGTCGGCGCGGCTGCGGGCGAGGGCTGAATGATAGAGCGGGAAGGTCTCCTGACTAGACTTCAGCGAGGACAGTGCTTTGCGAATCGAGGCCTCGTTGAGTGCGGACAACCAGAGGCGCTCAACGGGACCTCGATACTTGCAGAGCTCCAATAACTCCCGGGCAATCATCTCACCTTCGCGATCGGCGTCGGTCGCGATGACGACGCTGGTGGCTTCACTGAGCAGGCGTTTGATGACTTTGAACTGTGCCGCAGTTTTAGGTTTGACTTCGACTTGCCACTGCTCGGGAATGATCGGTAGATGATCCAACGACCAGTTCTTGTACTGAATGCCATAGGCTTCGGGTGGGGCCGTCTCCAGCAGATGGCCGATACACCAGGTGACGGTTGAGTCGATACCGATCAGGCAGCCATCACCGCGCCGGGTGGCTCCGAGTACTTTGGCAATGTCTCGACCTTGGGCAGGTTTCTCGCAGAGGAAGAGGCGCATAAAACTGCTCCGGATTGAGTTCGGAGCAGCGTTGTTGGAAACAGCGGTGGCGAGATATGAGAAACCTGAATGGCAGGTTCCTCATATTATTCGGCGAGGACTGGCTTAAATGGTCCGAGGCTGCTAGCCAGTTGTAGCGTGGGCAACAGGGTGGGCGTCACGAGCAGTGAGTAAAAACAGCCCAGCAACTTCGCGAAAAGGCGCAATTTTTATGCCTGAAGTCTGTCAGTCTGTAGGTGGCGGCCCTCTGCGTTTTTTGGGTTTCGATGTAGGGGAGCTGGCCTGCTCTGTGTTTTGCCCGACGTGTGTCGCAGATGCCGCTGGTTCACTGGAGCGTTCGCGCATGACCACGCTGTGCACCCGGTGAGGCAGCATGCCGACTCGACGGGCCTCGATCTTGAAGGTGACCCGCGCATTGTCTTCGCTGTCCTCCCACTCATCGCGCACGGTACGGCCTTCGACCAATACACGCATGCCTTTCTGGTACAGCGTGTTCCAGTGTTCAGCCTCGCGGTGCCAGAGCTCAACCGGCGCCCAATAGCCGCCTCGATCTTCATAGCTGCCGTCGCGCGGCACGGGGTTGTCGAAGTACACATTCAGCCGTAGCAAACGCCGTGGCTCGTCATTGCCTGATGGAAATTCCTGGAACTCTGGCGCACTGCCGATATTGCCTTCGCCGACAAAAAAAGTACTCATCCTGATACCTCCACTGCGGTTGTGAATTGGCGCAGTAACCGTTCGGCACTGGCCATTTTGATCGCGCAGGTCGAGGCCTGGCGGTAGAGCGAATGCACCACACTCATCTGTAGGTTCAGTGCGATGCGATTGCATTCGAAATGGCGCAATCCCTCGCGTACGACCTGCGGCAAGGCTTTGTTGCAGACCTGGCGTTCCCAGACCGCTACCCCCATACGAGCGAAGTCACGGGTGCGCCAACGCACAAAGGTGCTGCCAGCGCTGGTGTTCTGCAGCACCAATCGAATATCCAGCAGTGAGTAAGGAGGTTGTCCGGCCTGCTGCACCACCGCCTCCATCAGGTGACATAACTGCGCCTCGATGTCCCTCGCCACCTGCGCCAGGTGCTCCAACTCCCCCTTACCCTTAAAAGGTTTTAAAAGGCCTTTTAGGGAGGCGGCGTGTTCGAGCTGTCGATAGGCATCGGGTGTCAATGTGTCGAAGGGCATTGGTTGAGTCGAGGTCAGGGGATTCATGCGTCGTCCTCCGACTCATCCACTGTCGCAGTTGGTTCTCCCGCTTGCTCTGCCAACTCGTCAACGTCATCCACTGCCACAGTACCCCGACGAATGATTGACGGCGCGAACTGGGAGCGGCGATGCCCCTCAAGGATGTCCATCGGGGGAAAGCCCAGTTTCTCGATGGCCGCCAGGGCACGGGCGTTGTTTGCCGCCATGTCATCGCGTGTGACGCCGGCATGCCGATAGCGCTGCGCCTGGCCGAACAGACTGCGCAGCAGATGAGCGCCGTCGTCGATCCAGGCTTCCATGTCTCTGCGACCGACCAGGGCGGTGTGATGGGCCAATAGGGTCCGGCGCACCAGAGTGTCGTAGTCGGTCAGCAAGTAGACCGCCAGAAAACCCAGCTGGCTGCCGATGTACAACGGCAAGGTGACGGGGTGGATGTTGAGGTTGTCGCTCATGTCGATCTGCGTCGGCAGGTCCTGTCTGATCCGATCCAGCTGTTGGGTCAGTTCCAGCATCCCAGCCTTGGCCTGCATCAGTTTTTCTTCGAGTTGCACGATGGCCCAATCGGCATAGGGATCGTCTTGGGCCGCGGTTTGTTTGATCAGGTTGGTGACACTGATGTAGCCGGCCATGCCCATGATCGAATGAACGCCTTCACGTGCGGTTCGACCTTGCCAGATACGGGCGGCGTGGTGAGTGTGCAGGGTCAGGGTGATGCTGCTGCGCAATGAACCCAGGTTGAGTTGATAGTGATCGGCCACGGTGTTGTCCTCGCATAAGCTTGGACGGAAACGTTGCGACAGATGATGGTCAAGGGCAGCCAAAAAGCTGAATGCGGTCTGTTCGGTTTGGTGTGAGAGAGTAAATCCCGGAGACTTTCGAGAGTGACGCCAGTGGCAACATTGCCTTGGATGGCGATGGCCGTATCGCCCGGATTGCGCTGGTTCGGCCCTTTGCGATCTCACATTAGACCTCAGTAGATTTGATGCCACTGGCATCAAATCTACTGAGGTCCAGGACGTTTGCTGCGCAGTTGGCGCAGCTCATTCAGGCACGCTTGGGCGAGGGCGGAAGCGGGTTCGCCCTGTTGTCGGGACGGGCGCGAGGGGGCCGTTGGATGCAGCTCTGCAACGGGTGGACGTTCTGTCTGACTTGCCCAAGGATGAAAGTCGCCTTTCAGTGCACGCTGGATCAGGCCCATCAGATAGGCTGCTGGCTTGCGGACACTTCCTGTCGTACAGCGTGCACCCGCTTCGTTGAGTACCGCCTGACGATCCACTGGACTGAGCTTGTTCAGCGCCACGGCGACGGCCTGACGTTCACTTGGGCTTAGGTGCAACGGAGTGGGCCAGTTCAGGTTATCCACCACTGGGGTCGTGCGCGGTACAGTACAAGTACTTTCTTTTAATACAGTACAGGCGGCGTTCGGATTCCGAACGGTGCCGGAAACACTGGCATTCAAGCCCGGTTCGGAATCCGAACGAGGGTCTGCACGATTCCGAACGAGGTGATCGCCACCCAGTTCGGAATCGTGCATCGCGTCATCGGCTGCCTGATCCAATTCTTGCTGTATCCAGTGTTCGCCCCAACTGTCGAGCCGCGTGGGGAGCTGACCTAAATCAATACGGGTGTCCTGACGAATTTCTTCCACAGCATGCTGGGCGACGATGCGCACCGCCTTGGTAGCATGAGCGAGGGAATGTCCGACCAGTTCCAAATAGTCCTGATCTAGCTCCATGGCTTCGACGGGGGTTAACGGCTCATCGTGCAGGACATACAGCGAACCTTGAAGACGCCCGCTGACCTGATCGCGGCCGCGACTCACCAAGCTGAGCCAGCGAGTGAGCCTGAGCATCGTCAACACGCGCGCAATGGTTTCACGGGAGGCTAACGTGCCATAGGGCACGCTCGACAGGTAAGGCTGCAAATCCTCATAGCGTGGTGTGACCACGCCCTGACCTTGCAGCATGAGTCGAAACACCTGCCAGGCATTACGCTCCAATGGCGTCAGGCGATTATCCAACAGCAGCCGACGCGGCACGACTTCGTGTGACTGACCACTGAACAGAAAGCCAGCCTGCAACGCCTGGTTGGAGGGTTGTTCGGTTGTAGGGTATGCGGGCCAGCGTTCACTCAACTGCTGGGTGCATTGCTGCAGGACACGCTGCCAGCGATTGGAAGGGGCGGTGTTCATGTTCCGTTGCTGTACTGGTCGATCTGCTGCCAAACGATGGTCAAGCTGATCTGTTGCTCCTCCGCCAGCATCATCATGGCGTCGAGCTGATCCTCGGTCCCGTCTTGAGCACGTAGTTGGCACCAACGCTGCCAGAGCGCATGCTCCTGTGCTTCACTCAAATGCTGAGGGCGGCCCTTACGGGTTTCTATCTTGAGCAGACGTCGGCGCAGCGCGGTTTCCGAATGTGCCAAACCGAAGCACTGATACATGATGGTGCTGCTGGCGCCGAGCTTGAGCGCTCGGTTGATCAAGCGATCGTTCTGTTCGTCGCGTTCGGCTTGTTCGATCAACCGATGCAGCACCGGCGAGTCAATCTTGACCTCAACCCAGGGGACGGTGGCATGGGCCAGGCGTGACAGCGTGGTGGGCGGTAAGGATTGCAACAGATAGATGTCGTCCTCGCCCAGTCCGAGTGCCTTACAGCGTTGCAGATTACCCAGGCGTAGTTCATGCAGCACCTGGGTCAGCATGGCTTGGTTGAGCACATTGAAGGACAGGCTCATGGCAGCTCCCTCGGTGTGTTGTCTACCGGGGGAAGCGTTAAGTCGATCAGGCGGCGGGCCAGGCGGATCAGGCGATAGAGTTTGATTAACAGATTGTCGGGCAGTCGCTCCAATCCTACGTCCACGGCGGGACGATCTGCCAGAGGGAGTTGATAGATCCCCAGCAACAACTGACCGAACAGGGCCGAAGGGAGTTGCTTGCGATCCTCCCAGTTCACGTCGTCTTGAGCGCGCAAGAGGGCCAGGAGCAGTAGGTGAACGCCGGTCGCACGAGGCGCTGCAAGATCAAGTTGCTCGATGTTCAAGGTGAAGCCCAAGCCATACTTCTGGTCGATGATGCTTTCGGGATGTCCGGCATAGACCGCCATTTCCCGTGCCAGTCCGGCAATGGCTAAACGCAGTTGTTCGGGGGTATCCAGTGTTGGTGCGATGATCCAGATGTCGTTGATCGAGCAGGTTTCAACGGTTGCTGTTACTTCAGTAGCAGTGTCGCGATCAATCTGTTCGCGAATCTGTTGAACACGCGACGGAGGGCTGATAGCTGATACGACATTCGTTTCGGGCGGTGTGAGCAGTTCCTCTCGCGCTGTTTCGGTCTGGGTTCTGGCCTCGCTTGATTTATGACGAGACTCGGAGGAGGGAGATCCGGCCGCGGCTTCATTAACACTCGGCAGATGGCTGTTCTCCGAGGGCGTGGTGACGACAACGCCTGACGTCGAGATGACCCGTTGGGTATCGCTTAGCTCCAGGGCCAACATGCGGTAGGACTGTCCGAGTAAGCGGCTCATGCGTTCGAGCAGTTCATCCTGGATTTGCTGAAGATCGAAGGACTCAGGGTCGGTATCGAAGTCGCCCAGAGTACCGAGCCAAAACTCGGTAAACGCAACGGTGACTGTTGGATAACGGTTCCAGGTTCGTTCTGCCTGGCTACGCAGAGCGATCAGGCGTTCGATCTGGGGCTTGCCCAATCCGGCATACAGGGTTTGTGGAATGGCGGGTAGTAGGTGTTCAAGGGTGTCGAGCATTCGGCTGATGTGCGACTGCGAAATGGGATAGCCTCCGGCGGCAAGACGTCGTGCCAGCTCTCGTTGCGAGAGCACAGCGCCATCTGGTTCGAGCATGGTTTTGAGTTTGGCCACCGCTAGAGCACGTTCGATGAAGGTTAGTTGGCCGTGCAGATCGCTTTCGGCTAGATGGCCGAGTAGGGCGTTGAGTTCATTGGTCCAAGGTCGGAACAGGCAATGAATGCGGAAGAAGCGCTCGTCGCGAGTTTCCTGCCACAGCTCGCCGAGAATCGCCAAGCGCGTATTACCGCCGTTGCGGATGATGAAAGAGGTTTCTCCCGGGCGGCGAGTAACCGGCGGCGGTTGATCCAGCCCGCGTTCACGGATCGAGGCCTTGATATCGTCATACAGCGGATTACGGATAAAGCGCGGGTTGTGTTCGTAGGGCCGCAACTGTTCCAGGGTGACCAGCATCGGTGTGTCAATGACTGGATCGGACAGCCGCTCCAGTTCTGTACTCCGAGGGAAGTGGTCCTGGTGCAGCTTGTCGGTGATCTCCTCCTGACTGAGCTTCTTCATCGGAACCGCCTCAGTTAACGCCGGTTACGCAAATGGTCACCGACCTCGAACTTGACGATCTCGGCAGTACCCGAGCCGTCGAAGTGTCGGGACAGTTCTGCGAGGAACCACCCCATGGCCGAGCGTCCACCCTGCAGGCGAAAGACCACGGTGCAGTACTCCTCGTAAGGTGGGTGCTGTGGGCGAATGGATGGCTGAACGAGGATGGGAAGCTGATCCAACATAAAAGACTCCTTGCCAAACACTGTTGGCCTCAAGGTCGAACAAACAAAATGACTGGGCGAGAAATACGGGCTTATCGATTCGTCTCATCGAGCCTCCGCGTATCGGCTCAACGTAGAGATCGCTTCGCGCCATTCCGGAAACAACTCGATGGCCAGCGCTTGCATGGTTTCCAGCGCTGAGGGCGAGCGTCGTTCGCGCGACCGATGGGCCTCGATTCGGTGGACGGGTAGACCGAGTGAAGCGGCATTGAGATACGCCACGCGATCTGGAACTACGGTGTCTAGAACCAAGATGTTGGTCGCCCCAGCGAAGGTCTCGCACAGGCCATGGATGATCATTCGGGTGTCTACCCGGATGCTATTTACCTGGTTCAGCAGCAGTCGCAACGGTGGCGGCGTAATACCCAGGTGAAGAAATGATTCGAGGTCACTGAACAGCCTCAAAGTGCCGCGGCGTAGTTCGCGGGCGGCGAGCATTTCCGGTGTGATGGGGGAGAGGGCGATATCGCAGGCGAGGATGGCCATCTCCAGTAGCACGCTACGTGCACCTTGGGTGTCGATCAAAAGCAGGTCATAACGGGGGCGGAAATCGTCGAGCAAATTGCGCAGCCGTAATCTGCCGTCAGGGGCGTGCAGCAGTAATGTACTCAACTGGCCCTGAGCATCGTTGGAGATGATCAGGTCGAGCCCTGCAATCACGGTCCTGGAAATAATCTGTGCAGACGTTGTTAAGTTGAGTGCAATAAGCTCGTAAACGCCAGCAACAGCTTTCTGGCTCAAGGCGTAATAGCTGGAGAGGGTGGGTTGGCTATCCAGATCGAGTAGTAGGACACGTAGACCAGCATCCGCCAGCAGACCGCCGAGATTGGCGGCTACTGTGGTTTTGCCTACGCCACCTTTCGTTGAAACCACCGATAGCACATGCATGGCATCAGGCCTGTTGGCCTAAGCGCTCAACTACCCACTGCTCGATTTCCAGCGAGTCCCAGCCAACCGCACGCAACCCTATGCGTTTGGCTTGAGGGAATTTGCCTTCCTTCATCAGGTTATAGATGTGTGCACGCTTGAAGCCGGTTTTACGCTCCACCTCCTCACGCCGCATGATACGACGTTCGAGCGGCGGTTGGAGCAAGTCTGTAATAGGTGAAAGCTGATTGGACATGATGGTCACTCCTGGCGTCGATTGGCGCGTGATAGGACGTGACGTAAATTGAATAGCAGAAATGGAAGGGAGTCACTGCGCCGCAATTAGGGGGATTGCAGCGCAATACGACTCAGTGCTTGGAGAGGCTGCGCTTGGCAGCGGCGAATTTCTCGTCCAGGGTACGTTTAGAAACGCCAGGGAGCTCTTTATTGTGAGCAATTAGGGCATCGACTATCGCGGATTGTGACCTGAAAACCGAGTGAGGCTTACCGGAAGGGGAATGACCTAACAGTAGATTCAGCATCGCACCAATTATATGAAGATAAGCGGTTTCACTACGGTCGCTGACTTTTCTGTTGCTATTGAGCATAAGTCGAATATTTTCTTTCTCCAATCCGATAGCCTCAAGCTCTGTAGTCAGCGCTTGATAAGCAGTACTTATATTCTTTACTTGTAATTGGAGGGCTTCTCTGTCAGCTTGCAGTGCGAGGTAAGTCCCAACATTTATGCTGTCTAATTGATTCTGTTTTGGGTCGAAAAGGAAGGACGGTTTTTGCTCAGGATAGTACTGTGACATCCACATTCGAAGATCGGTGTGACGTACAGTTAATTGCGATATATCGACCGGAGTGCCACGAGAAACCGTTAGGCCTAGGCAGCCGTAAGGCAGTTCACCATGCTGAACCGCGTCGATAACTCTCTCTGTATTGGTATGCAGGCACGGCCATTGTGGAAATGTCGTCCGTAGAATTGCCAAATCGGTCCACTCTGACTGGAGAATTTGCGCTTCATAATCCATTAGAAGACACCAGCGTAGCGCTACCTCTACAGGCCGATAAAAAATTTTACTGTGACGATTGAAAGCAAGCATCTGCCGATGACCTCCATAGTCAAATAGACAAAGTCCCTCCGCAATGCTTTCCGAGTCAATGTGCAACCAGTCATGACAATGCTGCATGCCTGCACGGGGAGGTCCGTATCATCCCTCATATTTTTAATGTTTAAGAGCTTTTTGTCTGATTATCATCCAAATTAAATGAATTAATGTTCGATTGCCCATATATATGCGGTGATGTTGGTAGGTTTAGGAGTGAACAGTCGGTAGGGGGCGTTACCGTATATCGGGAAGTAGCAAGTGTCACCCTATCTACGAGGCGAACGGAAACGGAGAGAAAAACCAATTCTCCGTTTCTTTTGTGAAAAATGAAGGTGATCACGCGAAATGATCATCAACATTAATGTAAGAAATTTTTATCGATTGGCGTAATGCTATCGAATCACGCGCTACATCCATAATCACCGCAGCATCCAGCGCATCATCCATTGTAGATAGTGGAGTTCTCTTATTGGTGAGACACTCTTCCAGGAAAAATTTCTGAATCTGATAGAAACTATCCCAATATGTTCCGTCATCCCAGAATGGCAGCTTCGCGTCGCCGAACTTGGTGGTGTCCCAATGGACGACGGAGGACCCGTTTTTCCCGATGATCTTGAAGTAGACAGACCAGGGGTCGCGACTACGGTCATCAGCTGAAAAGCTTCCCCATAGATTCGCAATTGTCCCGTTAGGGTATTCAGCGACGATCATCAATTGATCATGGGCTTGTGGGTCATCAAAATGAACGTTGGAGCCGGTAGCAAAAATTCTCGCTGGACGCCCTAAGAAGTACAGCATGCAGTAGACGTGGTGTACCATCAATTCATTCATGGTAAGATCGGGCGATCCGATTTCTGCTGGATGGCGCTTATTATATATTGCCCAAAAATTCAGGATTTCGCCCAAGTGTCCGGCGTCGATATGAGCCCGGACCCGTCGCATTGATTCGGCGTATATATAATTATGTGACGGCATGCAAACCCTGCCTGCTTCCCGGGCTAATTGCCTCAGTTCCTGAATTTGCTCTGGTCTTTCGCAAACAGGTTTCTCTATCAGAACATGCTTCTTTGCTAACAGCGCTTGCTTTGCGAAAGGAAAATGAGATGCTGCATTGGTGCAAATTATTACAGCGTCAATGGTCTCGTCTGTGAGCAGTATCTCCGGAGACGCATAAAGGCGCCCCCCAAATCGCTCTTTGAAAAGCTCTGCTCTTTCGGCGGTTCTACCCCAGCCTCCCACATATGCGTCAGGATCAAGCTCTTTCAACGCTGTAAGATGGAGTTCGGCTACATTTCCTAGTCCAATAATCCCAATTTTCATAGCTGTTCCTAATATAGTTAGCTAGTAGCTAATATCGACCGGTTGGCCGACCGCAAAGGATTCAGTGGCGGCGTCTGCGATAAGCTGAGCAATTAGCCCATCCTCTGCATTCGGTATGGGAGAAGTGCCTGTAGAAATGCATGAAACAAAATGTTCCATTTCGGCGAGATACGCGGGGCCGAACCGCTCGAGAAAGAATGGCTTCGCCACAGCCTTGGTAAAGCCCAGGGCCGTCGCACTTTCCACTTGGTTCTCATGCACATTTGTCACTCTCAGCATACCCTTGGCACCATGTACTTCTAGTCGTTGGTCATAACCGTAACTAGCGCGCCGCGAGTTAGATATCTGGCAGATTTTTCCTGATTTGGTCATCAGCAATGCAACCGCAGTATCCACATCATGCAGCTCTTTGATACTTGGGTCGATCAACGCAGCACCGGTTGCGAAAACCTGGGTAGGATTTTCGTTTAGTAGGAATCTAGCTAAGTCAAAGTCATGAATCATCATGTCTCTGAAAATGCCACCGGAGCCTTTAAGATAATCTCTTGTAGGAGGTAATGGATCTCGGGAAATGATCGACACGGATTCCAATTCACCAATTTCGCCAGCAGCGAGACGTTTTTGAAGCGTCCCGAAGTGTGGATCGAAGCGCTGGTTGAATGCTGTCATGAAAGGGATCCCTGCTGCAGCGATCTTAGCAATGCACTGCCGAACCGTATAAGAAGACATATCGATAGGCTTTTCACAGAAAATCGGCTTCCCCGCATCCGCCACAGCGTGAATGAACTCGAAGTGCGTGGGCGAGGGCGTCGCAATGACTATTGCGTCGATATCACTTGCGCCAATTAGGGTCTGAATCGAACGTGCTTCGACATTGAACCGGTTGGCACATGCTTCAGCAGCGGCGGGAATGGCATCGGCTACTGCAATCAGCTTGGCAGACGGAATCTGCACAATGTTTGCAGCGTGCACGTTTCCAATCCGACCGCATCCTAAAATCCCTATTCTGATCATGAAAAAATCTCTTATTGTTTTTTGTTTTTGAGACGGATAGCTAACCAAGACTGGCAGCGAGAGCTCGTCCAAACAACCCCTTGCCGATCGTACTTTTAGATGGGCGCTGAAAACTAAATTTTATCAGCTGGTTTTTGGCGATTTGCGGTGAAGGAGCCGAACGATAATCGGCTAGACGTTGGTCTCATTAAATCCTGAATGACGCGGATTTACGTAGGGTGCTGACGTGAGTGAGTCAGTGCGTTTTTGTTAGTCATATATCTTGATGCGTTAAAAAACAGGATTTAAATAACCGTTGGGCAGTTGATGTGCGTATGTTGGCGCTTCTCTGCAGAGCTTAGCAGTTGTTTTTCTCATGGCGCGCCAGTATTACCTCGAATTGCGAAAATACGTACGCTGTTTCACATAACTCACCTAGAGTGGACAATAAACGAGCAATAAGCGTGTTTGAGTGAATGGCCTTCCATGTTAAGCGGTATTTAATTCAACGAGCAACAGCAGGAATTATTCGGATGGCTGCCTTGAGCATTCGCGGAGTGCTCCCGTGACAAGTTGCTCAACAAGAAGTATGCACGCCTCGTCACCTAACTGGAGATCATTTAGCCAGTCCGGTAGGCAATTGAGAAATTTTATAATCACATGCACAGCCATCGAGCCCGTATCTTTGGCAAGGAAAGTACCGTTGAATACTGCGGCAATAAATGCGCTTTCATATAGCTTGCGCTTGTGGACGATCCGTTGCTGCTGAGCGTCATCTAGATAGACGAAGCCATGTAGCGCCAGTCGAAAGAACTGCGGGCGCCGACGGTGCAAGCGCAGATGTGCAACGATAAGACTCGACAGAGAACGAACTTGAGCAGCTCCTTGCCTCGCTGGTTGAACAAGTAGATAGAGCTCTTCATAAATTTCCTCTATTAGATCGAATAACAATGCTTGCTTGCTTGGGAAGTGGTTGTACAGTGAGCCGGGAGCAAGGCCTACATGGCGAGCCAATTCCCGCATGCTAACTTGACCGAATCCTTTGTGGATAAAAAGCTCTAAAGCTTGAGCACGTATAGTGTCGTACCCCCTATGAGCTTCAGCTGTAGACATGAAAGCCTCGTCCCGATTTTTTGCCCAAGAAGCCAGCGCTGACAAACTCCCTAAGTAAAGGTGCAGCACGGTATTTCGGGTCACCAAAACCGGTTTGCAAGCTTTCCAGAATGGCCAGCACGGTATCCAATCCAATCAGGTCGGCCAATGCCAAAGGTCCGATCGGCTGATTGCACCCCAAGCGCATGCTGGCATCGATTGCTTGAGCGTCGCCATTTTCCTGAAGGACGAAGATGGCTTCGTTGATCATCGGAATGAGGATTCTGTTGACTATGAACCCAGGGCGATTTTGAGTGTGGATAGCGGTTTTGCCCAGCTGTTCGACCAATGCCTGGGCGATGGAACAGGTCGCGTCGCTGGTCTGCAAGCCACGGATTAACTCCACCAAGTCCATAACGGGCACCGGGTTGAAGAAATGAATACCCATGAAACGTTCCGGATGGCTGATGCTGGTTGCTAGTTCTGTGATCGACAGCGATGAGGTGTTGCTGGCGATCAGGCAGTCCGGACAAACATGGGCAGCGATCTGTTGCAGGATCGAGCGCTTGAGGGCAAGGTTTTCCGTTGCTGCTTCAATCACCATATCCATGTCGTTCAAATCGATGTAATGAGTCGAGGTGTGGATACGTTGCAGCGTGTCGGTGGCTTGCTCGCAGGTGAGAGTCCCTTTGCTCACTTGTTGGTCCAAATTCTTCTGCATTACGTGCAGGCCTCGCTCGAGTGCCTGTTCGCTGATATCGATGAGCAATAGGTTGTGGCCGGCTGCCGCGCACGTCTGAGCGATTCCACTGCCCATCGTGCCTGCGCCGATCACTGCAATGTGACGCAGGGTCATGTAGATATCCTAGATTCAGCGTTCGGGAAAATGTTGGTTAGTCGCGTTTCGCACCGATCATCACAAACAGTGCTCGGGCGACTTGATCGCTTTTGTTACGCCAGGCGTGACGGGTTCCACGCTGGATGACAACCTCACCGGGCCGGATCAGTTTCTGTTCGCCATTGTCCAGTTCCAACCAGAGCTCGCCCTGAAGCAGGATGCCGTAGTCGATGGTAGGCGTCGTATGCATGCCCGGATGATCCGGTTCGAAGCATTCGAACAAGCCGGGCAGGGCGCTGCCCAGTTCCTCGATCATCTGTCCGACATCCGTCGGGTTCTGCATCACCATGTCCGGCGGAAAATCATAGATTGCCAGACTGGTTTCGCCCGGCTGGGGTATCAGGGAAGGGTGCCCCAGGGTGGGGTCCTGCTGCGCGCCGGCCGTTGAGCCGGTGGACCACAGGTGCGCCATGGCATGGCCGGGAATGGACTCAAAGGCGCAAGACCGCGGGGCCGCGTCATCGCTGATGAATACGGATTGGCCTGAGGCATCCAGGCCGGTGACGACTCTTCTAATTTTCATAGCATTCCCTGAATCAGTGGCGGGCCTTAGCGTGCCCGCCGTTGTGTTGAACCTGTCTGGTTGATGTCAGGGGCAGATGACGTAGTTACTGAAGCCACCATGACGATTTTCAATGCCGGTTATTGCGCCGTTGACGTCTTCCAGGCTAAAGGCGGTGTTTTCGAAGAATGAAAGATCCAGTGTCCCGGATTCCACCATGTCCGCCATGGCTTGTCCTTGTCCTGTAGTGAACCAGGCCGAGCCACTGATCTGGATGTCGTTGTCCATGATCCAGTGCAGATCGATGGGGACCTCACCTGCGATAGCACCGATATTGACCAGATGCCCGCCGCGGTGAATGGACTTGAGGGCTTGGGTCAGGGTCTCGTGTGGTGCCCCTGGGCCCAGGGCATCGATAACCACATCGACGCCTTCACCGTGGGTGACTTCACTGACCCATTCATTGGTGGGTATCGTGCCCAACGTGTGAATTTCAATCCGGCCTGGTGCGGCGAGGTCTTTCACCCGCTGGAAGAGCTCCTGGTTACGAGCCGTGCCGAGGATCTTGCGAGCGCCCATGGCCAGCGCCAGCGCGACGGCACCCAAGCCGAGCGTGCCACTGATGCCATTGATCAGCAGGGTGGTGCCGGGCCCGACATTGGCCTTGAGCATTGCCTTGTAGGCGGTACCCAGGTAGCCCAGTCGCGCGGCCGTCTCGAAACTGAGGTTCTCGGGCAGTTTCACCAGACTGTATTGTGGAGCAGGGATGTACTCGCAAAGGCCACCGTAGGGATAGTCTTCGAACATGCGCGGGCTTTTTGACGTGAAACCGAAATAGCCATTGAAGGTGTAGGCGGTGCAAGCAATGGTGTTGCCCGCTCGACAAGCCCGGCAGGAACCACAGTGGCGGCCCGGATTGACATAGACCCGGTCACCGACCTTGAAGTCGTAGACCTGTTCGCCTATAGCCTCGATGACCCCCGTGGGGTCGAGGCCGAAAGTCGCCGGCAGTTTCGGTAATGGGTTCTGGGGGAACCATTTGACCCAGTTGGTCAGAATGTTGTGAAGGTTCGGGACGATCCCGCACGCCTTGACCTTGACCAGCACCTCGGTCGGGCGAATCTCGGGGACGGGCATTTGCTCGATGACCATGGGTTTACCGCCTTCATACAGACGTGCGGCGCGCATAGTTTTTGCAGTCATGATGTTCTCCAACACACATATTGTTTTTGTAGTGGTATGTAACCCTGCAGCACGCTTCAAATCGTCGCCCCTAACGCAGCCCGTCTTCGCCCTTCACCTCGCTGGCAGCCAGACCACCGAGTCGCGCATGAATCCGTCCGCCCGTGGCCATGGCCAGGCCAAAAGCGATTTCGCCGCGACGAGGGCCGTCCCATACGGTCATTTCAGCCACGCCGAAGTGGCTGCGAACATAGGCCGCCTGGATGTGCCCGAGCGGGATCATCACCCGGCAACCAGGGCCGCCGATGGTCTTCGCCGCCGGCACGATCGCCTTCGGATTGCCGAGCGCTTCACGCATTGCCCAGCCACCGGCTTCGTGCCAGACCGCACCGTGTTCCAACTCGCCGTCTTCACCGACGATTGCACCTTTGCCATAGGCCTGCACGTGTTGGGCACCGCCCAGCGCGAGGATCAGCCGCTGGGACAGCTCTGCACCCAGCCCTCTCAATTCCTGCATGAACGGCAGCAGGTCTTCTACATATTGACCCGCGTAAGGGTTGGCGACCACGGCGGTGGCGACCGCAATCCTCAGTGGGACCGACGAGCGAGGCCCGCCTTCGTGGAACACTTCTTCGATGTCCAGTTTTACCTTACGAACCATCACAAGCGACATGCCTAACCTCCAGAACCGTGAGCTTTACGTAGCTCGTTATTTTTTTAAACCGGCCTTTTGCATTATGCATTTAATGATGTATGGTGCAAGAAATTAGTTTTTGTGCATAAAAAACAGGAGAAGAACATGAAGCTGATTTCGTACCGTAAAGAAGGAAAGGCCCATTTCGGCGCCGTGTCGGGTGACGGGGTGGTCGAGCTGACCCGTCGTTTTGCGCAGGTTCCGGACCTCGCATCCTTTCTGGCCAATCCGCTGTTGGTGCAGGAGGCACGCAAAATCGTAGAGGCCGTCCAGCCCGACTACCCGTTTTCCAGCATTCAACTGGAGTCGGTCATACCCAATCCCGGCAAGGTGATTTGTGTGGGGATCAACTATGTGGCTCACGCCGAAGAGGCGGGCCGAAAGGTTGGGGAGTTCCCGGTGATTTTCCAGCGTTTTGCCGAAACCCTGCTTCCCCACGGCGAGCCGCTGGTCAGGCCTCAGGTGTCAGAGCAATTTGATTTTGAAGCTGAACTGGCCGTGGTGATCGGGAAGGGTGGTGCGCACATCGATCCCGCCGATGCAATGGATCACGTCGCGGGTTACACCTGCTTCAACGATGCTAGCGTTCGCGATTGGCAGTTCCATACGCACCAGTACGGCATGGGCAAGACCTTCAGAAAAACCGGCGCGTTGGGCCCATGGGTCATTCCGGCGTCGGAAATTCCCGATTACCGTAAGCTAGTGGTACGGGGTGTACTCAATGGCGAGCAATTGCAGGAAGGCAGCCTTTCAGAATTGGCATTCGACATTCCGCATTTGATTTCGTATGTGTCGAAGGCTCTTCCATGGAACCCGGGCGACATTCTGGCAACCGGTACGCCGAGCGGGATTGGCTTCAAGAGAAATCCACCGATTTTCCTGAAACCCGGTGATGTATTCGAAGTGGTCATCACCGAGATCGGGACACTATCCAACGGCGTTATTGACGAAGCCTAAGCGTTGTCCTCTACACAATCATAAAAACCGGAGGTTCCAAATGCCCGCCTTACCAACCATCAATTTCACCCACACCGGCGTGTTTTGCGCAGACCTCGATCGTATGGTCGATTTTTACTGCCGCACCTTGGGCTTCATCGTCAGTGACAAAGGTGTCGCCTCAACGGGGCATCGGCTGTTCTTCATGACGCAAAACCCGGAACTGCATCACCAGGTCGTACTCTTTGACGGCAAACCTGCTGACCTGCCATTCAACCCGATCAATCAATTGTCGTTTCTGCTCAATTCCCTGGACGACTTGAAGACTTACTACCAATTCGCCAAAAAATGCGGCATCGAAGGGATTCTCCAGGTGGATCACGGGAACGCCTGGTCGATCTACTTCAAAGACCCTGAAGGCAACCCCATCGAAATGTATGTCGATGCGCCTTTCTACACCGCTCAACCTTGCAAGGAGCCACTCGATCTCGAACTGCCGAGCGAGGTCATCCTGGCCCAGACCGAAGCCATGTGTAAGCGCCGCCCCGGTTTCCAGACGCGAGAGCAATGGATGGATTCCATTCGGGCGAAGATCGCAGAGCAGCGGGTTCGAATCGGCTGATGGTTCTTGAGGCCTGGTTGATGGGTGTGTGCAAGCCCGCTCATCAACCAGAAGTCACACGGGATAAAAACAAAAAGCGGAGTAGACGATGGACTACGATGTCATCATTGTTGGAATGGGGCCGGTGGGTGCTCTGTGCGCAAATCTGGCCGGCATGTGGGGGCTGGATGCGCTCGTCGTGGACAAGACCGAAACGGTGTACACCAACCCCCGGGCCATGGGCTTTGACCATGAAGTGATGCGTGTCTTCGGCAATATTGGCTTGGCCAATGAGATCGCCGAGCATGTCATGCCTTATCGTCCCTCGGAGTACCGAACTACCGGATCCCGGCTGATCAAGCGCATCGATGCCGCCAAGCCGCCCTTTGCGCTGGGGTGGGCGCCTAACTATGTATTCTCGCAACCACCGGTCGAGCGTGCACTGCGCGGTAAAATTGCCGATTTGAAGTCCGTCACCATGGAACTCGGTTCAGAGGTTCTATCTGTCGATTCCACAGGCTCGCAAGCGCACGTGCGCATTCAGGCCAAAGACGGGATTGAGCGTACGGTCACGGCGGAGTATGTGCTGGCGTGCGATGGTGGAACCAGCCCGATCCGTACCCGTCTGGGGCTGAAAATGGAGGATCTCGCGTTCGACGAGCCGTGGCTGGTGGTCGACGTGATCCTCAACGACGGGGCGGGCGAGCATCTGCCGAAGACCAACGTGCAGTTTTGCGAGCTGGCCAGACCGTGCACATTTGTCGTCGGCCCTGGTCGGCATCGTCGTTGGGAATTCATGATCAATCCTGATGAGCAGCCTTCGGAAATCTCGCAGCCTGAAGCGATCAAGAAGCTGATCGCTCGTTGGTTGCCGGAGGGTGACTACCAACTATGGCGGGCCTCTGCGTATAGATTCCACGCGCTGATTCTGGAGCAGTGGAAAGCCGACCGAGTGTTCTTCCTCGGGGACGCGGCCCATATGACGCCGCCGTTCCTGGCACAAGGCATGTGCCAGGGGATCCGCGATGCGCTGAATCTGGTCTGGAAGCTTGCGCTGGTAAAAGGAGGGCTGGCAGCTCCTGCGTTTCTGAACACCTATCAGACCGAGCGAATTCCCCATGTCCGCCAAACCACGATGGCGGCCAAGGAGTTTGGCGGAGTGATCTGCGAGCGCGATAGCGAGAAAACCGCGATTCGGGATGCGCGTTTGATCCAGCAAATGACGGAGAACCCTGACGGGATCATCAGGCAATCACTGATTCCCGGTTTGTCTCAAGGCTTTGTCGCGCAAGTCGCGCCGGCCGGTGAGCTGTTTCCTCAACCGATGGTCATCAACCATGCCGGCAAGCAGGCGCTGCTCGATGAGTTTACCGGCCAGTCCTTTCGCGTGGTCATTGCGCCCGGATTCGACGCCAGCGCTTTGTTGAGATGTCTGCACAGCAGTCAATCGCTAAAAGGTTTGCCCATCCATGTCGTGCGGTTGGTCAGCGCTCAACAGCCAGGAACGCGCACTGCCGATGATTATCAGGAGGTTGATGGCGTACTGGCGCAATGGCTTGAGCGTCGAGGCTGCAATGTCGTCATCGTACGGCCAGATCACTACGTGTATGGCGGGGCGGTCACGGTGGCCTGGGCGATGGAGTTGCTTGAGGGCATGGAGCTTGCGCTGTGGTGCAAGGAGCCGGAGCAGGCTGCACAGGGTCATGGCGGTACGTGCGATACGACGCTCAGGTTTGCACAGGCGCTAAGCCAGTAAAAGGAAAAGCCCTTCGCTTCGCACTGTCCACGAAAGCAGTGACGAGGCGAAGGGCTTTTTTCTGGACATTACTTGGCACCCTATATCCCACAGGTATTTGCGCTGAATTCAGTTCTGATTGATCTATTGAAGCGTGGCTTGTTGGCGTTCGATCGCTTCGACGGTTCGGCCCAGGGTCTCCTGAATGTGATTGCGCAACAGCGTCACTGCTTTTTCGGAGTCACGCGCCAAAGCAGTCTCCATCAGTTGCTGATGCTCATTGCCCTTGTGTCTTGGGGTGATTCGCTGCTTGGCTGAAAAACGTCGGTAGCGCTCGGCCCGGTCAAACAGGGAGTCGATCATCTTCAACATCAACGGTGAAGGGCAGGCGGCGAACAGCGCAAAGTGGAATGCCTTGTGCCGGGTGGACCACTCATCATCGAGCACGAGCTCGCCGTTTCCGAGTTTTTTCTCGATCAAATTCAAGCGGTGAAACGCACCCAGTACGTCGGCTTCCCACGTGTCATCGCCATACTGAATGGCATCTGCCAGCGCTTCGCATTCCAGCAGACAACGCATTCGCGTGATGTCCCGGAAGTCCGTCGTGGAAATAGGCGCAACCCTGAACCCCTTGTTATCGCTGGCTTCGACAACGCCATCCTGGGTCAGTCGATTGAGCGCTTCACGAATAGGGGAGCTGCTGAGTCCGTAGGTTTTGGACAGCTCTGCGACTTTGAGTTTTTCGCCGGGGGCCAGCTCACAGCAAACAATCGCTTTTTTCATCTTCGTCAGCGCGACATCGATCAGCGGACTGTTGGGGGAGAGGATCATGGTCGTGGTCATCCTGAAATTTTGCACTAAACGGATTTTATGCGCAAAAAACAGTTTAGTGCAAAGGATGAATTCGGCCTCTTGCCCATAAATTTTTCCTCGTCACAAGGAGAAAATTTCAGAATAGTCTTTGCAGCGCTCTAGTCCGGCCCTGAGTCTGCATCTCTTCCTCCTCCTGCTTCCCATCTAGCCACACCCATGAACCTGCGTTCCCGAATCTGCTTGACATTGAATTTGCGCAGGAATATTTTTTGTGCACAAAGTGATTTGAAGTGCAGCAAAATGTTTTTTACGCACAATGTTATCAGGCGTAAAAATAGGCAACGAAGGAGCTCACAGCGGTACGCAACACCCAGTGGTATTCGCAGCCGATGTTGCGAGTGGATGACCTTTTACAAAAACAAAAAAACAGGAACATCTCCATGAAAACAGCCAACCAGCGGCTCTGCCCGTTGCCGGTTTCCAGCCTCGCTTGCGCGGTTAGCGCAACGGTCCTGCTAAGCCTCTCGACGCCATCGCACGCCTTCCAGATCGACACCGGCAATCCCGATCTTTCGGCGAGCTGGGACAATACGATCAAGTACAGCAACGCTTGGCGCGTGAATAAACTCGATCACAAGGTCGCGGTCGGTCCGGGCACGGCCAACAGCAATCCTAACCTGGATGATGGCGACCGCAATTTCGATCGCGGGCTCATTTCCAACCGCCTGGATCTGCTGTCCGAATTCGACATCAAGTACAAAGATGTCGGTGCCCGTCTCAGCGCGGCGTCCTGGTACGACAATGTCTACAGCCACGACAACGATAACGACTCACCCGGCACCGCCAACTCCGTGAGCGTCGATCACGATGAGTTCACCAGCGACACCCGGCGCATCCACGGACAGCACACTGAAATCCTCGATGCCTTTGTCTACGGCTCAAAGGAAATCGGCACCACCTCGTTGTCCGGGCGCCTGGGGCAGTTCACGCAGATCTACGGTGAAAGCCTTTTCTTCGGGGCCAACGGTATCGCCAATGCGCAATCCACGGTTGATCTGGTGAAGCTCCAATCAGTGCCCGGGTCTCAGTTCAAAGAGATTCTGATGCCGACCAAACAGGTGTCCGGCAACTGGCAGTTGAACGATAAGGTCAGTGTCGGCGCCTACTACCAGTTCGAGTGGAACAAGACCCGTCTGCCCGCAGCGGGCAGCTACTTCAGCGGTGCGGATTTTGTCGGTGAAGGCGGGGAACGGGTGTTCTTCCCGACTGGCGAGTTGCTCCACGGCAAGGACAAGGATGCGAGGAACTCAGGGCAGTTCGGTGCACAACTCAAGTTCGCCGTCGAGGACTGGGAGTTCGGCCTGTACGCCGCCAAGTACCACGAAAAGACCCCGGTGTTTTACTTCCGTCCGGCCGCGTTGGCGCCGGGTGCGGATGACACGTTCATCAACGTGTATCCCGAAGACATCAAGGTCTTCGGTGCAAGTTTCAGCACTCTGGTCGGCGAAGCGAACATCGCCGGTGAAACCTCGATCCGGCTTGATACGCCGCTGGCGGGCGTCGGCGGAACGATCATTACCGGCATGGATTCCGACAACGATTCGAACCCCGCTTACCCGATTGGCCGGTCGTGGCATGCCCAGGTCTCGATGGTCAACGTCTATGGCGGATCGGCGCTGTGGGATGGCGCCTCTTTCGTCGGTGAACTGGCGTTCAACCGCCGGCTGAGCGTGACCAAAAATGCCGATCAACTGGACCCCAACACCACCCGCGATGCCTTCGCGCTGCGCTTCACGTTCGAACCGCAGTACTTCCAGGTGTTTCCCGGGATCGATGTCCAGGCGCCGATCACTGTTGGCTACAACCCTTCCGGACGTTCTTCGGTCACGCCCCAGGCGTTTGGCCCGGAACATGGCGGTGACCTGACATTGGGACTCAAGGCCGATTACAAGAAGCAGTGGTACGCCTCGTTGAGCTACACCAACTTCTTCGGTGAGGCTGGGCCGGTCATCAACTCTGCCAACTCATTCACCTATCAGCAAAACATGAAAGACCGGGATTTCGTGGCGTTCTCGATCCAGCGAACCTTTTAAGCAATGAACAGGCGGGCCCTGATAATGACAAAAATTAAACTGCTGCTGCTTTCCACTCTGTCGATTTCCATCTGCGCCGGCTCCGTATTTGCGGCGGTGAGTCCTGACGAGGCGGCGAAGCTCAAGACCACGCTGACGCCCCTGGGCGCCGAAAAGGCCGGTAATGCCGATGGCTCCATTCCCGCGTGGACCGGTGGGCTGACCAAGGACGTCGCGGGTGCCAAGTCCGGCGATGTGCCGGCAGATCCGTTTCCGGGTGAAAAACCGCTGCTGCAGATTACCGCCAAAAACGCTGCGCAATATGCGGACAAGTTGAGCGAAGGCACCAAAGCGCTCCTGGCCAAATACCCGGACACGTTCCATCTGGACGTCTACCCGACTCACCGGACGGCGGCGGCGCCTGACAGCGTTTATCAAAACACCTTCGCCAATGCGACTAAGTGCAAGACCACCAGCAACGGGTTGTCGGTGGAAGGTTGCTTTGGCGGTATCCCGTTTCCCATCCCGAAAACCGGGAACGAGGTCATCTGGAACTTCCTGCTGCGGGTCGAAGCCGAGTCCATCCAGATGGGCTATGCCAACGTCATCGGCAATGCTGACGGGACCCGGACCCTGGCCAGTCGGGGCGTCGAGAACTGGCAGTACCCGTATTACTACAAGGACGGCGCAGCCGATAAGTGGTCGGGTCAATATGCTCTGCTGCGCTTCTTGACCAACGAGCCACCGTTCAAGGCCGGCGAGTCGCTGGTGACGCACGACAGCATCAATGCACAAGAACCACGGGAAGCCTGGCAGTACCTGGTCGGCCAGCGCCGTGTGCGTCGCGCTCCAACCGTGGGTTACGACACACCGGACTTCGTTGCTTCGGGCGCCAATTACTTCGATGAAGTGCATGGTTTCATTGGCCATCCGGATCGTTACGACTGGAAACTGGTCGGCAAAAAAGAACTGTACATCCCGTACAACGACAACAAATTCAATGCCGAAAAACGCGACGACGCCTTTGTCGCCAACCACCTCAACTCGGACAAAGTGCGCTGGGAACTGCATCGCGTATGGGAGCTGGAGGCGACTGTCGCCCCGGGCAAACGCCATGCCGTGCCCAAGCGCAAGTTCTTCATCGATGAAGACAGCTGGACAGTTTCGCTGGTCGATGGCTACGACGCCGAGGGCAAGCTGTGGCGTGTGTCCCAAGTGCTGCCATTCGTTGTTCCCTCCATTCCGGCGGTGGTGGTGAAACCGGTGGTGATCTACAACCTGCAAGCCAAGACGTACAGCGTCGTGCAAAGCCTGAACGGCGAAACCTACAGCGTTATCCCGCGCAAGCCTGAGAACTTTTTTACCGGTAACTCGGTAGCGTCCGGGTCGGTGCGCTGAGCCTCGCAACAGCGTGTTCACACTTGTGTTCCAGGGACGCCGTGCCACTGACGCGGCGTCCACCGAACCGCATCATCGAGGCTCGAAAATGCGTATTCAAACTCCCAGGCTTTTACATCTGCATCCGTTCAAGGCGTTCGTGCTGAGCGTGTCGATCATCACGGCGCTCACCGGCACGGCTGCGGCGGCACAAACCGAAGGACTGCCGGTGCAGCCATCGATCACCAGCGCCATGGCGGCCCAATCGGTCATGCTGAGTGTTGCGAGGGCAGGGCAACGCCTTGTGGCTGTTGGCGAGCGAGGGTTCATCATTGTTTCTGAAGACAATGGCCGTACCTGGAAGCAAGTCAGTTCCCCAGTCAGCATCACGCTGGTCAAGGTTCGCTTCATTGATGACCGCGAAGGCTGGGTGGTCGGGCACGCCGGGGTTGTCTTGCACAGCCAGGATGGTGGACTGAGCTGGAGCAAGCAGCTCGATGGCGTCCAGGCAGCCGAGATCGAACTGCAGGAAGCGAAACGCTTCGACGATGCGGAAAAAATCGCTCAAGCACAGCAACTGGTGGACGATGGCCCCGACAAACCCCTGCTCGATCTGCTCTTCCTCGACGCCAAAAACGGGCTGGTGGTAGGCGCTTACGGTCTGGCGTTTGTCACCCGTGATGGCGGGCTCAGCTGGCAATCGATCCGTTCCCGTCTCGATAACCCGAACGGATTGCACCTCTACAGCATCGAGCGTGTAGGGGCGGACCTCTTCGTAGCCGGCGAACAGGGCACGTTGTTGCGCTCAGTTGACGAGGGCCAGACATTCGAGTCGCTGACATCACCCTATGAGGGCACGACCTTCGGCCTCCAGGCGACCAGCAGTGGTTCGATTCTGGCGTTCGGGCTGCGTGGCAAAGCCTTCGAGTCCAAAGATCGCGGCGATACCTGGCAGCGTCTCGACACCTTGCAACCCGTTACCTTGACCAGCGGCCTGCGGCTTGACGATGGCTCGGTACTGCTCACCGATGAGTCCGGCCGAGTGCTGCGTTTCGCGGACGGCGATACGAGAGCCTCTCTACTTAAAGTGACTCAACCCGGTTACTTCACAGGCATGGCGCAAGCCGCGAACGGTGACCTGATCATCAGCAGCGCACGCGGCATGCTGTCGTCCGTGGTTGCCGTGGAATCGTCGGAGCACGATCAATGAACAGCTTTACGCGTACTGCCGAGCCTCACGCCGTCCCTCAATCGGACACCTTCGATACTTCTTCCGGCACCCTGGTTGAACGGCTTTTGTTCAATCACCGCCGCGTCATTTTGGGCATCTGTGTCTTGCTTAGCGTGGTGTTCGGCTACCAGGCGCTGAGTTTGAAGCTCAATGCCGCCTTCGAAAAAATGATCCCGACGGATCACCCTTATGTGCAGAACTACCTGAAGAATCGCGGCCAGTTGGGGGAGGGCGGCAATACCTTGCGGATTGCGATCGAGGCCAGGCAGAGCAGCATTTTTGATGCTGCCTATCTTGAGACGGTCAAGAAAATCAACGACGAGGTCTTTTTGCTCCCTGGTGTCGACCGGTCGTACATGAAGTCCCTGTGGACCCCGGCGACCCGCTGGATCGGCGTGACGGAGGAGGGGTTCGACGGCGGCCCGGTCATCCCGGACAATTACGATGGCTCTGCCGGCAGCCTGGAGCAGGTTCGACAGAACGTCGAACGGTCGGGCGAAGTCGGCCGGCTCGTGGCCTCTAACTTCAAGTCCAGCATCGTGCTTTTGCCGCTTCAGGACATCACCTCGGACGACGGAAAACCGCTGGACTACAACGCGCTCTCAACCCAGCTGGAGACGATTCGCGCGAAGTACGAAACCGACAACATCAAAATCCACATCACCGGTTTCGCCAAGGTGGTGGGCGATCTGATTGACGGCATGCGGCAGATGCAGCTGTTCTTCGCCGCGACGCTGGTGATTTGCGGCATCGTGTTGTTCTGGTACACCCGCTGCATTCGCAGCACGCTGTTGGTGCTGCTGTGTTCGATCATCGCCGTGGTCTGGTTGCTGGGGTTGCTGCCCACTCTGGGGTTTGACCTTGATCCGTATTCGATCCTCGTCCCGTTCCTGGTGTTTGCGATCGGGTTGAGTCACGGCGCGCAGAAGATGAACGGGATCATGCAGGACATCGGGCGCGGAGCCGACAAACTGGTGGCGGCACGCTTCACTTTTCGCCGGCTGTTTTTGACCGGGCTGATGGCGCTGGTGGCCGACGCCGTGGGTTTCGCGGTGTTGATGATCATCAAGATTCCGGTGATTCAGGATCTCGCCGTCGCCGCGACAATCGGCGTTCTGACGTTGATTTTCACCAACCTGATTCTGTTGCCGATTCTGTTGTCGTACACCGGTGTCAGCAAAGCGGCGGCTCAGCGTGAAGCGGCTAACGACAAGTTCTCGCAGCTGGACGCGCTTCACGCCCGGCACCCATTCTGGGCTTTTCTGGATCGATTCACCGAGCGCAAATGGGCGAGCGGTGCCATCCTTATCGCCGTGATCCTTGGGGTGGCCGGTTTTGCCGTCAGTCTGCACGTGAAGATCGGTGACTTGAATCCCGGGGCGCCGGAACTGCGTCCGGAGTCGCGCTACAACAGCGACAACCGCTTCATGGTCAGCAACTTTTCCGCCAGCAGTGACAAGTACGTGGTGATGGTGAGAACACCCCAGTACTTCTGCGCCAACTATCAGACATTGGTGTCGGTCGATGCGCTGGAGGCGCAGCTTCAACAGTTGCCGGGGGTTGTTTCCACCACGTCGTTGGCGGCGCTGAGCAAGCAGGCCGCAGCGGGCATGAACGAAGGCAGCATGACCTGGTATGAGATACCCCGTAACCAGGGGCTACTGAACGCGATCATCACCCGCGCGCCGCGAGAACTGTTCAATCAGAACTGCGACCTGCTGACGGTGTATGTCTACCTCAAGGACCACAAGGCCGACACGCTCACCAGTGTGGTGCAGACCGTCGAGCAGTTCGCTGCGACCCATAACAGCGACCAGCTCCAGTTCCTCAATGCGGCGGGCAATGCCGGGATCGAAGCGGCCACCAATATTGTGGTGAAGCGTTCGAACGTGCAGATGCTCTTCATGGTATATGCAGCCGTTATCGCTCTGTGCTTTATCACCTTCAGATCTTGGCGAGCTGTCGTATGCACGGTATTGCCGCTGATGCTGACGTCTATTTTGTGCGAAGCCTTGATGGTAGGGCTGAACATCGGCGTCAAGGTCGCGACGCTGCCCGTGATTGCGCTGGGGGTAGGCATCGGGGTGGATTACGCGCTGTACATCCTTAGCGTGACCCTGACCAACCTGCGTAATGGCTCAAGCCTGTCCGATGCTTACTACCTAGCCCTGCTCTCGACGGGAAAAGTGGTGGTGATGACGGGGATTACCTTGGGTATTGCCGTACTGACCTGGGTATTGTCTCCCATCAAGTTCCAAGCAGATATGGGCATCCTGCTCGGCTTCATGTTCATCTGGAACATGGTGGGTGCATTGATACTGGTACCGGCGCTCGCTCATTTCCTCCTCAAGCCAAAACCGCAGATTGTGAGCATTTAAATGACGGCAACGATAAATATCCTCGGCCTGTCAGGCAGCCTGCGTCAGCATTCGGCCCATACGGCGATCCTCAATACAGTGGCTGAGCGATTGTCCGGGCAGGTTCGATTGACGCTCCATGGATTGGAAAGAATCCCGCCGTACAACGAAGATAACGACGGCGTCCATGCCCCGCAGGCCGTGAGTGACCTGCGTGCAGCTGTGGCGGCGGCCGATGGGGTATTGATCGGCTCGCCGGAATACAACCACGGAATGTCTGGCGTATTGAAAAATGCGCTGGACTGGTTGTCCCGCCCCCATGGTAAGTCGGCCCTGACTGGGCGCCCAGTGCTGGGTTTCACGGCTTCGCCTGCGTTTACCGGAGGGGTTCGGGCCCACCAACAACTCAATGAAACCCTATGGGCGATCCAGGCTGCCATAGTGGTTCATCCACAGATCGTCATAGGCGGTGTGCACAGCAAAATAGAACATGGTCGGCTGGCGGATGGAGTCGCTCGGGATTTTTTGCTGAATGGTATTGGCGCGTTGATTGAGCAGATCAAACAGGCAACGAAAGAAAAAGTCGACGTGGATAGTCCGAGGCGCTGAATGATCAAATACGCTGCAAATTTGTCGCTCCTTTTCACCGAGTTGCCCTTCGAAGATCGCTTTGATGCAGCGTGCGACGCCGGCTTTGAAGCCGTGGAGTTCAGTTTTCCGCAAGGTCTTCCAGCCGTCGCCGTTGCAAAACATCTAGATCGCACTGGTCTCCAGCAGGTTTTGGCAACCGTGCCCTTGCGACCCGGCAGCAAGGGGTTGGCTGCTCTAGTCGGCCGAACAGGCGAGTTTAAGGATGATTTTCTTCGGGGACTGGAGTATGCAATATCGGGTAATAGTCAGCTTCTGCACGTATTAAGCGGTATTGTCGATAATACGGGCTATGAGGCGTCATGCCGTAAGTTTGAAGAGAATATGAGTTGGGCAATTGAAGAAGCGGGTCGCTATAAAATCAAACTGGTTATCGAAGCCATCAATCAAGTTTCGGTGGCTGGTTATTTTATCCGCTCGTTGCGTGATGCGATTCGATGGACGGAACGATTGAATGGGCTAGGATTAATTCTGGACATTTATCACGCGTCTATGGAACAACTTGATCTAATGGATTGCACCGCGCGTTATTTTGCCCAGGCTGATCATTTTCAAATTGCTGGATTTCCAGGACGGCATGAACCTAATGTGGGGAGCCTCAACGTGCGAGCAATTTTAGATTTTCTCAGAACTCATTCATATCAGGGCTGGGTCGGATGTGAGTATAAGCCTATTGCGGGAACAGCTGACGGTATGGGATGGCTTAATTGCTATCGGGGTAATTAGGTGCAATACATCGCTTAATTAGAAATATTATTGCGACGTTTGGCGAAGGGACGCAGGGTGACGTGGTGGGCGGCTGGATAGTTCAGTCACCCTCCGAAAAGTCTGCGCCCCTTTTACCTGAATTACCCAATGTCTTTCGAGCATTAATAGCTTGACGTTCAATTCATTTAAGACATTGCGCACCGGCCCGGGCTACTTGCGCATCCTGCTCAGCCTTGACCCCCGACACACCGACCGCACCGATCACCTGGCCGTCGACGATGACCGGCACGCCGCCCTCAAGGGAGGTCAGCAACGGTGCTGACAAAAAGGCGTGGCGCCCGCCATTGACCATCTCCTCGTAGCCTTTGGACTCACGCCGACCCAGGGCCGAGGTGCGTGCCTTTTCGGTGGCGATGTAGGCGCCAATCGGGGCGCAACCGTCGAGGCGTTCAAGGGCCAAGGGATGACCGCCATCATCGACAATCACGATGGTCACGGCCCATTGATTGTGTTGGGCTTCGATACGTGCGGCAGCGAGAATTTGGCTTACTTCGGTCTGGCTCAGTACGGCTTTGCTTTTCATGGGATTTCTCCAGTGCTCGTTTAAGGCAACGCGGCTTCAATCAGTTCGATCCAGTGCTTGACAGGGGTTCGACCCGCGCCGTTGAGGTGGGACTGACAGCCGATATTGGCGGTGACAATGACGTCGGGGTGTTCGCTTTCCAGCGCATTGAGCTTGTTGTCGCGCAGTTGCTTGGACAGTTCGGGTTGGGTCAGCGAATAAGTGCCTGCCGAGCCGCAGCACAGGTGGCTATTGGGAACAGAGGTCAGGTTGAATCCCAGGTTTGTCAGAATTGCTTCGACTGCACCTCCGAGTTTTTGCGCGTGCTGCAAAGTGCAGGGGCAGTGGAACGCCAGGCGTTGGTCGCTGTGTACGCCGAGCTTATCCAACGGCTCGCCGCGCAATACTTCCACCAGATCCTTGGCGAGGGCACTGACCCTTTTTGCCTTGTCGGCATACGCTGGGTCGGTGCGGAGCAGGTGGCCATACTCCTTGATGAAGGCACCGCAGCCGCTGGCGGTTTGCACGATGGCCTCGGCACCGCTTTCAATGCTCGGCCACCACGCATCGATGTTGCGGCGGGCCCGCTCAAGGCCGGCGGCCTGAGCGTCCAGGTGATAGTCCACCGCGCCGCAACATCCGGCCTCGCGGTTTGTGGTGACGCTGATGCCCAGTCGATCCAGTACGCGTGCGGCGGCCGCGTTGGTATTGGGCGACAGGCTCGGTTGCACGCAGCCCTCGAGCATCAGTACTTGCCGGGTATGACGAGTGGTCGGTCGTGGCTTCGCCGGATACACGTTGCGAGGCAATTTGACTTGCAGCGTGTTTGGCAACAATGCGCGGAAAACCTGGCCACTGCTAACCAGTCCTTTGAACAGCCCCGGATTGGGCAGCACGCCGCGTAATCCCTCGCGCAGCAGGCGTTGGCCGAGAGGGCGCGGCACTGCCGCATCGACCACCGCCCGGCCGATGTCCAGCAAGTTGTGATAGTCCACACCGGAGGGGCAGGTGGTTTCGCAGTTGCGGCAAGATAGGCAACGATCCAGGTGTTCCTGGGTCTTGCGGGTCACCTCGTTGCCTTCAAGCACCTGCTTGATCAGGTAGATGCGCCCCCTCGGGCCATCCAGTTCATCACCCAGCAGTTGATAGGTCGGGCAGGTGGCATTGCAGAAACCGCAGTGTACGCAACTGCGCAGAATACTTTCGGCTTCTTCGGCGCGAGGCAGTTGGCGGGCGTCTTCGCTCAAGGTTGTCTGCATGATTCAAAGCTCCGCATACAAGCGACCGGGGTTGAAGATGCCCCGTGGATCGAGTTGTTGTTTCAAGTTCCGGTGGTAGCGCATCAGTGCGTCGGGCAGCGGTTGGAATGGACTGTCGATCAAGCCGTGGCTGTAGCAGGTCACGTGCCCGCCGACCTCTTTCGCGACCGAGCGAATCAAGGTCGCTTCGGCGTCGGATTTGAGCCAGCGCTGGGCGCCGCCCCAATCGATCAATTGAGCACCCGGCAGGGACAATCGGGGCGTGTTGTGCGGCAAGGACAGGCGCCAAAGGGGCTGATCCTCATCGAAGAAACTCAACTGATGTTCGTTCAGATCTCGCCAGTACGAAGAGTCCAGCCACTCGCCACCTAAACGGTCATGGGCCGCCGCCACCGAGCCTTCGCCTCCTTCCAGGCGCAGGTGCAGACGCTCGCCGTCGTGGCAGGCCGCGCTGATCGGCAGTGGCTGCTGGCCCCATTCCGCGAGGCGAAGCAAGGCACGCTCGCTGTCCATTTCAAGGCTGATGCTTAAGCACTGACGTGGTTTCGGAAGGACCTTGAGTGAAACCTCGGTGATCACGCCAAGTGCGCCGAAACTGCCGGCCATCAACCGCGAAAGGTCATAGCCCGCTACGTTCTTCATCACCTCGCCACCGAAGCGCAAATGTTTGCCGTGCCCGGTGATGACCCGTGTGCCGAGGACAAAGTCGCGTACCGATCCCGACCAGGGCCGCCGTGCCCCCGATAACCCGCAAGCGATCATCCCGCCGACCGTGGCGTCGTTGCTGAAGGAGGGCGGTTCGCAGGGCAACATCTGTTGCGTATTGTCCAATACGCTCACCAGCTCTGACAACGGCGTACCGCAGCGGGCGGTGATCACCAACTCGGTCGGGTCATAGCTGACGATGCCACGGTGGGAGCGCGTGTCGAGCACTTCACCCGCCGCGATACGTCCAAGAAACACCTTACTGTTGGAACCCTGGATGCGCAGCGGAGTGGCATTCTGCAACGCTTGATTGACCTGCTCCAGCAGCGCGCCACTGTCATCGATATCGTGTTCGCTGCGCATCAAAAGCGCTCCAGTTCGGGGAAGGGCATCTGACCCATGTGAACGTGCATGGCGCCAAACTCGGCGCAACGGTGCAGGGTGGGAATGTTCTTGCCGGGGTTGAGCAAACCGCTCGGATCAAACGCGGCTTTGACGGCATGGAACATGGTCAACTCATCGCTGTTGAACTGCGCGCACATCTGATTGATCTTCTCCCGGCCGACACCATGTTCGCCGGTAATACTGCCGCCGACTTTCACGCACAATTCGAGAATCTTGCCGCCAAGTGCTTCCGCGCGATCCAGTTCCCCCGGTTGATTGGCATCGAACAGAATCAGCGGATGCATGTTGCCGTCACCTGCGTGGAAAACGTTGGCCACTCGCAGGCCGTATTCGGCCGACAACGCGGCAATTGCGTGCAGTACGCCAGGCAATTCGCGGCGCGGGATCGTCCCATCCATGCAGTAATAATCCGGTGAGAGGCGGCCCACCGCCGGAAACGCATTCTTGCGCCCGGCCCAGAAACGTATGCGTTCGGCCTCATCCCGGGCCTGGCGCACTTCGGTGGCGCCGGCTTGTTTCAGCACCTGGCGCACGCGGTCACAGTCATCATGGACGTCGGCTTCTACACCATCGAGTTCACACAACAGAATGGCTTCGGCGTCCACCGGGTAGCCGGCGTGGATGAAGTCTTCGGCGGCGCGAATGGCCAGGTTGTCCATCATTTCCAGACCTCCCGGGATGATGCCTGCGGCAATGATGTTACCAACCGCCCGACCGGCCTTTTCGACAGAGTCGAACGCCGCCAGTAGCACTCTGGCGGTTTGCGGTTTGGGCAGTAGTTTGACCGTGACCTCAGTGATCACTCCGAGCATGCCTTCGGAACCGGTGAACAACGCGAGCAAGTCAAAGCCCGGTGAGTCGAGCGCGTCGGATCCCAGGCTCAAGTGTTCACCGTCAACGGTGAGGATATCGACCTTAAGCAGGTTGTGGACGGTCAGGCCATACTTCAGGCAATGCACGCCACCGGCGTTTTCTGCCACGTTACCGCCGATGGAACAGGCGATCTGGGAGGAAGGGTCTGGCGCGTAGTACAAGCCAAACGGCGCGGCAGCCTGGGAAATCGCTAGGTTACGCATCCCCGGCTGAACCCGAGCCGTCCGGGCGGCGGGATCGATGTGCAAAATGTTGTTGAAGCGCGCCATCACCAGCAATACGCCTTTTTCAAGCGGCAGTGCACCGCCGGACAAACCCGTGCCCGCACCACGGGCGACGACTGGCACTTTCCGTTCATGGCAGAGCCGAAGCACTTTTTGAACTTGATCGATCTGGCGCGGCAACACCACCAGCATGGGGGTGGTGCGATAAGCGGAGAGTCCATCGCATTCGTACGGTTTGAGTTCTTCGCGCTGATGCAGAATTTCCAGGTCGGGTAACTGGGTTTGTAGGGCTTGCAGCAGCGCGTTTTTGTCGACGTCTGGCAGGACGCCGTCGACGTGTTCATCGTAGAGAATGTTCATAGTCAGTGGGCGAGACTCAGTTGTTTTTATTAGAGGTCTGTTCTAATACAGCCGACTTGCATCATTGGTCTGAGGCGCTTTACTGTCTATGTGTTGTTGTAGTGGTCGAACCAGTTTTTTAATCTTGTTTTTTTTGTTTTTTTGAAAAATAACTTAAAAAACATGAGTTTGTTGTTATAGCTCGGCGGATGTGAAATTGGCGCTGAAGCTGGTCATACCAGTTGGAGAATCAATGGATAGCGCAGAAGCGGGTCGTAATTTGCAAGTCGCCGACGTGGTGTGTGAGCGCATCGAGCGCCTGATCGTCGACGGCGTGCTCAAGATCGGGCAACTGTTGCCTTCGGAGCGGCGACTGACGGAAAAACTCGGCGTTTCCCGTACCGCCCTTCGAGAGGGGCTGAAGTTGTTGCGCGCTCGCGGGATTATCAAGACCGAGCAAGGCAAGGGGTCATTCGTGGCAGACCTGTCGGGGCATGGCTTGGCGTCACCGCTCATGTACCTGTTCAGCTCGCAGCCACGAACGCTCTATGATCTATTCGAGGTCCGCAGTCTGCTCGAGGGCGAGTCCGCGCGTTTGGCGGCCTTGCGCGGGACCGAGGCTGATTTCGTCCTTATCACCCGTAGCTACGAGGCGTTGCTCAATGCCCACAGGCGTTCGCTGGAGGCGAGTGAACATGCCCGGCTCGATCATGCGTTTCACCTGGCAATTTGCGAGGCTTCGCACAATCCGGTGCTGGTGCAAACCTTGCGTTCGCTGACAGATTTGCTGCTCAACTCGGTGTTTACCTCGGTCAACAACCTTTACCACCGCGAACCGCAAAAGCGTCAGATCGACCGTCAACACGCGCGGCTCTACAACGCTGTCACCGGCCGCTTGCCTGAGCAAGCGCGAAAGGCGGCTATCGCTCACATCCAGAGCATCTGCGAGAACCTCAAGGAAATCGAAAACGAGGAACAACGCTTGGTTCGGGCGACGTTGCGACTTGAGGGGTGGGCATGATGCACGTCTGGATTACTTCGCTTTAGCCATGATGAAACACGGAGCGTGGCTTAGTGTGAAAGTGCCTCAGCATTACAGATGCTATAGACGCTTTGGGGGCTACTTGTATTTCAAAGCATCTCACAATGCTGTGCTTGCACCATTTACTCAGCGAATTAACACTGAGTAAGGTCTTTGTTTCGGTGAACAACCTCTATTACCGACCTGTCCAGAAACGACAGATTTATCGCCAACATACGTGGCTCTATCACGCAGTAATGGATCAGTTACCGGAACAGGCACAGTGGGCCGTTAAGACCACATGCTGGGCGATCACGCGCAGGCGCAGTTTACCGTTGTCCAGCAGCAGCTCCATACCGGGCTCCAGCGCCGCGATGGTTAGCGCTGGGCATGTCGGTGTGGTCCCCATGGCTGAAGTTCAGGCGAAAGATGTTCATGCCGGCCTGCACCAGTTCGCGGATATCGTCGATCCCGTCGGTGGCCGGGCCGAGGGTGGCGAGGATTTTGACCTTCTTGTCAGGCGTCATGATTAGGGCTCTCGAGAATCAGAATGGCGCGGAAGTCGTTGACGTTGGTACGGGTCGGCTCGGTGACGATCAGTGCATCGAGCGCCGCGAAGTAGCCATAACCATTGTTGTTGTCCAGCTCATCGCAGGCAGCGAGGCCGAGGGCGGCGGCACGGGCATAGCTGTCCGGAGTCATGATGGCGCCGGCATTGTCTTCGGAGCCGTCGATGCCGTCGGTGTCACCCGCCAGGGCGTAGACGCCGGGCAGGCCTTTGAGGCTGTCGGTCAGGCTCAACAGGAATTCGGCGTTGCGCCCGCCACGGCCATTGCCGCGCACGGTGACGGTGGTTTCGCCGCCGGACAGAATCACGCACGGCGCCGTCAGCGGCTGGCCGTGCTGGACGATTTGCCGCGCAATGCCCGCGTGGACCTTCGCCACTTCCCGGGATTCACCTTCCAGGTCGCCGAGAATCAACGGGCTGAAACCAGCCTGACGGGCTTTTACCGCCGCCGCTTCCAGTGACTGCTGTGGGCGGGCGATCAATTGGAAATGACTGCGGGCCAGGCTCGGATCGCCGGGTTTGACCGTCTCCGACTCGGGACTTTGCAGCCAGTTGCGCACCGAGGCCGGGACTTCGATGGCATAACGCTTGAGGATCGCCAACGCTTCAGCCGAGGTGCTCGGGTCGGCCACGGTGGGGCCGGAGGCGATGACGGTGGCGAGATCGCCTGGCACATCGGAAATCGCATAGGTGTAAACCGTGGCGGGCCAGCAGGCTTTGCCCAGACGCCCACCCTTGATCGCCGAGAGGTGCTTGCGCACGCAGTTCATCTCGCCGATGGTCGCGCCGGATTTGAGCAGCGCTTTGTTGATCGATTGCTTGTCGGCGAGGGTGATGCCGGCGGCGGGCAAGGCGAGCAGGGCAGAGCCACCGCCCGAGAGCAGGAAGATCACGCGGTCGTCTTCGCTCAGGTTGCTGACCAGTTCCAGAACCCGTTTCGCGACGGCCAGACCGGCAGCGTCCGGCACCGGGTGCGCGGCTTCGACCACTTCGATTTTTTCGCACGGGGCGCCGTGGCCGTAGCGGGTCACCACCAGGCCAGACACCTCACCCTGCCAGCAGCGTTCGACCACCTGGGCCATGGCTGCGGCGGCTTTACCGGCGCCGATGACGATCACCCGACCGCTGCGGTCGGTTGGCAAATGGGCTTCAAGGACATGCTGCGGATGGGCCGCGTCGATGGCTGTGGCAAACAGCTCGCGCAGCAATTGTTGCGGATCGACCGACATGGCGGGCTCCCGGAATTCTTGTTATTGGAGGGCGACTCGGTTCCCTGTGGGAGCAGCCTGTGGTGAGGGGGCTTGCCCCGTTGGGTTGCGAAGCAGCCCCAAAATCTCTGAGACACCAAAGACTTTGTGAGCGCTACGCACTCAAACGGGGGCAAGCCCCCTCGCCACAGGCCCGCGCCCACAGGTTTTTGCGCAGGGCGTTATTTATCGCGAATCGAGAAATTCGCCATGTGTTCCAGGCCCTTGATCAGCGCCGAGTGATCCCAGTTGCTGCCACCGATGGCTGCGCAGGTGCTGAACACCTGTTGGGTATTGGCGGTGTTCGGTAGGTTGATGTTCAGTTCGCGAGCACCGGCCAGTGCCAGGTTCAGGTCCTTCTGGTGCAGGCTGATGCGGAAACCTGGATCGAAGGTGCCTTTGATCATGCGTTCACCATGCACTTCAAGGATCTTCGACGAGGCGAAGCCACCCATCAGTGCTTCACGGACCTTGGCCGGATCAGCACCGTTTTTCGAGGCGAACAGCAGCGCTTCGGCCACGGCCTGGATGTTCAGCGCGACGATGATCTGGTTCGCCACTTTCGCGGTTTGCCCATCGCCGTTGCCACCGACCAGGGTAATGTTCTTGCCCATGGCCTGGAACAGCGGCAGGGCGCGTTCGAAGGCATCGGCCTCACCACCGACCATGATGCTCAGGGTCGCAGCCTTGGCGCCGACTTCACCGCCGGAAACCGGTGCGTCGAGGTATTGCGCGCCTTTCTCGTTGATTTTGGCAGCGAAGGTTTTGGTGGCGGTCGGCGAGATCGAGCTCATGTCGATCACGACTTTGCCCTTGCTAACACCGGCGGCAACGCCGTCGGCGCGGAACAGCACGTCCTCGACCTGCGGGGTATCCGGGACCATGACGATGATGAATTCGGCCTCCTGGGCGACTTCTTTCGGGTTGGCCAGCGCAACGGCGCCAGCAGCCAGCAGATCGGCAGGGGCGGCGTCGTGGTGCGCCGACAGGAACAGGCTGTGACCGGCTTTCTGCAGGTTCAACGCCATTGGGTGGCCCATGATGCCGGTGCCGATGAATCCGATTTTAGCCATGAGAAAATCCTCTTGTTTTTATGTCGCTCAAGCAAAGAACTGCTTTTCTGTGGGAGCAGGTCGAGTCAGATCACGTTATGGGTTTGCAGCCAGCCCAGTCCGGCTTCGGTGGTGGTCAGCGGTTTGTATTCGCAGCCGATCCAGCCCTGATAGCCGATACGGTCCAGATGTTCGAACAGGAAGCGATAATTGATTTCGCCCGTACCTGGCTCGTTGCGGCCTGGGTTATCCGCCAGTTGCACATGGTTGATCTCGTCCAGGTGCGCCGACAGGGTCCGGGCCAGGTCGCCTTCCATGATTTGCATGTGATAGATGTCGTATTGCAGGAACAGGTTGGCGCTGCCCACTTGCTCGCGAATCGCCACGGCCTGGGCGGTGTTGTTCAGGTAGAAGCCGGGGATGTCGCGGGTGTTGATGGCTTCCATCACCAGCTTGATGCCTTTGGCCTGCAGCTTCTCGGCGGCGTACTTCAGGTTGGCGACGAAGGTTTTTTCCGCCAGGACTGCGTCGCAGTTATGCGGACGAACCCCGGCCAAGCAGTTGACCTGCGTGTTGCCCAGCACCTTCGCATAGGCAATCGCCAAGTCGACCCCGATGCAGAACTCCTCGACCCGGTCCGGCAAGCACGCGATGCCGCGTTCACCCTTGGCCCAGTCGCCGGCCGGCAGGTTGAACAACACCTGAGTCAGGCCATTGGCGTCGAGCAAGGCCTTAAGTTCGGCGGGGCTGTAGTCGTAAGGAAACAGGTATTCGACACCACTAAAACCGGCCTTGGCGGCGGCTTCAAAACGGGCGAGGAAATCCTGCTCGGTAAACAGCATGGACAGATTGGCGGCGAAACGCGGCATAGTGGTCTCCGTAAAAGTGTGAGGTCCCGTGTGAGCAAGCTCTATTGCACAGGGAAACGATTAACGGTTAGTCGAGCAACAAAGTCGCCGTCGGTGCATCGTTGCCGACCAGTGCCAGATCTTCGAATTCATTGATGGCGTTGATCTCAGTGCCCATGGAAATATTGGTCACGCGCTCCAGAATAATTTCAACGATCACCGGAACCTTGAACTCTTCGATCATTTCCTCGGCGTGGCGCAGTGCCGGCGCGATCTGGCTCGGCTCGAACACACGCAGGGCCTTGCAACCCAGGCCTTCGGCGACGGCCACGTGGTCTACGCCATAACCGTTGAGCTCCGGCGCGTTGAGGTTGTCGAAGGACAACTGCACGCAGTAGTCCATGTCGAACCCGCGCTGGGCCTGGCGGATCAGCCCCAGGTATGAGTTGTTTACGACAACGTGGATGTACGGCAATTTGAATTGTGCACCCACCGCCAGCTCCTCAATCATGAACTGGAAGTCATAGTCCCCTGAAAGGGCCACCACTTTGCGGTTCGGATCGGCCTTCACCACGCCCAGCGCCGCCGGAATGGTCCAACCTAGTGGGCCGGCCTGGCCGCAGTTGATCCAGTGGCGGGGCTTGTATACGTGGAGGAACTGCGCGCCGGCAATCTGCGACAGGCCGATGGTGCTGACGTAGCAGGTGTCCTTACCGAACACCTGGTTCATCTCTTCGTACACCCGTTGCGGCTTGACCGGCACGTTATCGAAATGGGTCTTGCGGTGCAGGGTGGCCTTGCGCTGCTGGCAATCCTGCAACCAGGCGCTGCGGTTTTTCAGCTTGCCGGCGGCTTGCCACTCGCGAGCGACTTCGATGAACACGGTCAATGCGGCAGCGGCGTCGGACACGATGCCCAGGTCCGGGGTGAATACGCGGCCAATCTGCGTCGGCTCGATGTCGACGTGAATGAACTTGCGGCCCTCGGTGTAGACCTCGACCGAACCGGTGTGACGGTTGGCCCAACGGTTACCGATGCCCAGCACCACGTCCGACTTGAGCATCGTCGCGTTGCCATAGCGGTGGGAAGTTTGCAGGCCAACCATGCCGACCATCAGTGGATGATCGTCGGGGATCGTGCCCCATCCCATCAGGGTCGGAATAACTGGGATACCGGTCAGCTCGGCGAATTCCACCAGTAGTTCGCTGGCGTCGGCATTGATGATGCCGCCACCGGCGACTAGCAGTGGCCGTTCGGCTTGGTCAAGCATGGCCAGGGCCTTCTCGATCTGCACACGGTTAGCGGTTGGTTTGGCCAGTGGCAGCGGCTCATAGGCTTCGATGTCAAATTCGATTTCGGCCACCTGCACGTCAAACGGCAGGTCAATCAGCACCGGGCCCGGACGGCCGGAGCGCATTTCGTAGAAGGCTTTTTGGAACGCGTACGGCACCTGACCTGGTTCCATGACGGTCGTCGCCCATTTAGTCACTGGTTTGACGATGGCGGTGATGTCGACGGCCTGGAAGTCTTCCTTGTGCATTCGAGCGCGAGGGGCTTGCCCGGTGATGCACAGGATGGGGATTGAGTCAGCCGACGCACTGTAAAGGCCAGTGACCATGTCGGTCCCAGCAGGGCCAGAGGTGCCGATGCACACGCCGATGTTGCCGGCCTTGGCGCGGGTATAACCCTCCGCCATGTGCGAAGCGCCTTCCACGTGACGAGCGAGGACATGATCAATACCGCCGTTTTTCTGCAAGGCGGAGTACAGCGGGTTGATCGCGGCACCCGGGATGCCGAAAGCGGTGTCCACGCCTTCACGGCGCATCACCAAAACGGCTGCATCTATTGCTCTTATTTTTGCCATGATGTAGTCCTAGGGCCGAACCCATATCTTTTGTAGAGGGCTGCAGTTTGAATTAGCTTTTTAAGGCAATGAACCCCCAAATAATGCTTTCTGTCGATATAAAAGGTATCGAATGGCTCGTTACACAGAACTCCACAGTTTCATTCAGATTGCTCAAAAGGGCAGCTTCGCAGCCGCTGCACTCAGTGAGGGGGTGACGCCTGCCATGCTGGGACGAAGGCTGGATTCACTCGAGAAGCGTCTGGGTGTAAAGCTGGTGCATCGATCTACTCGCGGGCTACGCCTGACCGAACTGGGTGAACAATTGCTTGAGCGGGCGAGGTCGTTGATTCGGGAATTCGATGATCTCGAGGCAGACATCAGCAGCAGCGCGAAGCGGGTTACCGGTAACCTGCTTTTGTCTGCACCTGCTGGGTTTGGACGTATGCACGTCGCGCCGCACGCTTTGGCTTTTCACAGGCAATTCCCCAACCTGAAGCTGTCTTTTAATCTCACTGACAGTCTGGTGGATTTGGTAGGAGAGGGTTATGACATGAGCATTCGGATCGGTCCGGTGACAGATCCAAACTATGTCGCCATCAAATTGTTTTCCAATCGGCGGGTCGTGTGCGGGACGCCTGCCTACTTCGAAGAGCATGGAACGCCGACAACACTAGAGCAGTTGGCTGAGCACAATTGCCTGGCATTCACTTCACAAGGCGGCCAGCAGCGGGGATGGACCTTTCAGCAAGACGGTAAGCCTGTGGCTGTGCGCGTCGGCGGGAATCTGGCCTGCAACGATGGAGAACTACTGTTTGCGTGGATGCGCCAAGGAGTCGGAATTGGCTGGCGATCGACATGGGAAATTCGCAGAGAGCTCCTTAGCGGGGAGCTTGTGACGGTACTCGATGATTTCGCCCTTCCTGACTACGACATCCAAGCCGTATATCCGCAGCAGCGATATCTACCTGCCAAGGTTCGACATTTTATTGATTATTTAAAGGCCGTTTATCAGCAGCCTGGCTATTGGTAGCGGTTTGGACCTTGCACGGAGGTGATTTTTCACGCTCGCTAATGACAAATTTCCTCCTTGAGGCTGGATTCTACCGCGCTATTCAGTCAGGGAAATCTATTCTGATAGATTTTTATGATCAGATTCAATCTGCAATAAGAATTTGACGTTATCGGTGCCGAGAGCAACGATTGCTCATAGCGCGATGAGCACGCTCCACACGATGTCAGAGGGAACCTGGATCAACCGTTCAAAAAGATAAAAGGAAGAACGGACATTCAGAGTTGTGTGCACTAAGCCGAGTATCCATACAACAAAAAAGTGGCGTATAGCCGATCGTAATACTTGAATCTGTCTATTACGTAAGTTGCACGCATACAATTTCGAGGAGAAAGGAAATGGCAGTAAGTTTAGAGGCTGAAAGCGTGGCGAGTGTCAAAACCGCACCGATCAAGCTGTCAGGGAATATGGGTTCGCTCAGTTTGGCCATGACGGTTCTGGCATTTTCGGCGCCTTTGACGACAGTGGCAGGGTATATTCCTGTTTCCTTGATGTTCGGTGGAATTGCATCACCGCTGTTATTTATAATCGTCGGCATAATGATGTTGTTGTTCGGTACCGGTTACGTGACGTTGAACAACGCGGTCAAGCGTCCTGGTGACTTCTACGCCTTCATCAGTTATGGCTTGGGTAAGTCGGCGGGTTTGGGCTCCGGCATTGCCGCCGCCTTGTCCTATTTTATGCTTCTGGCAGGCGTGACCTCCTACTTCGGCGTTTCCTGTGCCGAGCTGCAAAAAAGCCTTATGGGAACTGCTTTGCCCTGGTACGTGTTTACCTTGGGGTGCTGGGCTGCTGTGGGCATCTTGGGCTATCTGCATGTGGAGCTGTCGGCAAAAGTGCTCTTCTGGGTCATGTTGACCGAAATTGTTATTTGTCTCGCGTTTGCTTTTGGTGTGCTTCATGCCGGTGGAAATGGAGAGCTGGCGGCTAGCGCTCCGTTCACGCCGGGTGAGTTGACGAAAGATGGTGTGAACATTCCCTTCGGAATGTTGTTTGCGGTCTCCTTCTTTATGGGGTTTGAAGCAACAGCGTTGTTCCGTGACGAATGCAAGAACCCGGATGTCACCATTCCTCGCGCCACTTACGGCTCAATCATCTTCATCGGGATTCTTTATACGCTATGCGCGTATGCGATGATCATGGCTTACGGTCACACAGCGCAGGCTGTGGCAACCGACAGTCCTGCCACCATGTTTCCCAACGCCTTTGGTCTTTTTGTCGATAACCGGCTCCAGGTAATCATCACTATTTTGGTGCTGAGTTCGGCATTTGCTGCAAGTCTCTCCACGCACAACGTCCTGTCGCGCTACCTGTTTAACTTGGGAACAGACGGTGCTATCCCACGTTTTTTCAGTAACATTCACATTCGGCACTCGTCCCCGTTTGCGGCGTCTATGGCGGTCTCGCTGATGGTGCTGGTCATTCTGATTCCATTCATCGTCATGAATGTCCGGCCAGAGTTTCTGTATGGGCAGCTTTCGGGATTAGGTACCTCTGGGATCATCATTCTGATGACCATCGTCAACCTGTCGGCACTGACTTGGTATGTGCGCCGCGGCAAGCAAGAGGGTGCAAGTTTCTTCAAAGCATTCTTGGCGCCGGCAATCTCCACTGTGTTTTTTGTCGCCCTGGTCGGTCTAGTGACGTACCACTTCGACTTGCTGGTTGGCGGCGAGCCGGGCGAGCGGCGCTGGATGTTGTACTGCCTTGTTGGAGTGCTGCTTGCCGGCATGGCGCTAGCTCAGTTCTACAAGTTCAACCGTCCAGAAGTGTTCGCGCGATTGGGTCGTGCTCATCATAGCTAGAGCGGAGAAAACGCTGAAATAAGAAACGGGGCCAAGGCCCCGTTTCTTATTGTCTGCCGTCAGATGCGCCAGTAATCGGTAGCGACTTTCTGCGCGAGCTGGGCGACGATACGGTTCAGCGGCATATCAGGGCGCTCAATGAAGCTTGCGGTAAATGACATGACCGGCATTTCGTGCGGCGTGCTAATAATTTCGAGTTTGCCACTGGCAAGTTCTTCGATAACGACGTGCTGAGGAATGGCGGCGATTCCAATACCGTCGAGTGTCATGCGCACGATGGACGAGAGCGAGGAGTTGGCGAAAATTTTTGCTCGGTGCAGATTCTCTCGTTCAAACATTTCCTTGAGTTGCCAATAAGGCCGGGTGATACGCGCAAACGTAATGATCGGAAATTCAGCCAGTGTTGCCAGGCTGGGGTTTTCGGAACCAATATCCAGCTCCGTGGATTTGATCCAGCTGATCGGGTATTGGCACAGCGGTAGGTTTTCAGCGTTGCCTATGTTTACCGGCCCCATCAACAGCGCCACGTCGAGGCTGAAGTCTGCCAGACCGGCAGTCATGTTGGTTGTGCTGTCCACCACCACTTCCAAAGTTATTTCCGGATACTCGCGGTTCAAATGTTTGAGCAGGTCAGAAAGCCAAGTGTGCACGATGGTGTCAGATGCCCCCAAGCTCACTGTGCCTCGAAGTCCTCTATGACCGGCAACTGCCTCGATCATTTCGCTTTCAAGGGCAAACATCCGTTCCGCGTAGGTGAGCAATTCCCGACCTTGAGGGGTGAGAAAGCATCCGCGTTTGTCTCGCTCCAGAAGCCGGCATTTCAGTTGACGCTCAAGCTGTGCGATACGCGCTGATACCGCTGGCTGGGAGGTATGAAGTTTCTCCGCCGCTTTGTGGAATCCTCCTTGTTGAGCGACCGCATAAAACGTCTGAAGGCTTCTGAAATCGATCATTCATTGTCTCTCTATCAACGGGTTATCCACTTGTTATCTTGCCAAGTGGCGTCTTAGGCAGGTTACCGCAGTTAACTAAGTGGCGAAGCTTTTTTCAAAGTTTCCCACGCTCGCGGAATCCCGAGTGATTCGATAAGCGGACGTTATCTGAACCAATCCAGAATCACAATTGGACGTTATCAGTCCTGCGCGCGACGATGGGATCACAAGAGTTGCTTCACACCGTGACCATGGGAAGCTCTCGACGAGAATCGAGTGTGGTCAGCAGCTCTATTTGCTACTTACAACAAATCCGAAAGCAAAGATTCGAATGAGGAGAAGTGGAATGTTCTCGCAACATTTACCCCATGAACGGTTGCTCGAGGCCTACCGGGCCATGCAGACCATCCGCGTTTTCGAAGAGCGCATCATGGTTGAGATGGGCACCGGTGATATCCCCGGGAACACTCACCTATACGCCGGTCAGGAAGCAAGTGCAGTGGGAGTGTGCATGCACTTGTCCGACGAGGACTATATTTCCTCCACCCATCGCGGTCACGGGCACTGCATTGCAAAAGGCTGTGACATCGTCGGTATGATGGCGGAAATCTTTGGCAAGGCCACAGGCACCTGTGGCGGCAAAGGTGGTTCGCAGCATATTGCTGATTTGCGCAAAGGTATGCTCGGCGCCAACGGCATTGTTGCGGGCGGTGCGCCAATTACTTGTGGCGCAGCACTGACTGCCAAGCTGACGGGTACCAATCATGTTGCGATCGCTTTCGCCGGTGACGGTGCGATGAACGAAGGTGCCATGGCCGAAAGCCTGAACCTGGCGAAAATCTGGATGCTGCCAATGGTGTTCGTCATTGAGGACAATGGTTTTGGCGAAGCGACCGCAAATGAGTTCGTGTCGGCAGGCACTTTTACCGGTCGTGCTGCTGGTTACGGTATCCCCGCCATAGAAGTAGATGGCACTGATCTGTTCAAGGTCTTCAGTGCCGCCGGTGAGGCGATTGAGCGCGCCCGTAATGGCGGCGGCCCGAGCCTGCTGCATGTTCACGTTCCTCGCTACTACGGCCATTACAGTGGCGATCCGGACAGTTACCGCACTCCCGATGAGAAGAAAGCGATGCGCCTTGAACAGGACTGTCTGATCAAGTTCCGTGCAGCGGTTGAATCGCAGTCGCTCCAGGATGCGCTGAAGGCCATCGATGAGGAGATTGAGCAAGCGGTGAATGAGGCTGTTTCTGCTGCCCGGGCCGCGCCGCTTCCTCCGCTTTCGGCACTCACCTCTGACGTCTACGTCAAGTACATGTAAGGAACATCGTAATGGCTAAAATTTCTTATCGTCAGGCGCTCAACGATGCCCTCCACTTGGAAATGGCGCGTGATCCGAAAGTGATCATGATGGGAGAGGATCTGACTGGCGGTGCCGGTGGCAACGGTGTCAAGGATGCCTGGGGCGGACCTTTTGGGGTGACGCGTGGACTGCTTGGAGCTTTCGGCCCGGAGCGCGTGCGCGACACGCCGATCAGTGAAACCGCCTTTGTCGGTGCGGCCGCGGGCGCTGCGTTGACAGGTATGCGTCCAATTGCTGAGCTGATGTTTGTGGACTTTGCAGGGGTTTGTCTGGATCAAATCGTCAACCAGATCGCGAAGTTTCGATATATGTTCGGAGGCCATGCACGTACGCCTCTGGTGATTCGGGCAACTTTTGGCGCAGGCACCCGTTCGGCGGCTCAACACACACAAGCCTTTTATCCAGTATTCACTCACTTCCCGGGCTTGAAAGTGGTCATTCCATCGAATCCTTACGATGCTAAAGGACTGTTGCTGCAGGCGATCCGCGATGATGACCCGGTCATTTTTCTGGAACACAAGATGCTCTATGACATGGTCAGTGAAGTGCCGGATGGCGCCTACACCGTACCGTTTGGCGAGGCCCGGGTCGTACGCGATGGCAGTGACGTGCTGCTGATTGCCTTCGGCAGGATGGTCCATGTGGCTGAAGAAGCTGCTCGCAAGCTCGCTTCCGAAGGTGTGTCCGCTTGCGTAATCGACCCACGTACCACCTCGCCGCTTGATGAAGATACCTTGCTGGAGTTCACCGAGCAGATCGGTCGGGTTGTCATCGTTGATGAGGCTAACCCTCGCTGCGGCATGGCGGCGGATATCTCGGCGCTGCTAGCCGACAAGTGCTTCCACGCTCTTAAAGCGCCTATCAAGATGGTAACGGCTCCTCACTCCCCGGTTCCGTATGCGCCGAACTTGGAAGACGCCTACGTGCCGAACGCCGACGCTGTGATCAAAGCGGTCAAATCCATCATTTAGAGGTTGGGTCTATGTCTATCGAAGCAATCACCATTCCCAAGTGGGGAATGACCATGACCGAAGGGTTGCTGGCTGAATGGATGGTAGCGGTCGGTGATCGGATCGAGCGCGGTCAGGAAATCATGGAAGTCGAGTCCACCAAGACTACCAACGCAGTGGAGTCTCCAGTCAGCGGCATCCTGCGCAGGATTGTTGTGCCCGAGGGTGATACCGCTCCGGTCGGTGCACTGGTGGCCGTGGTCGCAGATTCCAGCGCCTCAGACGAAGAAATTGATGCCTTCATTGCTCAATTTGCCAGTTCGGCCAAGCAAGATGCTGGCGAAGAATCCGGTGTGGCTACACCCAAGAAAATTGAAGTCGGTAACGGATCGGTCATCAACACGTTGACCATCGGTCCGGAAAGCGACAGTACTGTTGTTTTGTTGCATGGTTTTGGTGGCGATCTGTCTACTTGGATGTTCAACCAGGATGCGTTTGCCAAGGATTTCCGTGTGGTAGTGCTGGATCTTCCAGGTCATGGCGCATCTACGCCCATCAGTGAGGGGGATGTGCTGGTTGCTTTGATTGACGCGGTTGAGAAAGCCGTCGATAGCGTGGCAGGCGGGAAGCTTCACCTGGTGGCACATTCCTTCGGGGGAGCTGTTGCCGCTGCCCTGGCAGAGCGCAAGGGCGGAGCTGTAGCGTCGATTAGCCTTCTGGCGCCAATTGGTCTGAGTACGGGCATGAACAAGTCGTTCCTTGATGATTTCGTTGCCGCCGAACGCCGCCGACCTTTGAAGGATGTGTTGGAGCGACTGTTCGCCGACCCGTCGAAGATCAGCAATGACATGGTCGAGGCGACCTTACAGTTCAAACGACTGGAAGGTGTTCCCAAAGCCCTCGGTGCAATCAAAGACTTGATTGTCAACGAGCAGGGGCAGGTACAGTCGATTACGCAAATCTTGCGTACGTTCAAAGGCCCGGTGCAACTCATCTGGGGCGACGGCGATCAGGTTGTGCCAGTACCGACGCAATCGGAAGTTCCGCAAAACGTCACGCTTAATACGCTGCCGGGCGTTGGCCATATGCCTCAGATGGAGTCGACCACAGAGGTTAATCGTCTGGTTCTGGAAAACATTGCAAAAGCAAAGTAATGATCACCGCTGACCTGGCGCCTGGACGTTAACAGGCGCCTTCAGGAACTTTTAAATATAACTTTCGAATAGGCGAATAAAATGGCCAATCGTTTGAAGGGTAAGTGCGTTCTTTTGACAGGTGGTGTCGCCAATATCGGGTTGGCAATTCTGGACTCTTTTATTGCTGAAGGTGCCACAGTTGCAGTCGTTGATATTGACGAGAAGCGCGGTCTGGAAGTGCAAAAACGTTACCCGGAGTCGGTGAGGTTTTTTCGTGCGGATTTGTCCCAGGAAAGCGAAATTCGCAAAGTAGTGAAAGAAGCCGCAGGTTGGCTTGGTGGTATCAACACCTTGTGCCTGAATGCGGGAATTCAGCTCTCCGGTAATGTTGAAGATTTTGCGGTGGAAGCCTGGGATAAAGTCTTTTCTATTAATGTACGGGCAAATTTTTTATTCATAAAAGAATCGTTGGCTTATTTGCGTGAAGCAAAGAGGTCGTCGGTAGTCCTTATGTCGTCGTTAGCAGGCAAACGCGGCGGCCCAGGCCTGAGCTGTTATTCGGCGTCGAAGGCGGCAACCATCGGGCTCACCAATTCGCTGGCCATTGAGCTGGCTAAAGACGGTGTGCGGGTCAACGCGGTATGCCCAGGATGGATCGATACCCCGTTTAACCAGCCGATCATTGATTTCATGGGCGGCAAGGGAAAACAGGACTCGGTCGTTCAATCCAACATTCCGTTGGGTCGTCAGGCGACGCCGGATGAGGTGGCGCCACTGTTTGTATATCTGGCATCCGACGAATCCTCCTATGTCACGGCACAGGCAATCAACGTGTGTGGCGGCGCTTACAACTGATGTGAGGTAGATGATCATGGCTAACAGACTTACGCATGAGGCAGCGCTCCTTGGTTTGGCTGCCGGTGTACGCAAAGCGAAAGAACTCAATCAGCGATCGACGCTCTCCATCGTCGACGACGGTGGCCACCTGGTCGCATCGATCCGCGTGGACGATGCCGCGTTTGGCACCATTGAAATTGCACACAACAAAGCCTACACCGCCGCCGCATTTCGGCAGTCCACCGCGGCCTGGATGGACTCGGTACAGCCAGGCGCTGCGCTGTACGGGCTTGAACGTTCGTGTGCTCGCCCGTTCGTAGTGTTCGGCGGTGGTTTTCCAGTCTTTGACGGCAACTCCGTTATAGGCGGGGTGGGTGTTTCCGGCGGCCCTGTCGAGGCCGATGAAGCGATTGCGAATGCCATCGTCTCGACACTCCAAGAACAATAAATTTGCGTACCTTGATACTGCCGAGCAGGTGACTGTCGATGGAACCGATTAAAACGATGCAAGCGAAGTCTGCGCAAGAAGTGCGACAGATGATCCGTGACGGACTGCTACGCGCTCCAACCAGTGGTTACGCTGACGGGTACATGCAGGCAAACCTGATGATCCTGCCGGCTGAATATGCTGCGGACTTTAAAGGCTTTTGCGACAAGAACCCGAAAAGCTGCCCGTTGGTAGCCATGGGTAAACCGGGAGATCCGTCATTACCGTTGGCGGGCAACATCGACATCAGGACAGATGTGGCGCGCTACCGTGTGTACCGGCAGGGTGTCCATATCGATACGGTGGACAATCTGCTGGAGATCTGGAGAGACGACCTCGTCATCTTCGCGCTCGGTTGTTCCTTCTCGTTCGAAAACGCGATCCTGAATGCCGGCATCGAGATCAGGCACATTACGGCCAGGCGCAACGTGCCCATGTACAAAACGAACTTGCCAACGGTGCAGAACGGGCCGTTCAAAGGGAACATGGTTGTCTCCATGCGGGCTTTCAGCCCGAGCGACCTGGTTCAGGCGATCGTGCTGTCAGAACGTTTTCCGCTCGCACACGGTGCTCCAGTGCATATTGGCAACCCTGAAGAAATCGGCATCAAGGACGTCTACAACCCTGACTTCGGCGACGCGCCGGTGATTCGCGAAGGCGACATTCTGGGTTTCTGGGCGTGCGGCGTTACCCCGCAAATGGCTATTCAGCAGGCCAATGTGGACATCGCCATTACCCACGAGCCTGGTTATATGTTGGTAACCGATCTGCCTGCCGATGCCAATGAATTGTCGATGGCCTGATACGCCGGCGCCCGGATTAATCGAAGTTGAGAGTCAAGGAGGCTGAATGTCTGAGCATGTCGTAAGGGTGGAGTGGTGCGCCGCCGCGCACTCCACCAAACCGGAAACCTACAGTCGTGACCTGGTGGTGCACGTCAGTCCTGACGTGAAGATTCCGGCCTCGGCGGCTGTGGAATACCTTGGGGCTGTAGAGAAGGCCGATCCCGAGCAACTGTTGGTCAGTGCACTCGCCAGTTGCCATATGTTGTATTTCCTGGCGCTTGCCGAAGGGCAGGGGTATGCGGTCAGCACGTACACCGACAACGCGGTGGGTGTGGTCAGCAAACGCGATGAAGGCGGCTTCTGGGTATCGGAAATCACCCTCAATCCACAGGTCGGGTTCAGCTCTGAAAAACGACCTGATGCCCAAGCGCTTGAGCGACTGCATCACCGTGCACACAAGGGATGTTTCATTGCCAACTCGATCAAGACCAAGGTTTCGGTACGAGTCGGTTGAAAGTCGACAGCTACTAACAATGTAAAGAGGTGAAACATGAGTAATAAATTGATTGTAGTTGCAACAGTTACCGCTCAACCGGGTAAAGAAGTCGAGCTCAAGGCTGCATTGCAGACGTTGGTACCGGTCGCCAAGACCGAGCAGGGATTTGTGCAATATGACCTGCATGTCTCCAACGACAATGCCGGCGAATTTCTGTTCTACGAAATCTGGGACGATGAGGCGGCGTTGCAGCTGCACTCAAGCAGCGATTTCTCGAAAGCCTTCGGTGAAAAGTATGGCCAGTTGATCAAGGCGTCGACCCTGACCAAATTCACGCGTGTTTCGTAAGTTGTAGCGATTGGATGCCCGCGTTCTACGACTAACGTTGAGACAAAATCAATATGGCTAGTATCGACCTCAACAGCGACCTCGGTGAAAGCTTTGGCCCGTGGCCGATGGGTGACGACTCAGCAATGCTGGATCTGGTCTCCAGTGCCAACATCGCCTGCGGATTCCACGCCGGGGACCCCGCAGGCATCTTGTCTGTTATCGAGGAGGCAGTGCGTCGCGGTGTGATCATTGGTGCTCATGTGGGCTACCGCGATCTCGTTGGCTTCGGTCGTCGGGCAATGGAGCCATCCAGTGCCGAGCTGATTGGGGATGTGATCTACCAGATTGGCGCGCTTCAAGGTTTGGCCAAGGCCGCGGGCACTTCCATCCATTACGTAAAACCCCATGGCGCGCTGTACAACACGATCGCCAACGACGCCCGGCAGGCGTCGGATGTGATTGCAGCGATCAAGGCGGTCGATCCCGACCTTACATTGCTGGCCCTGGCAGGGGCCCCGATTGTTCAACAGGCGCGCCAGGCAGGGCTTCGCGTAGTGTGCGAGGCATTCGCCGACCGGGCTTATAACGCCGACGGTTCGCTGGTGAACCGGCGCCTTGCAGGTGCTTTAATTCATGATCCCGAGCTCATTGCAAAACGCATGTTGCGGCTCGTCAATGAGCGTGTCATCGAATCGATTGAAGGTTTGGAAATCTCCATTGAGGCTGACTCGATCTGCATCCACGGTGACAACGCGACGTCTGTAGCGACCGCCCGTGCATTGAAAGAAGCACTGATCGCCAATGACGTGCAGATCACCAGCTTTATCCCCGGAGTGAACGGAGGTGCCCGTGAGTAATTCCTTGCAGTTCCGGCTCGCCGGAAGCAACGGGCTACTGATTGAACTGCCAGACCTGGACGCCACCGTTGCGCTGTTCGAGATCATCGTAGGCGCAGCGTTCGACGGGATAGAGGAGGTCATCCCGGGTGCCCGGACTCTACTGGTTCAATTCAACTCTCTGGTTGTGAGCAATGACGAACTGGTCAGACTGATTGGCGGCCTGGAGTCGGGCCGTCGCGCACAGTCTGCAGGGCAGTTGATCGAGATCCCGGTTGTCTACGATGGCGAGGACCTGGAGTTTGTGGCTGCCCATCTCGGCTGGTCGGTTGATCAATTGATTAGCCGCCATCGCGCGGCCACGTTTACCGTTGCATTTACTGGGTTCGCGCCGGGCTTTGCTTATATGACCTGCGATGATCCGCAACTGAATGTACCGCGTCGGGAAAGTCCTCGAGTGCGCATTCCTGCCGGCTCGGTCGCGGTAGCGGGGCCGTTCTGTGGTGTTTACCCCACGGACAGTCCCGGTGGTTGGCAACTGCTTGGCACTACGCCTTCAACGATGTGGGATTTGACTCGCGAGCGTGCCGCGCTGCTGGCGCCGGGTGACCGGGTTCGCTTTCGCGAAATCAGCAAGCAAGACAGCGTTGTTGCAAAGGCTTCGGTTCAGCCTTCCTCCGTGCAACAAGTCGCAGGATCTGCCGGTTTGCGGGTCATTTCCACTGACCGGCCGGCCTTGTATCAAGACGCCGGGCGCCATGGCTGCAGTAATCAGGGCGTCTCCGGATCGGGCGCCGCCGACCAGGCTGCCTTGCACGCTGCGAATGAGTTACTGGGCAATCAGTTTGATTGGGCTGCGGTCGAAATCACCTATGGCGGATTCGCACTGATGGCTGGCGAGCCTGTGACCTGCGCGGTGACCGGGGCAGGCGTGCCCGTTCGTATTGAGTCGGCACAGGGACATATCGTTGAAGTGCCTACTGGGGTCGCGTTTGCGCTTGATGCCGGTGACATCCTGAAGCTGGGCGTACCGATGTCAGGCGTGCGTAGTTACTTGGCCATACGTGGCGGGTTTGAAGTGGAGAAAGTCTTGGGATCGGCTTCCACCGACACGTTAGCGAAATTGGGGCCCGCACCACTCAAGGCGGGCGATATCCTACTGCCGGCCAACAAGGCCTGTGCCTCGATTCACCCGTATTCGCTGGCCGGCCCTCCGCTGCCTCGCGGCAGCGACCTTATTACCATCGACGTGGTGATGGGGCCGCGCACTGACTGGTTTACCCCAGAGTCTGTTTCGGCTTTCTTCAGCCAGCACTGGACGGCAACCGCCGAATCAAGCCGCGTGGGTGTGCGCCTGCAGGGCACCCAGGCGCTGCTACGTGTTCGCCAGGATGAACTGCCTTCTGAAGGTACCTGTGTCGGGTCCATCCAGGTGCCAACCAGCGGCCAACCCGTGTTATTCCTCGCCGATCACCCGCTTACGGGTGGTTATCCGGTGATCGCCGTGGTGGCTTCGCATCATCTGAATCTGGCTGCGCAGGTCCCTATTGGCTGCAAGATCCGCTTCAACCCAATAGTGGATTTCCAGGTTAACGCTAAGGAAAAAGAATAATGAAAAAGTTGTTGATCGCTAACCGTGGTGAAATCGCCATTCGTATCATGCGTGCCGCGCGTGATTATGGCATCGAGTCGGTGGCCATCTATTCCGATGCGGACGCTGAGTCGCTGCACGTCCAGCTCGCACCAGAGGCCTATGGCCTCGGTCCGGGCAAGCCGGCCGACACCTACCTTAATATTTCGAAAATCATCGACGTCGCCAAGCGCGCCGGTGCTGATGCTGTTCACCCGGGTTATGGCTTTCTTTCCGAGCGCGCCGAGTTTGCCCAGGCCGTTATCGATGCGGGGCTGATATGGGTCGGGCCTACGCCTTCGGTGATCAAGGCACTGGGTGACAAGGTTGAAGCCCGACGCATTGCTCAGGCAGTCGGTGCACCCTTGGTCAAAGGTACGCTAGGTCCATTGGCGAATGCCGCCGAGGCTATAGCGTTCGCCAGAGAAGCGGGTTTGCCTTTGGCGATTAAAGCCGCGTTTGGCGGCGGCGGTCGCGGAATGAAAGTTGCGTACAAGCTGGAGGAGGTGGGTGACCTATTCACCTCGGCGGTGCGTGAAGCCATCGAGGCGTTCGGTCGCGGCGAATGCTACGCCGAGCAGTTCCTTGAGCGACCGCGGCATATCGAAGCGCAGGTTCTCGCAGACCAGCACGGCAATATCCTGGTCTTGGGAACGCGCGATTGTTCGCTGCAGCGCCGCAACCAGAAGCTGGTGGAAGAGGCGCCCGCTCCGTTTATCACAGCTGACCAGAGTCGTCGGATTCATGAGGCGGCCCAGGCAATCTGTGCCTACGCAGGCTACACCGGGGCCGGCACGGTCGAGTTTCTGCTGTCGCAGAACGGCACAATCTCGTTTCTGGAAGTGAACACCCGGCTGCAAGTGGAACACCCTGTCACCGAAGAAACCACTGGCGTGGACATCGTTGTTGAGCAACTGCGCATCGCTGACGGCTTGCCGTTGTCGATTACTAAGGCACCGGAACTGCGCGGCCACGCTCTTGAGTTTCGTATCAACGCTGAAGATCCGGGTAGAGGGTTTCTGCCGACGCCAGGGCGAATCAATGTGTTCCGTGCTCCGTCGGGCCCCGGCGTGCGCATCGAATCCGGGGTGGAGGCGGGCTCCGTCATTCCGGGCCTTTACGACTCGATGATGGCGAAACTGATTGTCACGGGCGCCACCCGCGAGCAAGCAATAACTCGCGCACGCCGTGCGCTGAAGGAATTCACTATCGAGGGCGTGGCGTCGGTACTGCCATTCCATCGGGCGGTATTGGAAGAAGCCTGTTTCAACGGCGATGCCGAGTTCGGCGTTTACACCAACTGGATTGAAACCGAGTTCAAGGGTGTACCCACAAATACGCGCATTGACCCCGTGAACTCCGGCTTGCACCGGTGTTTCATCGAGATAGATGGCAAGCGCCATGAATTGGGTATTCCACTGTCATTGTTCAACGGAGCCTCTGTTTCTGCTTCGTCGAATACTGCGCCTGCCTACAGCAGCGAAGGCGGTGTCACTGCGCCGATTCCAGGTACTTTGCAACAGTGGCTGGTTAAAGATGGTGAGCCCATTAAAAAGGGTGATGGGGTTGCACTGATTGAAGCGATGAAAATGGAAACATTGGTTGTTGCAGCGTGTGATGGCGTGATCACACAGAAAGTTTCGGCGGGAACGATGGTTTCAATAGGCCAGCTTCTGGCGGACATCGTTCTCCCTTAAGAGAGATAACCAGCCATGTGTGGTTTTGCTCTGCAGTTGCTGTTGAGGTTCCGGGAAGTACTTAGATAAAAATCTTGTTAACAGCCAATGCAGGCTGGAGGGAGTGTTGATCGTGAAAAAATACAATGTAGCACTTATCGGCACCGGATTTATGGGTAAAGCGCACTCAATCGCGACCGCTGTGGTTCCGATTTTGTTTGGCGCACCTGTAGAGATCGAGCGCAAAATTATCGTCGATATCGATGAAGAGCTGGCCCGTGACGCTGCAAAGCAATATGGTTTTGCGGAATACACGACCGATTGGCGCGATGTGATTAATCGCCCTGATGTCGATATCGTCGATATCTGTACGCCTAACGATACTCACGCTGAAATCGCCATTGCTGCTGCATTGGCCGGCAAGCATGTCATGTGCGAAAAACCGATGGCCATGACCGTCGCTGACGCCGAGAAAATGCAAGCGGCTGCGCAGAAGACCGGCGTGGTGACCATGGTTTCCTATAACTATCGTCATACTCCGGCCATCCAGATGGCCAAGAAACTGATTGATGAAGGCCGCATCGGCAAAATCCTAAGCTTCCGTGGTTACTACCTCCAGGATTGGGGTGCAGATCCATCAACTCCTCTGTCGTGGCGCTTCAACAAGGCCAAAGCGGGTTCGGGCACTCTTGGCGATATCGGTACCCATGTGATCGACGCAGCACGCTTGCTGGTGGGTGAATTCGCTTCTGTAAACTCCATCGTGAAGACCTTCATTACTGAGCGTCCATTGCCTGCAGGTCGTTTCTTTGGTCCGGCCGGTCAAGCTTCTTCCGAGAAGGGCCAGGTGGATGTCGATGACGCCGCCCTGACCATGATCCATTTTACTAATGGTGTCTATGGCACCATCGAAGTGACCCGAAATGCTTGGGGCCATCACAACCAGCTGGGCTTCGAGATCCATGGTACCAAGGGCTCAATCGCATTCGATTACCAGCGTTTGAATGAACTGCGCGTGGCTTTCGCGGATGATCCGGCTGACACCTTCGGCTTCCGTACTATCTACTCGGGTCCGCATCAGCCATTTGGCGACAAGCTGTGGCCGGTGGCCGGTATGGGCCAGGGCTACATCGATGTGAAATCCATCGAGTGGTACAACTTCCTCAAAGCCATTGCGGAAAAAGCGCCTGCATCGCCTAACTTCGACGATGGTTTGCAGATCGAACGCATCGCTGAAGCGATCTTGAACTCGGGCGTGAGTGGCAACTGGGAAGAGATCGAACAACCGGCTGTGTAAAGCTGCACCGAAAATGGGTGTGAGCGTTCACACCCATTTTTCAACATCTAATAACGATGCATATAAAAGTTTCCAAGGAGACTGACAAATGAGCGTTGCAGTTGGATTGGTGGGGGCGGGAGTGATGGGAAGCGAGCACGCGAGGATCCTGCGAGAGAACGCCCCGGGTGCGATACTCGCGGGTGTCTGTGATGCAGACCCTCGAAAGGCGGCTATGGCGGCTTGCGGCTCGCCGATCTATTCCGATCCGCTGGAGATGATTCGCTCCAATAATATTGATGCGGTATTGATCGCCTCGCCTGATGTTACTCATGCGGAGTTAGTCATGGCCTGTCTGGAGGTGGGCAAGCCTGTGTTGTGCGAAAAGCCTTTGGCAGCGACCGCGAAGCAGGCATTAGCTATCGTTGAACTGGAAATGTCCAAGGCCCAGCGTCTGGTGCAAGTTGGCTATATGCGCAGGTTCGACTTGGCCTATCAGTTGCTCAAGGAAAGTTTTGATAGTGGTGAAATTGGCAAACCGCGTATTGTCCACAATGTTCACCGTAACCCGGTGGCCCCAGAGTGGATGACAGGTTCCATGTCCATTACTAATGCCTTTGTCCATGAGATAGACATCACGCGCTGGCTGTTGAATACCGAACTTACGACGGTAAGGGTCACCTCGACGCAAAAGGGGGATCCACTGGTAATCGAAGTATGTACCAGCGATGACGTCATCATTACAAACGAAATCAACATGAATTGCCGGTACGGCTATCACGTTCATGCGGAGATTGTAGGTGAGGACGGTGTTGCCTCCCTGCCATCCATGCCCTCAAGAGTTGTACATAAAACAGGGCAGCAGATGTTGTCCTATCCCACCTATTGGGTTCCACGGTTTGTCGAGGCCTACAAAGCTCAGACTAAGGCGTGGATAAAGACGATTCAGACTGGCGAGTCCAACGAAGGCGCCAGTGCCTGGGACGGTTACATCACCACCGCAGTGGCTGAACAGATTATTGAAGGTGGCAAGGACTCCATAATTCACCTGTGTTTGCCCACGTGTCCTTCATTTTATTCGTAAAAGTGCTGCTGTGTGGCCTGTTATTTTATTCATGCTGCGTGCCGTTACTTGGGCTATCTCGTGGCAATCGATCATCAGAAATAACGAGAGGCGAAGATGATTAGGTATGCCGTGGTAGGGTTGGGTTGGATATCGAAAAAAGCATTTCTGCCGGCGGTGGTGTTGACCGGTAATTCTGTTGTAACGGCACTCGTAACTGGAAAAATAGAGAGCTCCAGACAGATCGCCGCGCAATATGGCATCAAAATGGTGGTCTCGTATGAAGATTTTGATGAGTTGGTTAGAGGTGATCTGATTGATGCTGTCTACATCGCCGTGCCTAACCCGTTGCACGCCTCGTTCGCGATCAGCGCTTTGAAACATGGCAAGCACGTTATGGTTGAAAAACCGATGGCCACATCACTGCCAGATGCCGAGGCCATGATTAGGGCTTCGCAACAATCCGGCAAATTACTAATGACCAGCTACCGTTTGCACCACGACATTGGCACTGTTGAAGCACTCAAGTCGATACGTTCGGGCGCTATTGGTGAGCCCCGATTTTTCTCCGCGACTTTCAGTTTTCAGTCCGATGCGGATAACCATCGCTTAAACCTGGAGCATTGGGGGGGGCCGCTTCAGGACATCGGCATCTATTGCATCAACGCGGCGCGTCACGTATTTGCGTCAGAGCCAGTTGAAGTTCAGGCCATCGGTTGTCGGGATGAAAGCGATCCTCGTTTCTTGGAAATATCCGATTCGATCGCAGTGACAATGCGCTTTCCAGGCAATCGCTTGGCGCAATTCTATTGCAGTTTTGCTGCACACCCTGTCGACATCTATCGAGTCGTAGGTACAAAGGGCGTGTTAAGCATGGAGCCAGGGTTCCGCTTCGAAACACCGATGACCATGAAAACAGAGACTTCGACAGGCTTTAAGCGAACCGAGTTTCCGCATTTCGATCATTTTGCAGGCCAGATCGCTTATTTCTCTGGGTGCATCGAGGATGGGGCCAAGCCAATAGACGACGGAGAGGAGGGACTGGCGGACCTCAGGGTTCTGTTTGCCATTGAACGTTCGGTTTCAACTGGCTTGTCTGTGTCTCTGGAGCCTCTGAATTATCGACATGGCCCTAGCACCGCTTCGGTTCGGATGATCGAGCCTGGACCCGCTGTTTTAGAGTTCTGAAAAAGTCGAAACGCCACCTATGTTGTCCTTTCTATAACAGTAACGGAGTAACGTTCTTGCACATTGGTGTTCCTTTAGAAACGCATATTGGGGAGACTAGAGTTGCTGCAACTCCTGAAACCATTAAGAAGCTAATTAGCCAGGGTCATAAGGTCACTGTACAAAGCGGCACCGGCATTAACGCCAGCGTTGTCGACAGTGCTTATGAAGCGGCAGGCGCAACCATTGGCAGCGCCACCGATGCGTTTGGTGCCGAGCTGATTCTCAAGGTGGTCGCCCCCAGCGACAGCGAACTGACGCTGATCAAGAGCGGCACCGTCGTGGTGGGCATGCTCAACCCGTTCAGCAATGAAACCATCGCCAAACTGGCCGAATGCGGCATTACCGCGTTTGCGCTGGAAGCTGCGCCACGCACCTCCCGCGCCCAGAGCCTGGATGTGCTGTCCTCCCAAGCGAACATCGCCGGCTATAAATCGGTGCTGCTGGCCGCTCACTACTACCCACGCTTCATGCCGATGCTGATGACCGCCGCGGGCACTGTGAAAGCGGCGCGCGTGCTGATTCTCGGTGCCGGTGTGGCCGGTTTGCAGGCGATTGCCACGGCAAAACGTCTGGGTGCCGTGATCGAAGCGTCCGATGTACGTCCTGCGGTGAAGGAGCAAATTGAATCCCTGGGTGCGAAATTCGTCGACGTGCCGTACGAAACCGATGAAGAGCGCGAATGCGCCGTCGGCGTCGGCGGCTATGCGCGCCCCATGCCGGCCAGCTGGATGCAGCGTCAGGCCCTGGCCGTACACGAACGCGCCAAGCAGGCTGACATCGTCATCACCACGGCACTGATCCCGGGTCGCAAGGCGCCGACGCTGCTCAGCGCCGAAACCGTGGCGCAGATGAAGCCAGGCTCGGTGGTTGTCGACCTCGCTGCAGCCCAGGGCGGCAACTGCCCGCTGACCGTGGCGGACCAGGTCGTGGTCTCGAATGGCGTGACCATTGTCGGCCCGACCAATCTGGCCGGTGCGGTGGCGGCAGACGCTTCGGCGCTGTACGCACGCAACCTGCTGGACTTCCTGAAGCTGGTCTTCAACAAGGAAGGCCAGTTCGAAGTGAACCTAGAAGACGACATCGTCGCCGCGTGCCTGATGTGCCGCGACGGCCAAGTCATCCGCAAAAACGCCTAAGCAGGGATTCAGACGATGGAAGAGCTTATCTCCCCCGGTATCTACAACCTGATCATCTTCGTGCTGGCGATTTATGTCGGTTATCACGTGGTCTGGAACGTTACACCTGCACTGCACACACCATTGATGGCGGTGACCAACGCCATTTCGGCGATTGTGATCGTCGGCGCGATGCTGGCGGCAGCTTTGACCGTGACGCCACTGGGCAAGACCATGGGCACCCTGGCGGTGGCTCTGGCGGCGGTGAACGTGTTCGGTGGTTTCCTTGTCACCCGTCGCATGCTTGAGATGTTCAAGAAAAAAGCCCCGAAAGCCGTAAAAGAAGAGGCGCCCAAGTAATGAGCATGAACCTGGTACCGACGCTCTATCTGATCGCGTCGATCTGCTTCATCCAGGCCCTCAAAGGCCTGTCGCACCCGACCACGTCGCGGCGCGGCAACGTGTACGGCATGCTCGGCATGGCCCTGGCGATCCTCACCACCATCGGTCTCATCTATAAGTTGGCGGCGCTCTCCATTGAGCAAGGCGGTGCTACCGCCGGCATCGGCTACGTCATCGTCGGTCTGCTGGCCGGCGGTACCGCCGGTTCGATCATGGCCAAGCGCGTTGAAATGACCAAAATGCCGGAGCTGGTCGCCTTCATGCACAGCATGATCGGTCTGGCGGCGGTGTTCATCGCCATTGCAGCCGTCGTCGAGCCGCAATCGTTGGGTATCGTTAAACATCTGGGCGATTCGATTCCGGCGGGTAACCGTCTGGAGCTGTTCCTCGGCGCGGCCATCGGTGCAATCACCTTCTCCGGTTCGGTGATCGCATTCGGCAAGCTGTCGGGCAAGTACAAGTTCCGCCTGTTCCAGGGCGCACCAGTACAGTTCAGCGGTCAACACAAGCTGAACCTGCTGTTGGGCTTGGCGACGCTGGCATTGGGCATCACCTTCATGCTGACCGGCAATCTCAGCGCGTTTGTTCTGATGCTGGCCCTGGCCTTCGTGATGGGTGTACTGATCATCATCCCGATCGGCGGCGCCGACATGCCCGTCGTGGTGTCGATGCTCAACAGTTACTCCGGCTGGGCTGCAGCGGGTATCGGCTTCTCGCTGAACAACTCGATGCTGATCATTGCCGGCTCGCTGGTGGGCTCAAGCGGTGCGATCCTCTCGTACATCATGTGCAAGGCGATGAACCGTTCGTTCTTCAACGTACTGCTCGGCGGCTTCGGCAACACCGCGGATGCTGGCCCGGCGGGCTCCAAGGAAGCCCGTCCGGTGAAATCCGGTTCGGCTGATGACGCCACCTTCCTGCTGACCAACGCCGACACCGTGATCATCGTTCCAGGCTATGGCCTGGCGGTAGCACGGGCGCAGCACGCCTTGAAAGAGCTGACCGAGAAACTGAGCCACCGTGGCGTGACCGTGAAGTATGCGATTCACCCGGTTGCCGGCCGGATGCCTGGCCACATGAACGTATTGCTGGCCGAGGCCGAAGTGCCTTACGACCAGGTGTTCGAGATGGAAGACATCAACTCCGAGTTCGGCCAGGCCGACGTGGTGCTGGTGCTCGGCGCCAACGACGTGGTGAACCCGGCAGCCAAGAACGACCCGAAATCCCCGATTGCCGGCATGCCGATTCTCGAAGCGTTCAAGGCCAAGACCATCATCGTCAACAAGCGCTCGATGGCCAGCGGCTATGCCGGTCTGGACAACGAGTTGTTCTATCTGGACAAGACCATGATGGTTTTCGGCGATGCGAAGAAAGTCATCGAAGACATGGTCAAGGCGGTCGAGTAAGTTGAGCATCACGAAGCACCACACGTGCCGATTGATAAGAAAAGGCTATCGTCACCAATCATAAATCGGGATTTGACCCTATCAGAAGGGTAGGGGAATATCTAAATCATATACGGGCTAGACACGGTCTATTGAGTACTCATAAGTACTTATCTTTTTGCAGAATGCTTTCAATGGTTGCTGGACTTGAACTGTAGTTCGCTGTGCTGGCGATATTATTAATGGCGAGGTTGATGACATGAATAATTATAATGGTCGTGTAGTGATTGTAACTGGTGGTGGCTCGGGGATGGGCCGTGCCATGGTGCACGAATTTACAGCTCGCGGCGCCAACGTGGCGGTGCTGGATATCAACCCGAAACGCGCAGTGGAAACCATTTCCGAACTGGCTCAACCTGAGCTCGCCTTTGCCCACGAAGTTGATGTGAGTGACCCCAAAAGCGTCCAGTCAGCGGTTGATGCTGTTATCCAGCGCTGGGGCCATATTGATCTGCTGTGCAACAACGCGGGCATTCTGGATGGTCATGCGACTGCGCATGAAGTCAGCGTGGAAGAATGGAACAAAGTAATTGCCGTCAATTTGACTGGCCCGTTCCTGATGGCGCGGGCCGTTATCCCCCAAATGCTTAAGCAAGGCAAAGGAGCCATTATCAACACCTCGTCGACATCTGGCTTCAGTGCGGCTGGCGGCGGTACTGCGTATACCGCCTCCAAGCACGGCGTTATTGGTCTGACTCGTCAACTGACATTCGAGTACGGGGCGCGTGGCATTCGCGTTAACACGATCTGTCCGGGTGCTACTGCGACTCCCCTGGCCTTGGCGGACCCGGTTACCGCAGGCTCGCCAGATATGGAGGCAGCCATCAAGAAATTCCCGGCCCAACGTTGGTGCCAGCCAAGCGAAATAGCCAAACTTGCTGCCTTCCTCGGCGGTGATGAAGCCGACTTCGTCCATGGCAGCGAATACGTGATGGATGGTGGCTGGCTGGCCGCGGCGCGCGATCCCTTCTGATACACGGCTGTGTAGCCATTAACTTCAATCTTTCTGTGCAAAGGTAACGGAAAAATGTTTAGTGCTCGTGAGTGGCCGGACAGTGGTGTTGAAGGATTCAAGCGGGGTTTTGAAACAGTGGACGGCACCCGTATTCATTATGTGAGCGGTGGTGTCGAGAACGGTAAAGTGATGGTGCTGGTGTGTGGTTTTCCGCAAAGCTGGTATGCCTGGCGCAAGGTGCTGCCTCTGCTGGGCAAGCACTACCGCGTAATTGCGCCGGATCTTCCAGGTCAGGGTGATTCGGATCGACCGTCCAGTTGTGATACCGGCAACGTGTCCCGCCTGCTGAGAAAATTTCTGACTCAGGTGGGTGTCGAAAAGCACTCGTTGGTAGTTCACGACATTGGTGCCTGGGTGGGTTACCCGTATTGTGCTCAATTCGGTGACAGTGTCACTGGACTGGCCATTCTGGACACGGGCATTCCCGGAATCAGCTTGCCAGACAATCTTCCGTGGGCATCCGACGCTGCTTGGCGGACATGGCATGTTGCGTTCCACAATATTCCGGACCTCCCGGAAGAGTTGCTGGAAGGCCGTGAACACATCTACTTGAGGTGGTATCTGCAACGTAAAGCGGCAAATCCTCAGATCTTCACCGAGGAAGATTTTGCCGAGTATCTACGTGCGTTCCGACTGAATGGATGGAAGGGCGGTCTCGCGTATTATCGCGCTACCACGCAGTCGGCTGAACAAAATCGTGAGTTTGCCAAAGCTTTACTGAAGATGCCTGTGCTTGCCGTTCGCGCAGACCAAGGGTCGATGCCTGATCTGGTCAGCGAGCTGAAGAAAGTTGCGGCCAATGTATCGGGCACCATGGTTAAAAGCGGTCATTACATTCCAGAGGAACAACCCAACGGTCTAGTTGATGAGCTGCTGAAGTTTTTTTCCAATGTGAAGTGATAGCGGTGGTATGACCAGCAACGCCCGGGCCTGTTCTCGGGCGTTGTTGTCTTGATGCCCGGTTTACAGCGCATAGAACAAAGAGAGCCGTCATGTCGGAATTGAATCCGCTTAATGTTACGTATACAGATGACCCTCGTGTGTTGATTGAGCAATCAGCAGAGGATTATTCGAGGCATGTGGTGCCGTTGTCGGCGAGAACAAATCGCTGGAGCCTGGCAATGGCCTCCTGGTCCGTGCTCAGCGCGATGTTCTACTTGTACATTAGTGTGGCAGTCGCTCAGTCCGTGGGTAGCAAGAACGCGATTGTGGGGATCGTGCTCTCGGCACTGTTCTATGGCGGCATTAACTATGTGATATCGCAACGCTCGATCAAAAATGGACTGACCGTCGCATTGCTGTCGCGCGGGATTTTCGGTGGCGCAGGTGCAATCATTTCTTCGTTGTTGTTTGCGGTGACGGCGACGTATTACGCGGTGTTTGAGGGGTCGATCATCGCGGTCGCGTTCCAGCAGTATTTCGCACCCGAGAGCGACATGCGCTGGTGGTACCTGCTAGTGGTGCTGTATGCATTACCTTTGGTGATGGGAAGTGTCCAGGTTTGGCTCGACAAGCTCAACGGTGCACTGCTGCCGCTGTATATCGTTGGCCTGGTGCTGGTTATTTTCATGGCTGGCAACAAATATGGGTTCACCACCTCGTTCCTGTCCATTCCAGCCTCTAGCGATTCGGTGGTCCCCGGATGGATGTGGGCGTTCATTGTGTACATGGGCATTTGCGTCAACATGATGGTCACGGCCGAGTTTTCGCGGTTCGGAAAACCGGCTGATGCAAAGTTTCATGGCCTGATTACCTTTGGCCCGGTGTTCTACCTTGCGCTATTCGTAGTGAATGGATTAGCGGGCGTATTCATCATGGATACTGTTTTCCCTGGCCTGAAAGCCAGTGAGCGCGGTATCGCTGAAGCCATTTTGAATGCCTCCGGCTTTTTGGGCCTGATCTTCATTCTGATTAGTCAGACGCGCATCAATACGGCTAATTACTATGTGGCCTCGTTGAACTTCGCTGGGTTTGCTGCTCGTGGCTTGCGACTTTACTGGCCTCGCTGGGTCTGGGTGCTGTTTGTGGGCTGCTGCGTTTATCTGCTGATGCTCACCAACGTGTTCAGCTATTTGCTTAAAGCGTTGGCATGGCAGGGCGTCGCGGTTACTTCTTGGGTTGCAATTCTTATGACTCACTACGCACTCAACCGTGACGCGAAACATGGTCTAGAGTTTCGTCCGGGTAGGGTCAAGGCTTTCATGCCTGGCGCATGGGCGATGATCATTTCAACGGTCGTGGGCATCACAATCGTTGAGGGCGGGACCAAAGGGAGTTGGTATGTGGAAACCGCGCCCATTCTGATTTCGGGTCTGGCTGCGTTCAGCTACTGGATGATTATCAAATTTGTCGACGGTGGATTGATTTCCCGATCCTCCGATCCGCGAGACGATGTTTTCGATGTGTGGCGGGCACACATCGAGTGTCACGTGTGTAATCGATCGTACAGCGCTATTGAGATGGACCGCGATCCCTCGGCCGGACAACAGGCTATATGCGCAGGTTGCGCCGAGGGTAACTATGTCTTCCTCCAATCGGCGCGCCAAGAGGGCAGCGGTGTGCGTGCTTCTCCTGCGCAGGCGAACTAAAGGCGGGGGAGCAGTGGAGGCGCAGAGGATGCTTAGAAGACTTTGACCGAACAATGCGTGCTTTGCACTCAACATGAATGAACATGTTGAGTGCTTTTTTTGCTTAACATGAGGTAATTAGTTTGGGTTTTTTTCGAAACAAGCGCTTCCTCGTTGAGTTCGCCTTGATCGTAGGTGTTTTCTCGTTCTGCACTGGCGAGTTTGCAATGATGGGCCTTATTTCAACGTTGTCGTCCGCTTTTCAGAAGCCAGAAACGAGTGTAGCCCATCTGATCAGCGCATACGCGATTGGGGTCGTCGTAGGTGCCCCTTTCATGGTTTTTGTAGGGGTTTATCTAAAAAAGCGAAAACTTATTCTAGTTCTATTGGGGTTATATGTCTGTGCAAATGCGTTGAGTTTAATGGCCCCAAACTATGAGACGCTTTTATTGTCTAGGCTATTGGCCGGCTTCCCTCATGCAGCCTATTTTGGTGTCGCCGCAATGATTGCGGCTTCTATGGCACCATTCAATAAGCGAGGCAAGGCAGTGAGCAGGATACTATTGGGAGTTACGGCAGCGATATTGATTGGTGCACCGGGCGCGACTTACCTAGGTCAAGTTTTCGGCTGGCGCTCAGTTTTTGCCGGCATCACTATTTTCGGTTTGACGAGTTTGATTCTTCTTTATCGAAATGCGCCTGAAGTTGAGGATGAGCGGCGACTAAATGTCAAGGATGAATTGATACCTTTCACTCGCCCGCAGATATGGCTTGCCCTTGCAATTGGTGCGTTTGGTTTCTGCGGGATGTTTGGTGCCTACAGTTACCTTGCTCCAATTATATTAAATGTTACTAAGCTGGAAGCTAGTTGGATCGCGCCCATGCTCGTGTTGTTTGGTGTCGGTACGATGATTGGGAATTTTGCAGGTGGCTGGCTTTATGATCGCATCAAATTTGTCGCTGTAAAATATATTATGTTATTTAGTTTTGTTGCCTTGTTCGCGTTTCCAATTCTGTCCCAGACGTTAATGGGGATTTCACTTGCCACGGTGTCACTTGGATGCATGGTCGCATTGGCGCCTGCGCTACAGATGCGACTGATGGATATCAGTAAGCATGGGCAGTCACTTGTTGCAGCTTCCAACCATGCCGCGTTAAACCTTGCCAACGCGCTCGGCCCTTGGTTGGGTGGACTCGCGATTAATGCTGGTTTGGGGTGGACATCGACAGGTTATGTAGGCGCCAGCATGGCGTTTGTAGGGTGTTTAATTTACTGGCTGGCTGAGCGCTTGGAAAGCAAGGCAGAATAAAATTGGGTTTACGGATGCTCTGCTTCTTCTGAGCAATGTCCTAGATGATCGATGTGGATGTAGAGATAAATATTTCATCTCTTTTATGAGGCTCAATATTTCCGGAGAAATCTGTCGCTATCAATCCTGTGCTGCGAGCAACGATGTTGACCATTTGCCGATCTGTGAGGCTGTTAGTAGGCTCGGAAACATATGAAGTCAACGGTACCCATTTAGCGTCCTCGATTTCCACGGCATCCAAAATGTTGATCGCTTGTGTCAGCGCTTTCATTTTACAGATGAAGTGCAGATTAGATTTTCCGAGCTGATGAGTATGCATTGTAGTGAATCCAACTATAGATAAGAATACCGATTCTACTCCGGTTTCTTCCAGTACCTCACGCTGGATAGAATGCTGAATGTGCTCGCCTGATTCTACATAGCCTCCCGGCAATTTGAATCCAGTGGTTCCTCGCTCTTTTACCAGGAGTATTTCGTTCGCTTCATTCAAAACAATAGCGCCTGCACCAATCGTGTGGGTTGGAATGAAAGGTATAAAAGTACTTTGTGAAGGTTGACGCACCAACGTCAACTCTTGACGAAGGCAGCTGTGAAAGGTGAAGCCGGCGCTGACAAATAGCGGGATCATCTCGGACTGAAAAATAGGAAGTGAGATCCAGCAAAGGGACTTTTTGTGAGCGTCGAGATACATTAACAGATCCGCAATTTCGGCTTTTAGCTCCTCCGCGGAGGGTGGTAATGAAGAAGGATCAATGGTCACGCCATTGAAATTATCCAGATCAAATTTCATTATTGGCTTTCAGGAGCATACTAACGGAACCTCAAAAATGTCTGTCAAGCTATGCGAGTGTTCGTCGCTGTGCTTGGCGGTGATGGGTAAAACAAAAAATTGATATTTTCTAATTTATGACCATTTTATTCGCTTGTAAAGGTAGTTTTATACTTTTTGTCCAACGCTTAACTGATGTGCAAGGCTTAACCTAAGCTTGTTGGGGGGGGTAATTGATAATGACGAAAGCAGGTCCGTAGCGCCGTAGTGTTGATGTTTTATAGTTCGCTTTTCGAAAGGAAGCTGCTCTAATGAGCGTTATAGTTCTTACGTAGCGTTGGTTGCGTCCTTTTAGCTGATTTGGCTTGTTGGCAATCCCGTCCAGTCAGAATCCTGCTGATGGCGGCGCAGTTTGTAGGTTAGAGCTAATCTAATTGATATAAGGATTTTTTATCGAAATGTTAATTGTGATAGAGAGCTCAGAGTTGGTGTGTTTTTTGCATTATATTTCGCAACCACTAACGCAAAAATAGAGGCTATTATGCATTCACTCAATTCAATGGCGGGTATCAGGAAGTATCGTATCCATGACGAACTCCCGATTACTTTGAGCGGCGAGGATGCGTCGTTAAAGGTCGTTTTAGCGAAGGGGGAGGAGAGCGAAAAGTTAAAAGATAAAAGGACTCTACTGTCGTTTTTTGTAAGAGTTCGCGCTATTTTGTTACGTATCGTATCTTATGTTTTTAGATGATTGCGACTGTACGACATCAAGATGCTCAAAACTAATGCTTGTGTTCAACGATCAGCTTCAAGCCGCTGAGCGACATAAAAAATTGATATTCTCCAGCATGGAGGACTCACGATGATCTTGAAAAGCTACTGTAGTAATCGCTCTGCTAAATAAATCGAATTGTTAAGAGCGTGAGCAATGGAAGAATGCCGATAGGCTGCGAAATGGCGTTCCTGCTGCATTCGCTGGATTCTAACGATAATTCGTTAAGGTAGCCCCTTGGCGCATCTGGAACTTTCGCGCGCCACTCCACTTTTAAGTCCTAGCGCTGCTGCTTGGCAATCTCTTGGTTGCGCAGGATGAACCGTTGCAGCTTGCCGCTCGGTGTCTTCGGCAGCTCATTGACGAACTCGATTTCGCGTGGATAGACATGAGTCGCGAGACACCTGCGGACGTGTAGCCGAAATGTTTCGGCCAGTTTCGGGCCATGTAGATATTGCTTGTTCAGTACTACGAAAGCCTTGATCACCTCTGTCCGCTGCGGGTTGGGCTTGCCGATCACGGCGGCCTCAATCACGGCTGGATGCTCCACCAGCGCGCTTTCAACGTCAAACGGTCCTACCCGATAGCCGGAGGTGGTGATCACGTCGTCGTTACGACCTACGAAGCTAATGCTCCCATCGTCGTTGAGTTCCGCGGTATGCCCGCTCAGGTAATAATGACGCATGAAGGCCTTCGTCGGCATGCCGAATGCCGAAGTAACCACCGAACCAGTACAAGGGCGAGAGTTCGCGATCGATTGCCAACGCACCAGGTTGGCCAGCCGGCAATTCCTAGTGTTGCTCATCAAACACTACAATTCGGTGGCCAGAAATAGCGTAGCCAGCAGAGCCCTTACGTACAGGGTGGCTCCGACCATGATGGTTGCAAAGTGCCATGCCCAGCTCGGTCTGTCCATAGTGGTGGTGGATGCCCACGCCTAAGTGCTCGGCGAACCAGCGGATGACTTGGGGATTGAGTGGCTCTCCGGCGCTGCTGATCACGCGCAACCGACCCCGGATTCTATTCAGCATGTCTAGTTTTTACTTTTTTGCCACTAGATAGGCCTCGGCCATCTTTTTGACGGCGGGTTCGATATCATTCGTCCTGACTCCTCCATAACCTAGGACATAACCTTTCATTGAATGCGGCAGTTGGTGATAGAGGCTTATATCGCGCAGATATACGCCTCTCGTTCTGGCTTCTGCTGTCATTCTGGCAAGGTCAATGTTGGAGGTGAACTGTATGGTCAGGTGCAGTCCGGTGTTACCGGTTGAAACCGTTATGGTGTCACCAAAGTGTTCATTCAACGCACGTTTCAGTTCGCGCTGACGCTCCGCGTAAATGCCCCGCATTCTTCTGATATGGGTCGCGAAATAGCCCTCGCCGATGAAGTCGGCCATGGCGGCCTGAAGTCCAAGCTGGCCTGGGCGGTACAACTGAGTCAGGCCACTGGCGAAGGCGTCGGCGAGTGCTTCGGGCACCACTAGATAACTCATTCGCAACCCTGGGTACATCACCTTGCTAAAGGTGCCCAGATAGATGACCCGCTCATGTTCATCCAGTCCCTGCAGAGAGGGTAGGGGGCTGGAGTCATAACGGAACTCGCTGTCGTAGTCGTCCTCAATAATCCAGAAGTTATGTTTCCTGGCCAATTCAATCAACAGTCGGCGCCGGTGCAAGCCCATCGAGCCCCCCATCGGATATTGGTGCGACGGTGTCGTGAAGAGTAATTTTGGCAGGTCTTCAGGCTTGGTTTTCTGAAAAGGAAAGAGCTGAGCAGCGACACCATCCTCATCGATCGGAACGGGCACTACTCTCAGGCTTGCCGCCTTCCAAATAAGTGCCGTGCTCCAGTTGCAGGGCTCCTCGATCAGTGCGACGTCGCCCGTGTCGGCCAGCATATGTGCGCACAAGTCCAGGGACTGATTCGTTCCCATCGTGATCAGGATCTGGTGCGGGCTGCATTTTACCGAGCGCGATATCTGCAAGTACTCCGCCAGGGCCTGACGCAGAGGCAGATAACCCCCGTCGCTACTGTAGCCGGTCAGCGCCGAGAACGGTTTCTTGGCGTATCGATTCTGCATGCGTTGCCAGATATGGAAGGGGAAGTTGGTGGTGTCGGCAACACCCGGGACGAATGCCCCTTCATGCTCTATAGCCCCGTGAGTCCCACCCACCAATTCGACTGCCCGGCGTGACAGTCCTGGTCTGTCATCAGACGCCGAAAGCTCCGTTGCCACCTGTGCTCGGCTGACGGCGGGGTGAATATTGGCCACGAAACTGCCGCTGCCATGAGTGCTGATGATGTATCCCTCGGCGCCCAGTTTGTCGTAGGCCAGGGTGACGGTCATGCGTGAGACCTTCAATTCTTTGGCCAGCGCGCGGGTGGCAGGCAGGCGATGACCCGGGGCCAGCCTCGCTTCAAGGATTGCTTGCTGCACCACTTTGTAGATTTGCCGTTGCAGCGATATTCCGCTGTCTTCCTTCAGCGTGGCGAGAATCAGGTCAGACAGTAGATTGGGGTCAAAAGTGGACATAACAACTCGTTCCGATTGGACATAGGTGCTCAGTCCATATTGTCATAGTTTGTCTGTAACGAGGAGCGCAGCCGGGTCGTGACGTGCTGGTTGCCCTGCCACAGTTTTTACAGACGAGCGTGAGAGTAACTATGAGCACTACACAAGAGTTCGTGATTGATCTGTTGATTGACGGCCAGCTGGTTCGCGGCGAAGGCCACGCAGAAACGCTGGTGAACCCGGCCACCGGTCGAGTGCTGGGAGAAGTGCCGGAAGCCAGCCTCGAACAGATTGATCAAGCGGTGGCGGCCGCTCGCAAGGCGTTCCCGGCCTGGTCGCAGTTGCCCCCAGGAAAACGCTCGGCGCTGCTGCTGAAAATTGCCGATCGAATCGAACAGGAAGGTGCCGCTTTTGCCCAAATAGAATCGTTGAACGTGGGCAAGCCCTACGAGCGCATGCTTGAGGATGAGATACCGGGCGTAGTCGATAACATTCGCTTTTTTGCCGGCGCGGCGCGTTGCCTGACCGGGCTGGCGGCAGGTGAATACGCAGCCAACCACACGAGCATCATTCGTCGTGATCCGGTTGGCGTGGTGGGGGCCATCGCTCCTTGGAACTTCCCATTGGCAATGGCCACCTGGAAAATTTTTGCGCCGATTGCCGTGGGTAATACCGTGGTGATGAAACCTTCGGAAAACACCCCGCTCACCGCATTGAAACTGGGCAGTATTCTTGCCGAGATGCTGCCACCTGGTGTGGTCAATATTGTCACCGGGCGTGGGCAAACGGTCGGCCAAGCGCTTGGTGAACATCCGGATATCAACATGATGTCCATCACAGGAGATGTCACCACCGGCCAGAAAGTCCTGAAAGCGGCGACAGGTAATCTCAAACGCACCCACCTCGAACTGGGCGGCAAGGCGCCGGTGATCGTGATGGCTGATGCGGATCTGGAGGCGGTGGTTTCCACCGTGCGCTCGGCTGGCTTCTACAACGCCGGCCAGGACTGCTGCGCTGCATGCCGTATCTATGTGCATGAAAGTGTTCACGATGCACTCGTTGCGGCCCTCAAAGTGGCCGTGTCTTCGATCAAACTGGGGCCTACCGACCAGGCTGGTACAGAACTCGGTCCGCTGATCAGCGCCCGACAGCGTGAACGCGTTGGGGGCTTTGTCGACCGTGCGAAGGACCAACCGCATATTAAGGTCATCACTGGCGGCAAGTATGTGGCGGGTAATGGTTTCTATTACGAGCCGACGCTCGTCGTCGGGGCCTTGCAGACCGATGAAATTGTCCAGCGTGAAGTGTTTGGCCCCGTGGTTTCCGTGACCTCCTTCCAGGACGTTGATCAGGTCATCGGTTGGGCGAACGACAGCCGCTATGGCTTGGCTTCGTCAGTCTGGACCCGTGATGCCAAGACTGCTGCCAAGGTCAGTGCGCGTCTGCAATACGGCACCACCTGGGTCAATCAACACTTCACCCTCCTGAGCGAAATGCCTCACGGCGGCATGAAGATGTCCGGTTATGGCAAGGATCAGTCGATCTACTGCCTGGAAGACTACACGGTCGTTCGTCACGTCATGATGAACTTCGAATGATATGACGCCCCCGCTCCGGCGGGGGTACTCCCGATATTCGAGATTCGGGACTCTTGTGAGCGCACTGCAGAGCGACCTGTTTATCAGGTCGCGGCTGGGCCGTGCTTCGAAAACGGGTCCTGAATAGCATTAGGCAGCATATCCAATGACTATTAACGGTCTTTCGCTATCACTGAGCAATATGACGACCGCTGTCGAAGAGACGCCTTTGGCGGAAGTCGAAGCGCTTGTTCTGGGCCGGTATGGCATGAGTGTCCGATGCACGCGAATCAGTTGTGAACGCGACGAGCTGTTCCATGTTTTTTCAGTCGACGGCTTGCAGTACATCCTGCGGATGTCGAACCCTGCAGATGATCACGCGACCATTGATATGCAGATTCAGGCGCTGGCCTGGCTGGCCGAACGCGCACCGTATATTCCAGTTCCCCTATTGATTGCGTCGCTCAACGGTGAAACGTCCTTTGCGGCGAAAGTGGGTGACAACCCGAGACGAATTATCTGGATGACTTCGTTTCTGGAAGGCTTGGCGTTGCCGAAAAGTGTCAGCTCGCAAGCCCAGTTGCGAAACATCGGCATCAGTCTGGCCGAGCTTGGGTTAGCGCTGCGTGGTTTCAATCACCCGGGTGCTGATCGAGTCCTGGCGTGGGACATTCAGCAAGCGGCAGCTTGCCGGGAGATGCTGCCATCAACGCAGCATGCCGATGGCAATAAACCCTGGAACCTGGTTCGGGCAGGCTTCGATTATTTCGACGAAGTCGTCTACCACCGACTTATCAAATTGCGCAGCCAGGTGGTTCATGCCGACTTCAATCCACACAACATCCTGATGGATGAGGGGCGTCATGATGAAGTCTCGGGCATCCTCGATTTTGGCGACATGGTGGCGACCCAGCTGATCAACGACATCGCCATTGCCGCCAGTTACCACACCGACGGCGACCACCCGTTGAGCAAGGTTGCCGAGATGCTTGGGGCCTATCACCGCGTGCTGCCGCTCCTGGTCGAGGAAGTGGACTTGCTTTATGACCTGATTATCACGCGTCTGTGTACCGCGATTGCGATCACCGAATTTCGGGCACGTCTATATCCCGCAAACCGTCATTACATCCTCAAGAACACAGGCGTTGCCTGGGATGGGCTCCAGCGATTGGCGCAAGTCAGTCGAGCGGATGCCCAATCCATTCTTCGCAAAGCATGCAACCTGGAGTGAAATAATGAATCGTCCATTGATGATCAACTCGTTCGATCCTGCTCAGGCTCATGGCCTGGACCCAGTGATCGAACAACTGCTCAAACGCCGCGCAAAAGTGCTGGGCCCGTCCTACAAGTTGTTTTATGAAAAGCCTGTGCACTTCGTCCGCGCTGAAGGCGTGTGGATGTACGACTCGCACAACACGCCGTACCTGGATGTGTACAACAACGTGCCTTCGGTAGGCCATTGCCATCCTCATGTCGTGGAGGCGGTTTCCAAACAGATGGCACTGCTCAATACCCACACCCGCTATCTGTACGACACTGTACTGACCTACGCCGAAAAGCTGATCGCTACCTTCCCTGGGGAATTGGCGAACGTCATGTTTACTTGCACCGGTAGTGAGTCATCGGACCTTGCGGTACGAATCGCGCGTTGCCATACCGGTAATACTGGCATCATCGTGACTGAAAACGCCTACCACGGCATTACTGCCGCGATTGCCGAGATGTCCCCCTCTTTGGGTGAAGGCGTGGCGTTGGGCAGCATGGTGCGCCTGGTCCCGGCACCGGACGCCTATCGTGCGGGCGACAAGGACGTCGGCGACGCGTTCGCCGAGTCGGTTGAAGCGGCAATCGCGGACATGCTGCGTCACGGCATCCGTCCGGCGGCGCTGGTGACAGACACCATATTCTCCAGTGATGGCGTCTTCTCCGACCCGCGTGGTTTTCTGGTCAAGGCCGTCGAAGCGGTCCGCCGGGCTGGCGGGCTGTTCATCGCTGACGAGGTCCAGCCTGGTTTCGCGCGTACCGGCGATACGTTTTGGGGCTTCCAGCGTCACGGTGTCGTGCCAGACCTGGTGATCATGGGCAAGCCAATGGGCAACGGTCTTCCCATCGGTGGTGTGGTGGCGAAACCGGAACTGCTGACCCGTTTTGCAACGACCGCGCGTTACTTCAATACCTTTGGCGGTAATCCGGTTTCCACCGCCGCGGCGATGGCGGTACTGGAGGTGATCGAAGCGGAAAGCCTGCAAAAGAATTCTCTGGTGGTCGGTGAGGTATTGCGTGCCGGTCTGCGTGATCTGGCCAAGGAATATCCGGTGATCGGTGATGTCCGGGGAGCGGGGCTGTTCATTGGGGCGGAATTCGTTAAGGACCCGCTCACCAAAGAGCCGTACGAGGAACTGGCCATGCAAGTGGTCAACAAGTTGCGCGACCACAACGTGTTGATCAGCGCTTCCAGTCCGTTGGGCAACGTTCTGAAGATACGCCCGCCGTTGCCATTTACCGCCGACAACGCCGCCTACTTCCTCGACATTCTGGCCGACGTCATGGCCGATCTGAGCAAAACCACCGGTGTGAGGGGATGATGATGAAAACCTACACCATGCTGATCTACTTCACCGGCAAGGCCGAAGCCATTGGCCACGCCACCGGTGTCGTAAGGTCCCGTGCCCAGGGGCTAATTCTTGCACTCGATCCAGTGGCGGATGTGCAGGGCGAGGGGGCGTTGCAGGTTCCGACTGGTGTCGCACACTTCGATACGGTGGTGACCGTGCGGGGCGAGCAAAGTTGGGAAACCGGCCGCGTCGACTTCCCCGGGATCGACAGTTATCTCGATGTTGAAACGGTCATGCCAGGCCAGTTTAAAGTGCAGGCAAGCGGCTACAGCACCGGTTCGATCGCTTGGCGCGTGATTCGTGGTGGTGGCCGATTCGAAGGCGCGACCGGCATTGTGACGGGCAATTTTGTCGGTCACCCGGATGACACCTTCACCGATCACCAGTTGTTCAAGTTGGTGCTGCCGGCCTGAGTCGCTGGCCGTGCAGGCGGCCTGTTCACCGTGCAGGTGGACAGGCATTTGATTTCACATTCAGATGGAATGACGCCGTGAATAAGCATAACGATCTTGATGCCCTGATCATCGGTGCCGGCCATAACGGGCTGGTGTGCGCAAACTATCTGGCCAGGGCAGGCCTCAAAGTATTGGTGTTGGAGGCCCGGCCGATTGTGGGGGGCGCCTGTACCAGTGAAGAACTGATACCGGGCGCTATTTTCTCTTCTTGCTCGTACATTCAGATGATGTTTCGACAGGAAGTGGTCGACGATCTGGAACTGAAAAAATACGGACTGGAGTCGGTGGCTCCGGGCTTGCAGGAAATGGCGCTATGGGACGACGGTGATCGCGTGATGTTCTGGCAGGAGATCGACAAGACCCTGCGTTCGATCGAAGATCACAACAAAGCCGATGGCGCCAACTTCATGCGTTTCGCCACGCGGCTCAAGCGTTTCGGTGAGCTGACGCATGAAATCCAGCTCAGCGACCCGCCGACTCAACAACGCTTGAAAGCGATCTTTGACGACGCTGGTGAAAGCGCGCTGTACGACGAGTTCATGACGGCTTCGGCCGAGGACCTGCTGAAGGACTACATAGAGTCCGATCGTCTTCGCGGCTTCATGATGTTCATGGGCCTGGTCTCCACGTGGGGAAGTCCAACCACGCCAGGCACGGCCTATGTCTATGGATATCACGCGTTGGGAGAGTTCGAAGGTCAGTTCGGTCGTTATGGTCTGCCGAAAGGCGGGATGGGCATGATCAGTGAATCGCTGGTCAGTGCCTTGCAAGCATTCGGCGGAAGGGTTGAAACGAGTACGCCCATCCAGAAGGTGTTGATTGAAGAGGGTAAGGCAGTGGGGGTTCTGCTGGCCTCGGGCGAGCAGATTCGCGCGCCGCTGGTCATTTCCGGTGCAGACCCGACTCGCTCTCTGGTGGGGTTGTTACCTGAAGGGGCGCTACCAGAGGCGGCGGCAGCCGATGCCAAGGAGATTGATCAGCGCGGCTCCATGGCGCGTATTCACCTGCTGGTGGACGCGCTGCCGGATTATGTCGGCTTTCCGGCCGGCAAGCTGGGGCCCCAGCATCAGGGTTTGAACATTCTCGGCCCATCCCCGGCCCTTTATGAAATGGCCTGGCAAGCACAGCAGCGTGGCGAGTTTCCGGATGACATGGTGGTTGAGGCGCTGATTCCCTCTGTGACCCACCCGGGACTGGTGAGCCAGCCAGGTACTCATACGCTCTCGTTGGGGGTGCAGCAATTGCCATTTGACCTGGCCCATGGAGATTGGGACACACGCAAGGAAGAGTGGGCTGACAAGGTGCTGGAGATCTATTTCCGCTATGCACCGAACATGCGCAATCACATTCTCGCTCGCCACGTGATCACCCCACTGGATCTGCATCGCGACTATCACATCACCCGTGGAAACATCTTCCATCAGTCCATGATCGGCCTGGATAACCTCTTCGACAATCGCCCCATCAAAGCGGCGGCGCATTACCGGACGCCGGTTCCCGGTTATTACCTTTGTGGCTCCGGCAGCCATCCCGGCGGCGGTGTCAGTGGTATGCCCGGGCACAACGCGGCGCAACGCATCCTTGCCGACCTGGCCGGGCAAACCGATACGGCAGCGGGGCGCAAGGTGCTCAAGGCGGATAACGGGCTGATCGGCAATTTGTTGAAAACGGATGTCGGGCAACGCCTCGGCTATCAGGTCGCCAGGTCGCGCATTTTTCGAAGCCTCACCGAACGCCTGAGCAAGTGACAGCGATTGTGTACGACGTGCCTTTCTCTTGATGGGAAGGCGGCATAACCGAATAGGTGGATCACTACATGAAACTTCCAATCTTTACACCGGGCTCGAACGATGGCGGTCGTCGCAAGATGTTCGTCAATGGTCAATGGATCAGCGCCTTTGCCTGGTTTCCGGTGCGCTCTCCAGCGACCGGGGAAATCATCGCCGAGCTTCCGAGCGCCGGTATTGAAGAGGCAATATTGGCTGCCGATGCCGCCAGTGCCGCATTCCAGACCTGGCGTCAGACAACCGCTCATCATCGGTGCGCACTGCTGCGTGCCTGGTACAACGCTGTCATCGAACACACCGAGGGCATAGCCCGTACCATCACCATGGAAATGGGCAAGCCGATCCAGGAAGCCCGTGGAGAAGTCGTTTACGCCGCTTCGTTTATCGACTGGTTTGCCGAAGAAGGGCGGCGTGTCGGCGGCGAAAGCATGCCGAGCCAACATGGCAACAAACGGCTGGCGACCCTGCAACAGCCGGTTGGGCCTGTGTATGCCATTACACCGTGGAATTTTCCTGCGGCGATGATCACCCGCAAGCTGGCGCCGGCGCTGGCAGTGGGGTGTACGGCCATTGTCAAACCTCCTGTGCAAGCACCGCTCACAGCACTGTATTTCGCCAAACTGTGGGAAGAAGTCGGGGGCCCTCCTGGAACCTTGCAGGTGATTACCACCACGGATCCGCGAACGGTGTCTCAGGTGATGTTCGATGACCCGCGTATTCGCAAACTCACCTTTACCGGTAGCACTGAAGTGGGCAAGCGTCTGTACGAACAATCGGCCAAGACACTGAAAAGGATGTCTCTGGAATTGGGGGGGCATGCACCGTTCATCATTTTTGAAGATGCCGATCTGGACGCGGCCGTGGATGAGGTCGTGGCTTGCAAATTCCGCAATGCTGGACAGACCTGTGTGTGCACCAATCGCATCTATGTCCATCGCTCGATCGTCAATCAGTTCGCCGAAAAACTCGCCGTTGCGGTCAATCGGCTCCAGGTGGGTGACCCATTGCTAGAGTCCACCCGGATAGGCCCGTTGGTGGATGAACATGCACGCGATAAAGCACTCAGCCATATCGCCGATGCGGTGGCCCAAGGTGCTCGAATCATCGCCGGAGGTGTCCGGATGGAAGGCTTCTATGTTCAACCGACCGTGCTCCAGGACGTGACTGCAACGATGTTGATCATGCAGGAGGAAACCTTTGGTCCGGTGGCGCCGCTGATTACGTTCGACAGTGAAGCTGAAGTGGTGGCGGCAGCCAACGCATCGCCATACGGCTTGGCGGCCTATCTGTGGACAAGGAACTTGACCCGAGCGCAACTGGTGGCTGAAGCGTTGGAATACGGAATGATCGGCGTCAACGATGGAGCACCATCGACCGCACAAGCGCCGTTCGGTGGCAATAAGGACAGCGGATTGGGCAGGGAAGGTGGTCACTGGGGACTTCAAGAGTATCTCGACGTGAAGTTCATATCGACCAAACTTGAACGTTGCACTTTGGAGTCATAAACATGCGTCTTACATGATGAACGCCTGTTCTAAAGCATTTGATTTGGGCGCGAACAGTCTGGAGAGATCTTTTGGTTGTCGCGGTACAGGGATATGACGGATCTACGAACAAAGTCTGCACCGATTCAACAATAATACGGACACTTGTCACTACGAAAAACCAGAAAGTGCCGAGGTGTATATAGGCACAGCTGCCGAGTATTGCTTTTTTAACGACTGCCTCGCTTTACCGAAATAAAAAACTCACTACCTACAGGGTTTTAGCGATGTCATACGAATATAGTAATAAACCAGCTACGCTGGGCTTAACGGGATCAACACCGGGCAAGACCATGAACCCAAGTTCTGATAGCCGAGACCTCGAACGAAACAGTATCGGTATCATGGGCATCGTGTTCTTTGTGATTGCCGCTGCGGCGCCACTGACCGTGGTTGTCGCGTTGTTCCCTGTCATCATTGGTTCCGGAAACGGCATCGGCATCGCCGGTGCATTTGTGGCGGTCGCCCTGGTGCTATTGCTGTTCGCTGTGGGTTACGTGGCGATGAGTAAACACATCACCAACGCCGGGGCGTTCTACGCCTACATCACCAAAGGCATCGGCCGCCCCATGGGACTGGGCTCTGCTTCTTTGGCAATTTTTTCCTATAACGCGATTCAACTTGGTCTGTACGGAGGTATCGGCTATTACCTCAATGAGTTGCTCGGCAAGCAACTCAACCTCCATCTGCCGTGGTGGGTGTACTCCTTCACCGCCATGGCGATGTGCCTGTGGCTGGGGTTACGGCGTTTGCATGCAGGCGCCGTGGTATTGGCGGTCCTGCTCACGCTGGAGACGGTAATTATTCTGATACTGGACCTGGGCATTTTATTTGGCGATCACTCGGTGCCAGTGAGCCAGTTTTCGTTTGAACCATTCAGTCCGTCGGCGACATTCTCAGGCGCAATCGGTGTCGCTCTGATGTTCGCCCATGCATCGTTCATCGGCTTCGAGGGCACTGCCATTTATGGTGAGGAAGCACGCGACCCCAAACGCACGGTGCCCATAGCGACCTATATCGCGGTGATTTTCATGGGCGTATTTTATGCGCTGACAGCCTGGTTGATCATCAATGCAATCGGTACAACCGAAGCAGTGGCGGTGGCCAAGGACCAATCGGGCAATCTGATTTTCTGGGTCAGCGATAAGATCCTCGGTGGCTGGGCGACGGAGTTGTTTCAAGTGCTGGTGATTACCAGTCTGTTTGCTGCCATCGTAACGTTCCACAGCAACGTTGCCCGTTACCTCTACTCATTGGGGCGCCAGGGGTTGCTCAGCCAGAAACTGGGCTCGACTCACCCCGTGCAAAAGTCACCCCATGTGGCGTGCTACGTGCAAACCGCAATGGTTGCGGTGGTGGTTGCGATATTCGCGGTGCTGGGGCTGAATCCCTACGACACGCTCTTCACCTGGTTCACCGGAGTCGGTGCGGCAGGGATCATCACCATCCAGTGCATCGCCAGCATTGCGATCTTTGTGTTCTTCCGTCGTTCCACGGTGGACAAACGGTTGTGGCATACCTTTCTCGCCCCCCTGTTAAGCGTCGCAGGTCTCCTACCGTTTCTTTATTTTGCCCTGACCAGCTTCGATGTCTTGCTGGGCGTACAAGGCGCACTTGAGGTGTTCTTCATGGCGCTGTTGTTTGGTTCGTTTGCGCTGGGTTTTCTGGGCGCATTCTACTTGAGTGTCCGGTCACCCGAGAAATATGCACGGTTGGAATCTTCGTTAGGCGATCAAGTCTGACAACTCGGTGACCTGTCTTTGCCGCTGCTGCGATGGGTGCAGTAGCGGCTGAATTAATGATTATGAACGTAAAGTTCTTCACTACGCTTTGTCATTGCTTAAGTCGATTTAATTCATAGCTATTGCAGATTTGATAATCTAAAGAGGAAGTGTGATGAGCAAGACGTTTCGAATTGCCGCGATTGCCGGCGACGGAATCGGTGTCGAAGTGATGCCTGAGGGTATTAAAGTTGTGCGGAAGGCTGCTGCCAAGTACGGTATTGAACTTGAGTTTCAAAACTTTGAATGGGCCAGCTGCGATTATTATCTCGCCTGCGGCAAGATGATGCCCGACGACTGGTTTGAGCAACTTAAAGGTTTTGATGCTATTTATTTTGGTGCTGTTGGTTGGCCGGATAAAGTGCCGGATCATATTTCCCTTTGGGGGTCCTTGTTGAAATTTCGCAGGGAGTTCGATCAATACGCGAACATACGCCCGGTGAAGCTGTTTCCTGGTGTGGCATGTCCCTTAGCCAATCGCAAGCCTGGAGACATCGACTTCATCGTTGTCCGGGAAAATACCGAAGGTGAATATTCTTCAGTGGGGGGCCGGGTCTTTGAAGGTACTGAACATGAATTCGTGCTGCAGGAATCGGTATTCACCCGGCGAGGTGTCGACCGCATCCTCAAATACGCCTTCGATCTCGCCCAGACACGATCACGCAAATATGTGACCGCAGCTACCAAATCAAATGGCATGGCAATCAGCATGCCGTACTGGGATGAACGCGTTGCGGCGATGGCGGACAACTACCCCGACATCAAATGGGACAAGCAACATATCGACATCCTGTGTGCCCGCTTTGTCTTGCATCCAGATCGCTTTGATGTGGTGGTGGCGTCCAACCTGTTTGGCGACATCCTCTCTGACCTCGGCCCGGCCTGCACGGGCACCATTGGTATTGCACCTTCGGCCAACCTCAATCCGGAGCGCAAATTTCCTTCGCTGTTCGAACCCGTCCACGGCTCGGCGCCGGACATCTTCGGCAAGAACATTGCCAACCCTATTGCCATGATTTGGTCGGGTGCGTTGATGCTTGATTTCCTGGGTGACGGTCCAGAGTTCCGTGCTGCTCACGATGCAATCATGCAGGCCATTGAGACGGTTATTGCTCAAGGACCGAAGACGCGTGATTTGGGCGGACAAGGATCTACCCAAGAGGTAGGCCAAGCGATCGCCGACGCTCTTTAACTTCGCCAGTTTAGCTAGTGACGGTGCTTTCTTCGTTGGGCCGTCACTGGCGTTTTGTTTAGGCGTTATCTCGCAGCGTATGGGAGTAAACCAGTAGGGCCATGCACTCGAATGACTGAAGAGTTGCAATAACTCAAGGAGCGTTGACATGTCCATCCTCAGCTTTTCCATAAAGCTTCGCATAACGCTGCTCGCGGGCATTTGCATGCTGTGCGTAGCAACCATCTTGATAGGTTTCTCAATCTATCGGATCGACGCTATTTCGATATTGAGCAATGAGTCCAGTTCACTCACCATCAAAGAAGGTGCATTGAAGTACATGACCAAACTGGGTGAGCAGCAAGCCCAAGTTGTGAGTCAAAGATTCGACACCAGCAGGGTTTTTGGCGACACGGTCATGCGCCAAGTTATCTTTCAGCGTGAACAAGCGACGCGTCTAGGCACGGACACCAAAACACTGCGTGGTGACCTATTCAAACTCATGCAGTTGCAAGTGGCTGCTAATCGCGGCGTATTAGGCTTAGGGGTAGGATTCGAGCCCAATGCATTGGATGGCGATGACGCTCGTTTTACTAACCAAAAAACCGATGGGGGGAATGAAAAAGGTCGTTTCGCTTCCTACGCATCCACGCTTGTTCCGAGCTATACCATGAGCGAAAAGGAGATGGCCGATGATGGGACTCCAGGTACTTTTTGGTACACCTGTGCGTTCAAGACCAAGCAAGACTGCGTAAGTAACCCGTATGCGTTCACTAATGCCCAAGGCATCACGACGCTGATGTCGACTGTTTCAGTCCCTTTGATGAGCGGTGATTCTGTGCTCGGCGTTCTCTGTGTGGACTTAAGTTTGGCAAGCCTGCAAGAGCTGGTAGAAAAGTCCAGCCGTGCGCTTTACGGCGGCAATGCACAGGTAAGTTTCATCAGCGCTGACGGGGTTGTTGCCGCTCGAAGTGGTGAGCCCCAAGCGGCGGGAAAGCCTTTGGTAAGCGTAGATCCTGAACTTGGAAAACAAATCTCGGCGAGTACGAAAGGTGATACTCCTGAGGTACTTGAGCGTGACGGGAACGTCGTCGTCATTATGCCGTTTTCCCCCATTCCAGGTGCGCAGCATTGGAGTATTGTCATTCAGGTTCCAGAAGTGGTCCTGCTCGCCTCGGCTCGACAGCTCAAAGAGGCGCTGAACAAAGCAAACAAGGATGCGGCTGGCATTCAACTCATGGTGGGTATTTTGGCGGCATTATCCGGATTGGTGCTGATATGGATGCTGGCTCGTAGCATCACGCAGCCGATCCTACGTGTTGCCGCGATGTTCCAGGACATCGCAAGTGGTGAGGGTGATCTGACACGGCGGGTGGACTATGAAAGACATGATGAAATCGGGAATTTAACGAGTTGGTTCAACCGGTTTCTTGACAAGCTGCAGCCCATTATCGCTCAAGTGAAATCATCAGTTGATGACACCCGTCGTACTGCTGACCAGGCAGCAGACATTGCTATGCAAACCAATAGCGGCATGCAGCAACAATTGCTTGAAGTTGACCAGGTCGCAACTGCATCTCAGGAAATGAGCGTGACTTCGCAGGAGGTGGCACGCAATGCTGCGTTAGCAGCTCAAGCGGTTCGTAATGTTGATCTCGCGACCCAGGAGGGTGTGCAGACAATCGACAGAACCACTGATTGCATCACACAACTTGCTACGGAAATGCATCAGGCGATGCAACAAGTAGAGGCGCTGGCCAACAATAGCGAGCAAATTGGGTCAGTCCTCGAAGTAATTCGCTCTGTTGCCGAGCAAACGAATCTTCTTGCCTTGAACGCTGCGATTGAAGCGGCTAGGGCAGGTGAGTCTGGTAGGGGATTTGCGGTAGTCGCGGACGAGGTGCGTCATTTAGCCAAGCGAACCCAAGAGTCGGTAGGGCAGATTCAACACGTCATCGAACATCTTCAATCAGGCACTCGAAGCGTGGTTCAGTCGATGCAAAACAGCCGCAGCCAGGCCGATAGCAGTGTTGCACAGGTGAAACGTGCTGTGGGAGCGCTTCAAAAAATCAATCAGGGTATCGAGATTATCAGTGAGATGAATATTCAGATTGCCAGTGCAGCGGAAGAGCAGAGCGTCGTTTCAGAGGAGGTGAATCGTAACTTATCCAGTATTCGGGACGTCACGGATGTTCTGGCACGCCAATCGAAAGATTCTGCGAGCATCAGTCAATCCTTGAATTTGCTAGCGAATCATCAGCAGCAACTTATGGGCGGTTTCCGCACCTGAAGTTGAGTCGTTCCTGTATTGATACCTGAATTCACAACATCTCCTGCGCTAGTGTTCCACCGAAGGCCCAAGGCAGCCTCCGCCACCGGAAACAAGATAGGGTTAACTGTCCGGAATTTGGAGTAAACCAATTGGCCTCCTGGCCCCACGACCTTATACGTGAAGACAGGGTTTGAAAAAAATACTAAGACAAACTGGTGGGGTGACTGAATAACTCATGATGCCGTCACCTCATCTGAGTTTCATGAGGATGCTATGGATACTGAGCACATTCAAGCTCATTTCCGCACTCATGTCGGCCAGCTCTTGCGTCAGGAAGTGCGTCGCATCTATCCATTTTTTGAGCGTTCCGAAGGGATGCTACGTAATTGATGCCTGAAACTTGGTGGTTGTTCGTCCATTGGCTAAGGGTAATCCTATAGCCTTGCTGAAAGTTAGTTTTGTTGCTGTTGAAATACCCCAAAAACTAGTCCAGAGTTAAGTCTTTTCCTGCTTCATTAAGAAAAGAAACCCCTTATATTTCAATGAGTCGGACGCCAGATACGAGTCTCGTTTCCCGCTCCATAACATAAGCGAAAACGCCGCTCATTTGAGCGGCGTTTTCGTTTGTACGTAGTTTGTTGGGCTTCGCTGGGGGAGGTCAAAATCGGTATTTCTGTCTCGGCGCTTCCTTCAAGAGTTGCGCCTTAATCGGTGCTTCAGAAGTGCAGGGACAAAAGACCATTCGAAAAACTAGCCGTTGGTCGAAAAAGCAATACTCCATCCAGGGTGTGGGCTGAAGTGTGGGCTGTGGCTTTTTACTAAATCACAGAAACGAAAAAGCCCCGAATAATCAGGGCTTTAGCGTAAAAATATGGCGGAGGCGATGGGATTCGAACTCATGGACCTGTTACAGTCGACGGTTTTCAAGACCGTTGCCTTAAACCACTCGGCCACACCTCCGTTTGCGTTGCGGGCGCCATAATACCTGAATGAAACACACTGTCAAACTCTCTGCATGGCTTGTTACAGAGCGTCTGTTATGATCTTTGCGACTGAACGTTTCAAACCCAACAGGAGTGTCGCCATGCGCGAACAGGATTACGCAGTTAATAACAGCGTGCAGGCTGAGCAGCTAGAGGTTAGCCGCGTCCTGCGCAACACTTACGGCTTGCTCGCACTCACCCTCGCATTCAGCGGCGTGATGGCGTTTGTTGCACAGCAGATGCGTGTCGGCTACCCGAACGTCTTCGTGGTGCTGATCGGTTTCTACGGCCTTTTCTTCCTCACCAACAAGCTCCGTGACTCGGCGTGGGGCCTGGTTTCTGCGTTCGCGTTGACCGGTTTCATGGGGTTCCTGCTCGGCCCGATCCTCAACCGTTACCTGCACATGCAGGGCGGCGCGGAAGTGGTCAGTTCGGCTTTCGCGATGACCGCGCTGGTGTTCGGCGGCCTGTCGGCTTATGTGCTGATCACCCGCAAGGACATGAGCTTCCTCGGCGGTTTCATCACGGCCGGTTTCTTCGTGCTGCTGGGCGCGACGCTGGCGAGCTTTTTCTTCCAGATCAGCGGTCTGCAACTGGCGATCAGCGCAGGTTTCGTGTTGTTCTCCTCGGTCTGCATCTTGTTCCAGACCAGCGCCATCATTCACGGCGGCGAGCGCAACTACATCATGGCGACCATCAGCCTGTATGTATCGATCTACAACCTGTTTATCAGCTTGCTGCAACTGTTCGGCATCATGAGCCGCGATGATTGATCGCCAGCCTTGAGTAAAAAACCCGCTTCGGCGGGTTTTTTTTGCCTGAGAATCGGGGCGCTCAAGGTTATTCGGTAATGACAATGCTGCCCTCGGTGTCGAGAGCACCGGAAATGACTACGCCGACGTTACAAACAAAACAGCACTCACGCCATCGGTGGTAACCGGCGCTTGACCGGAGTCTTCTTGACGATGGCGGTGCTGGTTTCGGCGTGGGCGTTGAGGCGGTCGAGAAGGGTGTCCAGTTGTTCCATCGAGCGCACGTGCAGGCGGGCGATGAAGCAGTCGTCGCCGGTGACTTTGTCGCACTCGGTGAATTCGGGAATCGCCTGAATCTGCCGCTCCACTTCCTGCAACTGGCCCGGCAGCGGGCGGACGCGGACGATGGCCTGGAGTTGATAACCGAAACATCTGGGGTCGATCTCGACGGTGTAACCCTTGAGCACGCCACGTTCTTCAAGACGACGTAAACGCTCGGCAACGCTGGGCGAGGACAGGCCGCTGATCTGTGCCAGAGCCTTGAGCGAACGGCGTGAGTCTTCCATCAATGCGCTGATCAACACTTGGTCTATGTCGTCGGTCATGGCGAATCCCCTGTTAGGCAATCGGTTGGATAGGCCTTGATAAAAAAGGCAGAAGTCGAGTTTAGCCTGCTTTTTGCGCTGGAGAAGCCCCCCGATGGATTGGCATACTTTGGGCTCAAACACAGGAGGTTGATGATGGACAGAACACTACGTCGCGGCTCATTCGAAATGACTGCCGCCATGCTGATTTCCGGAACCATAGGCTGGTTCGTGCTGGTGTCCGGGCAACCGGTGCTGGACGTGGTGTTCTGGCGCTGCGTGTTCGGTTCCGCCACCTTGTTGCTGATCTGCGCGGCGTTCGGCTTTCTGCGTCCCGGCATTCTGACGTCCACCACGTTCTTGCTGGCCGTACTGAGCGGTGTGGCGATTGTGGGTAACTGGGTGCTGTTATTCGCCTCCTATTCTCGCGCCTCGATTGCGATCGGCACGGCGGTTTATAACGTCCAGCCATTCATGCTGGTGGGACTGGCGGCACTGTTTCTGGGGGAGAAGATCACCCTGCAAAAGCTGTTCTGGCTGGGCATTTCGTTTCTCGGGATGCTGGCGATTGTCAGCGCCCATGGCGAACAAGGCGAGGGCGGCAGTGATTACCTGATGGGGATTGCTCTGGCGTTGGGGGCTGCCTTTCTTTACGCGATTGCCGCGTTGATCATCAAGCGTCTGACCGGCACGCCACCGCATCTGATCGCGTTGGTCCAGGTCTGCACCGGCGTGCTATTGCTCGCACCCTTTGCGCATTTTTCGGCGCTGCCGCAAGCGCCCAGTGCCTGGGCCAGCCTGGTGACCCTGGGCATCGTGCATACCGGTTTGATGTATGTGCTGCTCTACGGCGCGATTCAAAAACTGCCGACGGCCCTGACCGGCGCGCTTTCATTCATCTACCCGATTGCGGCGATTTTCGTCGACTGGTTTGCCTTCGGTCATCGTCTGGAGCCGCTGCAATGGATCGGTGTTGTCGCGATTCTGTTGGCCGCCGCCGGGATGCAACAGGGTTGGGGCCTGAAGCTGCGGCGGGTGGCTACACAATAACGGCCTCTCAGATGTTCCAGCGCGGTGCGGTCCTCGCCAGGCGCTGGCGCATCTCGCCGATGTTCGCGGTCAATTGTCGGGTCAGCAATCGATAGCCATCCAGTGGGCTGTAGACCGGCGCATCGAGCGTTGAGTCCAATGGCGGTTCGGCTGGCCGGTCGAGCCGTTGTGAAACGCCCGATTTCAATGCTCGAGCCATACCGATCAGTTGCACCCGGATCTGTCGGTGCTCGGTTTTCAATGCCGATTGCAGATGGGCCATTGCCGTAGAGTCATCGGCATTCGGCCGGCTATTGCCGAGGATCTCCAGGATGCTGACGCACATCCGCAGATTGCGCTGAATCGCATCGAGTTCGGTCATGGAAACCCGCACTTCCTTGGACACCGAGGGCATCAGTGAGCGCAGTTGCACCATGACTGCGTTCAAGCGATTCATGAGCTTCAGGTGCTCGTCAGCGGTGACGGATTCGCCGTTGATGATACGGCCGTAGATTGCCGCGCAGTCGCGCAACGCATCGGCCAGGTTGTAGCGCCAGGAGTACACCGCATACAGCGGCAGGGCGAAGGAGAAAGCCAGTGCCAGGGCGATGCCGATCAGAATATCCACCCCGCGCCACAGGCCATCGGTGACTGGGTTGTCACCGTGCCCCGCAACGATAAACACGGTGATCGCCGATAGCAGCGCCGTATAACCACCCTTGCCGATGGCGTGGTACGAGAAAAATCCGCACACCACCGACATTGCGAAATAGGTCAGCCACGGCATCCCGAGCCAGGCCTGTTGCGCCACCAGCAACAAGCCGACACCGGCCCCGATCAAGGTGCCGATGGCTCGCTCGGCGGCTTTTTTGCCGATATTACCGTGGTGCTGCAAGCCGCCGATCACCACCAGCATGGTCACCGACGCCCATTCGCCGTGGGGCAGATGGATGCCGGTGGTCAGCAGAATCGACGCCAGCAACCCCAACGAAACCCGCACCGCATGGATCAGTTTGGCGTGGCGGTAGCGCCGGTACGGGTCCAGCAATGGACGCAGTATTCGGCGCAACAGCGGTGGCAGTCGAAGGCCTTTGATGATGCTCAGGTTTGGTGTCCTCAGAAAATGTTGGTGTCCTCAGAAAATATAGTCGGTGGTCAGGAAGCTCGAGTTCCGGCCGCTAATGATCTCGCTGAGAAGCTCTTTACTGCTTTCCTGGAACTTGGTCGCCACCAGGGTCCGAATCGAAAACACCCGCAGCGCATCATGCACCGACAACGTGCCCTCGGCGGAGTTCTTGCGGCCGTTGAATGGATAGGTGTCCGGGCCGCGCTGGCACTGTGCGTTGAGGTTGATCCGACCGACCTGGTTGGCAAAGGTATCCACCAGCCTGCCGACCGCCACCGGGTTGGTGCCGAAGATGCTCAGTTGCTGGCCGAAGTCGGACTCCAGGACGTAATCGATCACCGTGTCCAGATGACGGTAAGGCACGATCGGCACGACCGGGCCGAACTGTTCTTCCTGGTAGACGCGCATTTGCGGTGTCACCGGGAACAACACGGCGGGGTAGAAAAACGATGCCCGGGACTCACCACCATTGGGGTTGACCACGGCGGCGCCTTTGCTGACGGCATCTGCCACCAGGGTGTGCAGGTAATCGACCTTGCCCGACTCCGGCAATGGCGTCAGGGCCACGCCGCTGTCCCACGGCATGCCGGGTTTGAGGCTGGCGAGTTTGGCGTTGAATTTGTCGATGAATGCCTCGACCACGTCTTCGTGGACGAAAAGGATTTTCAGCGCGGTGCAGCGCTGGCCGTTGAACGACAGGGAGCCGGTGACGGCTTCGCTGACTGCGTTGTCCAGATCGACTTCCGGCAGAACGATGCCGGGATTCTTCGCATCCAGGCCCAGGGCCGCGCGCAAGCGGTGAGGCCTTGGGTGGAGTTTTTTCAGGTCGCTGGCGGCCTTGTTGGTGCCGATAAACGCAAAGATATCGATCTTACCGCTGGCCATCAGCGCGCTGACGGTCTCTCGACCGCTGCCATAGATCACGTTGATCACCCCGGCCGGGAAACTGTCGCGAAAGGCTTCCAGCAGCGGGCGAATCAACAGCACCCCAAGTTTGGCCGGCTTGAACACCACGGTGTTGCCCATGATCAGCGCCGGAATCAGCGTGGTGAAGGTCTCGTTCAGCGGATAGTTGTAAGGCCCCATGCACAACGCCACGCCCAGCGGAACGCGGCGGATCTGGCCGAGGGTATCCTGTTCCAGTTCGAAGCGACTGGAGCGGCGGTCGAGTTCCTTGAGGGCATTAATGGTGTCGACGATGTAGTCGCAAGTGCGGTCGAACTCTTTCTCCGAATCCTTGAGGTTCTTGCCGATCTCCCACATCAGCAGCTTGACCACGGCCTCGCGCTGTTCGCGCATACGACCGAGGAAGGTCTCGACATGCTGGATACGCTCGGCCACGCGCATGGTCGGCCACAGACCCTGGCCCCGGTCATAGGCGCGGACAGCGGCGTCGAGTGCGGTCAGTGCGGTGTCGGCATCGAGCAGCGGCGTGCTGCCGAGGATCACTTGTTCGTCGCCATTGGCGCTGCTCAGGTACACCGGGCTGCGGACTTGGGCGAGGGGCCCGGACCAGGTCTCCAGTTCGCCGTCGACCAGATATTCACGCTGTTCGGTCTGGCCGTTGAGGCGGTACTTTTCCGGGATGCTGTCGGCGGTGGGAAACAGGTTGCCTAGGATCGGTGCTGTGGTCATGTCGCTACCCCGTCTGGATTGGGTGATGCACTGATGAAACGTTTTAGCAGACCTCGGCCTGGCTTGTCATGACTCATCTTAGGGTTTTTTGGGCTCGGCGTTGTGGATCGCGAATCTGTCGGCTCATCCGCTCATGAAAGCCGAACTTTTGCCCTTGAGAACACACAAGTAATGATCCCCCGGTTAAACTTCACGCTCTTTCTAAAGGAGTTCATATGAGTTACTACCAGCCGGGCATCCTCGCCACCCCAGTTCCGCCTCAAGCTCGTCATATGTTCTTCGCCCTCGAATCCGCCGAGGCACTGCCGACAGCGCTGGATAACCTGACGCGCCTGGTGGACGGAAAATCGGCGGTGGTCGGTTTCGGCGAGTCCCTGGTCAAGGCGCTGCACGCGCAGATCGACGGCTTGCGCGCCTTTCCTGCGCTGGTTGGTGTCGGCGTCGACAACCCGTCGACCCAACACGCGCTCTGGTGCTGGCTGCACGGTATTGACCGTGGCGAATTGCTCAATCGCAGCCACGCCATCGAAGCCGCGCTGGCACCGGCCCTGCGTCTGGTGCAGATGAACGAAACCTTCCGCCACATGACCGGCAATGACCTGACTGGTTACGAAGACGGCACCGAAAACCCTCACGATGAAGCCGCTGTAGCCGCCGCGCTGCTGGGCGAGGGTGCTGAGGGGCTGGTCGGTGGCAGCTTCGCGGCGATCCAGCAATGGCAGCATGACCTGAAAGGCTTTCACGCGATGCCGTCCCACGAGAAGGACAACATCATGGGCCGGCGCCTGAGCGACAACGAAGAACTCGACGACGCGCCGATCTCCGCCCACGTCAAACGCACCGCCCAGGAAAGCTTCACCCCCGAAGCCTTCGTGGTCCGTCGCTCGATGCCGTGGATTGAAGGCGATCGCGCTGGCCTGATGTTCCTGGCTTTCGGTTTTTCCCTCGATGCGTTCGAAGCGCAACTGCGGCGCATGAGCGGTCTGGAAGACGGCATCACCGACGGTTTGTACCGTATCAGTCGGCCGATCACTGGCGGCTACTACTGGTGCCCGCCGCTCAAGGACGGTCGCCTCGATCTGCGCGCATTGCGTGTCGGCTAAATAGCGAAACCAGAAAAAGATCGCAGGCTTCGCCAGCACCTACAAGACTCAGGCGAAGCCCGCGATCTTTTGATCTTGCTCCAGGTCACCTTGACGTCGCCAAAAGATCCCGGCCTGCGTAGAGCGTGTGCGGCAGTCAGAACGATTTGCTGACACTCGCCACCAGGGTCGCGCTGCACACATCGTCGAACCCCCAGTTGCTGATGCATTGGCTTTTCGACAAATCGGTATCGATGTAACTCAACCCCAGCAGCACCCCGGCCACTTCGCGGGTCAGCTTCGCCTCCCACTCGTGGTAAGCCTCCTCGCCATGCCCCGAGGCCGAATACAGGCGCGGGTCTTTGAAGTCCATTTCGCCGTAGCGCAGTTTCAGCCCCAGCCCATAGGGCAATTCGGTTTCGTAGCCAACGTAGCGGTACAACGTGCTCTGTTTGCTGTCGATGCCCGATGCATCGGCGGAGTAATAGGCCGCGAGTTTCACGCCATAGACGTCGAGAATCCCGTAGACCTCGCTTTGATTGAACTGGCTCTCTTTTGGATACGCGTATTTGAGATAGCCGACATCCAGGCTGATGGCGTCGGTCGCCTGCCACAGCCAGCCACCGTAGTAGTCGACTTCCTGACGGGTTTTCAGGCCACCGCCGAAATCGACGTTCGAACTCCAGGCGCCCAGGTACAGGCCGCTGCTGTGGGCCAGGGTCACACCGGCTTGCGCGGCGGGGTCGTTCTGGGTTTGCGAAATACCGCGAGTGCGATAGTCGCTGGCCAGGGTCAGGTCGACCAGCACGGCGAAGTCGTCATTCAAGGGCAGGGCCCGGCTGCTCAAGGGCAACAGGCTGAAGGATGCGAGGGCGAATAGGGTGAGCGCTTTCATGGTGCAGTGCCTTGGTTGTGATTGTTATGGGCAGATTTGAGACAAAGCTGCTCCAGACCCCAGCGATGAACGCGGAGTTGGGCAGCGTGTACAGGCGATTTTTCTCAGAGTGTCGGGGCGTAGACTTCGCGACCGGCGAACCAGGTTTGCAGCACTTGGGTGTCGTGCAGGGCTTTCTCATCGACGCTGAACACGTCGCGGTCCAGCACGATGAAATCGGCTTGCTTGCCGGGGCTCAACGAGCCGATTTGCTTCTCTAGACCGATAGTGCGGGCGGCGTTGAGGGTGTAGGCGTAGAACATCGTTTCCCGGTCGATGCGTTCGTCGGCGTTCAACACACCCAACGGGCCGTTTCGGGTGATTGCCTGGGCCATGGCGTTCCATGGATTGGGCGAAGACACCGGCCAGTCGCTGGCTCCGGCGATCGTCGCGCCCTGTTTGAGCAGCGAGTGCGCCGGGTACTGATAGCGGAAGGCGAGGGCGCTGACGTAAGGCTTGATCATGTCCAGGGTGTAATCGTCGGCGGAGGCCCAGAGCAACTGCATGGAGGCGATGACGTTGAGCGGTTTGAACCGCGCAAACTCTTTCGGGTTGACCATTTGCAAATGGGTGATCGAGTGAGTCACGCCGCTCTGGCGATCCTTACGCGCCTGAGCGATGCCGTTCAGGGATTCGCGTACCGCGCGGTCGCCGATGGCGTGGATATGCACCCGCCAGCCGCGTTGATCGATGGCACTGACCAGTTCGCCGAAGTGCTTGGGATCGATCAGCAACTCGCCCTGTTTTTGCGAGTTGGTGTAAGGATCGATCATCGCCGCGCTCTGGGCCGGGTATTCGATCACGCCGTCGGCAAAAATCTTGATACCGGGCAGAGTCAGGTTGGGGATGCCCTGGAATTGCTGGCGGACCTTGTCCAGCGTGTCGAGATCGGCCGGTACGCTTTTCGGATTGGCCACCAGCAGGGCCGCGACGTGGGCGGTCATGCCACCGCTTTGCGACAGCGCTTTGTACACCGGCAGTACGCCGACGGTTTTCTCTGTGGGTTTAAGGGCAAACACCGGCTCGCCGGGGGCGGCGTTGGCAGCGGGGTCCATCCAGGCCGTAATGCCCAGGCTGTTGTTGTAGCGCACGGCGGTTTGCGCGGCGCGCAGCATGTCGGCGGCACTGGGCGCGGGCATTTTTAACGCAACTCGATCCCAACCGGCGTCCACCAGAAAACCGTTGGGGCGACCGTCGGCAAGCTTGCCTATGGTGTCGAGTTCGGCGGCCGGCAGGTTTTGCAGCAGGGCGGCGTCGATGCCCGCGCGTTCGAGCATGACGTTGTTGGCCCAGGCGGTGTGGTGGTCGCTGCCGGTGAATACCACGGGCACCTTGGCCCATTCGCCGCTGTTGAATTTCTTGCCGAGGGCCTCGGCCTGGGCCCAATACGCCGAACTCATGCCGGCCACGCTCAGCACATCGCCGTGTTTCGCCTTGCCGTCATCACGCCATCCGCGCAGGCGTTTTTCCAGCTCATCGAGGCCGACCACCTCATCTTCCATATTGGCCGAGGCCATTTCCAGACCGCCGAAAATCGCGTGGGAATGGCTGTCGATCAGGCCGGGCATCAATGTTTTGCCGCCGAGGTCGATCACTTTCGTTTGCGATTCAATCAAGGCTTTTATCTGTGCATCGCTGCCAACTTGCAGCACTTTGCCGTCCTGCACCGCCAAGGCCTGCACTTTGGGCTGGTTGCGGTCGGCGGTGAATATCTTGCCGTTGAGCAGCACCAGATCGGTCGCTGCCATGGCTTCCATCGAGGCAAAAGCCACAGCGGCCATCAATAGATTCGGGATGAATCTTTTCATTGAAAGTTTCCTTGTTATTGCGTCTGATGGCCCAGATTAGTGGCTGCTCACGCTTAGCAGAACGCCTCACTCACGAAAAACGTTTTTGCCGGAATGGAAAAAGAATGGACAAGCTGGGTGCGTTGAAAATGTTCGTGGTCACGGCGCAACTGGGCAGTTTCAGCCGCGCCGCCGAGCAACTGGGCAAGACCCCGTCTGCCCTGACCAAAGCGGTCAATCACCTGGAGGCCGAACTCGGCGCCCGGCTGTTCGAGCGCAGCACCCGGCGGATTCTGCTGACGGAAGTGGGGCGGCTCTACCTGGAAACCGCGCGTCAGGTGTTGCAGCGGCTGGACGAGGCCGGTGAGGAAATCGAGCAGTTGCAGCATGGCCTGCGCGGCAATCTGAAAATCACCGCGCCATTGGCCTATGGGCAAGCCTTTCTCGATCAGGTGTGTGGCGGTTTTCTGGAACAGTATCCGCAGATCAATCTGCAAGTGGACCTGTGCGATGAGTTCGTCAATCTGCTGGAAAGCGGCTACGACCTGGCCCTGCGCGAAGGCCATGACGACCTGCCGGGGCTGATCGCCCGCGTCGTTGGCAGCAATCGTCTGGCGTTGTGTGGCAGCTCGGCCTATCTGGCGCGCAAGGCGTTGCCGGTCACCCCGCAAACCCTCGATGAACACGAGTGGTTGCTGTATCGCCATCCCTTGCTCAGCCGCGAATTCTGGTGGGCCGAGCGCGATGGGCAGCGCTTGAGCCTGCCGCAACCCCAGGCGCCACGGCTGCGCAGCGACAATTACGACTTGCTGCTGGCCAATGCGCTGGCCGGACGCGGGTTGTTGCACACGCCGCTATGGAGCGCTGCGCCGTATCTGGCCGACGGTCGACTGGTGCGGGTGATGGCGGACTACGACATCGATCCCGACAGCTTTGGCCCGCACATTCTGGCGGTGTACCCGAGCCATCGGCGAGCGACCGCCAAAGTCGTGGCTTTTATCGATTACATCGCCGGGTTTCTGGCCTCTCGCGGGCTGAGCTGACTGCCGGTCCTTGCCAGGAAAAAGCCGAAAGAGTACAAATGTACTCCATGACGACTTTAACTCCCCGCCGTACCGCCATCCTGACCTTCATCCGCGATCGCATCGCCGAACACGGTCAGCCCCCGAGCCTCGCTGAGATCAGCGAGGCCTTTGGCTTCGCCTCCCGTAGCGTGGCGCGCAAGCACGTGCTGGCGCTGACCGAAGCCGGTTTCATCGAGGTCAATCCGCATCAGGCACGCGGCATCCGCTTATTGAACCAGCCGCCACGGCCCGAGCTGCTGGACGTTCCGGTACTCGGTCGAGTGGCGGCCGGCGCACCGATCGGTGCCGATGCCGAGGTCCACAGCCGCTTGCTGCTCGATCCGTCGATCTTCTCGCGGGTGCCGGATTACCTGCTGCGGGTCCAGGGTGATTCGATGATCGAGGACGGCATTCTCGATGGCGATCTGGTGGGCGTGCGGCGCAATCCCGAGGCGGTCAACGGCCAGATCGTGGTGGCGCGGCTTGACGGCGAAGTCACCATCAAGCGTTTCGAGCGGGTCGGCGATTCTGTTCGCCTGTTACCGCGCAATCCGGCTTACCAGCCGATCATTGTTCGAGCCGATCAGGACCTGGCCATCGAAGGGGTGTTCTGCGGCTTGGTGAGGCAAGGGTGATGGGCGCCGTCGTTGCGCTGGATACGCTGTTCAATGGCGGCCAGGTCTGGAAGGGCCGGCCTGCGCCACCGACCGTCAGCCCGCAACCCACGGGGCATGCGGCGCTGGATGCGGCCTTGCCGAGCGGTGGCTGGCCGGAAGCGGCGTTGAGCGAAATTCTCCTGGCGGGGCAGGGCGTGGGTGAGTTGCAACTGGTGTGGCCAACGCTGGCGCGGTTGTCGGCGGCGGGCGAGCGCATCGTGCTGGTGGCGCCGCCCTACGTGCCGTATCCCCAGGCCTGGCAGAACGCCGGGGTCGATCTGCGGCAACTGTCGATCATCCAGGCCAGCGAACGCGATGCGCTGTGGGCGGCGGAGCAATGCCTGCGTTCGGGCAGTTGCGGGGCGGTGTTGTGCTGGCCGCACAAGGCCGATGACCGGGCGTTGCGCCGTTTGCAGGTGGCGGCGGAAACCGGGCAGACCCTGGCGTTCGCCTATCGCTCGCTCAGTGAAGCCATCAACCCGTCACCAGCGGCCCTGCGCATCGCCATCGACGCCAAACCTGCGCAGTTGCGGGTGCTCAAGTGCCGGGGCGGGCTGGCCCGTTCGGCGCCGATTGCCTTTACCATCGGGCATTGAGGTTGCCATGCGCTGGGTGTGCATTCTCTTCCCGCAATTGGCGCTGGACGCGGTACTGCGTCAGCGTCCCGACCCCGATGAGCCGCTGGCACTGCTGACCGGCCCGGCCCAGCGGCGGGTGCTGCAGGCGGTCAACGGTTCGGCGCGGGCGCTGGGCTTGCGGCCCGGTCAGTCGATGACCGCCGCCCAGGCCCTGAGCAAGGGGTTCGTCACCGCTGAATACGATGCCGCCGAAATCGAACACTGGCAGCAGTTCCTGGCCGCCTGGGCCTATCGGTTCAGCTCCCAGGTCAGCGTGCATTACCCGCGCGCCGTGGTGTTTGAAATCGAATCCAGCCTGGGCTTGTTCGGGCCCTGGCCGCAGTTTGAGGCAAGGCTGCGCACCGAGCTCGCTGAGCTGGGGTTTCGTCACCGGATTGTCGCCGCGCCCAACCCGGTGGCGGCGCGGGTGCTGGCCAACGTTTATGACGGCCTGGTGGTGCCGGACAATGACGCCTTGCAGCATTATCTCGGGCAGTTGCCCGTCGACCGGATCGCCCTGGAGCCCAGCGTTGCCACGGCGTTATCGCGCATGGGGCTGCGCACCTTGAGTCAGGTGCAGGCGTTGCCCCGGCATAGCCTGGCCCGGCGTTTCGAGGCCCAGGTGCTCAAGCATCTGGACAGCCTGTTCGGTGAGCGACGGCTGGCGCTGGCGTTTTACCTGCCGCCGGACCGTTTCGATGTGCGCATCGAGCTCAACTTCGATGTGCAATCCCATCAGGCGTTGTTGTTTCCTTTAAGACGATTGACCGGCGATCTGTCGGCGTTTCTCTGCGGCCGGGACAGCGGTGTGCAACGTTTCGACCTGCATCTGGAACATGCCGGCTTGCCGGACACCGTGATCAAGGTCGGCCTGCTCAGCGCCGAGCGCGATCCGGCGATGCTGTTCGAACTGGCCCGGGGGCGGCTGGAACAGGTTCAGGTCGAAGCCCCGGTGCGCGGTTTTCGTCTACGCGCCGAAGATCTGCCGGCCTTCGTGCCCCAGCGTCAGGAGCTGTTCGACGACCGTCCGCAGCAGTCCTTGCCCTGGGAGCAACTGCGTGAACGCTTGCGCGCACGGCTGGGGGATGACGCGGTGCAGGGCTTGCGCTTCCAGGCTGATCACCGGCCGGAATGCGCGTGGCAGGCCAGTGTCACCAGCCAGGCCTGTGGGGCACTGCCTGCGGTACAACGTCCGGGCTGGTTGCTGACTGAACCGCAGGCGGTACACGAAAGCTCGACGCGCATCCTCATGGGGCCGGAGCGCATCGAGTCCGGCTGGTGGGACGGCGACGACGTGCGCCGCGATTACTACCTGATCGAAACCCGTTCCGGTCAGCAGGGCTGGGCCTATCGGGCGGTGGGCGAAGACGGTCCGTTGTGGCTGCAAGGCTGGTTCGCATGAGCGTCGACTATGCCGAGCTGCACTGCCTGTCGAACTTCAGTTTCCAGCGCGGTGCCTCCAGTGCGCTTGAGCTTTTTCAACGGGCGAAAAAGCAGGGCTATCAGGCGCTGGCGATCACCGACGAATGCACGCTGGCGGGGATCGTCCGTGCCTGGCAGGCGGCCAAGACCGTGGAGTTGCCGCTGATCATCGGCAGCGAAATACGTATCGAAAATGGCCCGAAACTGGTGCTGCTGGTGGAAAACCTCGAGGGTTATCAAGCCCTGTGCCGACTGATCACCCGGGCCAGACGCCGCACGCAGAAAGGCCAGTATCAGGTGCTGCGGGAGGATTTCAGCGAGCCGTTGCCGGGGCTGTTGGCGTTGTGGGCGCCGGACGCCGTCGATGATTTTGCGCAGGGCCATTGGCTGAAGCAGAGCTTCGCCGAGCGCCTGTGGCTGAGCGTGCAGTTACATCGCGGGCAGGATGACCCCCGGCGACTGGCGGCACTGCTGACCCTGGCGCGGGAACTGCGAATCCCGGCAGTGGCCAGCGGCGATGTGCACATGCACGCCCGTGGCCGGCGCGCCTTGCAGGACACCATGACCGCGATTCGTCATCACCTGCCGGTGGCCGAGGCCGGGTTGCGCCTGCATCCCAACGGCGAACGGCATTTGCGCAGCCTCGACGACTTGCGCGATCTCTACCCGCAGGCATTGCTCGACGAGACCCTGAACATCGCCCGGCGCTGTACCTTCGACCTCAGTCAGTTGCGCTATCAATATCCCCGGGAGCTGGTGCCCGACGGTCATACGGCCACGTCCTGGTTGCGGGCATTGGCTGAAAAAGGCATTCGGTGGCGCTGGGAAAAAAGCCCCAAGGCCGAGGTGTTGACGCAGATCGACAAGGAACTGGAGCTGATTGCCGAGCTGGGGTACGAAAGCTACTTCCTGACGGTTCACGACATTGTGAATTTCGCCCGCCAGCAACACATCCTTTGTCAGGGCCGCGGTTCTGCCGCCAACTCGGCGGTGTGCTTCGTGCTGGGGATCACCGAGATCGACCCGGATCGCAGCACGCTGCTGTTCGAGCGGTTTCTCTCCAAAGAGCGCAACGAACCGCCGGACATCGACGTGGATTTCGAGCACGAGCGACGCGAAGAAGTCCTGCAGTATGTCTTCCAGCGTTATGGCCGGAGCCGTGCGGCGCTGACCGCGGTGGTCAGCACTTACCACGGTGCCGGCGCAGTCCGTGACGTGGCCAAGGCACTGGGTTTACCACCGGATCAAGTCAACGCCCTGGCCGATTGTTGCGGGCGCTGGAGTGATCAGGCGCCGCCCGTCGAGCGCCTGCGTGAAGGCGGTTTCGATCCCGACAGCCCGGTGTTGCGCCGGGTGCTGAGCCTGACCCGGCAACTGATCGGTTTTCCCCGGCACCTGTCCCAGCACCCCGGTGGTTTCGTGATTTCCGAGCAGCCTCTGGACAGCCTGGTGCCGGTGGAAAACGCCGCCATGGCCGAGCGCACCATCATCCAGTGGGACAAGGACGATCTGGATGCGGTCGGGCTGCTCAAGGTCGATATTCTGGCGCTGGGCATGCTCAGCGCGATTCGCCGTTGTTTCGATCTGCTGCGTCGGCACCGGGGCCGCGACCTGAGCCTGGCGACGGTGCCGGCCGAAGACCCGCAAACCTACGAGATGATCGGCCATGCGGACACCATCGGGGTGTTCCAGATCGAGTCCCGGGCACAGATGTCGATGTTGCCCAGGCTCAAGCCCAAGAACTTCTACGATCTGGTGATCGAGGTGGCGATCGTTCGTCCGGGACCGATTCAGGGCGGGATGGTGCATCCCTACCTGCGACGGCGTAAGGGCGAAGAAGAGGTGAAATACCCGTCGAAAGAACTTGAAGCGGTGCTCAAGCGTACGCTAGGCGTGCCGCTGTTCCAGGAACAGGTGATGCAGATCGCGATTGTCGCCGCTGACTACAGTCCCGGCGAGGCCGATCAATTACGTCGCTCCATGGCCGCGTGGAAACGCCACGGCGGACTGGAACCGCACAAGGAACGCCTGGCGGACGGCATGAAGAAAAACGGCTACACGGCGGAGTTCGCCGCGCAGATCTTCGAGCAGATCAAAGGCTTCGGCGATTACGGTTTTCCCGAATCCCACGCCGCCAGTTTCGCCTTGCTGACCTACGCCAGTTGCTGGTTGAAATGCCACGAGCCGGCGGCTTTCGCCTGTGCGCTGATCAACAGCTGGCCGATGGGGTTCTACAGCCCGGACCAGATTCTCCAGGACGCCCGCCGCCATCATTTGCAGATTCGCCCCGTGGACGTGCGGGCCAGTGATTGGGATTGCAGCCTGGAACCGATCACCGGCGCACAGCCGGCCATTCGCATGGGGCTGCGGATGATCAAGGGCTTTCGCGAAGACGATGCCCGGCGCATCGAGAGGGCAAGGGCGAAGGGGGCGTTTGCCGACATCGCCGACCTTGGCGAACGGGCACGACTCGATGCTCGCGCCCAGGAACAACTGGCCGATGCCGGTGCACTGCGTGGACTGGCCGGTGACCGGCATCGGGCGCGCTGGGAAGTGGCGGGGGTACAGAAGCAACTCGGTCTGTTTGCCGGTTTGCCAAGCCAGGAAGAGCCGGTGGTGGATCTGCCCAAACCCACCGTGGGCGAGGACCTGCAAGCCGATTACGCCAGTGTCGGCACCACCCTCGGCCCGCATCCGCTGGCGTTGCTGCGGGGGGAACTCAAGGCCCGGCGCTGTCGCAGCTCCAGGGAATTGCTGATGGTCGAGCATGGACGCCCGGTCAGCGTTGCCGGGTTGGTCACCGGTCGGCAGCGCCCGGGGACCGCCAGTGGTGTGACCTTCGTGACCCTTGAAGACGAATTTGGCAACGTCAACGTGGTGGTCTGGCGCGACCTGGCCGAACGGCAACGGCAGGTATTGGTCGGCTCGCAATTGCTCAAGGTCGACGGGCGCTGGGAAAAGGTGGGCGAGGTGCGGCATCTGATTGCCGGACGCTTGAGCGACCTGAGTTCGTTGCTCGACGGTATCCATGTGCGCAGCCGGGATTTCCGTTGAGCCTTGGTGGTGGATAGGTCACCTGGGCAGGAGCAGCTTGTCACAGGGGCCAGTCGAGAATCAGCTATACCTCTATGAAACCATTGGCGTCGGCGGTGCTCGAAACAAACGGGCACGCACCGTCTCCTGATGCCGTTGCACTGCCTGAAGACATGTCATTCACAGGACATAGGCCAGTCGATGCAGTTTCTAGACAATAGCCACGGATGTACCGGCTGGAGCGGCGAAATGGCCGAACGCATTCGCGCCTTCGACTGGAGCCAGACCGAACTCGGGCGCATCGAGACCTGGCCCGGGAGTCTGTGCAGCGCGGTGCGGTTATTGCTCGCTTCACCGCTGCCGATGGTGATGCTGTGGGGCCGACCCGGTTACATGATCTATAACGATGCCTATTCGAGATTTGCCGGTGGGCGTCATCCTTACCTGCTGGGTTCCCCGGTGGAGCTGGGCTGGCCGGAGGTCGCCGAATTCAATCGGCATGTGGTGGACACCTGCCTTGCGGGTGGCACTTTGTCCTATCACAACAAAGCACTGGTGCTGCTGCGCGATGGCATGCCCGAAGACGTCTGGATGGACCTTTACTACAGCCCGGTCGCCAATGATGAAGGGGCCCCGGCCGGGGTCATGGCGATGGTGGTTGAAACCACTGACCATGTGATTTCCGAACGCCGACGCCAGGAAGCCGAAAACGCCTATCGCGCCGACAATGAAAGGGTTCGCCTGGCCCTCAATGCCGGGGCTTTGCTCGGCTCGTTCGTCTGGGACATCAAGGCTGATGTGTTGTCTGCCGACGAACGATTCGCCCGCACGTTTTCCTACCCGCCCGATCAGGACCTGGCCAACCTGTCACCGATCATCGCTCAAATGCAGATTCATCCCGACGACCGCAGTTGGGTTCAGGAGCGGATCAACCAATCGGTGGAAACCGGCATGCCCTATAACGCCGAATATCGGGTTCTGCGTCCCGATGGCAGTTACTTGTGGGTGCTCGCCAGCGGCTGTTGCGAGTTCAACAGGCAAGGTGAACCGTTCCGCTTTCCCGGGGTGTTGATCGACATCCATGAACGCAAGATTGCCGAAGAGTCCTTGCTCAAGTTCACCCGCAACCTGGAGCAGCGAGTCGCTGATGAAGTCGAAGCGCGGCTAGCCGCAGAAGAGCAATTGCGTCAATCACAGAAGCTTGAAGCCATTGGTGGTCTCACCGGTGGCGTGGCCCATGACTTCAATAACCTGTTGCAGGTGATCGCCGGCAACCTGCACTTGCTGGCGCGTCACGAGCCGGATAACGCCAACGTGCAACGCCGGGTCAGCGCGTCGATTGCCGCAGTCGAGCGCGGGGCCAAACTGTCTTCGCAGCTGCTCGCCTTTGCCCGTCGTCAGCCCTTGTCGCCGGAAGTGTGCGATCCACGGCAGATTTTCGAAGGCCTGGGAGAATTGCTGCAGCGGGCGCTGGGGGAAATCTTTCAGATCGACGTGACGACGCCTGACGATCCATGGCATCTGTACGTGGATCGCAATCAACTGGAAAACGCCATTCTCAACCTTGCGATCAACGCCCGAGATGCGATGAACGGCGAGGGGACCATTGCCCTGAGCGCCGAGAACGCCGTCCTCGACCGCAAGTTTTGCGCAGGAAAGGGTATCGTCGCCGGCGACTATGTTTGCGTAACGGTGGCTGACTCGGGTGTCGGTATGTCGCCGCAAGTGCTCGCACAGGCCTTCGAGCCGTTTTTCACCACCAAGGCTGATGGCCAAGGCACCGGCCTGGGTTTGAGCATGGTGTTCGGTTTCGTCAAACAGAGCGGCGGGCATATCGAGATTTCCAGCGTCATCGGGCAAGGCACTCGGGTGCAGCTGTATTTCCCTCGCAGCTTGCGCCCGTTGCCCGGTGAAACAACGCGCCATGATCCGCAGCACCGGGGCGGACATGAAACCATTCTGGTGGTCGAGGACAACGAAGCGGTGCGCGGCTCGGCGGTGGACTTATTGCGCGAAGAGGGCTATCAGGTCCTGACTGCGGCCAACGGTGACCTGGCGATGCAGATGTTGCTGGACGGCGCGACAGTGGACCTGATTTTCACCGACGTGGTCATGCCCGGCTTGATCAAAAGCTCGGACCTGGCTGCCTGGGCCAAGGTGCAGAATCCTCCGGTGGCCGTGCTGTTCACCTCCGGCCATACCCGCGACATCATTTCGCGCAATCACCAACTCAGTTCCGATACTTATCTGCTGAGCAAGCCTTATGGTCCTGAAGCCCTATTGCGCATGATCCGCAGCGTGCTGGGTGGCTGATTCTATTGTGGCGAGGGACACAATCCATGGGGGAGCGAGCCTGCTCGCTCCCCCAGAGTTCCGCGCCCTGACCGGTATCAAGGCGTGGGCTTATTTATCGGGATGAGCCGCCTGGAGTTTTTTCGCCATCTCCAGGTGCTTTTCCAGCGCCGGCAACATTTTTTGCGCGAACGCCTTGAGCTCGGTGGCGCCCTTGACTCTATCGTCTGTCACCGTATTGGCTTCTTTCTTGAACCGCTCAATGGTTTCTTCGTGGGCCTTCACTTGATTGTTGGCATAAGCCGCGTCGAAGGATTCATCGCGCAGATCAAGAATTTTCTCCTTGGCCTGTTTGACCAGCGTCGTCGAGTCCGGCACTTCAATGTCATGTTTTTTCGCCAATGCCGCCAGTTCTTCGTTGGCCTTGGAATGATCGGTGATCATCATCTTGGCGAACGCCTTGATGTCGGCCGATGAGCTTTTTTCCAGGGCCAGTTTGCTGGTCTCGACTTCCGCAATGCCACCTGCGGCTGCGTCATCGACAAAGTCGTTGGAGGTGGCGGCAAAAGCCGTGCCCATACCGGTGCTCAAGGCTACGGCCAAGGCGAGGTGGCGCAGGGTGAATCCGTCCATTGATCATTCTCCACTCAGGTTTTTACGGGCGATCCAGATGATCGTTATTCAATGGAGGCGGGCGCTTGGGCAAAGGTTTTATCGCGTTTGCGACAGGACGACGAACGGGCACCGCTGGTCTGATAGACGGTCGACAGAACCGGGTAAGCGAGGCCATTCTGATAATTGGCGAACGCCATCGATCACGTTTGCCACCGATTAACAAACGGAGGTGTTCCATGCCGGTGACCCATGACCTTTATCAGGACTTGCGCTGCACGAAGGAAGAGATCCAGCAAAAACGCACCAAGGATCCGTTACTGGATTCACTGCTCAACAAGTACTCCCAGACGGACGCAGAGGTGTTGAAGGCCGAGTCCGCACAATCGGATGCGCCCAGCGATGAAGCACTGAAGAAGCTCAAGGAGAAGCGTGTGCAGGTCAAGAAGAAGATCGTTGAGCGACTTAAGACGCCGTCCTGAGACGCTATGCAGCATCACCGATGACCGGTGACTGAAAAATTGGAACGGGGATCAATACCGGCACCTCGAATGATCAGAGTCTGACGTAACGGCTCCATGCGAGGTGCCCCATGCCCCACCCAGCCTTTCCCCATAAAGAAAAGTACCCCAGCGAAGAACAGGGTGGCTACGACCCGATCCCGACCCATCCCGAACCCTTGAGCCCGGGGCGCACCACCGTCAACCCCGAGGATGAACCGGGCATTGATGAATTGCCGGACGATGAGGACGTAACGCCCCTGAAGCAGGATGACGTCACTGATATCGACCCGAAGCGAGTGCGCGAAGAGACCGATAACAGTGCGCGATGACGACAAGGATCCGGAGTGATTGCAAATCGCCCGGGCAACCACAATCCAATGTGGGAGCGGGCTTGCTCGCGAAGGCGATGGCACAGTCAACATTGATGTTGCCTGACACACCGCTTTCGCGAGCAAGCCCGCTCCCACAATGTGATCACCGTTATAGCTGCAATGCCGTACTCAACGGCAATCGCGCCATGTGCCGCGCTTTCAGCGAACCCAGATACAGCCAATCCCCATACTCGCGCACGGTAGTGATGGGTGAGTAGTTGCCGCTGCTGGCGTCCTGCAGATTGGCAATCACTTTACCGTCAAGATCCAGGCCGAGGGCAAAGGCGCGTTTCTCCACCGGTTTGGGCAGCACGGTCAGGGCACGTGCGATCATCTTGCGTACCAGGGGGTAGGGGGCCGTGGTGTCGAGCAGTGCATTGCGCGGCGCATACAGCGCCACCCAGAAGCGGTCGCGGCCATTGAATGCCAGGTTGTCCGGCAGCCCCGGCAAATTGTCGATGAACAGGTCGTGGGTGCCGGCTTTCGGCCCGGTCAGCCAATAGCGGCTGATGCGATAGGCGCCGGTTTCATTGACCAGTACAAACGCGTCGTCAGGCCCCAGGGTCACGCCGTTGGCGAATTCCAGTTTGTCCAGCAGGACCGCCGTCTTGCCGGTCTGGAAGTCATAACGCAGCAAACGGCCATCGCCGCCGTGCTCGATGATCGCCTCGCCATCCTTGCCATAACCCCAACGGCTGGAAGCATCGCTGAAATAGGCGTAATGCCCGGACTTGTCGATGGCCACGTCATCGGTAAAGCCGAAGGGCACGTTGTTGGCCGTGGTGGTCAATGCAATCAACCGGCCCTGAGCGTCGAGCGACAGCAAACCCTTGATGCCGTCGGCGACTACCAGCAAACCATTGGGATGCCGCGCCAGGCCCAACGGCCTGCCGCCGGTATCGGCCAGCACCTGGGTGGTTTTGCCGTCGAGGCTGGTGCGAATCAACCGCCCGTCATGCAAACCGGTGATGAGGACGTTTTCCTCCAGCAGCAACGCCTCCGGGCCGTCGATGTCAGCGGGGCCGACACGTTCCACGCCTTTGAGTCGTTGATTATCGGCGTAGATACCCTCGACGAGGGAGGGCGCCAGTGGCGGTGTCCAGGCCACCGGTTGAACCTTGGTCGGCAATAACAACAGCAAGGCGCCAATCACAATGATCAGCAGCAACAATACATGCCGAAACTTGAGGACTCTTTTCATGCGCCGATTCCTGCCGGGGCCAGATGTTTTTGCGCCATTTCTTGTAACGCCAGCATCGACTCCGCCGATTCATGTTCGATGCGCCGCTTGAACAACAGTCGATTGGCGATGCGCATGGCCGGGCTGCTGAAGCCATACTCCAGGGTCCGGACAAACCGCGTGCCATCGCCCGCAGCCTCGCACTCGTAAGTCACCACCAACGACAGACCATGATCGCCCCGGGCCCGAGCGCTCCAGCGGCGACCGGGCAGGTATTCGTCGACCTCCCAGCTCAAATGCCCCTCACGCCCGCCGGCCCGAATATCTTCCTCGAACCGCGCTCCGGCATACAAAGGACCGCTCTGACCGTCGACCTTGAGGGAGGACAGATGCCACTGCGGCCAATGGGTCGCGGTGCTGGCGTAGGCGAGCACAGCCACTGGGTTTCCAGCGATGTCGATCACATGCTGCATACGGGTCATGGACGTGCTCGTCAGGTGCGGGGGCGCTTGCTCCGGTTCCCAGTAGAGGGTGCCGAACAGGTAGTCCATCAGGGGCAACACGATATTGAAATTGCGCTCCTGCATCAGCTCACGACGGTGATGTAGCTCATGCAGACGGCGCATCTGGCGGATCCACGGCAAACGCGTCACCGGGTTGCCGGGCGGTAGATGTTCGCAGGCATGGAACACCTCGTAGGTCAGGTAACCGAGCACCATGCAGCCGCCAAACAGCCCCGCGACGTTGCTATTGAGCTGAGCCAGCAACCACCAGGCAGGCCCCGTGATGACGAGGGTGTGCAACACGATCAGCCAGGCCGGAAACAGAATCACCCGCCAGTCGCGGGCGCTGTCGTAGGTCATGTGGCCGGGGGTGAAAAAGCTGTGATGGTCACCGGTGTGACGGTCATAGAACATCCGCGCCAGGCGCTTTTTATGATGCCCCAGATGCCGATGCACGACGTACACGCCGAAGTTGAAAAACAACAGGGTCAGCGGCACCGCCATCCATTCCAGCGGTTGCACCTGATGCACCGTGCGCCAGAATCCGCCGATGGCCAGCAACCCGAACAGCAACACAAAGGCGCCGTGCAACCAAGGGTTGTAGAGCGGATGAATGTCGGCACGGTAGCGCGCGCGGAACGCTTCGGTGGTCTGCCTCACTGAGGTCACCTGTGGTTATCGTTATAACCAGCAGATTAGTCGATCCCGCCGCACAGGCGGGCTGAACTTGAGGACACAAATGCCATGCTCCGGTGCAGGGCGTCTGTTTAGCGTCAGGTCAACGGGTTCCAGCGCTGGGACCAGTCGTCATCGGTCTTGATCACTTCACGCAGCAGGTCGAACGCCTGTTGCAGGGTCGCCGAGTCGCGGTCTCGGGAGTAAACCAGGTAGGTCGGATAGCTGAACTCCGGGGCTTTGGGCACTTGCTCCAGCAAGCCGCTTTCCAGGTAGCTATTGACCACGCGGGTACGGAAATAGCCGCTGCCGCCGTTTTCCAGGATGTACTGCAAGGCCAGCGGGCCGAGATTGAAACTCAAGGCCGCCTTGGCTTTTTCCGGCAGCGCGGCATCGTGCTGACGACGGAAGTCCGGGCCCCAGTCGATGTACACGTAAGGATCGGGCCGTCCGGCCAGGCGTACCAGGATCAGCTTTTCTTCCAGCACTTGCTCGACTTGCAGGCGCGGCCAGTACTCCGGCTGATAGACCAGCGCCGCATCCAGCACCCCCAGTTCCAGTTGGCGCAGCAGGTTTTCGCCGTCGCGGATTTCCATGCGCAGGGCATGGCTGGGGATTTTCTCGCGCAGCTCGCCGGCCCAACTGAGCATCAACGGGTTGCACAGGCTGACTTCGCCGCCAATGTGCAACACATCGCGGTAACCCTCGGGCAGCGGCAAGTCCCGGCGCGCCGCTTCCCAGGTCTGCACCAGTTGATTGGCGTAAACCACAAAGGCCTCACCGTTCGGCGTCAGGCGCGCACCGGCGCGGTTGCGCACGAACAGCGTGCTGCCCAACTGACTTTCGAGCTTCTGCACCCGGGCGGTGATCGCGGTCTGGGTAACGTGCAGCTTTTCAGCCGCCGCGGCCAGGCTGCCGTGACGGACGATTTCCAGAAAGGTGCGGGCGAGGTCGATGTCCATGGGCAGGCCGATGTGGGAGATGCGGGCATTGTAAGAGCAGCCATGGCCTTCCGATACCGCGTTATCGTTCTTCGCGAGCAAGCCCGCTCCCACATTCGATCTACGGTGTGACAAATATCCTTGTCCGACACCAATCCAATGTGGGAGCGGGCTTGCTCGCGAAGAGGCCCTGTCAGACACCGCAAATCAATCGGCTAATTCAACATCCCGAACAACCGCCCAATCGGCCACCAACCGCTGCGGCGTGCCACACGCTTTGCGCTTGAACACAAAATTTCTGCACTTCTCGGCGAATTGTTTGCGGTTCTGCACCATGTCCTGATGCATTTCTTCCAGCTCGGCATTGCGGCAGTGCTGCATCAGTTGAGGATCGAGCTGGCTTTTGCGCTCACGTATCGCTTGGTACGCCGGATCACTCAACGCACCATTGGCCCGCTGCAACAACCAAAGACCAAACTCATCCGGGCAGCGCGGACCGATTTCCTGGACCATGCCCAATTGCAAGGCCTGGAGGGCGCTGATCGGCAGGCAGTCTTCAGTGAGTTTTTCCGCCATTGCCGGGCCGACGGCGCGGGGCAGGCTGTAGGTCCAGTATTCGGAGCCGTACAGGCCCATGGTCTTGTAATGGGGGTTGAGCACGATGTCGGAGCGGGCGAAGACGATGTCGGCAGCCAGCGCCAGCATCACGCCGCCGGCCCCGGCATTGCCGGTCAGGCCACTGACCACCAGTTGCCGGGCGCTGAGCAATTCCTGGCAGACGTCGTCAATCGCCTGAATATTGGCCCAGGCTTCGAGTCCCGGAACCGCTGCGGCTTGAATCACATTGAGGTGCACGCCGTTGGAGAAACTGCCGCGTCCACCCTTGATCAACAGCACTTGGGTGTCCCGGGACTTGGCCCAGCGCAGAGCCTCCACCAGTCGCTGGCACTGTTCGGTGCTCATGGCGCCATTGTAAAACTCGAAGGTCAGCTCGCCGACATGCCCCGACTCGCGATAGCGGATCGGTTGATAGCCTTCGGTATTAAAAGGCTGAGAGACGATCGACCAATCCAGCGTTGGCACCTGTGTCAGCTGTTCGGCGAGCACATGCCGAGCCGGACGTTTGAAGGTTTCTTCGCCGGGCTGGGGTTTGCGTCGCAGCGAACCGATCCACAGGCTGTGATCACCGGTCGCCACCAGTACCGCATCGTCGTGCACCGCGAGAATCTGCCCCGGCGTGCCGCTGCGCGAATCCAGATGAGCGTCATACAGATAGTACTGACCGCCGGCCAGACTGGCCAATACACCGGGTTGGCCGTCGGCGGCATCGATGTAGCGTTTGATGAAGTGTGAGCTGTCGTGCCAGCTGAAGGAACGGTCGGCTTGCTTCATGTTCGGCTGCAAGCGGCCAATCACATGGCGTTGGCTGTAGTCCAAAGGCACTGGCTCGAAACCGTCGATAAACTTTTCTACGACTTCGCGGATGCAGGCGATCGCCGCGTCGCTGACGCGCCCGTTGTACAACTCGGATTTGCGCAGACCCTGGGGCAGGTTGAATTCACAGGTGGCCCAGACCGGTCCGGCATCCATTTCCTCCACCGCTTGCAACGCAGTCACACCCCAGCGGCTGAGCTCTCGGGTGATCGCCCAGTCCAGCGCACTGGCGCCACGGTCGCCGACAATGCCCGGATGAATGATCACCACAGGGCGCTTGAGGTTGCTCCACAGTTGCTGCGGTACCCGGTCCTTGAGAAACGGGCAGATCACCAGGTCGGCGCCGGCGTGTTCGATCTGCTCGCACACCGCGTCTTCATCGGTGAACAGCACCACGCTGGGCGAGTGACCGGCCTGACGCAAATCCAGCCAGGCCCGCTGGGTCAGGCCGTTGAATGCCGATGCCAGCAGAATGATTTTCAATGACCGCATGATTGACTCTTCCTTGAGAATGATCGGCCGCAGGCTCCCAATGAGCCGTCCTTGGCCTTCGATGGAAGCGCGATAGTAAAGAGTGTGCGGTGGCGAACAAGTGATCGAGATCAAGCTTGTGTCAGTGGGTGTTTCGGAGCTGCAGGGACAAGGCGGATTTCAGGTGGGATGGTGTTTGGAGATATTTCGTTCAGAACGCGAAACACGAACACCCAAACGCCCCCCAGAACCCTTGGAAGTCACTGACCGGCGCCGACGATAACCGCGCCCGTTCGTGGCTGTGGGCATGCACCGCGCAAGCGCCCACACACTGGTGCGCTTGCGCGGTCATTGGCGCCAGGGGTTTCCAGTGCCCCGGTACATTCACCACGGGCGACCACTCAGGCACCACCGGGATTGGCGGTGGCCCCAGTTTTTCGAACTCGACGCTACCGTGGACGATCTTGCCGTCGACAATGGTCAGTACCGATTCGATCCACTTTATGGCTTCGTCTTCGATGTGAAAGTAATCCGCCGACAACGCAATCAGGTCCGCCAGTTGCCCGACCTTGATCTGGCCTTTCTTGCCTTGTTCGGAGGAAAACCAGGCGCTGCCGTGGGTAAAGAGTTCCAGTGCGGTATCGCGGCTCAAGCCCTGTGGGTACAGCTCCAGCCCGCCGACGGTGCGGCCGCTGACCAGCCAGTACAGCGAGGTCCAGGGGTTGTAGCTGGAGACGCGCGTGGCATCGGTGCCGGCGCCCACCGGCACGCCTTCGGCGAGCATGCGCGCGATCGGCGGTGTCGCTTCGGCGGCCTTCGCGCCGTAACGCTCGACGAAGTATTCGCCCTGGAACGCCATGCGGTCCTGAATCGCGATGCCACCGCCCAGGGCCTTGACCCGTTCGATGTTCCGGGGGGTGATGGTTTCGGCGTGATCGAAGAACCATGGCAAACCGTTGAATGGAATATCCCGGTTGACCTTCTCGAACACGTCGAGCATGCGGCTGATGGATTCGTTGTAGGTGGCGTGCAAACGGAAGGGCCAGCGCTGCTCCACCAGATGCCGCACCACCGGTTCCAGCTCCTGCTCCATGGTTTGCGGCAGGTCGGGGCGTGGTTCGAGGAAGTCTTCGAAATCCGCTGCCGAGAACACCAGCATTTCCCCGGCACCGTTGTGCCGCAGGAAGTCATCGCCCTGGCCGTAATGAGTGGTGCTGGTCCAGTTCTTGAAGTCGGTCAGTTCTTCCTTGGGCTTTTGGGTGAACAGGTTGTAGGCAATGCGTACCGTGAGCTGTTGTTCTTTGGCCAATTGCTGAATGACTTGATAGTCGTCCGGGTAGTTCTGATAACCGCCGCCGGCATCGATGGCGCTGGTGACGCCCAGTCGATTGAGTTCGCGCATGAACTGGCGGGTTGAATTGACCTGATATTCCAGTGGCAGCTTCGGCCCCTTGGCCAGGGTCGAGTAGAGGATCATCGCGTTGGGGCGGGCGATCAGCATGCCGGTGGGGTCGCCATTGGCATCGCGCTGGATCTCGCCGCCTGGTGGGTTCGGCGTGTCGCGGGTATAGCCGACCACTTTCAACGCGGCACGGTTGAGCAGGGCGCGATCATAGAGGTGCAGGACGAACACCGGAGTGTCCGGCGCGGCCTTGTTCAGTTCTTCAAGGGTCGGCATGCGTTTTTCGGCAAACTGGAACTCGTTCCAGCCACCGACCACCCGCACCCATTGCGGCGTCGGTGTGCGATCGGCCTGATCCTTGAGCATGCGCAAGGCATCGGCCAGGGATGGCACGCCTTCCCAGCGCAGTTCGAGGTTGTAATTGAGGCCGCCACGGATCAAGTGCAGGTGAGAGTCGTTGAGGCCGGGAATTACCGTGCGTCCATGCAGGTCAATGATTTGCGTGCCGGGGCCTTGCAGGGCCATGGCCTGGGCATCGCTGCCGACCACTACGAAATGCCCGTCCTTGATCGCGACGGCACTGGCCTGGGGTTTCTTGCGGTCGACGGTGTGCAGGCGTCCGTTGTATAGGATCAGGTCGGCTGGAGTTTCAGGCATGGTTTTGCTCCCTGCGGTTAGCGGGCTGATCCAGGCACCGATGGCGCCTGCCGACAGGCCTTGTAATACACGGCGGCGACTGAAGTCGTTGGGCTCCTCGGGTGGGCTCATGGCAGTGCTCTCCACACAGTTCTTTCATAAAAGAAGCGAGGGCAAACAGCCGATGTCTGACACATGCGGCCAGAAGGAATATAGACGGCATCCGCGCAGATAGCCGTTTTCCGAGGGCGAAAAACGACGAATCCCGCCACGAGGGGCGGGATTCGCTTGCTGCCAGACGTGCTCCCGAAGCTCGGGAGCGAGGTGCTTAGCCCGGGAACAGTTCCGACAGTTTCATGGCCAGCATCATGTCGCCTTCAGCGCGCAGTTTGCCGCCCATGAACGCTTGCATGCCGTCGGTCGAACCGTCGACGATGCCTTCCAGGGTTTCGCTGTCCATCACCAGAGTCACCTGGGCGTCCGGGTTTTCGCCTTCCAGCAATTCGCAGGTGCTGTTTTTGACGACTAGCGAGAAGTTCTTGGTGTCGTCGATGCGGAAACCGAAGACCAGGTCCAGACCGGCAGCGGCGGCAGGGTTGAACTTGGCTTTCATTGCTTGTACGACATCAGCTACGGAGGTCATGGTTCGATCCTTTCTTGGATAATAAGAGCTGGGTGATTACAGCCAGGGTCACAATAGTCCGGACTCAGCGAAACGTGATGAGTTCCGGGGCCTTCAGCAGTTGCAGGTGCGCATGACTGTTGAAGGAAGCCAGGGCCACCTCGCGACCACGAAACTTGAGCAGGTTGAGCGAGGTGTTGACGATTTGCCAGTTCAGTTCAAAAGCCTGCCTGGCAGGCATTTGCGTAATGAGGTGGAGCAGGGCGGTGATGGTGCCGCCGGAGGTGAATACGGCGATTTTCTGGGTGTTGTCGGCTTGTTCGAGTAATCGATGCAGACCGGCCTGTACGCGCTCGACGAAGCCCAGCCAGCTTTCCAGCCCCGGGGTGTCGTAGGTACCGGCGAGCCAGCGCTCGATGATCAGGGCGAAGATGCGCTGGAACTCGGCACGGTTTTGCGCGGCGTTGCGCAGGATGTCCAGCGCATCGGGCTCGTCTTCCAGCATGGCCGGCAGCAGGGCGCGGATCACCGCGTCGGCGTCGAATTCGTTGAAGGCGCAATCGATTTCCAGCGTCGGCACCGGCAAACCAACGGCGGCGTATTGTTCCAGCGCGCTGTTGGCCGTGTGTTGCTGACGGCGCAAGTCGCCCGACAGGCAGCGATCGAAGCTGACACCAAGTTCGGCCAGGTGCCGGCCGAGGACTTCCGCCTGACGAATACCGGTCGGCGACAGAACGTCATAATCGTCTGCACCAAAGGAGGCCTGGCCATGTCGAATCAAATAGATGCTGCCCACGTCCGCGTCATCCCGGTACGTTGAAGGTTTGGCGAGGTTATGGGGATGACGGTGAGCTGTCAATGAAAAAACATACGCTTGTTTGAAATGCCCGTTACAGGCCTGTTGCCAGAGGTTTCTCGACTGGTCCTCGGGCCGGCGCATGGGTATGCTGGAGGTGTCCCGCGCGTGTTTATGCCGCGCATCGTAGTGAAGGAGTCCCTGTGGAGCTTTTGTCCGAGTACGCCATTTTCCTGGCCAAGACTGTGACCCTGGTGATCGCCATTCTGGTGGTCCTGGCCAGTTTTGCGGCGTTGCGCAGCAAAGGTCGGCGCAAGTCGCCCGGCCAGCTGCAAGTCAGCAAACTCAATGATTTCTACAAAGGGCTGCGTGAACGCCTGGAGCAAACCTTGCTCGACAAGGACCAGCTCAAGGCCTTGCGCAAGTCCCAGGCGAAAACCGAGAAAAAGCAAAAGAAGAAACCCGAGGCCAAACCGCGGGTATTCGTGCTGGATTTCGACGGTGACATCAAGGCGTCAGCCACAGAAAGCCTGCGCCACGAAATCACCGCATTGCTGACCCTCGCCACACCCAAGGATGAAGTGGTGCTGCGCCTGGAAAGCGGCGGTGGCATGGTCCACAGCTATGGCCTGGCGTCTTCGCAACTGGCGCGGATCCGTGACGCCGGCGTGCCATTGACCGTATGTATCGACAAGGTGGCGGCCAGTGGTGGCTACATGATGGCGTGCATCGGCGAGAAGATTATCAGCGCACCGTTCGCGATTCTCGGCTCGATCGGCGTGGTGGCGCAGTTGCCCAACGTCAATCGCCTGCTGAAGAAACACGACATCGACTTCGAAGTGCTGACGGCGGGCGAGTACAAGCGCACCCTGACGGTGTTTGGCGAAAACACCGAGAAGGGCCGGGAGAAATTCCAGGAAGAACTGGACATTACCCACCAGTTGTTCAAGAACTTCGTTTCCCGCTATCGCCCGCAACTGGCTATCGACGAAGTCGCCACCGGGGAAATCTGGCTCGGTGTTTCGGCACTCGACAAGCAACTGGTGGACGAGCTCAAGACCAGCGACGAATACCTCGCTGAACGTGCCAAACAGTCCGAGCTCTATCACTTGCATTACGCCGAACGCAAAAGCCTGCAGGAACGCATTGGCATGGCGGCCAGCGGTTCGGTCGATCGCGTATTGCTGAGCTGGTGGAGCCGGTTGACCCAGCAACGCTTCTGGTAACCGTACAGGGCATCATCGTCAGTAAAAAACCGTGGATTGCCCACGGTTTTTTTTGCCCTGCAGAAGGTGTCCACGCTCCTTCCGAACATAACGAATTTTCCTAATGCCATTGTCGATCGGTCGCGCTTTCGTGAGGAGTCAGGTGGGGTAGGGTGACAGGCCTGAATTGACTGCAATGGATTGCACCATGAATGAGCTCCTTCACCACGTTGCCGCCCCACATCCGGCCCCATCGCTGCGAATGCGCGACGAACTGAAAGCTGCACTGGACATCGCTCTCCCCCAAACCCCCGGCCAGTTGGGCGAACGTCTGATCAAGGAAAAATGGGGGCAGGACATCGACCCGCAAACGACCTTGATGGTCACCCTCGATTACCACTACAAGGGCCACCCTGAAGCGAACGGTTTCCAGCAGGGCCAGGTGGCGAACTCGCGGTCGCTGCTGCAAGCGCTGCTTTCAAATTACCAGGCGGTTGGGGACGGGCGCTTTGCTGAAACCGCCTTTGGTCTGTACACACCGCCGGACGTCGGACCGGCGGTGCGGATTGTCGAGCATGTCGATGAGTTCGCCGATTACGGCAGCGGCAATCACGACACCTATGAAGGCATCTATCGACAAACGGCGCCGCAGACTTACGGCCCCGCCTCACAACTGAAGCTGAGGCCGGCCGATTTCAAGAAATGGGTCTGGGAGCTGGACTTCAAGCGCGTGTACGAGGCCTATCTTGATCAGGCCTGGCCCTCTGATGAGGTGCTCACTGCGTCCAGTCCGTACGCCTTGAGGACCTCGGTCAAAGCCGCGTTTGTGATGACGGCCTGGTTGCAGTTCAAGGAGCGTTGCCTGTCGCAAAAAGGACTTCAGCTCGCGATGGAGGCGGCCGGATTGCCATCCGGTCAGGCATGGGAAACGCTGACCATCGAGCAACTGCAAGCGGCGACGCGCACCCCTTTGTCCGTCAGGGCCGGCCGTTTGAAGCTATACCGTTACACCGCAACAGATATCTGGGCGTTCCGTGACACTGCCAATACCCGAGTGCTGCTGTACATCCCTGGCAATTCTTCCCCGCTGCACGAATTCACCGATGCCACTCAACTGCACCAATGGGTTGTCGCGCAGGGCAAGCTCAGCGAGACAAAACAGGCATTGGCCGCCCATTTTGCCGAAGATGATCGCCAGGACGGTACGTTTCATGCGGGTGTGCTGACGGCATTGGACGGCATGGCGCAGTACCCCGCGATGCATCGGCTGACCAACAACGCCGGTTTTTTCAATAACGACGGCTACTGGGACCCCGCCGATTACATTGGCTACGACAATCCGCCATCGGCGACCGATCCGTTTGCGCAACTGGTGCTGACGATGAAGCAGGCTGCCTGCGCGAGTATCGAAAGCATTCGTACTGATGCACAGGTCAATCGTGACAATTTAAGTGCGGTTGTCGAACCGGTGGTGCAATGGATCAACCGGTTCGGGCCATTGGCGTTATTCGTCCCGGGAGGCGAAGGCGTATTGGCGCTGGCCGGGCTTATTGACGCCGGTTACGGTCTTGATCAGGCGGTAAACGGTAAAACACCACGTGAACGGTCGGAGGGCGTGTCGCGCACCGTGTTCGGTTTGCTTAATGCGCTGCCGATCGGCGCACAGGCGGCGCTGAAGGATGAAACGGCCGTTGAGTCAGTGCACCCGTCTTCGGAAATCGCCGTTGCCCCGACGCCCGAGCCATCGGTTTCCATGCAGTCCTCCCGCGTGGCGCTGATCCGCGGAATCGGCCCGTCTGTGGCGTCTTTGAGCGATGAAGTCCTGGCGCAGATCGGCAAGGTCAGTGTGATTGACGATGACATGCTGCGACTGATGCAGGCGGGGCGTCCACCGACACCTTTACTGGCGGATACGATCAGTCGCTTCAAGATCGATCAGGATCTGGGGGCGGCCGGCACGCCTGAGCAATTCAACAGTAGCTACGCTGCACTTCAGCAGTCGGAACATGAATGGGTGCGACTGTTCCAGCAGCAATACCCGACGCTGCCCAAAGGTGCCATCGAACAAATGCTCGACCGCTATGGCGTGGACATCCGGCAAGCCCCCGATGTGACCGAGTTCAGGCAAGTGTTCACGCGTCTGGACAGCAAGGCGCGGCAATACCAGCAGCATGTGCGGCTCAATCGTGCTTATGAAGGTCTTTATCTGCGTTCGGTGGCGAGCCCGGACTCGGACATCCTGGCCTTGCATTCGCTGCAAAACCTGCCGGGCTGGCCGCGGAACCTGCGGATCGATGTTCTTGATCGGTCCGTCGCGGGGCGAGTGCTGGACCGCATTGGCGCGCAGGAGGCCGCGGATGTCCGGCGCCTGGTCAGAATCGGACACCACTATCTGCATCAGGGCTCGCCGACAGACTTTTATACGGCGCTTCTCGGTGTGTTGACGGACGACGACCGTTCAGCGCTGCACCTGACGTCGCCTGGTTCAGTCGACGAGCTACGACTGGCCATCAGCGACCAGGCGTTGCCCCGGTCACAAGTGATCCTCGGGCTGCAAAGAATGGACGGTGGGTTGCCGTTCGATGCCCACGGACTCAGCGGCGGCGGATTTCCGGGAACGCCCCAGGCCGAGGCCTTGACCCACGAGATGATGAGGATGCAGCTCAAGGAGGTTTATCCGGACTTCACCAACGCTCAGGCCGATGCGGTGCTTCAGCGGGAAGGTGCAGGGGCACAGGCACACATTGAATGGCTGAAGCAGCAACTGCAGCAACTCGACACCGACCTGACCGGCTACATAGATCAGGCGGCAGGTGACATCCATGAGATGGATATCGACTTTCTGGTCGCTGGCGAACCCGATGCGGCGGGGATGAACGCTGCGCAAATAGAAGCCTTTAACGTCCAGCTGCTTGCAACTGAAATGCAGTCCGAGCGAACGACCCGCACCGAGCTGGCGCAAGAGCTGATGGCCATTTGGCAACAGCGCAGGCCGCAGCAAGCTATTCTCTTGCCGGGAGAACAAATACGTGGCGTCAGGCTGGACCTCGACTTTGAAAACCACCACCGCTTGCCCGCGTTGAATGTTCGGCTCAATAACGTGATCGAGTTATCGATGCGTAGCTTTCACCTGACCGCGATAGAGAGTCTGGACGGGTTTCTCGAGAATTTTCCGAATCTTGAAACGCTGAACCTGGAAAATACCAACCTGAGTCAGTTCAACCCCGGAGGCGTCGCAGAATATGCATTGCCTCGTGCGATCAGCCGGATGCGACAGCTGGTTTCGCTGAACCTCAGGTCGACGAATCTGACGTTCAGTGAGCGCGCCGCTGCTCAACTGACGGATCTGACGCACTTGCAAGCGCTTGATTTGAGCGACAACCCGTTGAATGTTCCGCCTTTGGTGCAAGGAATGAACGACTTGCGCCAGCTCATCCTGAGAAACACCCGGATCAGCACCTGCCCGATAGGCATCCTGGATCAGCCTTATCTGATGACCCTGGACCTGCGTAATAACCACATCGCCCGCGTGCCACCGTCCGTGATGAACCAGGGAATCGCCATGGACCGTTTGCTGTTGCAGGGCAATCCGATGACGGATGAGGATACGTTGTTACGCCTCGTGGATCACCGACGGCGGACCGGGATCAACCTGTGGTTGAGCGAGCCTGGCGCAGGCTACGGCAACGTCAATGAATGGCTGCATGAAGTCGATGACGGGCAACGGGAAGCCCGGCGCTTGATCTGGCAGAGGCTGGCGGCGAGCCCGCAGGGTACTCGTTTGTTGAGATTCATCGACGGCATGAGCCTGACGGCGGATTTCCGCGTCGACTATCTGTCGCTGCAGGCGAGGGTGTGGCGGATGCTCGGTGAAGCCGACGCTTCAGTGGCATTGCAAACGCAGTTGGTTCAGGAGATTGAGGCGGCTCAGATCGATCCGGAAAACCCGTTTACGTTGTTCAAGGCACTTGAAGACCGGGCCCGGCTTTATCGGGACTGGGTGGCCATGGGACAGCCGTTTCCGATAGACGCACAGTAAAGGGAGAACCTTGAACCCCGGAAGGGGCTCAAGGTGAGACGATCAACGGCGACGGAACAGTGGCAGAGGTTCGTCGGTGGCGGCCTGATAGGTCACCGAGAAGTCCTTGAGACCCTCAAGGGCTTCGTACGGGTCTTTATCGGCGCGAATGGCAAACGCATCGAAACCGCAGCGATGCATGTAGAACAACTGGTCACGCAGCACATCACCGATTGCTCGCAGTTCGCCTTTGAAACCATAACGGTCTCGCAGCAGGCGAGCGTTGGAGTAGTTGCGCCCGTCGGTGAAAGCCGGGAAGTTCAAGGCGATAACCTGGAACTGTGCCACGTCGTCACCGATTTCTTCGGCTTCTTCATCGGCGTCCAGCCATACACCCAGGCCGCCGTCGCGGGCCTTGAGGGCGTGAGCGTGCTCGCGCCACAGGGCCAGCGGCACAATCAGGTCGTCGCAGTTGGAAATACCGTCGAGGGTCGCGTCCTTGGGCAGCAAGTGCCAGGTTTCGTCGACCACCTCGTTGTTTTTAATTATTCGCTGCATAGACGCGCTCCTTGAAGAGGTCGATGCCAATACGCTGATAGGTGTCGATGAAGCGCTCGTCTTCGGTACGTTGTTCGACGTACACGTCGATCAGCTTCTCGATCACATCAGGCATGGCTTCCTGGGCGAAGGACGGGCCGAGGATCTTGCCCAGGCTCGCATCGCGACTGGCACTGCCACCCAGGGACACCTGGTAGAACTCTTCGCCTTTCTTGTCCACCCCGAGAATGCCGATGTGGCCGACGTGGTGGTGACCGCAGGCGTTCATGCAACCGGAGATGTTCAGGTCCAGCTCGCCGATGTCGAACAGGTAGTCCAGGTCGTCGAAACGGCGCTGGATGGATTCGGCGATCGGGATCGACTTGGCGTTGGCCAGGGAGCAGAAATCGCCACCAGGGCAGCAGATGATGTCGGTCAGCAAACCGATGTTCGGCGTGGCGAAGCCTTGCTCGCGCAACTCGCCCCACATCGCGAACAGTTGGGACTGCTCAACGTCGGCCAGAATGATGTTCTGCTCGTGGGAGGTGCGCAGTTGACCGAAGCTGTAACGGTCGGCGAGGTCGGCAACGGCATCGAGCTGTTTGTCGGTAATGTCGCCCGGCGCAACACCGGTCGGTTTCAGGGACAGCGTCACGGCGACGTAACCTGGCTTTTTGTGGGCCAGGGTGTTGCGGACACGCCAGCGGGCGAAGCCCGGGTGTTGCTTGTCGAGGTCGGCCAGTTCGGCCGCCTGGTTTTCCAGGGCCTTGTAGTCCGGATCGACAAAGTGTTTGGCCACGCGATGCACTTCGGCCTCGGTCAACGTGGTCTGGCCACCGCGAAGGTGTTCCATTTCCGCGTCGACTTTTTGTGCGAACACTTCAGGTGTCAGGGCCTTGACCAGAATCTTGATCCGCGCCTTGTACTTGTTGTCACGACGGCCGTAGCGGTTGTAGACCCGCAGAATGGCGTCGAGGTAGCTCAACAGGTCCTGCCACGGCAGGAATTCGTTGATGAACGCGCCCACCACTGGAGTACGGCCCAGGCCGCCACCGACCAGCACACGGAAGCCCAGTTCGCCTGCGGCGTTGTGCACTGGCTCGAGGCCGATGTCATGGACTTCGATGGCCGCACGGTCGGACGTCGAACCGTTGATGGCAATTTTGAATTTACGCGGCAGGTAGGCGAATTCCGGGTGGAACGTGGTCCACTGACGGACGATTTCGCACCATGGCCGCGGGTCGATCAATTCGTCGGCGGCGACACCGGCGAACTGGTCGGTGGTGACGTTGCGCAGGCAGTTGCCGCTGGTCTGGATCGCGTGCATCTGCACGGTCGCCAGTTCCGCCAGGATGTCCGGGATGTCTTCCACGGCCGGCCAGTTGAACTGCACGTTCTGCCGGGTACTGATGTGGGCGTAGCCCTTGTCATAGTCGCGGGCAATCTTGGCCATCATTCGCGTCTGGCGCGAAGTGAGTTGGCCATAAGGCACCGCCACCCGCAGCATCGGGGCAAAACGCTGGATATAAAGGCCATTTTGCAGGCGCAGGGGGCGGAATTCTTCTTCGCTCAGCTCGCCTGCCAGATAGCGTCGGGTCTGATCACGGAACTGCTTGACGCGGTCCTCGATGATCCGCTGATCGTACTCGTCGTATACGTACATATAAGTCCTGTTCTCAGGCTTGGGCTGGTCGGATACAGCTGCGTGATCGCAAGCCTTCGTCCGATACTGCCTCGGCAATTCTGCGCGCACGGCCGCGCACTCCCAACGGAGCCGACGCAAGATACCAGTTTGCAGTTATGCGCAAAAGTGATGTTTGAGTATATGCAAAGAACCAAAACGACTAATGAAATTCATGGTTATAAAACCCACATTTGTGGTGCGGGCAATCATCGTCTTAACTGTGCTCGTGTCTTTATGCAATCACCGATAAAACCGACAAGAGGCGATGCAATGAGCAACCCAACCAAAGCAAGGAAAAGCGATAGCACGGTCGATGCCTGGGCGATTTTGTTCCTGATCATCCTGGTCGTGGGTACGGCGGTATTCTGGGTCAGCCATCAATAAACGACCCCGTCCGGGCCCGGCGCCGACAATTGTCGGACTAAAAGCCGGAATAAGCGCCGTTTCAAGGGACTTCGCTGGCTATAATGCGCCGCGGATTTTCGGGGGCTCGGGCGATCAATGTTGAAGTTCTTCTGCGGTGTAGTGCTGGCGCTTGGCGCGGTCCTGGGACCGTGTGCCCAGGCGGCGTCCGTATTGTTTCTCAATCCCGGGACCTCTCAAGAGACATTCTGGGTCAGTTACTCGCAGTTCATGCAGGCCGCGGCCAAGGACCTGGGCATGGATTTGCATATCCAATATGCCGAGCGAAACGCCGAGACCACACTCGAGCAGGCCCGCGAAGCGCTGCAAGGGCCGAGTCGGCCGGACTATCTGGTGTTCTCCAACGAACTGTATGTCGCCCCCGAAATCCTGCGCCTGGCTCAAGGCAGCGGCGTGAAGCTGTTTTTGGTCAACAACGGCCTGACCGCCGACCAGATGCGCCTGCTCGGCGCCCAGCCTGGCAAGTATCCCGACTGGCTGGGTAGCCTGGTGCCCAACAATGAGGAGGGCGGCTACCTGATGCTCAAGGAACTGATTCGCCTGCATGGCCCGGTCGCGCCTGGTGAGGTCATCGATCTGTTGGCCTTTTCCGGCCTGAAAATCACGCCCGCCGCGCAACAGCGTGAGCAGGGCATGATGCGGGCATTGGCCGAACACCCTGAAGTGCGGTTGCGCCAGTTGGTGTATGGCGGCTGGACCCGCGAACGCGCTTATGAGCAGGCCAGGTTATTGTTCAAGCGTTACCCGCAAACATCGCTGGTCTGGTCGGCCAACGATGAAATGGCTTTCGGCGCCATGCAGGCGTGCGCCGAAACGGGAGGTCAACCCGGCAAGGATGTGCTGTTCAGCGCCATCAACAATTCACCGGCCGCGTTGCAGGCGTTGTTGGAGGGGCGGCTCAGCGTGTTGTTGGGCGGGCACTTCACTCTGGGCGGTTGGGCTCTTGTGCAGTTGCATGACTACGACCAGGGGGTGGATGTCAGCCAGTACGGCGGGCGCGACCGGCAGATTCCGTTGTTGCAATTGATTGACCACGCGCAAGCCCGGCGACTGTTGGCCAAGAGTGCTACTCAGGATTACAGCGTGGATTTTAAAAAGCTCTCGGCCAAAGGGCGACCGACGTCGTATCGCTACCCGTTCAACTTGCAAACCCTGATGCACTGAGCCGGTTCAGATCCCGGCCAGGTGCAACACCAGTTTGACGATGCCAAATAGCGTCAACGCGAACACCGCCGTGAACAGAATCCCCAGAATCACGAAATGACTGGGCTTGCCGTGGGTGAAATCCCGAGCCCGGTTTTTCCCGCTCTGCACCCCAAAAGCCGCCGCCATGACGCTGTGCAGCATCTGCCAGAAGGTCGGTGGTTTGTTGTGATTATTGTTGTCGACTGGATCGTCCATAAATCCCCCGTCACGAATGTGTATAAGGCAAGCATAGACAATCTACGGTATGCACAAATCAAATGTGGGAGCGGCCTTGCTCGCGAAGAGGTCATAACAGTCGATATCAACGTTGACTGTCAGTCCGCTTTCGCGAGCAAGCCCGCTCCCACAGAGAGTCTTTGTTGGCCACGGAAATTGTGGCCAACAGGGCAGGGTTAGTTGTCGTAACCCAGGTTAGGCGCCAGCCAGCGCTCGGTCACGCTCAACTCCTGGCCTTTGCGCGAGGTGTAGCTCTGCACCTGATCCTTGTCGATCTTGCCCACGGCGAAATACTGCGCCTGCGGGTGAGCGAAGTACCAGCCGCTGACTGCCGCCGCCGGGAACATGGCGTAGTGCTCGGTGAGGAACACACCGCTGCGGCCGGCCTTGAGTTCTTCCGCTTCCGGGTCCAGCAACTTGAACAGCGTGGCTTTCTCGGTGTGATCCGGGCACGCCGGGTAACCGGGAGCCGGGCGGATGCCGGTGTATTGCTCTTTGATCAGCGCCTCGTTGTCCAGCGTCTCATCCTTGGCGTAACCCCAGTATTCTTTACGCACCTGCTGGTGCAGCCACTCGGCGCACGCCTCGGCCAGACGGTCGGCCAAGGCCTTGACCATGATCGAGTTGTAGTCGTCGCCCGCATCCTGATAAGCCTTGGCCACTTCTTCGGCGCCGATCCCGGCGGTGGTGATGAAACCACCCACGTAGTCGGTCACGCCGCTGTCCTTCGGCGCGACGAAGTCGGCGAGGGAGAAGTTCGGCTTGCCGTCGGTCTTGATGATCTGCTGGCGCAAGTGATGCAGCTTGGCCAATGGCTTGCCGTCATCGCCGTAGACTTCGATGTCATCGTCGCGCACCTGGTTGGCCGGCCAGAAACCGAACACCGCACGGGCGCTGATCAGCTTCTCGTCGATCAACTTGGCAAGCATTTCCTGGGCGTCGGCGTACAACGCGGTGGCGGCTTCACCGACCACTTCATCCTGCAGGATGCGCGGGAACTTGCCGGCCAGGTCCCAGGAGATGAAGAACGGTGTCCAGTCGATGTATTCGGCCAAAACCTTCAGGTCGATGTTGTCCAGCACCTTGGCGCCGGTGAACGTCGGCTTGACCGGTTCGTAGCTGCCCCAGTCGAACTGCGGCTTCTTGGCGATGGCCGCCGGGTAGCTCAGGCGCTCGGTGCGGGCGCTGCGGTTGGCGGTGCGCTCGCGAACGTCGATGTATTCCAGACGGGTCTTCTCGACGAAGCCGGCCTTCAGTTCCTTGGACAACAACTGCGTCGCCACGCCCACGGCGCGGGAGGCGTCGGTGACGTAGATCACCGCATCGTTGCTGTACTTGGGCTCGATCTTCACCGCCGTGTGCGCCTTGGAGGTGGTCGCGCCACCGATCATCAGCGGCAGATAGAAGTCCTGACGCTGCATCTCGCGGGCCACGTGAACCATTTCGTCCAGTGAAGGCGTGATCAGGCCGGACAGGCCGATGATGTCGCACTTCTCGTCTTTGGCGACTTGCAGGATCTTCTCCGCCGGCACCATCACGCCGAGGTCGACGATGTCATAGCCGTTACAGCCCAGCACTACGCCGACGATGTTCTTGCCGATGTCGTGCACGTCGCCCTTGACCGTGGCCATGAGGATCTTGCCCTTGGCTTCCGGCTTGTCGCCTTTTTCCAGTTCGATGAACGGAATCAAGTGAGCCACGGCCTGCTTCATCACGCGGGCGGACTTCACCACTTGCGGCAAGAACATTTTGCCGGCGCCGAACAGGTCGCCGACGATATTCATGCCGGCCATCAACGGGCCTTCGATGACTTCGATCGGGCGGGCGAACGACAGGCGCGATTCTTCGGTGTCTTCCACGATGTGGGTGGTAATGCCCTTGACCAGCGCATGCTCCAGACGCTTGTTGACGTCCCAGCCGCGCCACTCTTCGGTCTCGGCTTCCTTGACGCTGCCATCGCCCTTGTACTTGTCGGCTATGGCGAGGAGGGCGTCGGTGCCGTCCGGGGTGCGGTTGAGGATCACGTCTTCGACGGCGTCACGCAGTTCCACCGGGATCTGGTCGTAGATCTCCAGTTGGCCGGCGTTGACGATACCCATGGTCAGGCCGTTGCGGATCGCATACAGCAGGAACACCGAGTGGATTGCCTCGCGCACCGGGTTGTTGCCACGGAACGAGAACGACACGTTGGACACACCGCCGGAGGTCAGGGCGTAGGGCAGTTCGTCGCGGATGTAGGCGCAGGCGTTGATGAAGTCCACAGCGTAGTTGTTGTGTTCTTCGATGCCGGTGGCGACGGCGAAGATGTTCGGGTCGAAGATGATGTCTTCCGGCGGGAAGCCGACTTCGTTGACCAGAATGTCGTAGGAGCGTTTGCAGATTTCCTTCTTGCGCGCTTCGGTGTCGGCCTGGCCGGCTTCATCGAAGGCCATCACCACCACCGCGGCGCCGTAGCGTTTGCACAGTTTGGCGTGATGAATGAACTGCTCGACACCTTCCTTCATGCTGATGGAGTTGACGATGCCCTTGCCCTGAATGCACTTGAGGCCGGCTTCGATCACTTCCCACTTGGAGGAGTCGATCATGATCGGCACGCGGGAGATGTCCGGTTCACCGGCAATCAGATTGAGGAAGGTCACCATGGCCTTCTTCGAATCGAGCATCCCTTCGTCCATGTTGATGTCGATCACCTGAGCGCCGGCTTCGACCTGTTGCAGCGCGACTTCCAGGGCCTCGGTGTAGTTGTCTTCACGGATCAGGCGGGCGAATTTGGCGGAACCGGTAATGTTGGTCCGCTCACCGACGTTGACGAACAGCGAGCTGCGATCGATGGTGAACGGTTCCAGGCCCGACAGGCGGCAGGCCTTGGGAATGTCCGGGATTTCACGCGGGGCGTAACCGGCTACCGCTTTGGCGATGGCTTCGATGTGGCCCGGCGTGGTGCCGCAGCAGCCGCCGACGATGTTCAGAAAGCCGCTTTGGGCGAATTCTTCGATAACCTTGGCAGTTTCCGCCGGCAGTTCGTCGTACTCGCCGAATTCGTTCGGCAGGCCGGCGTTCGGGTGCGCCGACACGTGGGTGCTGGCCTTGTTCGACAGCTCTTCCAGGTACGGGCGCAGTTCGCGGGCGCCGAGGGCGCAGTTCAGGCCGACGGAAATCGGCTTGGCATGGGCCACGGAGTTCCAGAACGCTTCGGTGGTCTGGCCGGAGAGGGTGCGACCGGAAGCGTCGGTGATGGTGCCGGAAATCATGATCGGCAGTTCGACACCCAATTCTTCGTAAACCCCTTGCACGGCGAAGATCGCGGCTTTGGCGTTCAGGGTGTCGAAAATGGTTTCGATCAGGATCAGGTCGGCACCGCCTTCGATCAGGCCTTTGGTGGCCTCGGTGTAGTTTTCCACCAGTTCATCGAAGGTCACGTTGCGGTAGCCGGGGTTGTTCACGTCAGGCGACAGCGAGCAGGTACGGCTGGTCGGGCCGAGCACGCCGGCGACGAAGCGCGGCTTGTCCGGGTTCTCGAGGGTTTTCGCATCGGCAATCTTGCGGGCCAGGCGTGCGCCTTCTACGTTCAGTTCGTAGGCCAGTTCTTCCATGCCGTAATCGGCCATGGAAATCCGGGTGGCGTTGAAGGTGTTGGTTTCCAGAATGTCGGCGCCGGCATCCAGGTAGGCTTTCTCGATGCCACCAATCACGTCTGGGCGGGTCAGCACCAACAGGTCGTTATTGCCTTTGACATCGCTCGGCCAGTCGGCAAAGCGTTTGCCACGGTAATCCTGTTCCTCGAGCTTGTAGCTCTGGATCATTGTCCCCATGCCGCCGTCGAGAATCAGGATGCGCTCTTTGAGGGCGTGCTTGAGAGCTTGAAGGCGAACGCTGCGATCGGACATTTGGACTACTCGGTAAGGCCATGACGAAGGGCCGGGATAATAACAAACCTGTGTGCTTTTGGAGCATATGCCGGTTTTGCATGAATATCGTTCATGTTGGTGCGCAGGCCAGACCGGTAGAATCGCGGCGTTTTCTCATGATCAGGACCAGGGATATGTCGTATCGCGTCGTCACCAGCCTATTGATACTGTTTTTAAGTGGGGGCGCCGCTGCGCAAGGTCCGGACATCTCCTACGTTCGCGACATTCAACCGATCTTCACCGAAAAGTGCGTGGCCTGCCATGCCTGCTACGACTCCGCCTGTCAGCTCAACCTGGGCAGCGGCGAAGGGGCGGCCCGAGGCGCAACGAAGGCGCCAGTCTATGACGGCGAACGCAGCAAGGCAGCCGCGCCGACCCGGTTGTTTTATGACGCCTTCGGCAAGCGTGCCTGGCAGCAAAAGGGCTTCTATTCGGTGCTCGACGCCCAAGGCAGTCAGGCGGCGCTGATGGCGCGGATGCTTGAACTAGGCCATAGAACGCCGTTACAACCCAACGCCAAATTGCCGGAAGAGATCGTCCTGGGCCTGAACCGGGAAAACCAGTGCGCCATGCCGGCGGAGTTCAGCGATTACGCCAGCTCTCATCCGAAAGAGGGCATGCCGCTGGCGGTCACCGGCCTGACCGATCAGCAATACCAGACGCTGCAACGCTGGCTGGCCTCCGGCGCGCCGATCGACCAGCAGGGCCTGGTGCCCAGCGCCAGGGAAGCCTTGCAAGTGGTGCAGTGGGAAAACCTGCTCAATGCGCCGGGTGCCCGGGAGAGCCTGGTCGGGCGCTGGCTGTTCGAGCACTGGTTCTTGGCCCATATCTATTTCAAGGACGGCGAGCCGGGGCATTTCTTTCAGTGGGTACGTTCGCGCACGCCGACGGGCCAGCCCATCGATTTGATCAATACGCGCCGTCCGAATGACGATCCAGGCACTCAGGTCTATTACCGTCTGTGGCCGGTGCAAGGCGTGATCGTGCACAAGACCCACATCACCTACCCGCTGAGCGCGGCGAAGATGGCGCGGATCAAGAGCCTGTTTTACAACGGTAACTGGCAGGTCAACGCGTTACCGGGCTACGGGCCGGAGCGGCGGGCCAATCCGTTTGCCACGTTCGAAGCGATCCCGGCCCAGGCGCGTTACCAGTTCATGCTCGATAACGCCGAATACTTCGTGCGTACCTTTATTCGCGGCCCGGTCTGCCGGGGCCAGATCGCCACCGACGTGATTCGCGACAATTTCTGGGCACTGTTCCAGGCCCCGGAGCATGACCTTTACATCACCGACCCGAAATATCGCGGCCAGGCCACGCCGTTGCTGGCGATGCCGGGGCAGAACGATGACGTCGGCAGTGTCCTGAGCCTGTGGCACGACTACCGCAACAAACGCAACGAATACGAAGCCCTGCGCCGGGACAGCTATGCTGACTTGCCGGCGCCGAGCTGGTCGACCCTATGGGCCGGCAATGACAATGCGCTGCTGAGTATTTTCCGGCATTTCGACAGCGCCTCGGTGAACAAAGGCCTGATCGGTGATGTTCCGCAAACCATTTGGCTGTTCGATTACCCGTTGCTGGAACGCACGTATTACCAGTTGGCGGTCAACTTCGATGTGTTCGGCAACGTGTCCCATCAGGCCCAGACCCGGCTGTACTTCGACCTGATCCGCAACGGCGCCGAGCAGAACTTCCTGCGCCTGATGCCGGCCAGCTCACGGGACGGCTACCTTGACGATTGGTACCAGAACAGCGGCAAGTTCAAGATGTGGCTGGACTACGAATACATCGACAATGACAAACCGACAGCCCTGACGCTGGATGAAAACGACCCGAAACGCGATTTCGCCTTGCAGTTGCTGTCCCGTTACGGCGAACTCAACGCCAGGCCCGATCCGATCAACCGCTGCGACGGCGCTTACTGCTCGCGGCCGAACATCGATCCGGCGCTGCAGAACGCCGAGCAGGCCCTGAGCCGCCTGACTTCGCGCCCGGCCGCCGGTTTGAAGGTCATCGATCAATTGCCGGAAGCCACGATGTTGCGCATCGAGACCCCAAGCGGCACGCGCGAGGTCTACAGCCTGCTGCGCAACCGGGCCCACAGCAACGTGGCGTTCCTGCTCGGGGAGTCGCTGCGCTATCAGCCGGGGCTGGACACGTTGACCATTTATCCGGGTGTGCTCAGCAGTTACCCGAACTTCATGTTCAACATCCCGGCCGGGCAAGTGCCTGCGTTCGTCAACGAAATGGAAAGCGCCAAGGACGCTGCCAGCTTCGAGAAAATCGTCGAACGCTGGGGCATTCGCCGCAGTCATCCGCAGTTCTGGCAGTATTTCCATGACCTGAGCCGCTACATTCACGACACCGACCCGGTGGAAGAGGGCGTGCTGGACATGAATCGCTACGAGAATCTCTAAAATGCCTGCAATCCAGTGTGGGAGCGGGCTTGCTCGCGAAAGCGGTGTATCAGGCAATATCAATATTGACTGTGCCGCCGCCTTCGCGAGCAAGCCCGCTCCCACATTGGATCTGTTGCGCTTTCCCGACAAAAATACTAGGACTTTGTGCGGCGCGTCGATTGGCGTAAACTGCGTCCAAGCCTGCGAGGAGTTTCCATGACCGCTATTACCATTACCGACGCCGCCCACGATTATTTGGCTGATCTGCTGTCCAAGCAGAACACCCCGGGTATCGGCATCCGCGTCTTCATCACCCAGCCTGGCACCCAGTACGCCGAAACCTGCATTGCCTACTGCAAGCCGGGCGAAGAAAAACCTGAAGACACGTCGCTGGGGCTCAAGAGCTTCACCGCTTACATCGACTCGTTCAGCGAAGCGTTTCTGGACGATGCGGTTGTCGACTACGCCACCGACCGCATGGGCGGCCAGCTGACCATCAAGGCGCCAAACGCCAAAGTCCCGATGGTCAACGCCGACAGCCCGGTCAACGAGCGCATCAACTATTACCTGCAAACCGAAATCAACCCGGGGCTGGCCAGCCACGGCGGTCAGGTCAGCCTGATCGATGTGGTCGAAGACGGTATTGCCGTGCTGAAGTTCGGCGGCGGTTGCCAGGGCTGCGGCCAGGCAGACGTCACCCTGAAGGAAGGCATCGAACGCACCTTGCTCGAGCGCATTCCCGAGCTCAAGGGTGTTCGTGACGTGACCGACCACACGCAGAAAGAAAACGCCTACTACTAAGGTGTTCGCTGCAGAAACGAAAAAACGGCACCCGTGAGTGCCGTTTTTTATGGGTGAAATTCACTGACGCCTTCGCGAGCAAGCCCGCTCCCACATTGGATCTGCGGCTGAAACAGATTTTGTGTCCAGCGACAATCCCCTGTGGGAGCGGGCTTGCTCGCGAAGGGGCCCTATGGGCGATACAAATGCGCATGCCCCGCGCGATACAGCGACGACTCGCTGAAGTGATCGCTGCCCAGCACCCGACCCACCAAAATCAGCGCCGTGCGGCGAAAGCCCTTGGCTTGAACCTTCTGCGCAATGTCCGCAAGCGTCCCCACCACCCAATCCTGATCCGGCCAGGTCGCCCGGTGAATCACCGCGATCGGGCAATCGGCGCCGTAATGCGGCAGCAATTCGGCAAGGATCTTCTCCAAATGATTGACCCCCAAGTGGATCGCCATGGTCGCCCCGTGTTGCGCCAGGCTGCCCAGCTCTTCACCGGCGGGCATCGCGGTCTTGTCGGCGTAGCGGGTCAGAATCACGCTCTGTGACACGTCCGGCAGGGTCAGTTCAGCACCCAACAGGGCCGCGCAGGCGGCAGTGGCGGTGACACCGGGGATGATTTCGAAAGGAATGTCGAGCTCACGCAGGTAGCGAATCTGCTCGCCAATCGCGCCATACAGGCTTGGATCGCCGGAGTGCACCCGGGCCACGTCCTGGCCATTGGCATGGGCGGTCTTGATCAGCTCGACGATCTGTTCCAGGTGCAGTTCGGCGCTGTTGACCACCTGTTCGGCCCGGTGGCCTTCCAGCACGGCGGCGGGGACCAGGGAGCCGGCATAGATGATGACCGGGCAGCTACGAATCAGCCGCTGGCCTTTGACGGTGATCAGTTCCGGGTCGCCGGGGCCGGCGCCAATGAAATAGACGGTCATCGTCGTTTCCTGTCAGAAAAAGGGCCTGGGCACACTTCAGATGAAGAATGCTCATGATCGAAGGTGGGGATTATCGGGGATTTTACGCGGCGCTGGCCAATGCCAGGGTGGCCTGGGCGTATTTTTGTCGTGGAATCAGCAACTTTGCCGGTGCCTGGGCCAATTGTTCGGCCAGTGCCAGCGCGGCACTTTCCGCTATGCCGTAACAGCCGGTGCGCTCGAACGCGATGTCCGAGTGGTGGCTGAGTTGCGGTTCATAACCGGCCAATTGTTCGCTGCTGAAATACATCAACGGCAATGCCAGCTGTTCGGCCAGTTCGATCAGGGCAGGCTCTTCGCGCTTCAGGTCGATGCTGGCCAGGGCCTTGATCTCACGAAGCTCGATTTGATGGGCCTGTAACGCCTGATCGAGCAGCGCCCGCAGCGTGCTGACGGGGCAGCCGCGCTGGCAGCCCAGGCCGACCACCAGGGTCGGCGCTGTGCCGTTTTCAGTCATGCGCTGTAATGTCCATCGCTTTTGCGGCGGAACAACCAGGCGCTGATCAGGCCCAGGGCCAGCCAGAACGCCACGTTGGTCAGCTGCGAAGCGATCTTGAATTGCGTTTCCAGAGCTTCCGGAGCCAGCATCGAATGGACTTGCGGTTGTGGTGCGCCAATCACATGCGGCACGGCCAGGATCGCCACGCCGAGCGCTTTCATCAGCCAGTGACGGCTGAACACGATCAACGCGATGCCGACGGCCGTGGACGCGGCAGTGCCTATCCACCAGATTTGCCGTTGCGCCAGATCAGCCGCGGCAGTGCCCGGCAGCTCAGGCGGCAGGCCGAGAGTCGGAGCCAGTACGAACGTCGCATAACCGGCCAGGCCCCAGAGCAGGCCCTGAGAGGTTCTGGTCGGTGCGCGCAGAGTGTAGAGACCCGCAAGCATCAGGGCGAAACCGACAGCCACCACCAGGTTGCCGCCGGTAGTGGACAGCACGCGCTGCCAGCCGTCTTCCGGCTCCCAGGCTTCGGCATCGTGGGTATGAGCCGCAGCACCTGCGGCGTGTTCGTGAACTTCAACAACGGCCGGCTCGGATTTTTCGTAGGTCTCGGCCTGCAGAATCAGCGGGGCGACCCAGAAGCTTTGCAGCAGGGTCAATAGCAGCGCGGCCAGCAGCCCGGTGAAACCTGCGGTTTGCGCAATACGCTTGATCATGTCAACAGGTCTCAATGGCACGGAAACGCGGAGCTGTGACGGGTGTCGTGCGCGGCGTTGTGTACCGCTGCGATGTGCGAGAAACCGGCGAAATACACAAGGCTGGCGCCAAGGATCGACGCACACACGGCGGCGGTCAGGCGTTGAGTCAGGGTTGTGGTGGTGCTGGCTGTGGCGTGGCCGGTAGTGCTGATGATCGACATGGCGCTTCCCTCTGGTCTGTCAGCGGGTGAATAGAGCGCATGAGAACCTCCGCACGCCGGGGCACGCAGAAATTTCGAACAGCGCCCGCCCACCGCGGGTTTGTTATTCAGTGAAGGTAAAACTCACTTGCTGTTGCGGGCCGGTCTCCGGGCTCGCGAGGGGCAGGGCTTGTGCCGAAACCTGCAAGCATCACCTTCCCATGCCGGATGACCGGCACAGTGGATCTGACGCTTCACTCGCTTACCGTTGCGGGGGCAGCACCGGACTGACATGGCTTTAGAGTAAAGCACATGATTCACCGGTTTCCCGTTTCACCCTGTGAAAGGCACCCGTAACAAGGCGTGTAGGAGAGCATGGGCGAGGGTTGGGCGTCAATTGGCAAGGGTTCTCACTTGGATACCGAGTCGCTCCTTTCGCGAGCAAGCCCGCTCCCACAGGGGAACGCATTTCAAATGTGGGAGCGGGCTTGCTCACGAAGGCGTCGTCTCAGGCGCCAGAGAACTCAGGTGGACATTGACCCGCCCCCACACGATGCGTAGCCTTGCGCTTTCGAGGTTCTTCGGCGTTTGCCGAAGCTAAGAAGGGAACGCGGTCGATGCCGCGGCTGCCCCCGCAACTGTGAACGGTGATGTTCGCTGCCACGCCACTGCAAACCCTGATCCATCAGGCTCGCGGGAAGGCGCAGCAAACGCCAGTCCAACGATTGGCACACCGTCAGCCAGGAGACCTGCCTCGACACAGATTCTCACTTTCAACCGGGCGGGGTGATCCGGTGGCGAACTCTTCAGGCACGCGCCCCCGCGTTGCCGGTCGTCGTCCCGTATGCCCGCCACCTTGCCAAAGGGCATCCGATGAAAACACTGGCCAAACTCCCCGTCACCATCGTTACCGGCTTCCTCGGCTCGGGCAAAACCACCTTGCTGCGGCACATGCTCGACAACGCCCAGGGCCGTCGCATCGCGGTGATCGTCAACGAGTTCGGCGAGCTGGGCATCGATGGCGAGATCCTCAAGCAGTGCTCCATCGGCTGCACCGAAGAAGAGGCCAGCGGTCGTGTCTATGAACTGGCCAACGGCTGCCTGTGCTGCACCGTTCAGGAAGAGTTCTTCCCGGTGATGCGCGAACTCGTCGCGCGTCGCGGCGACCTCGACCACATTCTCATCGAAACCTCGGGCCTGGCCCTGCCAAAGCCTTTGGTTCAAGCCTTCCAGTGGCCGGAAATCCGCAGTGCCTGCACCGTTGACGCGGTGATCACCGTGGTCGACAGCCCGGCCGTGGCCGCCGGCACTTTCGCCGCGTTCCCGGATCAAGTGGACGCCCAGCGCAAACTCGACCCGAACCTGGACCACGAATCGCCGCTGCACGAGCTGTTCGCCGACCAACTGGCCAGCGCCGACCTGGTAATCCTCAACAAGGCTGACCTGATCAGCGCCACGGACCTGGCCCGCGTGCGCCTGGAAGTCGCCGAAGAGCTGCCGCCGGCGGTAAAAGTCATCGAGGCCAGCAGCGGTCGCCTGCCACTGGACGTGCTGATTGGCCTCGGCGCCGGTTCCGAAGAACACATCGACAGCCGCCACAGTCATCACGATCATCACCATGAAGGTGAAGACGATCATGACCACGATGCATTCGATTCCATCTCCATTGAGCTGCCACAAGCCGACGAAAGCCTGCTGATGGATGCGCTGACTCAATTGGTGGTTCAGCACGGCATCCTGCGGGTCAAAGGTTTTGCGGCGGTGCCGAACAAACCGATGCGCCTGTTGATTCAGGGCGTGGGCACGCGGTTCGACAAACACTTCGACCGCCAGTGGGGCGCCGAAGAGGCGCGCAACACCCGTCTGGTGTTGATCGGTCAGGATCTGGACGCCGCTGCGCTCGAAGCGCAATTGCGCGCTGCGCTCAGCGTTTAAACCATGCACCTGCTCAGGACCCAGCCCGGCGGATTCGTGTCGGATGACAACATTGCCGACCTTGGACAAACCCCCGCCGAGCTGGTGATCCTGTGCAGCGGCGATTCCAGCCTGGCGTTGCTCGCCGAAGCGGCGCAGCAGTTGCCCGACGATTACCCGAGCCTGCGCCTGGCCAACCCGATGCAGGTGCAGAATCACGCCTCGGTCGATCTGTATGTCGACGAGGTGCTGCGTCACGCCAAGGTGATTCTGATCTCGCTGCACGGCGGCATCGCCTATTGGCGTTATGGCATCGAGCGTCTGGTGGAATTGTCCCAGCGCGGTGTACAGCTGATTCTGGTACCGGGCGATGATCGCCCGGACCCGGAACTCAGCGACTTGAGTACGGTGCTTCCCGAAGACCGCGACCGGCTCTGGCAGTTTTTGCGCCAGGGCGGCATGGGCAATGCCCTGGATTTTTTCCGCTGTCTGGCCAATCGCTGGCTGGGTCGCGATTACGCCTGGGCCGAGCCACAAACCCTGCCGCGCACCGCGATCTACCACCCGCAAAAAAGCCCCGCGCACCTTCAGGATTGGCAAGCCGATTGGCAAACCGGTCAACCGGTGGCGGCGGTGTTGTTTTACCGCTCGCACTTGCAGGCGGCGAACACCGGTTTCATCGATGTTTTCTGCCAGCGTTTGCAGGCGGCGGGGCTCAACCCGTTGCCGATTGCTGTGGCCAGTCTGAAAGAATCCGGCTGCCTGATGGTGGTCGAGGACTTGCTGGATGAAGTCGAGGCGGGGGTGATTCTCAACACCACCGGTTTCGCCCAGTCCAGCCCCGAAGCGCCGCACCTGCGGCCGTTTCGTCGCAACATCCCGGTGATCCAGGCCATCTGTGCCCAGGACAACGAACCCGGTTGGCTGGCAAGCGAGCAGGGCCTCGGTCCTCGCGATCTGGCGATGCATATCGCTCTGCCGGAACTGGACGGGCGAATCATCAGCCGACCGATCAGTTTCAAGGACCTGGCCTGGCGCAGCGAGCGCAGTCAGTCCGATGTGGTTTGTTATCGACCGCAACCCGAGCGCATGGATTTTGTCGCTGAGCTGGCGCGGCGCTGGATTGATCTGGCGCGAGTGCCCAACGGCGAAAAACGCATCGCCCTGATCCTCGCCAACTACCCGACCCGTGATGGGCGCATCGGCAATGGCGTCGGTCTCGACACCCCGGCCGCCGCGCTGAATATCCTCCGTGCCCTGTACGCCGAAGGTTATCCGCTACCGGCCGAGTTGCCGGACAGTGGCACCGCGCTGATCCAGCAACTGCTCGGTGGCGTCAGCAATGACCTGGACACTCTCGATCAACGCCCGTGTCACCAAAGCCTGGCGCTGGACGATTACTTTTTGATGTTCAACGCGCTGCCCGAAGCCAATCGCGAGGCGGTGCTGCAACGTTGGGGCTCGCCTGAAAACGATCCGATGTTCCGTGGCGGGCGAATGATGATTGCCGGGTTGCGCTTCGGCCTGACCTTCGTCGGCATTCAACCGGCCCGGGGTTATCAGGTTGACCCGAGCGCGGTCTATCACGACCCGGACCTGGTGCCGCCCCACGGTTATCTGGCGTTCTACTTCTGGTTGCGCAACACCTACGGCGCCCACGGCGTGATCCACGTCGGCAAGCACGGCAACCTCGAATGGCTGCCGGGCAAGGGTGTCGGGCTGTCGGAAAACTGCTGGCCGGATGCATTGCTCGGACCGCTGCCGAACATCTATCCGTTCATCGTCAACGACCCGGGCGAGGGCGCCCAGGCCAAGCGCCGTACGCAAGCGGTGATCATCGATCACCTGATGCCACCGCTGACCCGCGCCGAAACCTATGGCCCATTGCGCAACCTGGAGTTGTTGGCCGATGAATATTACGAAGCGCAGTTGCTCGATCCGCGCCGCGCCCGGGAACTGCAGCGCGACATTCTGCAACTGGTGCGCGATACGCACATCGACCGAGAACTGCAACTGGACGAGAAGCTCGACAGCGATGCCGACGCGGCGATCTGGTTGCCGCGTCTGGATACGTACCTGTGCGACTTGAAGGAGTCGCAGATCCGCGATGGCCTGCATGTGTTTGGCGAGTCGCCAGTCGGGCGATTGCGCATCGACACCCTGTTGGCCTTGCTGCGCATTCCCCGTGGTGACGGGCGTGGGGCGCAATCGAGTGTGCTGCGGGCGCTGGCCAAGGCGTTCGAATTGGGCTTCGATCCACTGGATTGCGTGTTGGCTGATCCTTGGAACGGTCCTCGGCCGGATGCCTTGCAGGCGGTCAGTGATGAGCTGTGGCGCACGGCGGGGGATACCCGTGAGCGTCTGGAACTGTTCGCCGCGCAGTTGATCGAGCAAGCCTTGAATACCGATGTCGAGCAACTGAACCATCCTCAAGCCGAGCCTGAACCCTGTGGGAGCGAACCCTTGTGGCGAGGGGGCTTGCCCCCGTTGGGTCGCGAAGCGGCCCCAAAAAATGGGACTGCTGCGCAGTCCAACGGGGGCGAGCCCCCTCGCCACAAAGGCCCGCTCCCACAAAAGGCTGGCTGGTCCGACGTGAGCGCGATCATCGACAGTTTGCGCGAGGTCGTCGCTCCGCGCCTGGACGCCTGCGGCCCGGCGGAAATGCGCGGCCTGCTGGACGCCCTCAGCGGTCGATTCGTCCCGGCCGGGCCGAGCGGCGCACCCAGTCGCGGACGGCTGGACGTGTTGCCCACCGGGCGCAATTTCTATTCCGTGGACGTGCGCAACCTGCCGACCACCACGGCGTGGCGCATCGGCTTTCAATCCGCCAACCTGATTCTTGAGCGGCACTTGCAGGATCACGGCGATCACTTGCGTCAGCTTGGCCTGTCGGTGTGGGGCACCGCGACCATGCGCACCGGTGGCGACGACATTGCCCAGGCGATGGCGCTGATGGGCGTGCGGCCGGTGTGGGCGACGGGCAGTCAGCGGGTCGACGACTTCGAGATTCTGCCGTTGAGCCTGCTGGACCGGCCGCGGGTGGACGTGACCTTGCGCGTCTCCGGATTCTTCCGCGATGCCTTTGCCAACCTGATCCGGCTGTTCGACGCCGCCGTGCAAGCGGTCGCCGCGCTGGATGAGCCGGACGATCTCAACCCGCTGGCCGCCAAGGTTCGCTCCGAGCGAGAAGCGCTGCTGGAGTCCGGTCTCGATGAAGACGCGGCCCGGCGGCAGGCCGGCTGGCGGATCTTCGGGGCCAAGCCGGGTACTTACGGTGCCGGCGTGCAGGGCGCCATCGACGGTCGTTTGTGGCAGAGCCGCGAAGACCTGGCCGAGGTTTACCTGAACTGGGGCGGCTACGCTTACGGCGGCTCCGATGAAGGCAGCGCCGCCCGTGAACAATTCGCCCAGCGTCTGAGCCAGGTGCAGGCAGTGCTGCAAAACCAGGACAACCGCGAGCATGACTTGCTCGATTCCAACGACTATTACCAGTTCCAGGGCGGCATGCTGGCGGCCGTCGAGAGCCTCAGCGGCGCAGCCGCAGCGAGTTACCACGGCGACCACAGTCAGCCGGATTTGCCGAAGATCCGCACCTTGAAGGAAGAGCTGAACCGGGTGATCCGTTCCCGGGCGGCCAATCCGAAATGGATCGACGGGGTCAAGCGTCACGGCTATAAAGGCGCGTTCGAACTGGCGGCGACGGTCGATAACCTGTTTGCGTTCGACGCCACCACGCAGTTGATCGACGATCACCAGTATGCGTTGCTGGCGGATGCCTATCTGCTCGATCCGGCGACCCGGGAGTTTGTCCGCGAACACAATCCCCACGCTTTGCGCGACATGACCGAACGCCTGCTCGAAGCACAGCAGCGGGGAATGTGGCAGGAGCCGGGTGAGTATCGCGAGGCGCTGGAGAATTTGTTGCTGGACATCGAAGAAGACAGCTAGTGCGCTTAAACCTGTGGGAGCGGGCTTGCTCGCGAAAGCCGTGTGTCAGGCGACATAAATCTTGACTGACACTCCCTCTTCGCGAGCAAGCCCGCTCCCACAGGGATGAAGGTGCCTGTGATATTTGCTGAAGAATCACCGACCATGACTGAGATTTGAACATGACCGACATCCCCCATTTCCCACTCTCCGCCGTGGTCGGCGCCGATGACTTGAAGCTCGCGCTGTACCTGACCGCCATCGACCCGAAAATCGGTGGCGTGCTGATCGAAGGCCCGCGCGGCATGGCCAAGTCGACCCTGGCCCGAGGCCTGGCGGACCTGCTGGCCAGTGGTCAATTCGTCACCTTGCCCCTGGGCGCCACCGAAGAACGGCTGGTCGGCACCCTCGATCTCGACGCGGCCTTGAGCGAAGGGCGCGCACAGTTTTCTCCGGGTGTATTGGCCAAGGCCGACGGCGGCGTGCTCTACGTCGATGAAGTGAACTTGCTGCCCGATCACCTCGTGGATCTGCTGCTCGACGTGGCCGCCAGCGGCACCAACCTGATCGAGCGCGACGGGATTTCCCATCGGCATTCGGCGAAGTTTGTGCTGATCGGCACCATGAACCCGGAAGAGGGCGAACTGCGTCCGCAACTGCTCGACCGCTTTGGCCTGAACGTCGCCCTCAGTGGCCATACCGCACCCGCCGAGCGCGGCCAGATCATCCGTCGTCGACTGGATTTCGACAGCGATCCGCAAGGCTTCTGCGCCGAGTGGGAAAGTCAGCAACACGCCCTGCGCGAGCGTTGCCAGAAGGCGCGTGCGGCCCTGGCGAGTATCCCGCTCGACGATGCCGCACTGGCGCAGATCACCGAGCGCTGCTTTGCTGCCGGCGTCGACGGCTTGCGGGCCGACCTGGTCTGGCTGCGTGCGGCGCGGGCACATGCGGCCTGGCGCGGTGCGAACGCCATTGGCGAAGAAGATATCGACGCGGTCGCCGAATTTGCCTTGCGTCATCGTCGTCGCGAGCATTCGACCTCTGCGCCGCAACACTCCCAAGCGCCACAGCAATCCCCCGCGCCAACCCCCAACCCGAACGAAGGTCAGGGCCAGTGGGGCGAAATGCCTGCCCAGGCGCTGCCGGTCGGCGCTCGACGTGAAGTGCCGAGCTGGCCAAAAAAGCCCTAGGCATTCGCCCTCGATCAGACGCGGGGGCGAATGCCAGACCCCGCGCAGGACGGCTGGATCACGGCAAACAGGGCAAGCGCCACGCCGCCCGTAGCGGTTCGGTCAACTGGCCCGGTACCTTGCTCAATGGTCAGCCGCGTCAACGCGATGACCTATTGTTCCATCTGCGTACCCGCACCCCCCACGAGCTGTGGCTGGTGATCGTCGATGCCTCGGCCTCGACCCGGCGCCATCAGGCGTTGAGCGATGCCAAGGGCTTGCTGGCGCAACTGTTCGACGATGCCTATCGCCAGCGTGCACGCCTGGCGTTGTTGACCGCCAGCGGTCACCTGCCGAAGTGGCAGGTGCAAGGCTTGAAAGCCTCTGCGGGCTTGCGCGACTGGCTCGAGGGGCTCGGAGCCGGTGGCGGAACGCCGATGCTGGCGGCGTTGAGTGAAGCGGGGCGCTGGTTGGCGGTACGGCAAAAGCGTTTCCCTGCAGAACAGCAGCGGCTGTTGCTGGTGACGGATGGACGGTTGAAGGAATGGTCGGCGTTGCCGGCGCTGGATTGTCCGGGGTTGTTGATCGACATCGAGCGCGGGCCGATTCGGCTCGGGCGGGCAAAGGTGTTGGCAGCGCAGTTACAGGTTGATTATCGACATATCGATGAGCTGATTTCAGGTTGAGTTGTGTGCTGGCAGTGCTGGCCCCATCGCATCGCTGCCCTATGCTCTGTAAGCAAACCCATCACAGGAGTGACCCATGCGTGTTCTAGCCCGCAACGATCAGGACGATTTCCGCGTCAAAGCCTACGCCGGCACCAACGGTGTGCTGCTGGCCATCGACCTGGCCGAACCCCGCCGCAAAGGCCTGCTGGGGTTCTCCATCGAAAAACAGCAAGGCAGCAAACCCTGGCTGTTTCTGTTCAACAGCCTGACCTTTCCCGGCAAGGAGCATACGTTCCCCCAGTTTCACGCCACCCCCAGCGATGCCGCGCCGTTGCAGAAATTTCGCTGGGCCGATTACGCGGTCAATCCGGGTGTGACGATCCATTATCGGGTTCACCTGGCCTACGGCACCGCCGATGCGCCGCAACTGGGTGAATTTCTGGAAGTGACGGTCACCACGGACAATGGCCTGCCCACGGGCCAGAACGTGATTTTCAATCGGGCAGTGGCTGCCAGTCAGGCGTTTCAGCGCAAGTTCGCCGACCTCGATGCGCTGCTCAGCGTCAACAAGAAAATGCCCATCGAAGAATGGCCGGACGCGCCGCGGCAATGGCTGGAAAACGGTCTGCTCAGCCGCTTGCTGGGGTTCATTGAACGTGCCAGGGACGGCGAGTGGGCGCTGGACATCGCGATCTATGAATATCAGTTGCAAGTGATCGTCGATGCGGTGAACGCCGCCTTCGAGCGCGGCGTAAAGGTTCGGGTCCTGTACCACGGCGAGCCCGGCGAAGACACCACGGCGCTGAACGAAGCCAGCCTGGAAAAAATCCCGGCGGCGAACAAGCGCGGGCGGGTCACCCACAACATCTTTCACAACAAGTTCATGGTCCTGAGCCGGCTCGATGCGGCGGGGCAGCATCAGCCCGAAGCGGTACTCTGCGGCAGCACCAACTTCACCGCCAATGGCGTTTACCGTCAGGCCAACGTCGTGCATGTGCTGGACGACGCCCGGATCGGCGCCAGTTACCTGCAAACCTTCGAGCAGGTCTGGGCCACACCGGCGGACGTCGGCGCCACGCGGGACTGGCTCACGAAACACAATCCGATGCAGCCTGACCAGCCACTGTTCGCCGGCTTTTCACCGCGCTCGGGCGAGGGCGACTTGCATGAGTTCGTCGAGATCATCAACGCCGCCAAAAAAGACCTGCTGTTTGTTACCGCATTCACCTTGCCGGACGTAATACTCAACGCGCTGCTCGGCCAGCCTCACGACGACATCTTGCGTTACGGCCTGCAAAATACGGTCAGCAGCATCACCGGTTTCCACGCCGACCGCACCGCCGAATTTGCCGCCACCGCGCTGCTCAACACCGGCCTGGAGGGTTGGCTCAAGGAAAACATGAAAGGCCAGAAGGGCAACCTGCTGGTGCACACCAAAGCCATCGTCGTCGACTTCACCAGCGATTCACCGACCATCATCAGCGGCAGCCACAATCTCAGTGACGCGGCCAGCAACGGCAATGACGAGAACTACCTGATCATCCGTGGCGACACCGACCTGGCCGATCGTTACGGGCTGGAACTGCTGCGCTTCTACGAACACTACCGGTTCCGCTACTTCGCAAAGAAACTGCAACTCAAGCAGGTGCGGCCGTTGGCTCCGGATGACAGCTGGACTGATGACTATTACCTCCAGGGCGATCTGCGCATGCTGTCGCGGGTGCGCTTCGCCGGCCGATGAGCCGCTGGCGAGGAACGGAACCTGTGGGGGCGGGCTGCTCGCGAAAGCGGTGTGTCAGGCGCCATCGATATTGATTGTGCCGCCATCTTCGCGAGCAAGCCCGCTCCCACATTTAGACCGTGTCTATCCGGACAACTCGGTCAGCTGTGGGAGCGGGCTTGCTCGCGAAGGCGATCGCCCAGACGACTTAAACATTACTCATGAAACGCACATTCAACAGCTCCCGTGCCCGAGGCGCAGTGCATAAAGTGCTGAAGGTTTTCTGCAACCACGGCAAGTCGTGGCGGGGTTTGCGGGCAATCTGTTGTTTGGGCCTTAGCTTGCCGATGTGCTTTTTGAAATTTTCTTCCAGGGATTCTCGAGTGCCAATCCCTTTGAGCTTCTTCAGCAACTTTCCTTCCTTGTAAAACAGCACAGTGGGTATGCCGGTGACATCCGGATGCCTGGGCGATTCGCCGGTGTTGAGCATGTAGATTTGTGCGTGATGCCGATATGGCTCTGCAACCTGACGAAAAATCGGCTCGGCCGTTTTGCAGGCAGGACAGTGTTGGCTGCCGAAATACAGGATCACCGGGCGCCAGGTCTTGAGCGCCTTGCGGTAGGCCGCAGCCATGGTCGGGTGGATGGTCATCGAGCTCATTGAAATCTCCTTTTCAAAGACAATCGAAGGCCTGTTGACGTTAAAGGAGGTGGGCAGGTGGGTCTACTGTCAGAAATTACAGGTGGGGCTCTGCTTCATTTTGAATCGCTACGGCTTCAGATGTGGTGCAAGTACTCGAGCGTTGTGTCCCTCGGTAGCGTTCTCTCATTTGTGCGTTTCGTAACGCCTTCCTCGCGCTAACGCGCATCCAACTGATTCAAAACACTTTTCAATTCCCCCGAGATTCCGCCCATAACCTGTGGCACACTTTCTGCTGTCTATTCCGTTGTTACATACCAAGTTCCGGTATAGCGGAATAAACATCACCCTGGAGTGCTTGCCATGCATCGCCGACCTTCCTTGTTTAAAGCGTGTGTTTTCCTGTTCGCGGCTTCGGCCGCTGCCGTGGGTGTCGCTCAAGCGGCAGACAGCAAGCTCGACAGCGTGCTGGCCCGTGGGAAATTGATCGTGGGCACGGGCAGTACCAATGCCCCGTGGCACTTCCAGGGAGCGGACGGCAAGTTGCAGGGATTTGATATCGATATCGCGCGGATGGTGGCCAAAGGGTTGTTCAACGACCCGAGCAAGGTCGAATTCGTGGTGCAGTCGTCCGATGCGCGGATTCCGAATCTGCTGACCGACAAGGTCGACATGAGTTGCCAGTTCATCACTGTGACTGCCAGCCGCGCCCAACAGGTGGCGTTCACCCTGCCGTACTACCGCGAAGGTGTCGGCTTGTTGCTGCCGGCCAACAGCAAGTACAAGGAAATCGACGATCTGAAAGCTGCCGGCGACGGCGTGACCGTGGCGGTGCTGCAGAACGTGTACGCCGAAGAGCTGGTGCATCAGGCGCTGCCCAAGGCCAAGGTCGATCAGTACGACAGCGTGGATCTGATGTATCAGGCAGTGAACTCCGGCCGGGCCGACGCGGCGGCCACCGATCAGTCGTCGGTGAAATACCTGATGGTGCAGAACCCTGGCCGTTATCGCAGCCCGACCTACGCCTGGAGCCCGCAGACCTACGCCTGTGCGGTCAAACGCGGCGATCAGGACTGGCTGAACTTCGTCAACACCGTGCTGCATGAAGGCATGACCGGCGTTGAGTTCCCGACTTACGCGGCGTCGTTCAAGCAGTGGTTCGGTGTGGACCTGCCTACACCTGCAATCGGTTTCCCAGTCGAATTCAAATGATCCCGTGAGAGCGGGGCGGTGATAAATCGCCCCGCTCAAGGTACTGCTGACCATGAACTATCAGTTGAATTTTGCCGCCGTGTGGCGCGACTTCGACACCTTGCTGGCGGGGCTCGGCCTGGGCCTTGAGCTGGCGCTGGTGTCGATCGCCATCGGCTGCGTGATCGGCCTGCTGATGGCATTTGCTTTGCTGTCGAAGCATCGCGCATTGCGGGTGCTGGCGTCGGTGTATGTGACGGTGATCCGTAATACGCCGATTCTGGTGTTGATTCTGTTGATCTACTTCGCCTTGCCGAGCCTGGGCATTCGCCTGGACAAGATCCCCTCGTTCATCATCACCCTGTCGCTGTATGCCGGGGCGTACCTGACCGAAGTGTTTCGTGGCGGGCTGTTGAGCATTCCCAAGGGGCTACGTGAAGCCGGGTTGGCCATCGGCTTGGGCGAGTGGCAGGTCAAGGCGTACATCACCGTGCCGGTGATGCTGCGCAATGTGCTGCCGGCGCTGTCGAACAACTTCATTTCGCTGTTCAAGGACACCTCGCTGGCGGCGGCGATTGCCGTGCCGGAGCTGACCTATTACGCGCGCAAGATCAATGTCGAGAGCTACCGGGTGATTGAAACCTGGCTGGTGACCACAGCGCTCTATGTTGCGGCCTGTTACCTCATTGCCATGATGCTGCGTTACCTCGAGCAGCGTCTGGCGATTCGCCGATAGGAGGCCCCCATGTACGAATCCCCCAGTTGGTTGCATGAGTTATGGGTGGCCCGGGACGTCCTGTGGCAGGGTTTTCTGACCAGTGTGCAGTGTTCGGCCCTGGCGATTTTGCTGGGCACGCTGGTCGGCATCGTCGCCGGTCTGGTGCTCACCTACGGCACGTTCTGGATGCGCGCGCCGTTCCGGTTTTACGTCGACGTCATTCGCGGCACGCCGGTGTTCGTGCTGGTGCTGGCCTGTTTCTATATGGCGCCGGCATTGGGCTGGCAGATCAGTGCATTTCAGGCCGGTACGTTGGGGCTGACGCTGTTCTGCGGTTCCCATGTCGCCGAGATCGTGCGCGGTGCGTTGCAAGCGCTGCCCAGCGGTCAGATGGAAGCGAGCAAGGCCATCGGCCTGACGTTTTACCAGGCGCTGGGTTATGTGTTGTTGCCCCAGGCGTTGCGGCAGATCTTGCCGACCTGGGTCAACTCATCCACTGAAATCGTCAAGGCGTCGACCTTGTTGTCGGTGATCGGCGTTGCCGAGCTGCTGCTCAGCACTCAACAGATCATCGCCCGGACCTTCATGACCCTGGAGTTTTACCTGTTCGCCGGATTGCTGTTTTTCGTCATCAACTACGCCATCGAATTACTCGGCCGGCACATTGAAAAGCGGGTGGCCTTGCCATGACACAAGCTCAAGTTTCGACCCAGAACCAGGCGCTGCTGGAGATTCGCGGCCTGCACAAACAATACGGCCCGCTCGAAGTGCTCAAGGGTGTCGACCTGACCATGCAGCGCGGCAACGTGGTCACGCTGATCGGCTCCAGCGGCTCGGGCAAGACCACGCTGCTGCGCTGCGTGAACATGCTCGAAGAGTTCCAGGGCGGGCAGATTCTGCTCGACGGTGAATCCATCGGCTATGACGAGATCAACGGCAAGCGCGTGCGCCACCCGGAAAAAGTCATCGCCCGCCATCGCGCCATGACCGGCATGGCCTTCCAGCAATTCAATCTGTTCCCGCACCTCACTGCGTTGCAGAACGTCACCCTCGGTTTGCTCAAGGTAAAAAAGTTGCACAAGGACGAGGCGGTAGCGCTGGCGGAAAAATGGCTGGAGCGGGTTGGCCTGCTGGAGCGCCGCGATCATTACCCCGGTCAGTTGTCCGGCGGTCAGCAACAGCGCGTGGCGATTGCCCGGGCGATTGCGATGAACCCGAGTTTGATGCTGTTCGACGAAGTCACCTCGGCCCTCGACCCGGAGCTGGTGGGCGAAGTGTTGAGCGTGATCAAGGGCCTGGCCGAGGATGGCATGACCATGTTGCTGGTGACCCACGAAATGCGCTTTGCCTTTGAGGTCTCGGACAAGATCGTGTTCATGAATCAGGGGCGGATCGAAGAGCAGGGGCCGCCCAAGGAACTGTTCGAGCGCCCGCAGTCGCCGCGACTGGCGGAATTTCTCAAGAGCACCCGCTTTTAAGCCTTCATTTTTTAATCAGGAGAAACATCCATGAGCATTACTCGTTACGGCACCGGCAGCACCGCCGGTGGCGGCCAGCCCCGTCCTTTTGCCCGCGCCGTCGAAGCCGATGGCTGGCTGCACGTGTCCGGCCAAGTGCCGGCGGTGGATGGTGAAATCATCGTGGGTGGGATTGTCGAGCAGACTCACCAGACCATGAAAAACCTGATCGCGATTCTGGAAGAGGCCGGTTACGGGCTCGAAGACGTGGTGCGCACGGGCGTGTGGCTGGAAGATCCACGGGATTTCTGGAGTTTCAACAAGGTGTTTTCCGAGTACTTCAAAAGCGAACACGCCCCGGCCCGGGCTTGCGTGCAGGCGAGCATGATGGTCGATTGCAAGGTCGAGATTGACTGCATTGCCTACAAGAAGAAGGCCTGAACCGCCATCGCGGGCAAGCCACGCTCCCACAGGGATTGATGGTGTGCCTGCAATCTGTGGCAGCACATGGAGTCTGTGGGAGCGGGCTTGCCCGCGAAGGCGGCCTAACGGTCGCCACCGCACTCTGGGTAAACTCCCGGCACTTTGAATGGGACCACTGAAATGACCGAAGACACCATCAAACGCCGGGCTCGCGGTCTGGACCGGGCGTTCGACATCCTCGACTTCCTCAAGGAAATCGGCCAGCCCCTGCGCCCGAACGAAATCGCCAGCGGCATTGGCAGCCCGAAATCCACGGTCTACGAACTGGTCGCGTCCTTGTTGGAGCGGCGCATCCTCGAGTCCGTGGGCAAGGACGGTCACGTTTACCTGGGCCGTCAACTGTACTTCCTCGGGCAGGCGCATTTGCGCCATTTCGACCTGACCCGCGAGGCCGATCATGCCTTGCAGGAGATCGTCAGCCAGACCCGCGAAACCGCGCAGATGTGCCTGCTCAACGGGCGCAAATACACCGTGGCGTTGATGAAAGAGGGGGAGCGGCATTTTCGCATTTCTTCGGACATCGGCGAGAACGCGCCGATTCCGTGGACCGCTTCCGGGCGTCTGCTGCTGGCGCACCTGAGCGATCAGGAGATCGTCGATTTGATCGACCCCGACGACTTCATTCTGCCCGACGGCGAACGCCTGCCACTGGAGCAGTTTCTTGAGGAAATCCGTCAGGCCGCCATCGACGGATTCTTTTCCTTCGACAGCGTCGCCGACACCTTTACCCATTGCTTCGCCGCCCCGGTCAAAGACCCGAACGGCGTCGCCATCGCAACCCTGTGCATCGTCGCCCCACGGGCCGATGCGAAGAACAATTACAACGACTATCGCCGGGTGCTGATCGACAGCGCCAACAGCCTCGCCCGGCGTATCAACGAATAACAGCGGCTGCCTGCGGCCGCGTGTGTGAGGAGATCGACCATGTCTACTGCCATCAATACCGCCGCCGTGGAAAAGGGCGATGCGCAAACCGGCGCCAACCTGGTGCGAGACGTCAGCCTGCCGGCGCTGGTGCTGCACCGCGACGCGCTGGAACACAACATTCGCTGGATGCAGGACTTTGTCAGCCACAGCGGCGCGGAACTGGCACCCCACGGTAAAACCAGCATGACCCCGGCGCTGTTTCGTCGGCAACTGGACGCCGGTGCCTGGGGCATCACCCTGGCCAGTGCCACGCAAACTCGCGCGGCTTACGCCCATGGTGTGCGGCGGGTGCTGATGGCCAACCAGTTGGTCGGCACGCCGAACATGGCGCTGATCGCCGATCTGCTGGCAGACCCGACCTTCGAGTTCTATTGCATGGTCGATCACCCGGATAACGTCGCCGACCTCGGCGCGTATTTCGCCTCGCGGGGCGTGCGCCTGAACGTGATGATCGAGTACGGCGTGATCGGCGGTCGTTGCGGTTGCCGCACCGAAGCCGAAGTGCTGGCGCTGGCCAAGGCGATCGCGGCTCAACCGGCGTTGGCGCTGACCGGCATCGAGGGCTACGAAGGAGTGATTCACGGTGATCATGCGGTGAGCGGCATCCGCGAGTTCGCCGCCTCCCTGGTGCGTCTGGCGGTGCAGTTACAGGACAGTGGTGCGTTCGCGATTGCCAAGCCGATCATCACCGCGTCGGGTTCGGCCTGGTACGACCTGATCGCCGAGTCGTTTGAGGCGCAGAATGCCGGCGGCCGATTCCTCAGCGTGCTGCGCCCCGGCAGTTACGTGGCCCATGACCATGGCATCTACAAAGAAGCGCAATGCTGCGTGCTCGACCGTCGCAGCGACCTGCACGAAGGTTTGCGCCCGGCGCTGGAGGTCTGGGCGCATGTGCAGTCGTTGCCGGAACCGGGCTTCGCGGTAATCGCCCTGGGCAAGCGCGACGTGGCTTACGACGCCGGCTTGCCGGTGCCGTTGCTGCGTTACAAGGCCGGTGTGATACCGGCGATCGGCGATGATGTGAGTGCCTGCAAGGTGACGGCGGTGATGGACCAGCATGCCTTCATGACGGTGGCGCCGGGGGTTGAATTGCGGGTGGGGGATATCATTTCGTTCGGGACTTCGCACCCGTGTTTGACGTTCGACAAGTGGCGCGTCGGGTGTCTGGTGGATGAGCAACTGAATGTCATCGAAACCATGGAAACCTGTTTTTAAGGTTTAGAACCGAGGCGCGTCCTTCGCGAGCAAGCCCGCTCCCACATTGGATCTTCAGTGTTCACAAGACCCCTGTGGGAGCGGGCTTGCTCGCGAAGACGTCCGCCCAGACACCACCGAAACACCAGAGACCCCACAACGATGAGCAGCATCAACACCCTGGGCCCCCACATCCCGCGCATCGCCCTGATCGGCGAGTGCATGATCGAACTGCAGCAGCGCGCCGACGGCTCGCTGCAACAAAGCTTCGGCGGCGATACCTTGAACACTGCGGTCTACCTGGCCCGTGAGTTGGGCGATGGCGGCTCGGTGGATTACGTCACCGCCCTGGGCGATGACAGTTTCAGCGACGCGATGTGCCAGAGCTGGGCCAGCGAACACATCGGCCTGGGCATGGTCCAGCGTTTGCCCGGTCGCTTGCCCGGCCTGTACTGCATCCAGACCGACGCGGCTGGCGAGCGACGTTTTCTCTACTGGCGCAACGAAGCGGCTGTGCGCGATTGCTTCACCACTCCGGCGGCCGCGCCAATCCTGGCGGCACTGCCGGATTACGACGTGTTGTATTTCAGCGGCATTACCCTGGCGGTGCTCGGTGAGCAGGGCCGGGAAAAACTCCTGGAGACCTTGATCGAAGCCCGGCACCGGGATGCGCGGATCGTGTTCGACAACAATTATCGACCACGTCTGTGGGCCTCGGTCGAGGACGCGCGGGCGGCTTATCGCCGTGTGCTGCCTTATGTCGACCTGGCGTTGCTGACGGTTGATGACGAGCAGGCGTTGTTCCACTTTTCTGATTGCGCGGCAGTGTTTGCCGCCTACGAACAGATGGGCACCCCCGAAGTGGTGCTCAAGCGCGGTGCCGAGGCGTGTCTGATTCGTTGTGGCGGTGAGTCGTTCGAAGTGCCGGCGCAGGTGGTTGAGCGGGTGGTGGACACCACGGCGGCGGGGGATTCGTTCAGTGCGGCGTATCTGGCTTGCCGCCTCAAGGGCGGTAGCCCGGTCGAGGCTGCCGAGGCCGGGCATCGGTTGGCGAGTCGGGTGATTCAAGTTCCCGGGGCGTTGATTCCAAGGTAAGCGGAGGATGGCCGCTTGCTGCGCAATCGGTTCGCGAGCAAGCCCGCTCCCACATTTGATCGGTGGTGTTCACCCATTATGTGTTCACTGAAGATCTAATGTGGGAGCGGGCTTGCTCGCGAAGGGGCCCTGAAGCCAACCGATCAATCCCGGTAAAACACCTGCACCAGGTGATACCCGAACTTGCTCTTGATCGGCCCATGTACCACCCGCAGCGGTTTTTTAAAGATCACCGCATCGATCGCCCCGACCATTTGCCCGGGCCGCACTTCGCCAAGATCGCCACCGCGTTTGCCGGACGGGCAGGTGGAGTATTTCTTGGCCAGCACATCGAAGGCTTCGCCCTTGGCGATGCGTTGTTTGAGCTGCTCGGCTTCTTCCGAGGTTTTCACCAGTATATGGCGGGCTTGGGCTTTCATTGGGGCGTACCTTGCAACGGTGGTGGCTATGTTGGTGCCAGCGTGGGGCGCGCGATTATGCCTCAACTCAGCCGGCTTGGCCGATCATCGTGCGAATCTTGTTGGCCAGCAGGTCCATGGAAAAGGGTTTGGCCACCATGTCCATGCCTTCCTCCAGGAAACCCTGGCGTTCGGCGGCTTTCTCGGCATAACCGGTAATAAACAGCACTTTGAGTTCCGGGCGGTGCTGACGTGCGATTTCCGCCAGTTGCCGACCGTTCATGCCCGGCAGCCCGACATCGGTTACCAGCAGATCGACCCGCAGGTCGGACTCCAGCAAGGGCAGGGCGCTCTGCGCATCTTCGGCTTCATGGGCGTGGTAACCCAACTCTTTGAGCAGGTCGAGTACCAGCATGCGCACCGCCGGATCGTCTTCCACCAACACCACGGTTTCACCGGCAACCGCTGGCGGTGCTTCGCCGGTGACCGGCAGCTGAGCGTGTTCCGGCAGGGCGACGTGCAACCGTGGCAAATACAGGCGAACGCTGGTGCCCTGGCCCGGCAGGCTATGCAGGCTGACGTGCCCGCCCGACTGCTGGGCGAAACCATAGATCATCGACAACCCAAGGCCGGTGCCCTGGCCGATGGGTTTGGTGGTGAAGAACGGATCGAAGGCCTTGGCCAGTACCGATGGGGTCATGCCGGCGCCGTTGTCGCTGACGGCAATCATCAGGTAGTCCCCGGCCCTGACCGGCTCCAGCGGGGTGACGTCGCTGCCGTCGAGGTGAACATTGGCGGTCTCGATCAACAACTCGCCGCCATCGGGCATCGCATCCCGGGCGTTGATCACGAGGTTGAGCAAGGCGTTTTCCAGTTGGCTGACATCGGTACTGACCGGCCAGACCTCATCGGCCAGCTTCAGTTTGAGTTCGATGTGATCGCCCTTGGTCCGGCTGAGCAAGTCTTCCAGGGAATGCACCAGCTGGTTGGCGTCCAGTGGCTTGCGATCCAGTGACTGACGCCGGGAGAATGCCAGCAACCGGTGGGTCAGGGCGGCGGCGCGATGGGCTGAGGACACCGCCGCTTCGGTGAAACGACCGATCTCGGCTGCGCGCCCGTCGGCGATGTAGCGCTGCATCAAATCGAGGCTGCCGATGATCCCGGTGAGCATGTTGTTGAAGTCATGGGCGATGCCGCCGGTGAGCTGACCGACTGCTTCCATTTTCTGCGCATGCCGCAAGGCATCTTCGGCGCGCTCGCGCTCGAACATCTCGTTCTGCAGTCGCTGGTTGGCTTCGGCCAGTTGCCGGGTGCGGGCGCTCACGCGTTCTTCAAGGGTTTCGTTGAGGTTGCGCAGGGCTTCTTCGGTCTGTTTGCGCTCGGTCTCGTCGATCACGAAGATGTAGAAACCATTCACCGCGCCGTCCGCACCGTGGCGTGGCAGGTAGTTCATCAGGGCCTGGCGGGTGCTGCCGTCGCGGTGGTCGGCGCTGATGCTGAAACAACAGGTCTTGCCTTTCAGCGCCTCGGCGATGTGTTCGGCGCGCAGGGCATAGGCTTCATCACCCAGCACTTCGCGAATGGTGCGGCCGTAAAGCTCCTGGGGCGTCAGGCCATACCATTCAAGGTAGGCGGCATTGTTCAGGCGAAAGCGCTCTTCGCGGTCCACGTAACTGATCAGGATCGGCATGGCGTTGATGATCAGTTGCAGCTCGGTCTGGCTTTGGCGCAGGGCCTGTTCGATGTTTTTGCGTTCGGTCAGGTCCAGCGCGGCGCCGAGGAAACGGATCGGCCGGCCATGGTGATCCTTGTAGCAACGACCCCGGGCAAACACCCAGCGCAATTGGCCGTCGGCTTGCAGCAAGCGATATTCCTCGGCGTACTCGCTGCCATGGGTAATGCAGTGCTTGATGCTGCGGGCAATCATGGCCCGGTCTTCCGGGTGCACGCCGTGGAGGTATTCGCTGATCGGCAACTGGCTGGCCATGGCTGGATCTATGCCATGCAATTGCGCGAAGTGCGCATCGGCGATAAAGCGGTCTTCGCCAATGTCCCAGTCCCAGGTGCCGACGGCATCGGTGGCGGCGAGTGCCAGTTGCAGACGCTGCTCGGTTTCTTGCTGGGCCTTGAGGCTGGCGGCGGAGCGTTGTTCGAGCTCCAGAGCGATGCGGCGGCGTTCGTTGGTTTCGATGGCCGTGACCAGAATCCCGGCGACCTCGGCGCTTTCATTGCGAATGGGGCTGTAGGTCAAATCCAGCCAGAAGTCAGAATCCCGACCGTCGCGCTGCAAGGTGAAGCGCTGTTCGCTGTAGGTCCGTACCTGTCCCTGTAGGACGGCGCTGTAAATCGGGTCGGTAAAATCTTTCAGTTCTGGCCAGATCAGGTGCGTCGGTTGTCCGAAAGCGTGAGGGTGTTTGCTGCCGGCGAGGAAGGCGAAGCCGTCGTTGTAGATCTGCGTGAGTTGCGTCCCCCACAGCAACAGCATGGGCATCGGCGAGTGGATCACGATGTCCACGGCGGTGCGCAGGCTCTGTGGCCAGTTTTCGGCGGCGCCCAGCGGACTGTTTGTCCAGTCCAGTCGAGCAATCAAGGCCTGGGCATCGCTGGCGGTTGGTGGTGCGTTCATCTACATGTCCTGCGCATAGTCTGTGTGGCGGCGTCTACTATCCTTGCAAGGCGGTAGACGCTGGATGACCCGCATGGGGTCATTTTTTTCATTGAATGCTTCGCGGGTGCTTTTTGCCATGGAAATCGATGCACTGTTGCAGATTCTGGCCAGCCGCAATGGCTCCGATCTTTACCTGTCCACGGGCGCGCCACCCAGCGCGAAATTTGACGGTGTGCTCAAAGCCCTGGCCGAGCAACCATTCAAACCGGGAGAAGTGGCGGCCATTGCCGCGTCCATCATGGACGCCGAACAACGCCTGGAGTTCGATCGGGACCTGGAAATGAACCTGGCGCTTTCCCTGGCCGGGGTCGGGCGCTTTCGACTCAATATCTTCAAGCAGCGCAACGATGTGTCCATCGTGGCGCGCAACATCAAACTCGACATCCCGCGCTTCGAAGACCTCAAGCTGCCGCCGGTGCTGCTCGAAACGGTGATGCTCAAACAGGGGTTGATACTGTTCGTCGGGTCGACCGGCTCCGGCAAGTCGACCTCGCTGGCGGCATTGATCGACTACCGCAACCGCCATAGTAGCGGCCATATCATCACCATCGAAGACCCCGTCGAGTTTATCCATCGGCACAAAAAGTCGATCGTCAATCAGCGCGAGGTCGGTGTCGATACCCGCAGTTTTCATGCCGCGTTGAAAAACACCCTGCGCCAGGCACCGGACGTGGTGTTGATCGGTGAAATCCGCGACCGCGAAACCATGGAGCATGCGCTGGCGTTTGCCGATACCGGTCATTTGGTGATTTCCACGTTACATGCGCACAACGCCAATCAGGCGCTGGACCGGATTATCAACTTCTTTCCCGAGGAACGCAGGGCGCAATTGCTCAATGACCTGGGCAATAACCTCAAGGCGTTTGTTTCCCAGCGTTTGGTGCGTACCCGCGATGGGCAGCGCCGGGCGGCGGTGGAGGTGATGCTGGGAACGCCGACCATTGGTGACTTGATTCGCCGCAATGAGTTTGGCGAACTCAAGAGCATCATGGAGAAGTCTTCAGAGGCGGGAATGCAGACGTTTGATGGTGCGCTGTTCGAATTGCTTGCCGAGGGCGCCATTGATGAGGCAGAGGCGTTGAAACATGCCGATTCGGTGAACAACTTGCGCTTGCGCCTGAAACTGCACGCCGAGGCTACGCCCGGTCCCCATTCACTGCCGGGGGAATGGGGATTAGTGGACTGAAGGGACCGACGCTGATCAAAAATGTGGGAGCGGGCTTGCTCGCGAAGGCGATTTCACATTCAACATTGATGTTGTCTGATAGGCCGCTTTCGCGAGCAAGCCCGCTCCCACAATAGATCTACGGCGTCAGTCGTTCAGTTCGGGGCGGTTTCGAAATTGCTCCAGCGCTTCGGGGTTGGCCAGTGCATCGGTGTTCTTCACTTTCTGGTCATGCACCACATTCCTCACCGCCAGCTCGACCACCTTGCCGCTGATGGTCCGTGGGATATCCGTCACCGCAACAATCTTTGCCGGCACATGTCGCGGCGTGGTGTTGGCACGAATGACCTGGCGAATCTGTTGTTGCAGGGTTTCGTCCAGTTCGACACCGTCGCGCAATTTCACGAACAGCACCACCCGTACGTCATCCTGCCATTGCTGACCGATGGCCACGCTGTCCAGCACCTGCGGGACTTTCTCCACCTGACGGTAGATTTCCGCCGTGCCGATGCGTACGCCGCCGGGGTTGAGCACCGCGTCGGAGCGGCCGTGGATCAGCATGCCGCCATGGGGCAGTTGTTCGGCGTAATCGCCCTGGGCCCAGACGCCGGGGAACAGGCTGAAATACGAAGCGCGCAGCTTTTCCTGTTGCGGGTCGTTCCACAAGCCGATGGGCATGGCCGGAAAATGCCGGGTGCACACCAGTTCGCCTTTTTCACCGATCACGGGCTTGCCATCGTCGTTCCACACTTCGACCGCCATGCCCAGGCTCTTGCATTGCATCTCACCACGGCGCACCGGCAGGACCGGGTTGCCAATCACAAAGCACGAAACGATATCAGTACCACCGGACATCGAAGACAGGCACAGGTCGGACTTGAACGCGCGGTAGACGTAATCGAAGCTTTGTGGCGACAGCGCCGAGCCGGTGGACAGGATGGTTTTCAGGCTGCCGAGGTCATGACTGTCGCACGGCTTCAAGCCATTGCTTTCCAGCGCGGTGAGGAATTTCGGGCTGGTGCCGAAGACATTGAGGCGTTCGTCGTCGATCAGGTCGATCAAGCGCTCCGGCCCTGGATGAAACGGCGAGCCGTCATACAGCACCACGGCGCTGCCGACGGCCAACGCCGAGACCAGCCAATTCCACATCATCCAGCCGCAGGTGGTGTAGTAGAACAAACGGTCACCGGCACCGAGGTCGGTGTGCAGGCCATGTTCCTTGACGTGTTGCAGCAGCACGCCGCCGGTGCCGTGCACAATGCACTTCGGCACGCCGGTGGTGCCGCTGGAGTAGAGGATGTACAGCGGATGGGCGAAGGGCACGGGAACGAATTGCGGCTCGCCGCCCGGCTCGTAAAAATCGTCCCACAGCGTCACGTTGGCCTGGCAGCGGAAATCCTCGATACGCGCCTGAGGACGTGCGTAAGGCACAACGATCAATTGCTGCAAGGATGGCAGTTGTCCGAGGATTTCATTGACCTTGGTGGTCTGGTCGATCTCTTTGCCGGCGTAGCGGTAACCGGCGCAAGTGATCAGCACTTTCGGCTCGATCTGGCCGAAGCGATCGATCACTCCATGAGTGCCGAAATCGGGTGAAGAACAGGACCAGATCGCACCCAGGCTGGTGGTGGCGAGCATGGCCACCAGGGTTTGCCAGGTGTTCGGCATGCACGCCGCCACGCGATCGCCCAGGCCGACACCGGCGGCTTTCAGGCCGTTTTGAAAACCGGCGACCTGGCTTGCCAGTTCGGCCCAGGTCAGCTGTTCCCGCTGGCCGTTTTCGCCGATGGCGACCACTGCCACGGCATCGTCACGACGGCGCAGCAGGTGTTCGGCGAAGTTCAGGGTGGCGCCGGGAAACCACTGGGCGCTGGGCATTTGCGCACCTTCGATCAGCACCGCGTCCGGCTGATCGTGAAAACGGATGTCGAAGAAATCGACGATGGCCTGCCAGAAGGCTTCCCGCTGATCGATGCTCCATTGGTGCAAGGCAGGGTAGTCGGCGATTTCAAGGGTGTGTCGCTGATTGACGAAACGCCGGAAGGCCTCCATGCGGCTCTTGCCGATGCGCTCGGTGCCGGGTTGCCAGAGGATGTCGGACATGGCTTGGCCTCTTCTTATTTATGCATAACACACAGGCTTTTTGTGGCAAGAGCGCTTTTGTGGCGAGGGGGCTTGCCCCCGTTCGGCTGCGAAGCAGTCGCCCGCTCGACTCACTGTGCATCAGCGAGGGTGCGGCGTCTATCTGGGGGGCAAGCCCCCTCGCCACAGACAAGCCTCCCTCTCCAAAAAAGCCCTCTCGCCACAGGGTATGGCGGCAAGCTACTGCGCCAGCCACCCACCATCTATATTCCACGCAGCGCCACGCACCTGGCTACCCGCTTCGCTGCATAAAAACAGTACCAACTCACCCAGCTGCGGCGGCGTCACGAATTCCAGGGACGGCTGTTTCTCGGCCAGCAAGTCGTGTTGCGCCTGCTGCGGGTCGATCCCGGTCGCGGCGCGATCATCGATCTGCTTCTGCACCAGCGGCGTCAGCACCCAGCCCGGGCAAATGGCGTTGCAGGTGACGTTGGTAGTGGCGGTTTCCAGGCCGACCACTTTGGTCAGGCCGATCACGCCATGCTTGGCCGCGACGTACGCCGCCTTGCCCACCGAACCGACCTGGCCGTGTACCGACGCGATGTTGATGATCCGGCCCCAGCCCTTGGTACGCATGCCTGGCAGGCTCAAGCGGGTGCTGTGAAACACCGATGACAGGTTGATCGCAATGATCGAGTCCCAGCGTTCCACCGGAAAATCTTCCACCGACGCCACGTGCTGGATGCCGGCGTTGTTGACCAGGATATCCACGCCGCCGAACTCACGCTCGGCGTACTCGATCATGTCGGCGATCTGCACCGGGTCGCTGACGTCGGCGGGGTGATGGCCGACCTTGCCGCCGAATTGTTCGACCTCCGCAATCACTGAGGACGCATCGCCGAAACCGTTGAGGATCAGGTTGGCGCCGGCCTTGGCCAGGCTCAGGGCGATCCCCAGACCGATGCCGCTGGTGGAACCGGTGACCAGTGCGGTCTTGCCCGAAAGAGTCGTCATGAATACCTCACACAATGCCAGTGGCGTAGAAAGTACCGATCACCACAAAAACAGCGAGTGTCTTGATCAGCGTAATACAGAAAATGTCTTTGTAGGCCTCGCGGTGGGTCAAACCGGTGACCGCCAGCAAGGTAATCACCGCGCCGTTGTGCGGTAGGGTGTCCATGCCGCCACTGGCCATCGCGGCGACCCGGTGCAGCACTTCCAGCGGAATATTGGCGGCGTGAGCGGCACTGATGAAACTCTCGGACATGGCCGCCAAGGCGATGCTCATGCCGCCCGACGCCGAGCCAGTGATACCGGCCAGCAGGGTCACGGTAATCGCTTCGTTGACCAACGGGTTGGGAATGCTCTTGAGCCAGTCGGCCAGCACCAGAAAGCCTGGCAACGAGGCGATCACCGCCCCAAAACCGTATTCCGATGCCGTGTTCATCGCCGCCAGCAGCGCGCCGCTGACCGCACTTCTACTGCCTTCGGCCAACTTGCCACGAATCGCCTTAAAGCCGAACACCAGCACCATGATGATGCCCACCAGCAAGGCAGCCTGGACCGCCCAGATCGCCGTCAGCTTGGCGATGTCGGTGGTCACCGGAGCGGCCATGCCCGGCAGCGAAAGGCTGTGGGTCTTGCCGTACCACACAGGAATCCAGCGGGTGAACAGCAGGTTCATCAGGCCCACCAGCAACAGCGGCGACAGCGCGATCCACGGGTTGGGCAGTTGGATGTCCGGTGCGGTTTCCGGCTCGTTGCGCAGCTCTGAACCGTAACCCTCACCCGTGCGCTGGGCCTTGTTGCGCTGGCGCTGCAGAAACAGCATGCCGGCACAGAACACGAAAATCGTGCCGATCACACCCAGCCACGGCGCCGCCCAGGCAGTAGTGTTGAAGAAGGTGCTGGGGATGATGTTCTGGATCTGCGGCGTGCCGGGCAGGGCGTCCATGGTGAACGAGAATGCGCCGAGGGCGATGGTCGCCGGGATCAGGCGCTTGGGGATATTGCTCTGGCGGAACATCTCGGCGGCAAACGGGTACACCGCAAACACCACCACAAACAGCGACACGCCGCCGTACGTGAGCAGGGCGCAGACCAGCACGATCACCAGCATTGCCTGACGGGTGCCGAGCAAGCGAATCGCCGCCGCAACGATGGAGCGGGAAAAGCCCGACAGCTCGATCAGCTTGCCGAACACCGCACCGAGCAGGAACACCGGGAAATACAGTTTGACGAAGCCGACCATTTTTTCCATGAACACCCCGGTGAAGACTGGGGCGACGGCGGAAGGGTCGGTGAACAGGACGGCGCCGAGGGCGGCGATCGGGGCAAAGAGGATAACGCTGTAGCCACGGTAAGCAGCCACCATCAGCAGCGCGAGGGCTGCCAAGGCAATGATCACACTCATGGTGTGTCTCTCCAGAATTGTTATTTTTGTAGGGTGAAGCTTTGTCAGGAGGCTATAGCGAGTTTCGTGCCAATCGGTTAACACATTGAAATATAAAGAAATTATTTGTTTTGTGCGTTGAGTTTGAAGTCATTATCTCTATTTTGAGACTTCTGTTTGCCGGTCTGGCTCTTTCGCGAGCAAGCCCGCTCCCACATTCGACCGCATTCCTATGAGGGACCTGGTCAAACTGTGGGAGCGGGCTTGCTCGCGAAGAGCGCGCAGCGCTCAAGAGGCCATGTCTAACAATAGAGATTTATGTCTCTTTATTGAGACTAAGTCATCCCCAACGCCACCATCTTCTTGTACAACGTCGACCGCCCCAGCCCCAACCGCGCCGCCGCTTCGATCACCTTCCCACCGCATTGCGCGAGGGTCGATTCAATCAACTGCCGATCAAACCGTTCGCGAGCCTCACTGAAGGTTTCATGGCCAATCGGCTCAAGGGACACAGGCGCCGCACGCTCCACCGGGCTAAAGCTGCCAATCGCCGCGCGGATATCCGCCGCGTTCAGCATCAAGTCATCACTGAGCAACGCCGCCCGTTCCAGCACGTTGCGCAGTTCACGAATGTTCCCCGGCCAGGCGTGTTGCCCCAACAATTCCAGGGCTTCGGGGTTCAATTCGTGCTGGCTGCGCAGCTCCTCAAGGATCGCTTCACTGAGGGCCGGCAGATCGTCGAGGCGATCACGCAGGGGTGGGACCTGAATCGGCAGCACGTTCAGGCGGTAATACAAGTCGGCGCGAAACTCGCCGCGTTTGATCGCCGCCACCAGATCGGTGGAAGTGGCGGCGATCACGCGCACATCACTCTGAATCACTTCGTTGGAGCCCACCGGTTCGAACTCCTTCTCCTGCAACACCCGTAGCAACTTGCTTTGCAGCGGCAGCGGCATGTCGCCGATTTCGTCGAGAAACAGCGTGCCGCCCTGGGCAATTTGCAACTTGCCGGCGCGACCCTTGCGATCGGCGCCGGTGAATGCGCCGGGCGCGGTGCCGAAGAATTCGGCTTCCAGCAGCGACTCGGGAATCGCTGCGCTGTTGATGCTGACGAAGGCCTTATGCGCCCGGGGCGATGCGCCGTGGATCGCCTGGGCCAGCAGTTCCTTGCCGGTGCCGGTTTCACCGAGCAACAACACCGGCGACTCGGCGCTGGCGCTGCGTCGGGCGCGGCGTTTGACTTCGAGGCTGGCGGCGCTGGTGCCGATGAAGTGCGCGAAGTTGTACTTGGTCTGTCGCGCCCGCAGCAGCGAGCGGGTGGACGCCAGTTCTTCCTGCATGCTCAGGTAGCGCTTGAGCATTGGCGACAGGCTGCGCAATTCGTCGAACAGGGCAAAACCGATGGCGCCGATCACCGCGCCGGCATCGTCGTGAATCGGCAGGCGCATCACCACCAGCGGTTCTTTGGGGGTGTCTTGCATGTCCAGCAGGATCGGCCGTCCGGTGCGCACCACCTCACGCAACAGGCTGCCGGGGATCACGCTTTCACAGGCCCTGCCGATCGCACCTGCGGCCGACTCCAGGCCGAATCGCCGGGCATAGCGCTCGTTCATCCAGACAATGTTCGCATCGCGGTCGACAATCACCGTGCCTTCGCTCGATTGCTCGATGATCTCGAACAGCGAGCGGATCGCCAGGGTGCGAACGCGCTGGTAGTCCTTGAGGCTTTCGGTGGTGTTCATGGGCTTTATGTCCAAGATGTGTGGTGTTTGTGCGGGCCTCTTCGCGAGCAAGCCCGCTCCCACATTTGAATTGTGGTGTTAATGCATTCCAGTGTGGGAGCGGGCTCGTCCGCGATGGCCGCGACGCGGTTCATCGGCGTAAACGAGATTATGCCAACCCCGGATGCGCCGCCGCCAACAGCTCTTTGGTGTACGGGTGCTGCGGTGATTCGAACACCGTGTGGCTGGCGCCGCTTTCCACCACTTTGCCGTCCTTGATCACGATCATGTCGTGGGCCAGGGCACGCACCACCGCCAGGTCGTGGCTGATGAACAGGTAGGTCAGGCCATATTTCTCCTGAAGCTGGCGGAGCAGGGCGACCACTTGTTTTTGCACCGTGCGATCGAGCGCCGAGGTCGGTTCGTCGAGCAGGATCAACGCCGGCTTCAGCACTAGCGCGCGGGCAATGGCAATGCGTTGGCGCTGCCCGCCGGAGAACTCGTGCGGGTAGCGATGACGGCTTTGCGGGTCGAGGCCGACTTCTTCCAACACCCGGATTACCTGGGACTCGCATTCGTCAGGGGTGGACTGGCTATGGACCTCAAGGCCTTCACTGATGATCTGCGCCACGGACATTCGCGGGCTGAGGCTGCCGAACGGGTCCTGGAACACCACCTGCATCTTCTTGCGCCATGGCCGCAGCTGTTTTTGCGTCAGGCCATCCAGTGCCTGCCCCTGAAAGCGAATGCTGCCTTCGGAATCAAGCAGGCGCAGGATTGCCTGACCGAGCGTTGACTTGCCCGAACCGGACTCACCGACGATGCCCAGGGTCTTGCCGCGCTGAACGTTCAGGCTGATGCCGTCCACTGCGCGCAGGTAAGTCTTACGCTGGAACAGCCCGCCACCGAGGGTGAACTGCACTTGCAGATTCTCCACTTCCAGCACGTTTTCACGCTCGTCCCGGGGCAGGGCTTCACCTTCCGGCTCGGCGTTCAGCAGCATGCAGCTGTAAGGGTGTTTCGGCTCGGTGAACAGCGTTTCGCAAGGTGCCTGCTCGACGATTTCCCCGGCGTGCATCACGCACACGCGCTGGGCCATGCTGCGCACCAGATTGAGGTCGTGGCTGATCAGCAGCAGCGACATGCCAAGCTGCTGTTGCAGGGATTTGAGCAGCCGCAGGATCTTGCGCTGCACCGTCACATCCAGCGCGGTGGTCGGCTCGTCGGCGATCAGCAATTCCGGTTCGCAGGCCAGGGCCATGGCGATCATCACCCGTTGCCGCTGGCCACCGGACAGTTGGTGCGGGTAGGCCTTGAGCCGCTCTTCGGGTTTCTGGATGCCCACCAGTTGCAGTAGTTCGAGAATCCGCGCTTGCGCCGCTTTGCCGCCCAATCCTCTGTGCAGCAGCAGGGTTTCGCCGATCTGCTTTTCGATGCTGTGCAGCGGATTGAGGGAGGTCATCGGCTCCTGGAAGATTATCGCGATCCGGTTGCCACGCAGTTCGCGCAAAACCTTGGCATCGGCGCCGATCAATTCCTGGCCGCGATAGCGAATGCTGCCGGTGGTTTGTGTACCGCTTTCGGGCAGCAGTTGCAGGATCGAGTGGGCAGTCACCGACTTGCCGCAACCCGATTCGCCGACCAGTGCCAGGCATTCGCCGGGGCGAATGTCCAGAGATAGGTTGCGCACCACGGTCTGGCCACTGAAGGCCACGTTGAGGTCACGGATTTCGATCAGGTTGTCAGTCATTTCACCAGTCCGCTTCAAGAACGAGGGTCAAAGGCATCACGCAACGCCTCGCCAATGAACACCAGCAAAGAAAGAATCAGCGCCAGGGTGAAAAACGCCGTCAGCCCCAGCCACGGCGCTTGCAGGTTCTGCTTGCCTTGGCCAATCAATTCGCCCAGTGACGCACTGCCGGCCGGCATGCCGAAACCGAGGAAATCCAGCGCCGTGAGGGTGGAAATCGCCCCGGTCAGGATGAACGGCAGATAACTCAGGGTGGCGTTCATCGCATTGGGCAGAATGTGCCGCACGATCACTTTACGGTCGGTCAGGCCCAGCGCCCGGGCGGCTTTGACGTATTCCAGGTTGCGTCCGCGCAGGAACTCGGCGCGCACCACGTCCACCAGGGCCAGCCAGGAAAACAGCGCCATGATCCCCAGCAGCCACCAGAAATTCGGCTCGACGAAGCCCGACAGAATGATCAGCAGGTACAGCACCGGCAACCCCGACCAGACTTCCTGCAGGCGCTGACCGAGCAGGTCGACCCAGCCGCCGTAATAGCCCTGCAGTGCACCGGCGGCGATACCGATCAAGGCGCTTATAAACGTCAGCATCAGCGCAAACAGGATCGACACCCGCGCCCCGAAAATCACTCGCGCCAGCACGTCCCGGGCCTGATCGTCGGTGCCCAGCCAGTTGACCTTCGATGGCGGGCTCGGCGCTGGTTGGTTGAGATCGTAATTGGGCGTGTCGTCGCTGAACGGGATCGGCGCAAACAGCATCCAGCCGTTGCCCTTGTGAATCAGCTTCTGCACGTAATCGCTGCGGAAATCGGCCTGAAACGGCAACTGGCCGCCGAACTCTTGCTCGGTGTGGCGTTTGAACGCCGGGAAGTACAGCGAACCCTGATAACTGAGCACCAGCGGTTGGTCATTGGCGATCAGTTCGCCGCCCAGGGTCAGCAGGAACAGGCCGATAAACAACCACAACGACCACCAGCCCCGGCGGTTTTTCTTGAAGCGTTCGAAACGGCGACGGCCCAGCGGCGAGAGTTTGAACATCAGGCGTTCCTCGCGGCGAAGTCGATACGCGGGTCGACCAGGGTGTAGCACAGGTCACCGATGATTTTTATCAGCAGGCCGAACAAGGTGAAGATGAACAGCGAACCGAATACCACCGGATAGTCCCGCGATACCGCCGCTTCGTAACTCATGCGACCCAGGCCATCGAGGGAGAAAATCACTTCGATCAGCAGCGAGCCGGCGAAGAAAACACTGATAAAGGCCTGGGGAATTCCCGAGACCACCAGCAACATGGCGTTGCGAAACACATGGCCGTAAAGCACCTGGCGTTCGCTCAAGCCCTTGGCCCGGGCGGTGACCACGTACTGACGCGTAATTTCATTGAGGAACGAGTTTTTGGTGAGGATGGTCAGGGTTGCGAAACCGCCGACCACCAGCGCCGTGACCGGCAGCACCAGGTGCCAGAAGTAATCGGCGATTTTACCCACTGTCGATAGCGACTCGAAGTTGTCCGAGACCAGGCCGCGCACCGGAAACCAGTTCAATGAGGTGCCGCCGGCGAAGACCACGATCAGGAACATCGCGAACAGGAACGCCGGCATGGCGTAACCGATGATGATCGCGGTGCTGCTCCAGATATCGAAATGGCTGCCATGGTGTACGGCTTTACGGATGCCCAAAGGGATCGACACCAGATAAGTGATCAGCGTTGCCCAGAGCCCGAGGGAAATGGTCACCGGCATTTTTTCCAGGATCAGGTCAGTGACCGTGGCGCCGCGGAAAAAGCTCTTGCCAAAGTCGAGGTGGGCGTAGCTCTTGAGCATCAGCCACAGGCGTTCCGGGGCCGGCTTGTCGAAGCCATATTGCTTTTCGATTTCTTTAATCAACTGTGGGTCGAGCCCACGGCTGGCCCGTGAGCTGCCGTGCATGGTCTCGCTGGACCCGCCGCCGACACTGGCGCCACCGATGCCTTGCAGGTGTGCGATGGCCTGTTCCACCGGGCCACCGGGCGCGGCCTGGACGATGATGAAATTGACCAGAAGAATGATCACCAGCGTCGGGATGATCAGCAGCAGGCGCCGCAGTACGTAAGCCCACATCAGTGTGGCCCTCCGGGTTTGCCGCGCTTGATGAGTTCGGCGGTCATCTGTTCGTTGGTCAGAGGGGTTGGGCTGACTTCCCACCAACTCTCGATGGCTTCGTCATTGCTTGCTTGTACAGAAGGAATACCGAAGCGGTTCCACCACACGGTCGAGCTGCCTGGCGGGTAATAGTTGGGAATCCAATAGAAGTTCCATTGCAGAACGCGGTCCAGGGCATGGGCGTAGCGCAGCATGTCGGCCTGGGTAGTGGCGCGGACCAGACCGTTGATCAGCGTATCGACCGCCGGGTTCTTCAGCACCATGTAGTTGTTGGAGCCAGGATCATTGGCCGCCGCCGAGCCGAAGTAGTTGTACAACTCATTGCCTGGCGAGGTAGTGACCGGGTAACCGGTGACAATCATGTCGTAGTCCCGGGACATCAGGCGGTTCACGTACTGGGAGGCGTCGATACGACGGATGTTCAGGTCGATGCCGATTTGTTTCAGGGTGCGCTTGTAAGGCAGCAACAATCGGTCCATGCCGTTCTGGCTGACCAGGAAGGTGAAGCTCAGCGGTTGGCCTTCGGCGTTGATCAGTCGATCGCCATCGGGTTTCCAGCCGGCCTGTTCGAGCAGGTCCAGGGCTTGCAACTGTTTGTCGCGTATCAGACCGCTACCGTCGGTTTTCGGTGCCTCGAAGACCTGGGTGAAGACTTCGTCGGGGATCTGCCCGCGCAGCGGTTCGAGAATCGCCCGTTCACCTGCGTCGGGCAGTTGTCGGGCGGCGAGGTCGGTGTTGGAAAAAAAGCTCTGCTGGCGAATGTACAGGTCGCGCATCATCTGCCGATTGCTCCACTCGAAATCCCAGAGCATGGCCAGGGCCTGGCGCACCCGGCGATCCTGGAACATCGGGTTTTGCAGGTTGAACACAAAGCCCTGGGACGGTTGCGGTGCCTGTCTTGCCAGGTGGGCCTTTTGCAAGCGACCGTCCCTCAGGGCGGGGCTCTCATAGCCGATGGAGTAGGCGGTGGCGGAAAATTCGCGGTTGTAGTCATAGGCACCGCCACGCAGGACCTGGCGGGCGACGTCGGTGTCGCCGAAGTACTCGATGCTGAAGTGATCGAAGTTGTACAGGCCGCGGCTGACCGGTAAATCCTTGCCCCACCAGTCGGCGTTACGCTCGAAGGTGATGCTGCGCCCGGAGTCGACCTTGCTCACGCGATACGGCCCGCTGCCCAGCGGCGGTTCGTAACCGCCACCATTGGCGAAGTCGCGGGTCTTCCACCAGTGTTCGGGAAGCACCGGCAAGGTGGCGATGTCGAGGGGCAGGGTGCGGTTTTCGTTGCTCTTGAAATCGAAGCGAATGGTTAGCGGTGACTCCACTTCCAGGCCTTTGACGTCGGCGAATTGCGTGCGATAGCGCAGGCTGCCCTGGGTCATCAGCAGGTCGAAGGTGTAGCGCACGTCTTCGGCGGTGATCGGCTTGCCGTCGGCGAAACGGGCCTTCGGGTTCAGGTAGAAGCGCAGGGACAGTCCGTCGTCGGAACGTTCCATCTGCTGCGCCACCAGCCCGTACACGGTATAGGGCTCATCCAGCGAGCGCACGGCCAGGGGCGAGTAGATCAGCCCGTCGATCTGCGTGACGCCAATACCCTTGTCGATGTACGGCAGGATATGGTCGAAATGACCGATTTCCAGCGCCGAGCGACGCATCGTGCCGCCCTTGGGCGCTTGCAGGTTGGTGTAGGCGAAATGGCTGAAGCCGGCGGGATACTTCGCCGGTTCACCGTACACGGTCAACGCATGTTGCGGTGCAGCGTTCACACCGGCGGCGCCCAACAACAGGGCCACGGCAGTGAACAACAAAGTGGGGAAAACCAGTCGCATTGTCAGCCTTAGAGCCGGGTGATCGATAAGCACAATTTGTACGCTAGCGGCGCGTCCCTCGCCAGCCGTATCACGTAACGAAAACACAACGGCCCACCAAAAAGGCGGGCCGTTGTGCAGAAAACTCAGGGGTTGATCAGTCCTGACGGCTGGTCACTTCCAGCAGGTGGTAGCCGAACTGGGTCTTGACCGGGCCTTGCACCACGTTGATCGGTGCGCTGAAGACCACGGTGTCGAATTCCTTGACCATCTGGCCAGGACCGAACGAACCCAGGTCACCGCCCTGGCGGCTCGATGGGCAGGTGGAGTTGGCTTTGGCGACTTCGGCGAAATCGGCGCCGCCTTCGATCTGGGCCTTGAGTTCGTTGCACTTGGCTTCGCTGGATACCAGGATGTGACGGGCAGTGGCTTTGGCCATGGGAAAATACTCCATTCAATGTTCAGTAAAATGCGGAGCCTACCGGATTCAGTGGGCTATTTCTTCTCAAAGTTCCGTCCAGCTTAAGGCGTTGCCTAAAGGCCGGCATTTCTCAAGCGTTCGGCATGCTGTACATACAGGGTGATCGGGTCGATACCCTTGCGGACCTGACCCGTGGTCTGGCTGAGGCTGTCCAGATGATCCAGCGGGTAGTCCGAGCGGATCACTTTGCCCAGATGGGAGCTGAATCGGCCGACCATGCCGTCATTCTGTTCGGCTTCGGTGGTGAAGTAGTGGGAGAAAGCCCGAAGAAATCCATGCAGCGGATTGAGTGCATAGAGTCCCTCGTCGAGGATGTTTCCCTGCAGGGTGCCGCTCCAGGAATAGTAGCGCACGCCATTCACCCGTTCGCGACCCTTGCCGCCCCATGTGTTCGGCAACCCTTGGGGGTATTTGTCGTTGAATGCGCCGACACCTTCGGTGGTCAGCGCATTGAGCGCGGCGATGGCGTTCTGCGGCAGGTGCCGATGGCCACTGAGCAATGAAAGGAAGTCGGCGAACAGAGTGGCAACCGCCCCGGCGACCTGTTCCGGCAGGCGCCCGGGCGTCAGCGCCTTGCGCAGGAAATCGGCCAGTTCCGAGCCATGGTTCGGCCCGCTGACCGATGTCACTGAAGCGACCACCTCTGGCGCCAGCGCCCCTGCATAGCGTGCAGCCAGTGCGCCCTGGCTGTGACCGATCAGGTTGACTTTGCTTGCACCGGTGCCTTGCAGTACCCGTTCGATCTGCGTCAACAATTGTTCGCCGCGGGCTTCATTGCTGTGGGTAGCCGACAGGTGCGGGATGAAAACCCTCGCGCCGGCGTATCTCAGGGCCTGTTTGACGTCATGGAACAGCTCCAGTTTGCCAATGCGATCGAAGCCGAAGAGCCCGTGTACCAGCAGGATCGGATAGTGAGTGGTTGCATTCCGTAGCATGTGCATTTCCTTTTTCGCAGTAGGTCGGGGGTGTGCTTGAGGGGGCACTCTAAAGCACGTCAGCCGCTCGGCGATGTATGAAAAAACCGCTGTAACCTGATGAAAAAGGAATAGAAATGGTACGAAAGTTCGAATGAACATGAGGTCTTGGTCGGAATATCCAGACATCTTTTTAACGATGATGGAGTTCTTTCTCTCTATGACCTACCTCTGGCACGTCATTTTTCCGTGCCAACCGACGCGATTGCCCGGCAATGGCAATCGCGGATCCGCGCCGTATTCATAAGCCGATTCAACGCAGCCGCCTTCCAGTTTTCGATTGATAACTGGAAGGCGGGCACTGATCACTTTGGTTGTTGGGTACGGCGCTGCGCACCAAGACGCTCGGCTGCTTGCAGCAACAGTTGCTCGGTCCCGGTCCAGCCAAGGCAGCCGTCCGTTACCGACACTCCGTAACGCAGCGAGGGGCTCAGTGGTTGGCAGCCTTCGAACAGATGGCTTTCGATCATCATGCCGATCAGTGAGTGATCGCCGTGCAGGCGCTGTTCAAGTACGTCGTTGAACACGGCGGGCTGACGCAACGGGTCTTTACCGCTGTTGGCGTGGCTGCAGTCGACCATGATCCGCGCCGGGATCTTGAGTCTGGTCAAATCGCTGTGCACCTTGGCGATACTGTCGCGGTCGTAGTTCGGGCCACGATGGCCGCCACGCAATACCAGGTGGGTATCGGGGTTGCCCGGTGTCTGAATGATCGCAGGATGCCCCTGGCTGTCGATACCGAAATGGCGATGGGGATGGGCGGCCGAGCGCATGGCGTCGCTGGCGACAGCCACACCGCCATCGGTGCCGTTCTTGAACCCTACCGGCATGCTCAGGCCGCTGGCCATTTCCCGATGGATCTGCGATTCGGTGGTACGGGCGCCAATCGCGACCCAGCTCAGCAGATCGTCAAAGTAACCGGCGGCCATCGGCTGCAACAGCTCGGTGGCAATGGGCAGGCCCAACTGGAGTATTTCGCGCATCAATTCGCGAGACAGGGTCAAGCCGCCTGCCATGTCATCGCTACCATCCAGATGCGGGTCGTAGGCCAGGCCTTTCCAGCCGACCGTGGTGCGGGGTTTTTCGACGTAGGCGCGCATCACCAGCAGCATCTCATCGCTGACTTGCGCCGACAGGCGGGCCAGGTGGGTGGCGTATTCGAGGGCTGAACGGGGATCGTGAATCGAGCAGGGACCGACGATTACCAACAAGCGGGAGTCTTCACCGTTGAGGATCGCGCGGACCGATTGACGGTGGGCGGCGACTTGCTGGGTCAGGGCGTTGCTGAGAGGCAGTTGCTGTTTGAGTTGCAATGAGCTGGGGAGACGCAAGGTCAGCGCTTCATTGGCAGGGCTCAAGGTGGACAGCGGCAGAGCAGAGACGGACGAGTTCATATTCGGGCTTCCTGGGCTGGCGGCGGGTTCGTCCCGCGCGCTCGGCCCTACTGGGGTGTTCGACAATTGGCCGGATTGGCTGTGTGTGTTGGCTTGCCACCTGTGGGTGACCGATCGGAGGCGGCAGGCTGTCCCGAGCGGAGGCTGGTAAATCGCCAGGCGGTAAAACTGTCGTAACGGTAATAAGTGGCGTAATTCATGTCGTAAATCCTCGAGTTGTCAGGTGTGACGCTAAAAATGTTCAGGGCTGAAAAAACAAAACCCCCGGTCGGGAGGCCGACCGGGGGTTGAGAATTCTCTGGTGGCGACCCGTTTAAAGTGGGCGCCGTATGGGTATCAGGCGCGCCAATGGCTAAACCAATACCCAAAATAAAAGCTGACCGAAGGACAAACCTCATTCACCCGTGCAGCCGCAACCGAGCGCAGGGCGCTGGCGGTACGAAGCTGTGAGGGGGTGTTGAACATGATCTGTCTCCGATGGATGCGCCGAGCTTACTAGAGGCCGGTACGCGGATTCAATCGGAAAATGCTATCGAGCATCACAAGGGGGTCTATTACTTGAGTACGTCGGGAGGTGTGACACACTTTGCGTTGCGCCAAACCACAACGTCACAAGGACGAAGCATGACGACACTGACTATCGCCGCCGCTCAATCGATCTCCATCGCCGGTGATCTGGCTGCCAATATTGCCCGGCACCTGCGCTTCATGCAGATTGCCTCGGAGCATGGGGTGCAGTTGCTGGTGTTTCCGGAACTGTCGCTGACAGGGTACGAACGCGGCCTGGCAGCGGAACTGGCCATCGCGCCAGATGCCAGGGTGTTGCAACCATTACGCGATTTTGCACGGAAAGTCGGCGTCACCAGTGTCGTCGGGATGCCGATTCGTCTGTCGGACGATTCGCCGGTATTGATCGGGGCTCTGGTGTTGGGTGCCGATGGTTCGCTCGGTATTTACAGTAAGCAGCACCTGCACCCGGGCGAGGAAGTGGCGTTTGCCCCGGGAACGGGCGGGTCGGCGCTGAAAATTGGCACCGACACCGTCGCGCTGGCGGTGTGCGCCGATTTTTCCCATGCCAGTCACGCAGCCGCCGCGGCACGGCAGGGCTCTGATCTGTATGCCGCGGGCGTGCTGATCACAGAAAATGGCTACGCTCCAGATACCGCACTGTTGCAAGGTTATGCCCAAACCCACTCGATGGCGGTGCTGATGGCCAACCATGGCGGCGCGACGGGTGGCTGGGAGTCGGCAGGGCGCAGTGCGATCTGGGCGGCCAACGGCTCGTTGATCGCGGCCGCGCCGGGTACGGGGAACCTTATGATCGTTGCTCGTCGCAATGCTGACGGCTGGAAGGGGCAAATCGTGGCTGTCTCGGAGGCTTGAATGGGTTTCGAATTGCGTCCGGCGGCGTCTCGGGATCTGGATTTCGCTCGTAACCTGACTTGTCGAAATATGCTTCGCTACTACATTCAACATGAGTTGTTGTGGCTGGACGAGGCTTTCGATGTCGCCTGGGAGGGGCGCGAAAACTGGCTGGTCGTGCGTGATGACACCCTGATGGGGTATGTCAGTCTGAGCCGTGACGCCAGAGCCTTGTATATCCGTGAATTGCACGTGCTTGAAGCGTACCAGGGGCAGGGCGCCGGTTCCTGGGTGATCGATCAGGTATTCGCCATGGCCTGCAAGGAACGGCGCCCGGCATTGCGTCTGACCGTATTTGAAAATAATCCGGCAAAAATACTTTACGAGAGAAAGGGCCTGAAGGTGGTCGGCAAGGACCAGTGTTTCCTGAGAATGCAGCGTGATATCAATGGACTGCATCGCTGAAACACACTGGCGGCAAGCCTCGCAAGAAGAATTGACACTTTTTATATGCTGCTTGCCGCTAGGTCTGCCAGTTGCTTTTTGCTAAGGTGTCCAGCAACCCAAATAAGACCAAATCGCGAGGTGTCTGCTTGATTAGGGGGCTAGTAGTCGATGACCATGATCTCGTTCGTACAGGCATTACACGAATGCTGGCTGACATCGATGGCCTGCAAGTAGTCGGCCAGGCCGAGTCGGGAGAGGAATCCCTGCTCAAGGCGCGTGAGTTGAAACCCGATGTGGTGCTGATGGACGTCAAGATGCCCGGGATCGGCGGTCTTGAAGCCACGCGTAAACTATTGCGCAGTCATCCCGACATCAAAGTCGTCGCGGTTACCGTGTGCGAAGAAGATCCGTTTCCTACCCGGCTGTTACAGGCAGGTGCCGCGGGTTATCTGACCAAGGGCGCCGGACTGCCGGAAATGGTCCAGGCCATTCGCCTGGTGTTTGCCGGGCAACGTTACATCAGCCCGCAGATTGCCCAGCAACTGGCGATCAAGTCGTTCCAGCCAACCAATGATTCGCCGTTCGACGCCTTGTCGGAGCGGGAAATCCAGATTGCATTGATGATTGTTGGCTGTCAGAAGGTACAGATCATCTCCGACAAGCTGTGCCTGTCGCCAAAAACAGTGAATACCTACCGTTACCGTATTTTCGAAAAGCTTTCGATCAGCAGCGATGTCGAGTTGACGCTGTTGGCGGTTCGTCACGGCATGGTTGATGCCAGCCTCTGAAAATGACTGAAACCTTCGATCCAAGCGCTTTTCTGTCGACGGTCAGTGGGCGGCCGGGTGTCTATCGCATGTTCGACAGCGATGCCCGTCTGCTTTATGTCGGCAAAGCCAAGAATCTCAAGAAGCGTTTGGCGAGTTATTTCCGCAAAACCGGTCTTGCCCCCAAAACCGCCGCGCTGGTAGGGCGTATCGCCCAGGTCGAAACCACCATCACGGCCAACGAAACCGAAGCCTTGCTGCTCGAGCAGACGCTGATCAAGGAATGGCGCCCGCCGTACAACATCCTGCTGCGCGACGATAAATCCTACCCTTATGTCTTTCTCTCGGATGGCCAGTTCCCGCGCTTGAGCATCCATCGCGGAGCGAAAAAGGCCAAGGGCAAGTATTTCGGCCCTTACCCCAGCGCAGGAGCGATCCGCGAAAGCCTGAGCCTGCTGCAAAAGGCTTTTTTTGTTCGTCAGTGCGAAGACAGCTATTACAAGAACCGCACGCGACCTTGCCTGCAATACCAGATCAAACGCTGCAAGGCGCCGTGTGTCGGCCTGGTGGAGCCCGAGGTATATGCCGAAGATGTACGTCACTCGGTGATGTTTCTTGAGGGGCGTAGCAACGCACTGGCGGACGAATTGTCCGCGGCCATGGAGGAGGCGGCGGTCAACCTCGAATTCGAGCGCGCCGCCGAGTTGCGCGACCAGATTTCGTTGCTGCGCCGGGTCCAGGACCAGCAGAGCATGGAAGGCGGGACGGGCGATGTCGATGTGATCGCGGCGTTCGTCAATCCGGGTGGCGCCTGCGTGCACTTGATCAGCGTGCGCGGAGGTCGGGTGTTGGGGAGCAAGAACTTCTTCCCGCAGGTGGGTATTGAAGAAGATGTTTCCGAAGTCATGGCTGCGTTTCTCGGCCAGTACTTCATCAGCAGTCCCGAGCGCGACTTGCCGAGCGAGCTGATCGTCAACGTGGTTCACGAAGACTTTCCGACCCTGATTGCAGCCATTGAAGAGCTGCGCGGTCGTGAACTGACCATCAGTCATCGTGTACGGGGCACCCGAGCGCGCTGGCAGCAATTGGCGGTCACCAATGCCGAGCAGGCGCTGGGCGCACGTCTGGCGAACCGGCAACACGTCGCGGCACGTTTCGATGCCCTGGCCGAAGTGCTGAGCCTGGACGAGCCGCCGCAACGTCTGGAGTGCTACGACATCAGTCATTCCAGCGGCGAGGCTACCGTGGCGTCGTGCGTGGTATTCGGCCCGGAAGGCCCGATCAAGTCCGACTACCGCCGCTACAACATCGAAGGCGTCACGCCAGGCGATGACTATGCCGCGATGCATCAGGCCTTGACCCGACGCTTCAGCAAGCTGAAGGACGGGGAGGGCAAACTGCCGGACATCCTCCTGGTCGACGGCGGTAAAGGTCAGCTGTCCATGGCCCGTGACGTGCTCAATGAACTGGCCGTGCCCGACCTGATTCTGCTCGGCGTTGCCAAAGGGGCGACGCGCAAGGCCGGGTTCGAAACCCTGTACCTCAACGACGCGGCCCATGAATTCACCTTGCGCGGCGATTCCCCCGCGCTGCATCTGATCCAGCAGATCCGCGACGAAGCTCACCGTTTTGCCATTACCGGGCACCGTGCACGTCGCGGTAAAACCCGCCGCACCTCCACGCTTGAAGGGGTTGCGGGCGTTGGGCCGACACGTCGACGGGATTTATTGAAACATTTTGGTGGATTGCAGGAGCTGTCTCGTGCCAGCATCGAAGAGATCGCCAAAGCACCCGGGATCAGTAAAAAGCTCGCAGAGTTGATTTATGCAAATCTGCACAGCGAGTAGAATGCCCAACTCACCTCGTAGCCAGTTGTGCCGATGAATATCCCTAATCTGATTACCGTTCTACGCGTCCTGCTCATCCCGATCTTCATTTTGCTGTTTTACTTGCCTTACCACTGGAGCTATCTGGCGTCGGCTTCGGTTTTTGCCTTTGCCGCTGCGACCGACTGGCTGGACGGGTATCTGGCCCGACGTCTGGAACAAAGCACACCGTTCGGGGCTTTCCTCGATCCTGTTGCAGACAAATTGATGGTCGCCGTTGCGCTGGTGCTGCTGGTGCAAGAACACGGCAACCTGTGGCTCACGCTGCCGGCCGCCGTCATCATCGGTCGCGAGATCGTCGTCTCGGCACTGCGCGAGTGGATGGCCGAACTTGGCGCCCGTGCCCATGTGGCGGTGTCGAACCTGGGCAAATGGAAAACCGCCGCGCAAATGCTGGCGCTGGTGATCCTGCTGGCCAATCCGTCGGACTTCAGCTTCTGGGTCCTGATGGGCTACGCTTTGTTGATGGTGTCCGCTGGCCTGACCTTGTGGTCCATGGTCCAGTACTTGCGGGCCGCTTGGCCGCATCTGAAGACGGATGTGGAAAAGAAATAAAACTTTTTTGAATCAAGGGGTTGACGGGGCATCTGGATTCTATAGAATGCGCCTCACCAAGACGCGGGAATAGCTCAGTTGGTAGAGCACGACCTTGCCAAGGTCGGGGTCGCGAGTTCGAGTCTCGTTTCCCGCTCCAAGATTCACAAAAAACGCCACTCAATGAGTGGCGTTTTTTTGTGCATGAATTTACGTTCAGCGTTGAAAAGTGAGGCTTCCGCCTCTTTTTTCGCTCCCGCGAGTTCTGCTGAAAACCATCATCAGCCACGCTTTTTTTTACGTTAAAACGTACATCGAAATCCTGGCTGAAGCGTCAGTACTACGTTGCTCATTGATCGTGCGTTCACAGAAGCGAATTCGCTACACTGAAAAGCTAAATTATTGGGGCGTTGTTAATCGCCGGTGCCGCGTGTACAAGCGGCATTGTCATCACTGTCGGCATCTGCCCATGCATGCTTAGAACGGAATTTCGTCTCAGCATGCATGACCAGTAGGGCGGCAGAGTCAGCGCGTTGTCACAGCCGTAGCCAGACCTGAATACTCCTGCATTGCATCCTCCAACGCCCCCCGAAAATACTCCTGCGACGCCCGGTCACAGAGGATGTGCAAGCTCGCCTGCTGCACGGTGTCGGAATTGATGACGATCACGTTGATGCGTGCCGCCGACGTCTGGGCCACCGCTCCCGGGCCGAACGCCTGCGGGCTCAGATCAACCCCGCAGAGCTTGGCCAATACGTCGCTCAGATGATCCCCCGTCAGCTGAAAACAGGCATGGCTATCCTGACGAGGCAGCAGATAGTTGGCTTGATGATCAAGTTCCCAGCGGGCCTCTTCATCCGCCATTCGTTGGCCCTGATCCTCGGGGCTGCCCAGTAGCAGGTATTCGGTCTGCGACAGCCGCGCTACCTGACTGCCATCGGCTTGAATCACCGCACGGTTGGGCGCATCCGGCAGGACGAAGCCGCGGTTGCGCAGGTACTCGGCACTGTGTGCGCCGCGAAAGCCGACCCGAGGCAGGTCGGTCAGGTCCACCAGGCAGTACTCCGGCGAAGGCGCCAGGGCTTGCTGACTGACGCTAGGTTGTTCTCTCAGACTGGTCATGACTCAAAGTTCCTGGCGTTGATTATCGGGATCGAAGAAAGGCAATTTCACCACTTCGGCCTGGACCACGATGCCGCCTTCGACGCGGATCGGAATCCGTTGCCCAGGCGTGCTCTGGTCGATGCCGGCGTAGGCCAGGCCGATGATCTTGCCCAGAGAGGCGGAATATTCGCAGGAGGTGACGTTGCCGCTGATGTCCGGGCCGTTGAGCACCAGATGGCCTTCCAGTGGTTGTGGGCTGCCCTTGGGCAAGGTGAAACCGACCAGTTTGCGTTTCAGCGGCTGGGCTTCGAGGATGTCCACCGAGCGGCGACCGACGAAGAATGGTTTGGTGCGACTGACCGCCCAGCCCATGTCGATTTCCGCGGGGTGGGTCATGCCGTCAGTGTCCTGACTGATGATCACATGGCCTTTTTCCAGACGTAGCAGGCGTTGGGTTTCCACGCCGAACGTGCGGATGTCATGCACCTTGCCGGCCTCCATCAGCGCGTCCCAGAGCTTGAGTCCGTGGCGCGCCGGGACGTGGATTTCATAGCCCAGTTCGCCGACAAAACCGACCCGCAGCAACCGAGCCTTGATGCCTGCCACCGTGCCCTGGCGCACTCCCAGATAAGGGAACGCTTCGGCACTCAGGTCCAGGTCGCTGCAGACCTGTTCCAGTACCTTGCGCGAGTCGGGGCCGGCGACGTTGACCGCGCAGATAGCCGCGGTGACGTTGGCGACGTCCACGTCCAGGCGCCATTGCGCGTTCCACTTAAGCATTTGCTGATAGATCCGGTCGACACCGCTGGTGGTGGCAGTGACATAGAAATGGTTTTCGGCAAACCGCGCACAGACGCCGTCGTCGATTACCACGCCGTGCTCATTGGTCATCAGCGCATAACGGGAGCGGCCGATCGGCTGCTTGAGGAACGCAAAGGTGTACATCCGATTGAGCAGTTCGGCCGCGTCCGGGCCGCGCACATCCAGGCCACCGAGGGTCGAGACATCGATGATGCCGACCTTGTTGCGCACGTGCAGGGCTTCGGCCTGCATGCACGCCTCGCGATCCTTCGCGTTGCCGTAGTAGGCCGGGCGTTGCCAGATGCCCGCAGGCATCATCTTCGCGCCAGCTTGCAGGTGACGAGCGTGCATCGGCGTTTGTCGGTATGGGTCGAACGCGCGACCGGCGACATGCGCCAGCTTTTCCGCAACAAACGGCGGTCGCGCCGTGGTCACGCCGGTTTCACTGATATTGCGTTGGGTGGCCCAGGCCACCAACCGCGCCGTCGGCAACGCCGAGTGGCGACCCTGAGACGGTCCCATGCCGACGGTGGAGTAGCGCTTGACCAATTGTACGTCGCGATAGCCGATCCGGGTGGCGTTGACGATGTCGGCCACTTGCAGATCCTCGTCGAAGTCGACGAAGTCCTTGCCTTTGGGGTGCGGGAAGATTGGCCAATTAAAGTTGACCCGCGCCTCGCCGTTCAATGGCTCGCGTTGCGTGCCCACTGTCAGGCCCAGCGCGAAGGCGGCTTCGGCACCGGCATTCACGCCATCGGCAATCACGTTATCAAGCTGGTGACGACCGTTGACCGAGCCGGCGACATTCAGATTCTTTGGCAGGCCGCTGAGCGTGAACTCGGCACGCTGATCGTCGTAGGCCAGTTTGCCGCCGGCCTGGCACAGCAGTTGATAGACTGGCATGTAGCCGGCGGACATGCACAGTAAATCGCACTCCAGGCGTTGCCCGCTCTCGGCGACCTGGCCTTGTGCGGTGATTTTGCGCACGTCGACGCCGTTGATATGGCGCATGCCTTTCTCATGCAGGGCTTCATAGACGGTGCTGTTGCCCTGGCGGTAGATCTTGCGTTGCGCCAGTGCGCGCAGCAGGGATTCGTCCGAAGGACCATGACGCAGGTCCACCACAGCGACGACCTCCACGCCTTGGTCGTGCAGATCCAGCGCGGCGAAGTAACCGTCATCGTTGCCCGTCAGCACCACGGCGCGGTTACCCGGTTTGACCGCGTACAGCTTCATCAGCCGTTGCGCCGCGCTGGTCAGCATCACACCCGGCAGGTCGTTGTTGCGAAAGATCACCGGCTGATCGAAGGAGCCACTGCACACCAGGCACTGACGGGCGCGGACCTTGTACATGCGTTTGCCCTGAATCACCGGCAGGTAGTTGTCGGTGAACCAGGCGTTGCAAGTGGCTTCGGTCAGGATCTGGATATTGGCGTGTTGCTCTACCGCCGCGAGCAATTTTCGGCGCAGGGTTTCAGCCCTGTCGCCTTCTATATCGAAGCGGGCATAGGTTAGCGAACCGCCGAGAACCGGTTGTTGCTCGATGAGCAACACCTTGGCCCCTGCGTTGGCTGCCATTAGCGCCGCATGGAGCCCGGCGGGACCCGCGCCGATTACCGCGACGTCGGTAAACAAGTAGGCCTTGTCGTAGTACTCGGGCTGGAATTTCAGGTCGAGCACGCCGAGGCCGGCCTTCTTGCGAATGATCGGCTCCCAGACTTTCCACATGCCTTTGGGTTTGTAGAACGAACGGTAGTAGAAGCCCACGGGCATGAATTTGGAGAACTTGCCCAGGTAGGCGTCGCGGTCATTGTCCAGTGAGCCGTTGACGTTCTGCGCCGTCACCTGCAACCCGGCGGACAAGGTGTGGGCATCGGCCAGCACGTTGGGTTCTTCCGGCAACTGCACCAAGCTGTTGGCGTCCTGGCCAGCCATGGTCAGCGGGCCACGCGGGCGATGGTATTTGAACGAACGGGAGATCAGGAAGCGCCCGTTGGCCAGCAAGGCGCTGGCGATACTGTCGCCCTGCAAGCCTTGGTAGCGCTGGCCGTCGAAGCTGAAATCGAGCGGCTGATCACGGTCGATCAGCAAGCCCATGGGGGCGGGTAGGCGATTCATCCTGCGATCTCCTTGGCAGCGGCGCTGAAGTCGACGCGGGCGGTAAACAATTCTTTAGGGTCGAAGGTGCGCAGGATCTCATCGGTGACGGTGTGACGCTCCGCGAGAAACCAGTAGCTGGACGGTGTATGCATCCACCATTCGCGCACCACGCCGGCGAGGTTGTCGGTGTTGAACACGTAGTCGGCCCATTCGGCATCGCTGCAATTAACTGGGTCGGGCATTGGCTTGAACTCACCGCCATAGGTGAACTCGCTGATGTTGCGCGGCCCGTTGAGCGGGCAATTCATGATTTTCATCGTCTGCTCTCCGTCAGTGGCTGGCCGCCGTGGCGCCCATTTCGTTGACTTGCTGGAAGGTCGAAAAGCGTTCGAGACCAAAGGGCTTGATCAACTCCGGCACCTTGCCGCCGCTGGCGACCAACTCGGCCATGGTCTTGCCGCAGATCGGCGTAGCTTTGAAGCCCCAGGTGCCCCAGCCAGCGTCGAGGTAGTAGTTCTTCACCGGCGACAGGCCCATGATCGGGCTGTAATCCGGGGTCATGTCAGTAATGCCGGCCCATTGGCGCATCAGCTTGGCGTTGGCCAGGAACGGGAACATCTCGATGGCGTGGGCCAGCAAGCTTTCCTTGAGGTCCAGGGTCGACCGGGTGTTGAACAATGGATAGGGATCGGAGCCGCCGCCGAACACCACTTCGCCACGACTGGTTTGCTGCACGTAGCAGTGCAGGGCGGAGGAACTCACCAGCGGGTCGAGAAACGGCTTGAACGGCTGCGTGACCATCGCTTGCAGCGGGAAGGTCTGGATCGGCGAACGGATCCCGGCCTTGGCCATCAGCAACGAGCTGTGCCCGGCAATCGCCTGCACCGCGCAACCACATTTGATCGTGCCGCGGTTGGTTTTGACGGCGGTGATCGCGCCGTTCTCGATGATCAGGTCCTGGACTTCGGTGAGTTGATGGATTTCCACCCCGCGCTTGGCCGCTTGTTTGGCGTAACCCCAGGCCACGGCGTCGTGGCGCGCGGTGGCGCCGTCGATGTGCCAGAGCCCGGCGAGCACCGGCAGGTGGCCGGGATCGAGGTTGAGACTGGGCACCAGTTCGCGGATCTGCTGGCGGTCGATCATCTCGCTGCGGCCGCCGAAGTGCTTGTTGACCTCGGCGCGCTGACGGAACGAACGCACCGTGGCATCGGTGTGGGCCAGGGTCAGTTGGCCGCGCTCGGAGTACATGATGTTGAAATCGAACTCGTTGGACAGCCCCTGGAACATTCGCACCGACTCGGCATAAAAGCGTACGCCCTCGCTGGTCAGGTAGTTGGAGCGGATCACTGCAGTGTTGCGGGCCGTGTTGCCGCCGCCCAGATAGGACTTTTCCAGCACCGCGATGTTGGTGATGCCGTGGTACTTGGCCAGGTAATAAGCGGTGGCAAGGCCATGGCCGCCGGCACCGATGATCACCACGTCATAGCTCGGTTTGAGTTCCTTCGGTGGCGGCAAATCCACTTCCACCGGGTACTCCGAACTCAGCCCGTATTTCAATAGATTGAATGGCATAGGGCCTCCGATTGGCTGCGTAGGGCCTGGTGTTGCGCAAGGGCTGCGGTCACGGTGTTTTTCATCAGGAAGGCGATGGTCATCGGGCCGACGCCACCGGGTACCGGGGTGATCGCCGCGACGTGGGGCAGGGCGCTGTCGAAGTCGACATCGCCCACCAGATGGCTACGGCCATCGTCGTCGATGCGGTTGATACCGACGTCGATCACCACCGCGCCGGGCTTGAGCCAGCCGGCATTGATCAGCCGCGGCCGACCCACGGCGGCAATGACGATGTCGGCCTGACGGCATAGGGTCTGTGCATCGCGACTGCGCGAATGCAGCACAGTCACCGAGCAGTCAGCCTTGAGCAGCAGCGCGGCCATGGGTTTGCCGACGATGTTCGAGCGGCCGATCACCACCGCGTGCTTGCCGCGCAGGTCGCCGCAGGTTTGCTCAAGCAAATGCAGGCAGCCGCTGGGGGTGCAAGGCGCAAGCACGGTGCGACCCTGGCTGAGACCTCCGACGTTCTGACTGTGAAAGCCGTCCACGTCCTTGTCTGGGTCGATGGCCTCCAGCGCACGTAGTTCGTCGATATGCGCCGGTAGTGGCAATTGCAGGAGAATGCCGTTGATCGAACGGTCGGCATTCAGGCAGGCAATCAAATTGAGTAGCTGTTCGGTGCTGGTGTCCGTAGACAACCGGTGCTCCACGGAGCGGATACCGACCTCTTCGGCGCGCAGGATTTTGTTGCGCACGTAGACCTGGCTGGCCGGGTCGCTACCCACCAGAATCACGGCCAGTGCCGGGTGAATGTCTTGCTCGCGCAGGCGTTCCACGTCCTCGCGGATCTGCGCCAGCACGCGGGCTGCGGCGGCTTTGCCGTCAATCAGTCGGGGCGTGTTCACCGGAAGATCACCGTTCTGTCCTGGTTGAGGAAAACCCGGTGTTCCAGGTGGTACTTGACCGCCTTGGACAGGGCCACGGTTTCGGTGTCACGCCCGGTAGCCACCAAATCGTCGGGCAGATAGACGTGATCGACGCGCTGCACTTCCTGCTCGATGATCGGCCCCTCGTCGAGGTCGCTGGTGACGTAATGCGCCGTGGCGCCGATCAGTTTCACACCACGCTGGTAGGCCTGGTGATAGGGCTTCGCGCCTTTGAACCCGGGCAGGAACGAATGGTGGATGTTGATCGCCCGGCCCGAGAGTTGCTTGCACAAATCGTCGGAGAGGATTTGCATGTAGCGCGCCAGCACCACCAGTTCGGTGCGAGTGTCGTCGACGATCTTCATCAACTCGGCTTCTTGTTGCACCTTAGTGTCTTTGGTGACTGGCAGGTAGATGAAGCGAATGCCCTCGCGTTCGGCCATGGGCCGCAGGTCGAGGTGGTTGGAGACGATGGCGGTGATGGTCATGTCCATCTCGCCCTTGTGGTAGCGGTAGAGCAGGTCGGTCAGGCAGTGGTCGAACTTGCTGACCATCAGCAGTACGCGCATCGGTTCACGGGTATCGTGCAATTCCCAGGTCATGTCGAACGCTTGGGCGACGTCGGCGAAACCGTCCTTGATCTGCTGAATATCGCCCTGGTGGCCGTCGTTGAAACGGAACACCGCGCGCATGAAAAAACGGCCGCTGAAGTCGTCGTCGAATTGCGCCATCTCCCCGATGTAGCAACCGTTGTCCGCCAGGTAGGTGGTGACGGCAGCGACAATGCCAGCCACCGCGGGACAGGTGATCTTGATAATGAAATGGTTTTTTTCGTGTTGCATGACACGTCCTCGGGATGATGGCGGCAGCTCATCGCATAGCGAAAAAAATCATCAGCGGACAGCAGGCTCATTCATGAGCGCATTTTCTTGTGGGGAATAATATATTCCTGTTGGTGGCTTTATAGGGGAATGGCCGCGTGGCGTCCAGATCTTTTGTGAAAGTTTTTTAACTGGCAGGAAAAAGCGTGAGGTCGGCATGAGCCGACCCCAAGGCATCTGAAAAGCGAGGGAGAGGGGGGCGTTACTCTTTGTCGTTGCCGTAATTCATGATCGACAGCATACGGATCGGCACCTGCACCAGTTGCTCGGGGCCATGGGGAATTTCCCCTTCGAAGGTCAGGCTGTCGCCGGCTTCCATGCGGTACAGCTGATTGCCGTGGCGATAAATCAGTTCGCCTTCCAGCAAGTGCAGGAATTCGGTGCCCGGGTGGGAGAAGGTCGGAAACTCTTCACTCGCGTCATCCATGCTCACCATGTACGCCTCGAAACTCTTCTTCGGCCCACGGGTGTGATTGAGCAGATGGTAGGTGTGACCTTTCTCGGTCCCTCGCCGAACCACTTCCATCCCCTGATCAGCCTTGACCAACAACGCGCTGCCATCTTGCTGGTCGTATTCGCTGAACAATTTCGACAACGGCAGGCCCAGCACGTCGCACAGACGGCTCAGGGTATCGAGGCTGGTGGACACCTGGGCGTTTTCGATCTTGCTCAGCATGCCCTGGCTGATATCGGCGATCTTGGCCACATCGGACAGTTTCAGATCCTGCGCCTGGCGTTGGCGCTTGATCTGCAAACCCAGGTATTGCTCAAGCTTGAGGCGCGGGGCGGTTTCGGTCGGCATAGTCATCAGATCCTGCACACTTTCCGTTCGGTAATATTAGTTTCGCACTGAGAAAGTGCAAATCGCGGCGCTCAGCTCGCATCCATTGGGCGGTATTCCCACTGGGAAAAGAATTTTCCCATATATACAGCACAAAAGCGCTTTTCTCGGCGAATCAACGCTTCACTCGCGAATCTGGCAAGGGCCTTGCATTCCTGTTGGGAAACTAACTTTCTTTTTAGGAATAAAAAGTCAGTCAAGGCCCATCCACAATGTTTTGCCTTTCGCGAGGAGTGACGAGCAATGTTGCCAGCAGAAACCCAGCGCATCATCGACAAGCACGGGATCAAGTATGTGCTTGCGCAGTTTGTGGATATACACGGGGCGGCCAAAACCAAGTCGGTGCCCATCTGTGGGCTCAAGGCTGTTGCCGAGGAAGGAGCGGGGTTTGCCGGGTTCGCGATCAGCGGCATGGGCATGGAACCTCACGGCCCGGACTTTATGGCCCGTGGCGATCTGTCGACGCTGACGGCAGTGCCCTGGCAACCGGGTTACGGGCGGGTGGTGTGCATCGGCCACGTCGACGGCAAGCCCCATCCCTATGACAGCCGTTATGTGCTGCAGCAACAAGTGCAACGCCTGGAAGAAAAGGGTTGGACCCTCAACACTGGTCTGGAGCCCGAGTTCAACCTGATGCGCCGCGACGAGCAGGGCAAGCTGCAACTGGTCGACCTCAGCGACAACCTGGACAAGCCTTGCTACGACTACAAAGGCCTGTCGCGCTCCCGGGTGTTTCTTGAACGCCTGACGGAAGCTTTGCAGGCGGTGGATTTCGAGGTCTATCAAATCGACCATGAGGACGCCAACGGCCAGTTCGAAATCAACTACACCTACAGCGACGCCATGACCTCGGCGGACCGCTTCACCTTCTTCCGCATGGCCGCCGGCGAGATTGCCAATGACCTGGACATGATCTGCTCGTTCATGCCCAAACCAGACCCGAAACGTGCCGGCAACGGCATGCACTTTCACCTGTCGATCAGCAGCGCCGAGAACAAGAACCTGTTCCATGACGCCAGCGACCCGAGCGGCATGGGCCTGTCGAAAATGGCTTATCACTTCGCCGCCGGTCTGCTGGCCCACGGCCCGGCGCTATGTGCCTTCGCCGCGCCGACGGTCAACTCCTACAAGCGTCTGGTGGTGGGCAACTCGTTGTCCGGCGCGACCTGGGCGCCGGCCTTTATAGCCTTCGGTGCCAACAACCGTTCAGCCATGGTGCGGGTGCCTTACGGCCGTCTCGAATTCCGCCTCCCGGACGCCGGTTGCAATCCCTATCTGGTCAGCGCTGCGATCATTGCGGCCGGCTTGGATGGTATCGACCGTCAGCTGGAAATCGACCAGGTCTGTAATGAAAACCTCTACAGCTTGAGCCTGGAGCAGATCGCTGCACGGGGTATCAAGACTCTGCCGCAATCGCTCAAGGAAGCTTGCGACGCGCTGGAAGCCGACCCGTTGTTCGCCGAGGTGCTGGGACCGCAGATCGTCGACGAGTTCATCAAGCTCAAACGCATGGAATGGGTGGAGTACAGCCGCCACGTCTCTGACTGGGAAATCCAGCGCTACACCGAATTTTTCTGACTATGTGTTTTGACAACCATTCGGGCACCCGGCATGGCGTCGGGTGTTCACTGCCTCCGAAGGAGACTTGATATGTGTGGAATCGTAGGTCTTTACCTGAAAAATCCGCAGCTGGAATCCCGGCTCGGCCAGCTCTTCGAACCGATGTTGCAAGCCATGACCGATCGTGGCCCGGACAGTGCCGGTTTCGCCATTTACGGCGATGAAGTGGCCGATGACTGGGTCAAGCTGACCCTGCAGGCCACCACCGAAGGCTTTGACTGGAAAACCCTGATGGGTGAGCTGGAAGGGCGTCTCGGCTGCTCGCTGGACTGGTTCCAGAACGCCAACGCTGCCGTGCTCAAGGTCAATGCCGAAGAGGCGCCGGTACGTCTGGCCCTCGCCGAATTGGCACCTGGCGTACGCATCATGAGCGCCGGCCAGAGCATCGAAATTCTCAAGGGCATGGGCTTGCCCCTGGAGATTTCCCAACGCTTTGGCCTGGCCGGCATGAAGGGCAGCCACATCATCGGCCACACCCGGATGGCCACCGAAAGCGCGGTGACCATGGAAGGCAGCCACCCGTTCTCCACCGGCGCCGACCTGTGCCTGGTGCACAACGGCTCGCTGTCCAACCACTTCCGCCTGCGTCAGGAACTTAAGCGCGAAGGCATTCACTTCGAGACCGACAACGACACCGAAGTCGCCGCCGGCTACCTGACCTGGCGCCTGCAACAGGGCGACTCGCTGAAGGAGGCGCTGGATCATTCGCTGGAGGATCTGGACGGCTTCTTCACCTTCGCCATCGGTACCCGTAACGGTTTTGCGGTGATCCGCGATCCGATCGCCTGCAAGCCGGCGATCCTCGCCGAGACGGAGGACTACGTCGCTATGGCTTCCGAATACCAGGCGCTGTCGAGCCTGCCGGGGATCGAACACGCGAGGGTCTGGGAACCGGCACCGGCCACTATGTACATCTGGGAACGCGAGTCAGCTTAAGGGGCGCACACATGAAAACCATCGATCTTTCCATTGCCACCGTGCGCGATCTCAACCAGGCGCTGCATGACCAGGTCAACAACGTTGAAGACCGCGAATGGGTGGTGACTCATTCGAACGGCAAGCACAACCTCGCGGTCGGGGTGAACCAGGCCGTGTCCATCGATATCCAGGGCCACGCCGGTTACTACTGCGCCGGCATGAATCAAAAGGCTTCGATCACCGTCCACGGCAATGTCGGTGTCGGTTGCGCCGAGAACATGATGTCCGGCTACGTCCGGGTCAAAGGCAGCGCCTCTCAAGCGGCCGGTGCCACGGCCCATGGCGGGCTGTTGGTGATTGAAGGCGATGCTGGTGCGCGTTGCGGGATTTCCATGAAGGGCATCGACATCGTGGTCGGCGGCAGCATTGGCCATATGAGTTGTTTCATGGGCCAGGCCGGGCGCCTGGTGGTGTGCGGCGATGCCGGCGATGCACTGGGTGATTCGCTTTACGAAACCCACATCTATGTGCGCGGCAGCGTCGCGTCCCTGGGTTCGGACTGCGTCGAAAAAGAGATGCGCGCCGAACACTTGGAGGAGCTGCAAGTCCTGCTGAACCGTGCCGGTTTCGAGCATAAGGCGACTGACTTCAAGCGCTATGGCTCGGCCCGTCAGTTGTACAACTTCAAAGTCGATAACGCATCCGCGTACTGATCCGCGCGAGGAGAATAGACATGAGCGACCCTACTACCCAAAAAGCAGGCACTCCAGTGTTGCGTGAGTCCGCGACCTTCGACCGCCTGACCATTCAGGAAATACAGCGTGCCGCTGAAACCGGCATCTATGACATTCGCGGCGGTGGCACCAAGCGCAAGCTGCCGCACTTCGATGACTTGTTGCTGCTGGGCGCCAGCGTTTCACGCTACCCGCTGGAAGGTTATCGGGAGAAGTGCGGCACCGATGTGATCCTCGGCAACCGCTTCGCCAAGAAGCCGATCCACCTGAAGATTCCGGTAACCATTGCCGGCATGAGTTTCGGTGCGTTGTCGGCCAATGCCAAGGAGGCGCTGGGCCGTGGCGCGACCATCGCCGGCACCAGCACCACTACCGGTGACGGTGGCATGACCCCGGAAGAACGCGGTCAATCCCAGCATTTGGTTTATCAGTATTTGCCATCGCGCTACGGCATGAACCCGGACGACCTGCGCAAAGCCGACGCCATCGAAATCGTCCTGGGCCAGGGCGCCAAACCCGGTGGCGGCGGCATGCTGCTGGGCATGAAAGTCACCGAGCGGGTGGCCGGCATGCGCACGTTGCCGATCGGTGTCGATCAGCGCAGCGCCTGCCGTCACCCGGACTGGACCGGCCCGGATGACCTGGCGATCAAAATTGCCGAGATCCGTGAAATCACGGATTGGGAAAAACCGATCTACGTGAAAATCGGCGCGAGCCGGCCGTACTACGACGTCAAATTGGCGGTGAAGGCAGGCGCGGATGTGATTGTCCTTGACGGCATGCAGGGCGGCACCGCGGCGACTCAGGAAGTGTTTATCGAACACGTGGGGATTCCGATTCTGCCGGCCATCCCGCAAGCGGTACAGGCTTTGCAGGAGATGGGCATGCATCGCAAGGTGCAGTTGATCGTGTCGGGTGGTATTCGCAACGGCGCCGATGTGGCCAAGGCGATGGCGCTGGGCGCGGATGCGGTGGCCATCGGCACGGCGGCGCTGATTGCCTTGGGCGATAACCATCCACGCCTGGACGAGGAACTGAAGAAAATCGGCTCGGCCGCCGGTTTCTACGACGACTGGCAGAACGGCCGCGACCCGGCGGGGATCACTACCCAGGATCCGGAGCTGTCCAAACGCCTGGATCCAGTGGAAGGCGGTCGGCGTTTGGCCAACTACCTGCGGGTATTGGTACTGGAGGCGCAGACCATGGCCCGGGCGTGCGGCAAGTCGCACCTGCATAACCTCGATCCCGAGGATCTGGTGGCATTGACGGTGGAGTCGGCTGCCATGGCCCGGGTGCCATTGGCGGGGACCAACTGGGTTCCGGGCTCGGGTGGTTATTGAAACCGGTGAGATAACCTGTGGCGAGGGGGCAAGCCCCAATGAAAGTAGGAACGTGGCTAGCCTGCGAAGAACGATGACGCGTAATACGTGAAAAAACGCGGTGCATTCTTCGCGGGCAAGCCAGGCTCCTACAGGTTCTGCGCCTCGCCACAAACGTCGGTTGGCCTGCAGGCTCGCCCAACGATCAAGAGGTCTCCCAAGAGACCCGTACGCACTTACTTTGCTCACTGCCCGACACTTCCCATTTCTTTTGCAGGAGCTTTGAACATGGTCAATCGTCTTCTCGGCAAGTCCCTTTTCGGCCTACTGGCTGCCGGCGCGCTCGTGCCGCTGGCACAGGCAGCCGATGCTCCCACGTTGAACACCGGCAGCACGGCCTGGATGGTCACCGCCGCCGTGCTGGTGTTGTTCATGTGTCTGCCAGGCCTTGCGTTGTTTTACGGCGGCCTGGTGCGGGCAAAAAACATGCTGTCGTTGTTTACCCAGTGCTTCGGCATCGCCGGCCTGGTGGGGGTGCTGTGGGTGATTTATGGCTACAGCATGGTGGTCGACAGCACCGGCATGGTCGAGGGACAGGTGACGTTCAACAGTTTTGTCGGTGGATTGAGCCGGGCCTTTCTGGCGGGCATGACACCGGAAAGCCTTGTCGGTGAAATTCCGGAAGGGGTGTTCGTGACCTTCCAGATGACCTTCGCCATCATCACCCCGGCGCTGATCGCCGGGGCATTCGCCGAACGCATGAAGTTCTCGGCGGCGCTGCTGTTCATGGCGCTGTGGTTCACCCTCGTGTACGCCCCGGTAGCGCACATGGTCTGGGGTGGTTCGGGGGCCTTGATGCATAACTGGGGCGTCCTCGACTTTGCCGGTGGCACCGCGGTACATATCAATGCGGGTGTTGCAGCGCTGGCGGCGTGCCTGATCCTGGGCAAACGCAAGGGTTACCAAAACGAGCCAATGCCGGCGCATAACTTGAGCCTGACCATGGCCGGTGCGGCCATGCTCTGGTTCGGCTGGTTCGGCTTCAACATCGGCTCTGGCGGCGGTCTGAATGGCACCTCCGGCATCGTCATGCTCAACACCCAGCTGGGCGCTTGCGCCGGGATTCTCGGCTGGATGTTCACCGAGTGGTTCAAGGTCGGCAAACCGAGTGCTTTGGGCCTGGCCAGTGGGGCTTTGGCCGGTCTGGTGGGCATCACGCCGGCGTGCGCCTATGTCGGCGTTGGAGGTGCGTTGGCTATTGGTCTGCTGTGCGGGGTGTTCTGCTACTTGAGCGTCACCGTGCTGAAACGTCGCTTCGGTTATGACGACAGTCTCGACGTGTTCGGCTTGCACGGTATCGGCGGGATGATTGGCGCGATCCTGACCGGAGTATTCTGCATACCATCTCTGGGCGGGCTGGTGGAGGGCGTGACCCTGGGAGGACAAGTCTGGGCGCAGATAAAAGGCGTTGCGCTGACCACGGTCTATTGCTTCGTGGTGAGCTGGGTCATTCTCAAACTCGTCAATGTCCTTGTCGGCTTACGGGCTGATGAATCGGTGGAGGAGATGGGGCTGGATCTGGCCGAGCACAACGAGCGTGCCTACAACCATTGAGGTCTGGCGCGGACAGCAAAACGCCGGCATGAGCCGGCGTTTGGCTTACCTGGGTTTTATCGCAAAGCCTGATAGGTGGACTCAGCGAAACGCTGGTACCACCTGCTTGATGAACAGCTCCAGGGATTTTTTCTTCTCTGCGTGGGGCAGACTGTTGTCGCACCAGAAGCTGAACTCATCGACGCCCAGTTCCTGGTAATACTTGATGCGCGGGATGATTTCTTCCGCGGTGCCGATCATCGCTGTTTTGTGCAGGCTTTCCAGTTTGAACTCCGGGCGCTCGGCGAACTTCTCTTCCGGGCTCGGTTCCAGGAAACCGTTGACCGGTGTTGTCTTGTTACCGAACCAAGCATCGAAGGTGCGGTAGAACTTGGAAATCGCCTTGGCCCCGACTTTCCAGCCCTCAGGGTCATCGGCGGCATGCACGTGGGTGTGGCGCAACACCATCAATTGCGGGCGCGGTACGTCCGGGTTGTTGTCCAGGGCGGTCTGAAACTTGTTCTTCAGGTCGAGAACTTCTTCGTCGCCCTTCATCAATGGCGTGACCATCACGTTGCAGCCGTTGGCCACGGCGAAGTTGTGCGAGTCGGGGTCGCGAGCCGCTATCCACATTGGCGGGTTGGGCTTCTGGATCGGCTTGGGCACGCTGGTGGAAGTGGGGAATTTCCAGATCTCGCCGTCGTGGGCGTAGTCGCCTTGCCACAGGGCGCGCACCACCGGGACCATTTCCCGCAGCGCCTGACCGCCGGACGAGGCAGGCATGCCGCCGGCCATGCGGTCGAATTCGACCTGGTAGGCGCCACGGGCTAGGCCGACTTCCATGCGACCGTTACTGATCACGTCCAGCAGCGCACATTCGCCCGCTACCCGCAGAGGGTGCCAGAACGGCGCGATGATGGTGCCGGCGCCCAGGTGAATGGTGGTGGTCTTGGCGGCCAGATACGCCAGCAGCGGCATCGGGCTTGGCGAGATGGTGTATTCCATGGCGTGGTGTTCGCCGATCCACACAGTGCTGAAGCCACCGGCCTCGGCCATCAGGGTCAGTTCGGTCAGTTCTTCGAACAACTGACGGTGGCTGACGCTTTCGTCCCAACGTTCCATGTGTACGAACAGGGAAAATTTCATGACGCTACCTCTAATCTTTGTAATTGGCTGTCGGTTCAGGCGAGGACGGGCAGGGCGCCCATCTTGCCGTGGCAGTACACCAGTGGGCCGGCGGTGTGCTGCGGCACTATCAGGTTCTTCACGGCGCCGACCATGATCGCGTGGTCGCCGCCTTCATATTCGCGCCACAACTCGCATTCGATGACGGCCGTGGCGTTGGCCAGGATCGGATTGCCCAGTTCGCTCAACGTCCATTCGATCCCTTGCGCCTTGTCCTTGCCTTTGCGGGCGAAAGCATAGGCTTCGCTTTGCTGGCCGCCGGAAAGGACGTGGATGGCAAAGCGTTTGTTCTTGATCAATACGGGATAGGAATCGGAACTGTAGTTGGGGCAGAACAGCACCAGGGCCGGGTCCATCGACAGCGAGCTGAATGCGCTGGCGGTGAGGCCGACGATTTGTCCATCGTCATCCAGCGTGGTGATGACCGTCACCCCGGACGGGAACGAGCCCATGACTTGTTTGTAGATGGCGGCATCGATCATTGGAGGGTCCTCGGGTGCTGTGAGGTGGTTTTTATGAATTTATAGGTCTGATGGTATACCGTAATACATAGTTTGCAAGGGCTTTTTATTTTTGCCGATAAACGCATTTCGAGGGCTTATAACCCAATGTTTTCGGGGTTTGTGGCGCGAATTTGAGTACTGAAGGCCCCAGAAGGTGCAGATCAGATTACCGGTAAAGTATCGGATCAGCCTTGTGAAAAGGTTGGAATACCATAATATGGTTCGCATCTGGAGGGCTGCCAAGCCGCACCCCCGGTTTGGCTTCGTACAACTATAAGATCAGACAAACTCGAGTTCATGCACATGTCCCAGATGTCCCGGCAAGACCCGTTGATCGAGAATCACACTGTCGATTACGTCCCTCTCGCGGAACGCCATGGGAAGGCCCGCGACCTGTTCACTTTATGGTTCAGCACCAACATCGCACCGTTGCCGATCGTGACGGGGGCGATGGTGGTTCAGGTGTTTCACCTCGACCTGTTCTGGGGGCTGCTGGCGATTGCCCTCGGGCATATGCTCGGCGGACTGGTGATCGCCCTTGCATCAGCCCAGGGCCCGCGTATGGGCATTCCGCAAATGGTCCAGAGCCGTGGCCAGTTCGGCCGTTATGGCGCGTTGTTGATTGTGTTTTTCGCCGCGCTGATCTACATCGGCTTCTTTATTTCCAACATCGTGTTGGCCGGCAAGTCAATCGTCGGCATCGCGCCTGCGGTTCCGGTGCCGGCGAGCATCCTGATCGGTGCCCTTGGCGCCACTGCGATTGGAGTGATCGGATACAACTTCATCCACACTCTCAACCGCATCGGTACTTGGGTGATGGGTAGCGCATTGCTTGCGGGGTTCATTTACATCTTCGCCCATGAATTGCCATCGGATTTCCTGACTCGCGGCAGCTTCAACCTCTCTGGCTGGCTGGCCACGGTATCGCTGGGGATCATCTGGCAGATCAGTTTCTCGCCTTATGTGTCGGACTATTCCCGTTACCTGCCGGCGGATATCGGCATCGCCAAACCGTTCTGGGCCACTTACATGGGCGCGACCCTGGGCACCATTCTGTCGTTTAGCTTCGGCGCGGTGGCGGTGCTGGCGACCCCGGAAGGTACCGAAGCGATGGCCGCGGTGAAGCAATCCACCGGCTGGCTCGGACCGATCCTGATGGTGCTGTTTTTGCTCAACATCATCAGCCACAACGCCTTGAATCTGTATGGTGCGGTGCTGTCGATCATCACCTCGATCCAGACTTTCGCCAGCCAATGGACGCCGAGCATCAGACTGCGGATAGTGCTATCGAGCGGGGTGCTGGTGGGTTGCTGCGTTGTCGCGCTGGGCGCTTCGGCGGATTTCATCTCGCAGTTCATCGGGTTGATCCTGGCGCTGTTGCTGGTACTGGTGCCGTGGGCTTCGATCAACCTGATCGACTTCTATGTGATCAAGCGTGGTCATTACGACATCGCGTCGATCTTCCGCGCTGATGGCGGGATCTATGGACGCTTCAATCTGCATGCGATCGTTGCGTACTTCATCGGGATTATCGTGCAGCTGCCGTTTGCCAATACGTCGTTGTATGTCGGGCCGTATGCCAATCTGGTCGAGGGTGCGGATCTTTCGTGGCTGGTGGGATTGGTGGTGACGTGTCCGCTTTATTATTGCCTGGCGACGCGTGGGCAAACCCGGCAGAGCAGGGCGGCGCGGCTGGGCTACGCCGACTGACAATGTCGGGCATCAAGCCTGTAGAAGCTGCCGCAGCCTGCGTCAGCTTCTACAGGGATCGCATTCGATCTTCCTTGCGACTCATGATCAGGCTCAACAGCACCGAAGTCAGAATGATCCCGCCGACAATGGCCAGCGACCATTCAACTGGCATGTGAAGCCACGGCATCAGCGTCATCTTGCTGCCGATGAACACCAATACGGTCGCCAAACCGTATTTGAGCAAGTGAAAGCGGTCAGCCATGTCGGCCAGCAGGAAATACAACGCCCGCAAACCCATGATCGCGAAGATGTTCGATGTGAACACAATGAACGGATCGGTGGTGACGGCGAAGATCGCCGGGATGCTGTCGATCGCAAACACCAGGTCGCTGGCTTCGATCAGCACCAGTACCAGAAACATCGGCGTCGCCCAGTGCCGACCATCTTGCACCACAAAAAAGTGCTCGCCATGAAGTCCGTTGGTGACGCGCAGATGGCCGCGTATCCAGCGCAATAATGGGTTTTTATCGAGGTCAGGCCGGTGACCGGCGAATACCAGCATTTTGATCCCGGTGATGATCAGGAATACACCGAACACATACAGCAACCACGCGAACTGCGACACCAGCCACACGCCGGCGAAAATCATCGCCCCGCGCATCACGATTGCCCCGAGCACACCGTACAGCAGCACTCGGCGCTGCAGCTCCGGCGGCACGGCGAAGTAGCCGAAAATCATTACGAAGATGAACATGTTGTCGATCGACAGCGACTGCTCGATCAGATAACCCGTGAGGAATTCCAGCATTTTGCGCTGGGCGATCTCGGGTCCGAACTCGCCATTCAAGTACCACCGGAGCAATCCCGCGAAGGCCAGCGCCAGCGCGCACCAGGCAATGACCCAGCACGATGCTTCACGTACTGACACCCGATGTGCCTTGTGCCCGCCGAAGACAAACAGATCCAGAGCCAGCATGGCCAGGACGAAGGCGATGAAGGCGACCCACATCCAGGGTTCGCCGATGCTCATAGGCTGCATGTCGTTCTCCCTGTCTGGACGTGTTCTGGAGCCGACAGGGTCATGCTAGCGGGGGAATTGCGAGGAAGAAAAATCGATTATTCCTTATCGATAATTCGTTATTTACGAAGTGTCGCCGATGATCACCAATCCTCGGCATAAAAAAGGGTCACCGCAGCCCGACGCTGTGGTGACCCGAGGGTGATACGCGAAAATCGGGCCCACCTTGGTGGGCCTTTGCATCAGTGAGCGCCAGCGGCTTTGTTCAGATCGCTTTCAGCCCATTCGGTATAAACGCAAGCGTCTGCCGTCGCCCAGCGCACGCGCACCGGGTCGCCAGCCTTGAGTGGCATGCCGGCCGCAGAAAGGGCCTTGACGGTCATCGACGTGCCGCCCGAGGTCACTACGCTGCAGGTCTGGCTTTCGCCAAGGAACAGCACTTCCACCACCTTGGCCGAGACTTCATTCCAGCCCGCCGCCAATGACTCTTGACTCGCTTGTTCGACGCTCAGGGCCAGGGCTTTTTCCGGACGCACCATCAGCAATACATCCTGATCGGTTTGCAAACCGGCTGTCAGGCGAATCGACAACGACTGGCCTTCAAACGAAGCCACCGCATTGCCCTGAGCCTTGAGCTTGAGGAAATTCGAGTTGCCGAGGAACGAAGCGACAAACGCATTCGGCGGGTTCTGGTACAGGTCATAACCGCTGCCCAGGCCCACGATCTTGCCATGGCTGAAGATCGCGATGCGCTGAGACAAACGCATGGCTTCCTCCTGATCGTGGGTCACGTAGATGATGGTGATACCGAGCCGCCGATGCAGTTGACGCAGTTCGTCCTGCAAGTCTTCGCGCAGCTTTTTATCCAGGGCGCCGAGGGGTTCGTCCATCAGCAAGATGCGTGGCTCATAGACCAGCGCGCGAGCGATCGCTACCCGTTGTTGCTGACCACCGGAGAGTTGTGAAGGGCGGCGATGGGCAAACTGCTCAAGCTGTACCAGTTTGAGCATGGCATCGACCCGGCGCTCGCGTTCGGCGGGGGCCAGTTTGCGGATCGACAACGGGAACGCGATGTTGTCGCGCACCGACAGGTGTGGGAACAGCGAATAACGCTGGAACACCATGCCGATGTCGCGCTTGTGCGGCGGCACGTTTACCAGCGATTGACCGTTGACCAGGATCTCGCCGCTGCTCGGGGTTTCGAAGCCGGCGAGCATCGACAAGGTGGTGCTTTTGCCGGAGCCGCTGGAGCCGAGGAAGGTGAGGAATTCACCGTCCTTGATGTCCAGCGAGATGTTGTCCACGGCGGCGAAATCGCCGTAGTACTTGTTCAGGTTGCGCAGGCTGACCAGTGGTTTGTCGTGCTGCTGCGCGGAATCTTTGATGACGGCACTCATGTTGTTCTCCTGGGCGCTCAGGCGCTGATTTGATTGCGCCGGCGAACGGCGGCGGCGATGATCATGACCAATACCGAGAGGCCGATCAGCAGCGTCGAGGCGACGGCGATCACGGGCGTCAGGTCCTGGCGCAGGGTGGTCCACATTTTTACCGGAAGGGTTTGCAGGGTCGGGCTGGCCATCATCACGCTCAGCACCACTTCATCCCAGGACACCAGGAACGCGAACAGCGCACCGGCGACCATGCCCGGACGAATCGCCGGAAAGGTCACCTTGAACACCGCTTGCAGGCGCGAGGCACCGCAGATCACCGCGGCATCCTCGATCGACTGATCGAACAGCTTCAGCGAGTTGATGATCGAGATGATGGTGAACGGCAGCGCAACGATCACGTGGCTGACCACGAAAGCGAACATGGTCCCGGTGTAACCAAGCTTGAGGAACAGCGCGTACACCGCCACCGCGATGATCACCAGCGGCACGATCATCGGCAGGGTGAACAAGCCATAGAGCATTTCCCGGCCAGGGAAGCGTCCGCGTACCAGGGCAAACGCGGTCGGCAAGCCCAGGGCTACGGCGCAGATCGTGGTCAGCACCGCCACCTTGAGACTGGCCATGGCCGCGTTCATCCAGTCGGCGTTGGAGAAGAACTGGCTGTACCATTTCAGTGTCCAGCCCGGTGGCGGGAACACCAGCCACTGGGAGGAGCCGAAGGACAGCAGCACGATGAACACGATCGGCAACAGCAGGAACAACGCGATCAGCCCGGTGGTGAAGTACAGGCCGAAACGCATCCGGCGGCTCATGGCATTGGGGGTCAGGAGCATGACGGCTTACCTCGCGTTGCTGGCGCCAACCGGGGATTCCGGCTGGAGCTTCAGGTAGAAGTAGAACAACACCAGCGTGATCACAATCAGCAAGGCTGCGCCGGCGCTGGCCAGTCCCCAATTAAGGAACGACTGCACCTGCTGGATGATGAATTCGGGCAGCATCATGTTCTGCGCGCCGCCCAGCAGGGCTGGGGTCACGTAGTAACCAAGAGACATCACGAACACCATCAGGCCACCGGAGAACAGCCCCGGCCGGCACAGCGGCAGGAACACCCGGAAGAAGTTGGTCCAGGGGCTGGCACCGCAAATCGAACCGGCTTGCAGAATCATCGGGTCGATGGCCTGCATGGTCGCCTGCAACGGCAGCACGATGAACGGGATCATGATGTAGCTCATGCCGATCACCACGCCGGTCAGGTTGTGCACCATTTCCAGGGGTTGATCGATGATGCCCATCGCCATCAGCGCTTTGTTGATCACCCCGGAGGCCTGCAACAGCACCAGCCAGGAATAGGTCCGCGCCAGCAGACTGGTCCACATCGACAGCAGCACGATGTTGAGCATCCAGCGGCCCCAGCCACGGGGCACCAGCGTGATTGCCCAGGCCAGCGGAAAACCCAGCAGTAAGCTGAACAGCGTTACCAGTCCGGCCACCGAGAAGGTGTTGATCAAGACCCGGGCGTAAGCCGAGTTCGCGAACAGTTGTTCATAGTTGCCCAGGCCCGGTACCGGCTCCAGCACCCCCCGCAGCAGCAGGCCGATCAACGGCGCGAGAAAGAACAGACCGAGGAACAGCAGGGCGGGGATCAGATTGCTCGACCCGCGCCAGCGCTGTGCCAGGGAAGGAGATTGGTTCATCGCAGCCGCCTTGCCGGGAACCGCCCCGGCAGCGCCAGCGGCGCTCCCGGTCGGTGTAGGTTGACGGGACGCTGTTGCCGTCATTTTCATTTGACCAGCCATTCGTTCCACCGTGTCGCGATGGCCGGACCGTTCTTGGCCCAGTACGCGAAATCAAGAGTGATCTGATCCTTGGCGTAGGCCGTCGGCAGGTTAGGGGCCAGCACTGAATCCAGGCGTGCCACGCTGTCGACGTTGACCGGCGCATAGGCGGTCAGGTTGGAGAAGTCAGCTTGTCCTTTGGCGCTGCTGGCATTGGCCAGGAACTTCATGGCCGCGGCCTTGTTTTTCGAGCCTTTTGGAATGACCAGAATGTCGGCCATGACCAGGTTCTGTTTCCAGCTCACACCCACCGGTGCACCATCTTCCTGGAGGGCATGAATCCGGCCGTTCCAGAATTGGCCCATGCTCGCCTCACCCGACGCCAGCAGCTGTTGCGATTGCGCGCCGCCGCCCCACCAGACGATGTCTTTCTTGATGGTGTCGAGCTTCTTGAAGGCCCGATCCAGGTCCAGCGGATAGAGTTTGTCGGCAGCTACACCATCGGCCAGAAGCGCCAATTCGAGCACGCCAGGGCTTGGCCATTTGTAGAGGGCGCGTTTGCCGGGGTAGGTCTTGGTATCGAACAGCGCGGACCAGTCCTGAGGTTTGTTGGCGCCGAGCTTGCCTTCGTTGTAACCGAGCACAAACGAGAAGAAGAACGAACCGACGCCATGATCGGAGACGAAGCGCGGGTCGATTTTGTCGCGCTGGATCACGGAGAAATCGAGGGGTTCGAGCAAACCTTCGGAGGCTGCGCGCAAGGCGAAGTCAGCTTCGACGTCGACCACGTCCCATTGCACGTTACCGCTTTCGACCATGGCTTTGAGTTTGCCATAGTCGGTAGGGCCATCCTGGACCACGGTGATGCCGGTGGCCTTGCTGAACGGATCGGCCCAGGCCTGCTTCTGCGCATCCTGGGTGGTACCGCCCCAGCTGACGAAGTTGACGCTTTCGGCCGCCATTGCCACATGGCTGACCGTAGCCAGTAAGCCCGCGAACAGTATTGCGGTTGCACTTTTCTTCAACACCATTTTCACGCCCTCATTGTTGTGTTTTTAAGCGGGCTTTTGTCGCCCGCCTATCGGGAGCAGTAGGTCCATCTGGCCTTAAAGGCGACCGTGCCAAGAGCTGTTGTTTGTGCTTTTCCCTGCCGGGGCTTTTGGCTGAAGCGTTCGGTCTATGGAATATCATATTATGGTATTCCAAGCTTTGTGCAAGCATTTTGCCTTACCGGTTATCAGCCAAAAGCGGTTTTTTTGCCGTCAGGCCACCCAATAGTGAACTGCGCGGGTAAAGGGGCCAGCCCCGGACTCATTCGGTGAAAGGGATGCTCTCTACCACTTCCAGGTCGTAACCGGTCAAGCCTGCGTATTTCAGTGGTGGGCCGAGATGACGCAACTTGCCCACCCCGAGATCCTGGAGAATCTGCGCTCCGGTCCCTACTTCAGAATAGATGCGCGATTGCGAGCGGCTGAACTGTCGCGGCGGCTGGGTGAGTTGAGGCACGCGTTCCAACAGCGCTTGCGACGACTCATGATTGGCCAGCACGACCACTACGCCGCGACCTTCTTCAGCCACTCGCTGCAGGGCCGCCCATAGTGTCCAGTTGGACGGGCCGTTGTATTCGGCGCCAACCAGATCACGCAGCGGATCAATCACATGCACCCGCACCAGCGTCGGCTCGTCCCGGCGGATGTCGCCCATTACCATCGCCATGTGTACGCCGCCTTCGATGCGGTCTTCGAAGGTGATCAGCCGGAAAGTCCCATGCACCGTCGGCAATTCGCGCTCGCCGATGCGCACCACTGTGTGTTCGGTGCTCAGGCGGTAATGGATCAGGTCGGCGATGGTGCCAATCTTGATCCCGTGTTTGCGGGCGAACACTTCTAGGTCCGGGCGACGGGCCATGGTTCCATCGTCGTTCATCACTTCGACAATCACCGACGCCGGGGTGAAACCGGCCAGGCGGGCGAGGTCACAACCGGCTTCTGTGTGGCCGGCGCGGGTCAGTACGCCACCTTCTTTGGCGCGTAACGGAAAGATATGACCCGGTTGCACAAGGTCGGCGGGCCCGGCATCGGCGGCAACCGCCGCGGCGACGGTACGTGCACGGTCGGCGGCGGAGATGCCAGTGGTCACACCGACGGCGGCTTCAATAGACACGGTGAACGCGGTGCTGAACACGCTGCCATTGCTCGGCACCATCTGCTCCAGCCCCAGGCGCTGACAGTGTTCATCGGTCAAGGTCAGGCAGATCAGGCCCCGTGCTTCGCGGGCCATGAAGCTGATAGCCTCGGCGGTACAGCGATCGGCGGCGAGGAGCAGATCGCCTTCGTTTTCCCGGTCCTCGTCATCGACCAGCAGCACCATCTTGCCTTGCCGGTAGTCTTCGATGATTTCTTCGATGCTGTTGAAGGCCATGCTGGAACTCTCAGTGTTGGGTGGGTATATTTATTGGTATACCATAATACAAAATAAACCAAGAGGTCACTATGAAGGCGTACTGGATTGCTCACGTGGATGTCACCGACCCCGATCAATACAGCCAATACACCCAGCGGGCACCGGCGGCCTTCGCGTTATATGGCGGGCGGATGCTTGCCAGGGGCGGGCGCAGCGAAGCGATGGAAGGTCGCCGCACGCCGCAACGCAGCGTGGTCATCGAATTCGATTCTTACGAGCAGGCGCTCGCCTGTTACCACAGCGAGCAATATCAAGAGGCGAAACGGCACCGCGAGGGCGTGGCTCGGGCCGAAGTGATCATTGTCGAAGGCGTGGCGCCCTAGGGGATATCAGCGGATGAAGTGAATTTTGCCGCTGTCGTCGTTGCCGATGTAGATGCCGTAGACCCCGGCCTGGCGTTCCTCGATATAGCGTTCGAGGATCTGCCGGATCGCCGGATAATAGATGCTGTCCCAGGGAATGTCCTCGGGCGCGAAGAATTTGTAGTCCAGGGTTTCCGGCCCATACTGACCGGTGATCTCCAGCGCGATGGCGCGGAAGATGATGTACACCTCGCTGATCTTCGGCACGCTGAAGATCGAGTAGGGCGAGAGGATTTCCGCGCGCACACCGCTTTCTTCCCAGACTTCACGCAGCGCTGCCTGCTCGGTGGTCTCGCCAGCTTCCATGAAGCCGGCCGGCAGCGTCCAGGTACCAGGGCGCGGCGGGATCGCGCGCTGGCAGAGCAGGTACTTGCCGTCCTGTTCGATGATACAACCGGCGATGATTTTCGGATTGATGTAATGGATGTAGCCGCAACCGCGGCACATCAGGCGCTCGTGCGTATCGCCCGGCGGTAGCTGCTGACCCAGGTCACTGCCGCCACACTTCGGACAAAAGCTCGGGCTGAACATGATTAGCGACCTATGCGCGGTTCTTTAAGGGCGATGGGCAGCGTGATCTCTGGGATCGCGCCGGTTTCTTCCTGTTTGCGTTTCAGGTAATCGAGAGCCACAGCAGCGGCGGCGCGCACGTGGTCGACGCAAGCCTGGTGAGCGGCTAGCGGATCGCCGCTCTTGATCGCCTCGACCATGCGTTCCATTTCCTGGTTGCTGCTGCCGCGACGGTTTTCCTGGGACACCGAGGTCGCCCGCAGGTAGCTGATGCGGGCCTGCAACTGGCGCAGCTGGGTGGCGGCGACATGGTTGCCGGAACCTTCGAGCAGCACGTCGTAGAAACCCTGCACCGAATCGATGACCTGTTGCAGTTCGCCTTCCTTGAGGGCCTTGCGGTTTTCTTCCAGGGCTTTTTCCAGGGCCTTGATGTCCTTGGCTTTGGCGCGCAGGGTGAACAGCTGAACGATCAGGCCTTCGAGCACGCAACGCAGCTCATAGATATCGACGGCATCGGCCAGGGTGATGATCGCGACCCGTGGGCCCTTGGCGTCGGCGAACTCCACCAGGCCTTCGGATTCCAGGTGACGCAAGGCTTCACGTACGGAAGTGCGGCTGACGCCCAGGCGATCGCACAGATCGCGTTCGACCAGACGGTCTCCCGGCAGGAGCTGGAAGTTCATGATGGCGCTTCGCAGTTTATCCAGCACGATTTCGCGCAGGGTAACGGGGTTGCGATTGACCTTGAAGCTGTCGTCGAGTGGCAGGCGTTTCATGGGGTCCGCTCTGAGTGTGGCTGTCCATGCAAAAAGAGCACGTCGATCGAGGATCATCGTGCTCAGGTCATCACAGCAGCCAAGGGTTAACTGGAGGCCTCGGCATCGGCTTCGGCGAAGGCTTCACGGGCGAGCCGGAAACTGTCTACGGCAGCGGGGACACCGCAATAAATACCGACCTGAAGCAGAATTTCGCGTATTTGTTCACGACTCAGCCCGTTACGCAAGGCACCGCGTACATGCAGCTTGAGTTCGTGCGGCCGGTTGAGGGCCGAAATCATCGCCAAGTTTATCATGCTGCGCTCTTTAAGCGACAAACCCTCACGGCCCCAGACGTGGCCCCAGCAATACTCGGTGACCATTTCCTGCAGTGGCCGGGTGAAGTCGTCGGCGTTCTCGATGGAGCGGTTCACGTAGGCTTCGCCCAGCACCTGGGTGCGGATTTTCAGGCCTTTTTCATACTTTTCGTTGCTCATCGTTGTGTGCTCCCAAAGTCGTCGAGCCCGCCCATCAGGGTGTATTTGAGTTCCAGATAATCCTCGATGCCGTACTTGGAACCTTCGCGGCCCAGCCCCGAGGACTTAATGCCACCGAACGGCGCGACTTCGGTGGAAATCAGTCCTTCGTTGATCCCGACCATGCCGTACTCCAGTGCTTCGCTCATGCGCCAGGCGCGACCGAGGTCGCGGGTGTAGCAGTAGGCGGCGAGGCCGAACTCGGTGTCGTTGGCCAGGTGCACGGCCTCGGCTTCGGTGTCGAAGCGGAACACCGCGGCCAGCGGGCCGAAGGTTTCTTCCTGAGCGACTTTCATCTCACCGGTTACGCCGGCCAGCACCGTTGGCTGGAAGAAACCGTGGCCCAGCGCATGGCGGTCGCCACCGCAAAGCAGCTGTGCGCCTTGAGCGAGGGCGTCTTGGACATGGTCTTCGACCTTGGCCACGGCGCGTTCGTTGATCAACGGCCCCTGGTTGATGCCTTCTTCGAAACCGCTGCCCACGTTCAGTTGCGCCACACGTTCGGCCAGTCGCGTGGCAAAAGCATCATGAATGCCGCTCTGCACCAGGAAGCGATTGGCGCAGACGCAGGTCTGCCCGGCATTGCGGAACTTGGCGATCAGCGCGCCTTCCACGGCTCGCTCCAGGTCGGCATCGTCGAACACGATGAAGGGCGCGTTGCCCCCCAGTTCCAGCGAGACTTTCTTCAGCGTCGGCGCGCACTGAGCCATCAGCAGTTTGCCAATCGCAGTGGAGCCGGTGAATGACAGTTTGCGCACCAATGGGCTGGCAGTCAGTTCGCCACCGATGGCCACTGCGTCACCGGTGATCACGTTGAAAATGCCCGCTGGAATCCCGGCCTGTTCCGCCAACGCGGCCATGGCCAGCGCCGAGAAGGGCGTCTCCGGTGCCGGTTTGACGATGCATGGGCAACCGGCTGCCAGCGCCGGGCCGGCCTTGCGGGTGATCATCGCCGCCGGAAAATTCCATGGGGTAATGGCAGCGACGACACCGATCGGTTCCTTGCTGATCACGATGCGCGCATCGGCTTTGTGACTGGGAATGGTGTCGCCGTAGATGCGCTTGGCTTCTTCAGCGAACCACTCGATGAAACTCGCAGCGTAGAGGATTTCATCCTTGGCCTCGGCCAGGGGCTTGCCTTGTTCCAGGGTGAGGATTTCTGCCAGGGCATCGGCGTGCTCGAGCATCAGTGCGTGCCAGCGTTTGAGCGTCTGGCTGCGTTCTTTGGCGGTCAGTGCGCGCCAGGCCGGCCAAGCGTTGTTGGCGGCGTCGATCGCCTGACGAGCTTGGGCGGCACCGAGGTTCGGCACTCGGCCGATCAGCTCGCCGGTGGCCGGGTTGAAAATGTCCTGACAGGCGCCATCGGGCGCATCCAGCCATTGGCCGTCGATGTAGGCCTGCTGGCGGAACAGTTGCAAGGCTGCTGGGCTCATGCCGGCTCCCATAATAGAAGTAAAAAAGGGCTGCACCGGGGGGTGGTTAGACGCAGCCCAAATGTAGACGTCAGGCCAGGGTGGGCAGCGGGCCCAGCTTGCCTTTGTGATAGACCATCGGCGTCACCGGTTGCTCGGGCAGAATCAGGTTCTTCACCGCGCCGACGATGATCGCGTGATCGCCGCCGTCGTATTCACGCCACAGTTCGCACTCGATAATCGCGGTGGCTTTGCCCAGCAGCGGGTTGCCCAGCTCGCTGAGGTGCCAGTCGATGCCTTTGGCCTTGTCCTTGCCTTTACCGGCAAACGCATAGGCTTCGGCAGTCTGGTCGGCCGATAGCAGATGAATCGCGAACTGCTTGCTGTCACGCAGAATCGGGTACGTGTCCGAGGCATAGTTGGGGCAGAACAGCACCAATGCCGGATCAATCGACAGCGCACTGAAAGCGCTGGCGGTGATGCCGACGATGCCACCGTCCGGGTCCAGGGTGGTGACCACCGTGACCCCGGATGGGAACGAGCTCATGACGTCTTTGTAAATGCCGGGTTCGATCATGTCGGCGGTCTCCTAGCGCATCACGAAGGGATCAGGCATTGGCGCCTGAGACAGGTTGATCCACACCGTTTTCAGCTCGGTGTAGGCCAGCACCGAATCGATGCCGCTTTCGCGTCCATAGCCGCTGTTCTTGAAGCCGCCGATTGGCGCCATGGCCGATACCGCACGGTAAGTGTTGACCCAGATGATCCCGGAGCGCACGTCCCGGGCCAGGCGATGGGCGCGGCCCAGGTCGCGGGTCCAGATGCCGGCGGCGAGGCCGAACTGCGAGTCGTTGGCAATCGCCAGCGCTTCGGCTTCGTCCTTGAAGCGGATGACCGAGGCCACCGGGCCGAAGACTTCTTCCTGCATGATCTTCATCGAGTTGCGGTCGCACTCGAACAGGGTCGGCTCATAGAACCAGCCATCGCCCAGATTCTCTGGACGCTTGCCGCCCAGGCGCAGGCGCGCACCTTCGGCGATGGCATCGGCCACCAGGCCTTCGACCACCGCCAATTGCTGCGCGGTGGCCATGGGGCCCATTTCGCTGCTGTCTTCCTGCGGGTTGCCAATGCGGATGCGCTTGGCGCGTTCGACCAGACGCGAGACGAATTCGTCGTAGATTTCGTCCTGCACCAGCAGTCGCGAGCCGGAAACGCAGCTCTGGCCGGACGCCGCATAGATCCCGGCAATCGCACCGTTGATGGCGCTGTCGAGGTCGGCGTCGGCAAAGATGATGTTCGGCGATTTGCCGCCCAGCTCCAGCGACAGCTTGGCGAAGTTCTCCGCGCTGCTGCGCACCACATGCCGTGCGGTCGCGGCGCCACCGGTGAAGGCGATCTTGCGCACCAGCGGATGGCGGGTGAGGGCGGCGCCGGTGCTTGGGCCGTAACCGGTGACGACGTTGACTACCCCCGGCGGAATCCCGGCTTCCAGCGCCAGGCGAGCCAGCTCCAGAATGGTCGCCGAGGCGTGCTCGGACGGTTTGATCACGATGGTGTTGCCTGCCGCAAGAGCTGGCGCCAGTTTGATCGCGGTCAGGTACAGCGGGCTGTTCCAGGGAATGATCGCCGCGACTACGCCCATGGCTTCATGCACGGTATAGGCAAACAGATCGGGCTTATCGAGGGGCAGGGTGCCGCCTTCGAGTTTGTCGGCCAGACCCGCGGTGTAGTGGAAAAACTCCGGCAGGTAGCTGACCTGACCGCGGGTTTCGCGAATCAGCTTGCCATTGTCGCGGCTTTCCAGCTGCGCCAGTTGTTCTTTGTTCTCAGCGATCAGATCACCGAGGCGTCGCAGCAGTTTGCCGCGAGCGGTGGCGGTCAAGCCGCGCCAGGCCGGGCTGTCGAAAGCCGTCTGCGCGGCCTGCACGGCGCGTTCGACATCGGCTTCGTCGGCATCGGGTAATTCAGCCCAGGCTTGCGCCAGGGCAGGGTTCAGGCTTTCAAAAGTCTTGCCGGAGAGGGCATCGACCCATTCACCGCCGATGCACATCTGGAAGCGTGCGAGTGTCATGCAACGATCCCCTTTATTTGGTTTTGTCGGGCGTTTGCCGTGTCGAGAAACTCCAGCAACAGCTGGTTGACCAGGCGCGGCGATTCTACGGGCATCATATGCCGCTGCTCGGCGAGCACGGCAACGGTCGCGCCGGGAATTCGCTCGGCCAGTTGTTTGGCCATTTCCGGTGTCGAGCCGGGATCCAGTTCGCCGGTGGCGACCAGTGTCGGCACCTGAATGCTGCCTAGATCTTCCGCGCGGTACATGTCCTGGGTGGCGAACAACTCATACGTGGTCAGGTAGCCCTGCGGATCGTTGCCCGCCAAGGTCTGGCGCAGCGCGGCAATCTGTGCCGGGTTGGCTGCCTGGTATTCACGGCTGAACCAGCGCGACAACGCGGCTTCGGCGTTGGCGTCCGGGCCATGCTCGGCCGCTTGAGCGGTGCGCGCGATGACGCCGGCACGCTGCTCGGGGCTGCGGTTGAACACGCTATTGAGCACCACCAAACCTTGCAAGCGTTGCGGGTAATGCAAGGCAAACGCCCGTGCCACCAGCCCGCCCATGGAAAAACCGATCACTGTTGCCTGAGGCAATTGCAGATGGTCGAGCAACTCCAGTAACTGGTCGGCATAGCCCAGCAGGGGCGTGCCGATTTCCGGGCGCGGGCTGGCGCCGTGACCCAGCATGTCGTAGGCAATCACACGGTATTTAGTGGACAGGCCAACAACCTGGCCGCCCCACATTTCTTTGTTCAGGCCCACGCCGTGGATCAAAACCACGGGCTGGCCTTGGCCGGTCGCCAGGTAACTGGTGCCAGCCGGGGTGCGTTCAGCGGTGAGCCGAATCATGGAGCGCTCCTGCATGCCTTTTTTGTTGTGGTGACTGATCGGATTACTGGGCGTTCTCGGCCGCCAGTTCTTCCAGGTCGATGTAACGGTTGCCGATGCGTGGGTGCAGGCGGCCGCCATCGGCGCAACCCAGTACCACGACGATTTCATCGGCGCGCGGCGCGTCTTCGATCTGCATTTCCAGGGTGATGTAGTGCGAACGCAGGCCTTCGTCGTCCTTGTGCATCATCGGAATCTGGATCGAAGTGCCCGGGCCGCCGCGCTTGTTGGTGAAGCTCAGGTAGCTCTTGGCCTTGACCGCTTCGCGGTAATGGTTGCCGAAGCGCAGGGTGTGGATCACGGCAGAGGCGTGCTCGATTTCGCCATCGGCGCCGACGACAGCGGCCTTGCCGTAAGCTTCGATCTTCTCGGCGCCGCCGATGATGCCCACCAGGCGTTCAACCATCAGCGCGCCGAGGTCGGAGCAATTGGCACGGATCTCCGGCTTCAGGTCTTCGACGAAGCCGCGACCCAGCCAAGGGTTTTTCATCACCACGGCCAGCCCGACCATGGTCACGGGCTTGTCGGCAGCCTTGCCGCCTTCGATAAAGGTTTCTTCGACATAGCTGACGATCTTGCGAATTTCGAAACTCATGAGCTGCTCCGTTGTAAGGGTAAGAGTGTCTGTGCGTATGATGGTATACCATAATACTGGTTGCGCAAGTCCCCTCTATGGGTTTCTGGTCGGAAGGCGATAAAAGGGAGGGCAGGTATTGCCCGTTGCTCGGAGTACATCGCTGCAGCATGACTGGTGCTATCGATCTTGTAGCGGTCGATGGTCGGTGAGGTGTACGACTACGGGAACTATTGGAGTGAAAACATGGATGTTCATTGCACCGGGATTTGTTGCTGCTTGGAGTCACGTCTTGGAAGGCCGTGATCGCGCTGTCGCTGTTGACCTCTTGATCTGGAAATCGGTCAACCTGCACGTAAGATTCTGGACTGTGAGGACGAGCTGCTATTGAATTCGATGCTCGACGATTTAGGTGACGTTCAAATCCGAAGGCAAGTGCAGTTGTGGCTCAGCTACCGAAGCTTTGTACCGGCGACCGTCGCATCGACGATGCTGGTCAGTAGCGAGAAAGCCCCCCTTGGGCGCAACCGATCGCCTGCCGTACCTGCACCGATACGGACAGAAAAACCTCACAAATCTCACGTGTCTGACATCCAGCGTGAACGAGCTGAAATGTCGGCCACGTTTGAGGTTTCGAGTAACTTGCCGCTGCTGGTTTTCGCCAGGCTGGCAGGTAAATCTCGCGATCAGATCAATCGCGATATCAAGGCTCGACGCTTACTGCTTCTGAGCCAGGGGAATCGCGGTCAGCGCATTCCCTATTGGCAGCTTGATCCATGGCGGCACAAGTTCGATGACACCAAGTTCAAAGCTGGCCTCGTAGCCGCCAAAATCGTCAGTTGGCTATAGGTAGGCTCCAATAGCGTGGCGTGGATTCACTCCTTTTTTGCTCTTGATACACCCTGAAAACAAGTCCAGAATCAAGTCCATTCCTGCAGCAGGAATAAAAGAAAACCCTTAGATTTCAATGGGTCGGACGCTAGATGCGAGTCTCGTTTCCCGCTCCAAGCATTAAAAAATGGATCTCTGAAAAGAGGTCCATTTTTTTCGTCCAAAGAAAAGTTTTTCTTGGACTTTTACCGCGTCCCCCCTGAAAACTCTCAGATCAAGCCCCAATGGGCACATTTTCCAGTACATCAATCCGGTGCTCGGCAGATCGGTTTTCTCGTGACGTATGTGATGGCTCTCACCAATAACGCGGTCCGACACGCCAAACCCGGAGCCAAGGACTACACCCTCCCTGACTACAATCGCTGTTCATGGCCAGTTAAGCCGTTGGGCCAGGTCGGTGATCAATCATTAGGCAAGGCAATTGCACTTCCGTGGCGTCATGAAGGAGTCGGACGACCTCGATCACCTCGTCGTTTGCCACACGATAGAACACGATATGGCGTAGGCTTTTGATCGTCCCATGGGGTGGCCTGCTGGCGTGAATAGATGAGGTGATAGCTGCGAAGGCTCGGCTTCCTCATTGCTGCCCCTCAATCAGGATCCTTACCCGCTGTAGCGCCCAAATTGGAAGCTCCCAAGAAGTAAAACAATCCACCCACAACGATGAAGAGCGCGAGCATGTAGAAGATGTAGTGGGGAGGTTGGGTCGCCAATACGACTCCGCAAAGCACCGGTCCCAGTGCCGCCCCGAGGCTGGACAGGTTTTGCACTCCGTAATACATACCGCGCAGGTTGTCCGGAGCGATTTTGTCGATGAACATGTACTCGGCTGGGAATACGATGATCTCGCCGACCGTGAAAATGGCCATGGAAATGACCCAGAGTAGGATAGAGGTCGACAGGGCAAAACCCGCCAACCCCATCATGAACATACTCAGTCCGGCGGCCAGCCACAGACTCAGATGCCTGTGAGAGATCTTCCTCCCTATGGAGTATTGCAAGCTGATCACCATCAGCGCATTGGTCGCCACAATGGTACTGATGATCTGGTAGGTAGATTCTGGCGTAGTCGTGACCACCAGATACTGCGAGAGATAAGCGGTGAATTGGCCAAAGACCACAGCGCTGAGCAGCCCGCCAAGGGTGAAACACACCAACCGGTAATCCTGGAGCAGCAGTTTTCCCACGGCCAGAAAGGGTACAGGTTTTCGCGCGTCATCGATGGCGTTCAGGTCTCTATCGCCCCAAACGAAATAGATGAAGAAGAATCCTGCCCCAAGCCCGGCAGACAGCAGGAATGGCAGGCTGATATCCAGCTTGGCCATGCCAGCGCCAAGAAACGGGCCGACGGCATACCCGATATTGGTCAGCGTGTATTTGATCGAGAAAACTTCGCTGCGATCAGTGACGGGAAGCAGGCTGCCAAATCCTGATTTGACCGCGATATCAATGACCGCATAAGCCAGGTTGATCAATACCAGGCAGCTGTAGAACAGCCAAAGATCGCGAGCCAGAAACGTCCCGAGAAACCCCAGCGTGAACACACCACTGAAGCCCAGGATCAGCCGGTAACTGGACATCTTGTCGACAAGAAAGCCACCGTAAAGACTCAATAACGACCCGATGATCAGTGTGCTGCCAATGACCAGGCCGATATCGGCGACGCTCAAGCTGAACCTGCCGGATAGGTAAATAACCAGATAAGGCAAGGTGATGGCTCGCGCCAGGGTCAATATCAGGGAAGCCGAAAGCAGCAAATTTACTGTCGTTGGATAGTTTTTTAGCGTGGTCAGCATCCTTGCCTCATCGTTCAGCCGGTAATTTTTATGGATTCGCTAGTCGCATAGTGTTGATTGGTGCGTTCGAATCAAGCTTACTGGAGAAAATTATTCTGATCTTTGATGGTTTTTATTGAATTGGCGGAACTGAATTCATGAATACGGAACGTCTATGTTTTCCTCCGAACGATTAAAGGGCATTGATGTATTTGTCAGCGTTGCGGACTGCGGCAGTTTCAAAGCCGCCGCCGAGCGGATGAGTCTGACAGCTTCTGCAATTAGCAAAGGTATTGCTCGATTGGAGAGCAGGCTGGGGACTCGGTTGTTCCACCGAACCACTCGAAGTTTGTCACTGACGGATGCGGGGATTGCGTTCTATCGCACGTGCACAGGCGTGCTGGCGGACCTCGAAGAGGCTGAGCTGTCTCTACATGCCGAAAACACCGAACCTTGTGGCAGGGTTCACATTGGCCTTCCGGGTGCCTTCGGCCGTTTGCAGGCACTTCCAGTCATTCTGCGGTTTGCCCAGGAGCACGCTCTGCTATTACCGCACATTTCGTTTTCCGACCGTTTCATCGACCCTATCGAAGATGGTGTCGATATCGTCGTACGTATCGGTGGCTCGGACGTTTGGCCCGACACACTGGGGCATCGTTACGTGGGCCGTGAGTGGCATATCTTCTGTGCGTCGCCCGCGTATTTGAGCAAGCATGGCACGCCTGTGACCGTTCACGATCTGGAGCATCATCAGTGCATCGCTTACGGCTGGGCGGATGGAGCGATTAGCCCTTGGAGTTTTGCAGGAACCCAGGCCGGCGAAATTGAACGCAGGGCGATAGCCGCAAGGTTCGTCGTGGGAGATGGCGAAGGTCTGGTGATTACGGTATCAGCGGGATGCGGGATCGCGCAGTTGCCTTCGTGGTTGATCAAACGCCAGCTTGAAGAGGGTACATTGGTTGAGGTACTTCCCCACTTGGCAACCGATGGTCTGGCGATCAATCTGGTTTGGGCCAAAAGTCGGCAAGCGCTTCCCAAGGTCAGTGCGTTGCTGGAGGCACTTGCCGCCGGTTTGGTGCCGTCTGGTGGCAAAATCGAATGACCACTTTTGGCGATAGCGGTCTGTCAGGAAGTGCCGCTTCCACCCAAAGCCCGCTGAGCATTGGCTACCTAACCCTTGAGGATTGATAATTCGCTGCAATTTCGCCTAGCGTACTTCTACTGATTAGAAGTCCATCTTTCGAGAGCTTTCGCATCTAAGCTGTACGCCGGCATGGACGTTGTCCATGCCGGCGGTTGGTTAATAGCGAATCATCACAGATTTGAGTTCAGTGTAATCGTCGATAAACGCGGATCCGAACTCACGACCGATTCCCGATGATTTGACGCCACCAAAGGGTACTGCTGGGTCGAGCATCGTGTGCATGTTCACCCACACTGTGCCGGCGTTGATGGCGGGCACCATGCGCAAAGCCTTGCTCAGATCGTTGGTCCACAGGCTGGCGCTCAGGCCATAGGGGGTGTTGTTCATCAGTTCCAGCAGTTCTTCTTCGGTGTCATAGGGGAAGAACGTTGCGATAGGGCCAAAGGTTTCTTCGTTGAGCAAAGTGTCGTTCACCGTGTTGGCGAGGATTACCGTCGGTTCGACATAACAGCCGGGACGGTCGAGCAGGTTGCCACCGTGAATGATCGTGTTGTTTTCGACGCGGGCCTTGTCGAAAAACTCACCAAGCTTGAGTTGGTGTTGGCGGTTGGTGACCGGGCCGAATTCGGTGCGCTCATCCAGTGGCGAACCGATGTTCAGCTGGCTCAAACGTTGAGCCAGCTTTTCCATGATCGGCTCGATTTGCGAGCGATGGGCGAAGAACCGTTCGGCCGCGGCGCAGATTTGTCCTGAATGCAGGAAGCCGGCCTCAATGATGCCATTGACCGCTTTGTCCAGATCGATATCGCGCAGGAACCCCGCCGAGTTTTTACCGCCCAGTTCCAGGGTTGCGCGGGTCAACCCGGTGCCCATGGCGCTACGGCCGACAGCGATGCCGGTGGGCACTGATCCGGTGAACGAAACCTTGTCGGTGTCGGGGTGCTCGATCAGCCCTTTGCCCACCAGACCGCCACCGGTCAATACGTTCAGTGCGCCCGCAGGGAGGCCGGCTTCAATGGCCAGTTCGGCGATCCGCAGGATGGTCAGCGGGGTGAATTCGCTGGGTTTGATGATGATGCTGCACCCGGTTACCAGCGCCGAGGCGAGTTTCCAGATGGCGATCATGGTCGAAAAATTCCACGGCACAATGCCCACCACCACGCCGACCGGTTCGCGCAGGGTGAAAGCGGTATAGCGTTCGCCGGCGAAGGAGGGCAGTGACGGGGTGATGGTCTGGCCGCTGATCTTGGTTGCCCAGCCGGCGTAATAACGCAGGAAGTGAGCGGCCTGGTCGACTTCGAAGGCCCGGGAAATCTGGATGATCTTGCCCGACTGGCAGGTTTCGATTTGCGCCAGTTCTTCGCGGTTTTGCTCCAGCAGGTCGGCCAGTTTCAGTAGCACGTTGCCCCGCGTCGCCGGTGCGACCTGGGACCAATGCTTGAAGCAGCGATTGGCCGACTCCACCGCCGCATCGATATCGACAGGATCAGCATCGGCGACGTGGGCGATGACCTGGCCGGTGGCGGGATTGATCACCTCCAGCGTCTGATTGGAATGGCTCTGAACGTAGCCACCGTCAATAAACAGCGCATGGCTTCGACGGAGGAAGGCTTCAACTTGAGGCAGCAGTGGAATATCGCTCATGGGGGTTTTCCTAGTCGCGAACAAGAGAAAAGCCCGAGGTTAATCCGTGGGGCCAGGCGTGGCTTGACTGTGCCTGCCGGGCCTCATGTCTGTGGCTGCCAGAGCAGCTGGAGGCCTGAGCACTAGACACGGTCATTGCCTTTGAAAAGTACAATATTGGCTCTGGAAGGTGCATTTTTTACCTTGATGGCTCGTTCCATAATGGCCCTGTATCCGGCGCCGCTCCTTCGATTTGGAGGGGGGGGCCGGGCATCCAATAATAAGCAGGGCCGTCCATGAAAAAGCCAAACCCGCTCCTCGAAGACCTCAAGTCCATTCTGCCGACCATCGCTGCCAATGCCTTTCAGGCCGAGCAGGATCGCAAGGTTCCCGACGAGAACATTGCGCTGCTCAAAGGCATCGGCATGCATAGAGCCTTTCAGCCGAAGAAGTTCGGCGGCATGGAAATATCGCTGCCTCAATTTGCCGACTGTATTGCCTTGCTCGCTGGCTCTTGTGCCAGCACGGCATGGGCGATGAGCTTGCTCTGCACTCATAGCCATCAACTTGCGATGTTCTCGGCCAAATTGCAGCAGGAAGTCTGGGGTACTGATTCGGACGCCACTGCCAGCAGCAGCATCGCGCCGTTCGGCCGCACCGAAGAGACCGAAGGTGGCGTGCTGTTCAGCGGTGAAATGGGCTGGAGCAGCGGCTGCGATCACGCCGAGTGGGCGATTGTCGGTTTCCGCCGCAAGAATGCTGAGGGCACCCAGGACTACTGTTTTGCGGTACTGCCTCGCAGCGACTACCAGATCCGTGACGACTGGTTCGCCGCCGGCATGAAAGGCAGCGGCACCAAGACCTTGATCATCGATAACGTGCTGGTGCCGGAACACCGGATTCAGAAAGCCAAAGACATGATGGAAGGCAAGTCCGCAGGCTTCGGTCTGTACCCGGACAGCAAGATCTTTTACTCGCCGTATCGTCCTTACTTCGCCAGCGGTTTTTCTACCGTGAGCCTAGGGGTTGCCGAGCGGATGCTGGAGGTATTCCGCGAAAAAACCAAAACCCGCGTGCGAGCCTATACCGGTGCAGCGGTCGGTGCCGCGACCCCGGCCTTGATGCGCCTGGCCGAGTCGACTCATCAGGTGGCTGCAGCCCGAGCCTTTCTCGAGAAAACCTGGGAGGAACATGCCGAACACAGTGAACAGCAGCGTTACCCAAGCCGCGAAACCCTGGCGTTCTGGCGCACCAATCAAGCCTACGCCACCAAGATGTGCATCCAGGCGGTGGACCGTCTGTTCGAGGCTGCTGGTGGCAACGCCTGGTTCGAGCACAACGAGATGCAGCGCCTGTTCCGCGACTCGCACATGACCGGGGCCCATGCCTACACCGACTACGACGTCTGCGCTCAGATCCTTGGCCGCGAACTGATGGGCCTGGAACCCGATCCGAGCATGATCTGAGCCGGACCGTCCATAACAACAATCAGGACTGCTCCTGAAAGCAGTCCGGGAGTCTTGCATGTCTGATAACAGCGTTTGTGCAGCCACTGAAACGACCTTCGACCCACGTGCCTTCCGCCGGGCACTGGGCAATTTCGCTACCGGGGTGACCGTGGTGACAGCCGCCACCGCATCCGGGCGCAAAGTCGGAGTGACCGCCAATAGCTTCAACTCGGTATCCCTCGATCCGCCTTTGGTGCTGTGGAGCATCGACAAGCGTTCCAACAGCCACGAGGTGTTCGAAGAGGCCAGCCATTTTGCGGTTAACGTGTTGGCGGCTGACCAGATTGACCTCTCCAATAATTTCGCCCGGCCCAAGGAAGATCGCTTCGCCGAGATCGAGTTCGAACCGGGCGAGGGCGGGGCACCGGTGTTCGCCAATTGCTCGGCGCGTTTTCACTGCGAGAAGTACCAGCAGGTGGATGGCGGCGATCACTGGATTATGATCGGTAAGGTGGTAGCGTTCGATGATTTCGGCCGCTCGCCATTGCTCTATCACCAGGGCGCCTACTCCATGGTCTTGCCCCATACCCGCATGACTAAACGCGATGAAAGCCAGCCGCCGAGCAGCCATTTTCAGGGGCGCCTCAGCCACAATCTGTATTACCTGATGACCCAGGCGGTGCGGGCCTACCAGTCCAGCTACCAGCCACGGCAACTGTCCACCGGCCTGCGCACCAGCGAGGCGCGCATGCTGATGGTGCTGGAAAGTGACGCAAGGCTGAGCCCCAACGAACTGTTGCGTGAGGTGGCGATGCCTGTTCGGGAAATCGATGAGGCCGTCGCCAACCTCAAACGCAAGGGGTTGGTGAACGACGATGACAACGGTGTACGTCTGACGGCTGCCGGTATCGAGCAGACCGAAGACCTTTGGGCGATCGCTCAGGCGCAACAAGAGAAAGTCTTTGCCGAATTCAGCGAGACGCAGATAGAAACGTTCAAAACCGTGTTGAAACGACTGATCAGCAACTGCTGACCGTTTGATCTTGGGGTAAAAAAATCCGATGCCGGTAATGGCATCGGATTTTTTTGCGTCACGCTCGGGCCGTTGAACTGCGCTGCAACATTGTCAGCGCCAAGGCTCAGCGTGCTACGGCCAACTCATCGATCCAGTGCCGTTGAAATGCCGCAAACGCTTCCTTCGGTTGCTGCAGCTGCACAAACTCCAACATAGGGTCGGTGACTTCAGTCCTGATGCCAGCCAATTCCTCAATGGTCGCTAACCCGCAAAACGGCACATACGCTTCGGAGTACCCGCCTTCATGCACCAGAACGAGACGGCCTTGACACAAACGTTCGGCGGCTTCGCGCACGCAGCGAGTCATCTGCCGGTACGAGTCGCTGTGTAACAGCATCCGGGCGAGGGGATCGACGGCGTTGGCGTCGTAACCGCAGGCAACGATGATCAACTCGGGCTCGAAGCGCTCCAGCGCCGGAATCACGATACGCTCCATCGCATAGAGATAAGCCTCATGACCGCAGCCAGGGGGCAACGGAATATTGATATTCGCCCCCAATCCCGCGCCGCGGCCGCGATCGGCTTCACCGCTGTAACCGGCGGGGAAACAGCTGTCTTGATGCAGCGAAATGGTCAGCACATCACCGCGTTCCTCAAAGATTGATTGCGTACCGTTGCCGTGGTGCACATCCCAGTCGATCACCGCGACTTTGCCCAGGCCACGGTGTGCTTTTGCGGCTTCAATGGCGATGGCGATATTGGCCAGGAAGCAGAAACCCATGGCGCTGTCGGCCAGGCAGTGGTGGCCCGGTGGGCGTGACAGAGAGTAGGCATTGTCGACCTCGCCGGACAGTACGGCATCGACCGCTGCCATGGCCAGTCCGGCGGACAGCCTGGCTATTTCATAACTGCCGGGCCCAATGGGAGCGTTCGGCCCCAATTCGCCGCCGCCGGCATCACTCATGGCCTTGAAGCGTTGCAGGTAGTCAGGCGTATGAACCCGTAGCAGATCCTCGTCCGCTGCCGCATTGGCGCTTCGTACCTGTAAGTGTCGGGTCAGGCCGGAAACGTCCAGCAGGCTCTTCAGACGGCGCTTGGTTTCCGGCGATTCGGCGTGGCCGGCAGCGGCAGGCGGTTGCACCCAACCTCCCACCGGCAAGGTCAAGGCGTGCAGTCCGGCGCTGTGCCAGAGGCTGAGTTCGTCGAAGAAAAACGCACTTTTTCGGCTCATCGTTCTTTCCATTTTCTTTAGGGTAAAAGGACCACTCACGCGCTAGGGCGGCAGCTCAGAATCAACACCAGGGACAGCAAAGTGATGCAGGCCCCTCCGATAAGTAGCGATTGGAAACCGCCGCTGGCTTCGATCAGCCGGCCAGCCACTGTCGGGCCGATGGCGAGGCCACCACCGATCACAAGGTTGGAGGCATTCATCAGTTTTCCAGAACGGTCGAGGTCGGCCAGGCAGGCCAGAATCAACGGCAGAATGAAGGTCCAGGTGAACTTGAAAAGCAGCGCAGCCAAAGCAAAGCGCAGCATTTCAGGTTGGCCCAGCAACAGCAGCACCGAGCCTGCCATCAGCCCGTAACCCAGTAGCAACAACAGCAGGCGTGGCAGACGATTGCCGATCAGCGAGGCACAACCCGCACCGACAATGCCTGTCACCGTAGCGACGGCAAGAATCTCGCCGCTGGACTCGGCAGAGAGGCCGGCTTGGGTGCTGATGGAACCGATAAAGGTCCAGACGCCGCTCAGGCTGATGTAAAAACTCAGGATGGCAAGAATGCCCAGTGCCGCCTTCCACTTCGAGGCGAGGGCTACTCGCTCGGCGGTTTTCTCGGTCGGCGGGCTGCCTTGGGGAAAGTAACGGGCCAGTGGCAAAAAGACCGTCATCAGCCCTGCAAGGATCAAGTAGCAGGCTGACAGCCCGTAGTGTTCGAACAGGCGTGGCAGGATGCTCAAGCCAATCGCCCCGACCACCAGTTGCCCCATCACCCATAAGCCATAGACGCGACCGGGGTTGGACGTCGAGGCGGCACTGGACAGACAGATGATCATCAGTGAACCGCCGGCCAGGGCGCTGCAAAAGCGCAATGCCAGGAGTAGCGAATAATCGTGGGCAAGTATCGAGAGCAGGTTGGCTGCAATGAACAGTATCCCGGCCAGCAATGCGGCGCGGCGCCAGTCGATACGTTTGAGCCACCAGAGAGCGGGCAGGGTGGCCAGGCTCATGGCACCGAGTTCGGTGGAGAACAGATCGCCTATCTGTGACGGGCTCAGTTGCCATTGAGTTGCCAGTTGCGCCGCCACTGCCGGTGCGGTCATGAGGATGGTCGGGGTGATGGCGGCGAACAGCACAATGGCTGCCAGCAATGCCAGTTGGGATGATGCGAGCGAGCGGTGATTGGTCAGCGGTTTGGTCTGGGTGTTCATGTTCAAGCTCCGATGAATGAATTCAGAACACATGGACCAGACGCAGCAACGCGTCGGTACCGTGATAGCCGTTGTCGGTGGCGACGTTCTGCGAGAGGCTGAACATCAACTGATTCTGTTTATCGAGCCAGTGACCGACTTCGAAACCCACCTGGGTGTAGCGCTTGTGGGTGTCATCGATGCGTTGTTCATTGATCCGCAACTCGCCGCCATCGGCGTGGATCAGTCGCAACGCGCCATAGGTGCTCGAAGTGAAGTCATAAGAGGCAAAAGCTTGCAGGCGATACAGAGGGTCCTGTTTGAGGTCATTGCTGAAGTAGTCGTCGTTCTTGCCATAGAGCTGGGCTTCGAAGTTGGCTTCCAGCACCCATTTTTCACCGATGCCCTGGGTGTAGTTGTAAACGAAGGTTGCCCCCCAGCGATTGGCGCCGGGTGACACATCGGGATTTGTGCTGTGGTACTCGCCCACCGGCAGGGTAAGCAGGGTCAGCAACCCGCTGTAGGTGCGCGAGGTGGGGTCGTTGATGAAGAACAGGGTGCCGCCGACCTGAGGATCACCGAAACCGCTTTCTCCGGTGTGCTGACTGGCACCTGGCAGGCGGGCGCTGATGTCGGCGAAGGGCACGATGAATTGTGGGGTGCAGAGGGTGCCGCAGGTGTCGGTGAAAAATACCTGGCGATAAGCCACAGCGTTGACCTTCAGGTCGGCCTTACCCGTGCTGTCGGCGGGGCCGTGGAAATCATTGGCGCGGCTTGCCGGCAAATACAGTACGCCCAGGGTGGTGCCCGAAGGGGCGCCGAAAAAATCCCGGGCGTTGAGGTCGGCAGCGCCAGCATGCAGGCTCGACAGACCACTGATAAGAGCCAGTGCAGTGTTGCGGGTGAAGGTACTGGTCATGGGCATTGCGTCTCTTCTTTGAGTTGTTGTGCGGCGAACGGATCGCCCCTACGTGGCATAGGGAAAAAAGGGCAAAAGTGTCCCGTGGCTGTCAAAAAGGCAGCTAAAAAGTCAGCGCGAGTCAGCGGGGTAGATCAGTCAGGCGGGGCGTGCAGCAGATGGGCAATTCGGGCTTTGTCCTTAACCCCGAGTTTGCTGTAGATGGCGCGGATGTGGTGGCGCACGGTATTGGGTGACATGCCCAGATCGCGGGCGACTTCCTTGTAGGTCTTGCCTTCGCCGAAGCCCTGAGCCACATCGTTTTCTCGTGGACTCAATTGCATCAGCACAGTGCGGCTGCGGGCTGCCAGCAGGAACAGATCACCGACCGTCGAGGCCTCGATCTGCAGATGCTTGCCTTCATACCCATTAGCGTCCATTGCCACCGGCAGGCAAGGGCCAGTCCAGTCCGTCCACTCGCTCAGCAGCAAGTCGACGAAACCACGTTCCGCGCAGTGCAGTGTGCCGCGCTGGTCGCATACGGCGAGCGCCAGATTGCGCGGGCGGGTGAGGGTTTCGCGCATGGCCACAAGGGTGCGGATCTGGTTGGCCGATACCGCGGCAACCAGATGAAGCATGAGGTTGTTCAGCAACCGACAATCCTGATCGGAAAAGCGCGGTGCTTCGGGAGCGCGATACACCGTGAGGTGATCGCTGAGGTGGGTTTGTGGGTCGACGTACACAATGCACAGCAATTCGCCAATACCATAGGATTCGCCGAGCCAGTTGAGTCCGGGACCGTTGGAAGGGTCGCGCATGTCGACGATGACCGCTTGCCCGGGGATGTCATGGACCCTGCCGACGGTCACGTCGATATGGCGAATCGATTGCCAGTCCGGCAGGTAGCTGCGGGGCAATTTGTAGAGATAGGAGTTGTGTTCTTCAGGCAACCCCTCAATCAGCGCCGCACGCCCCCACCAGGCACTGTCGAAGGGTAACAACTGGTTGATGCAGCCCAGCGCGGCATGGTGGAAGTGCTCGATGTCTTTGTCCTGTGCCAGGCGCTGAAGCTCCAGTGTCATCGCACTGAACGCCTCCAGGAGGCTGGCGTGACCATGATCATGACGGCTCATTCGTATGTACCTCTGTGCGACATTTTTATTGTTTTCGTCACGAAGTCATTAAGGACCGGAACGTCATTTGGACGTGGGCAGGGCCTGAGGACGAGTATCGGCGGGTTGAGAGAGTATCGCTATCCTACAGATGCACGATGCCTGCTACAGGAAGGCCTTTTGTGTGTGGCAGACAGGAGCAAACGCCTCAGCAGCCACGTACAAGCAATCACCTCCCGTTTGCTATCAGATCCAGTGTCTCGATCGATGAACAAAGGACAGGCTGATGTTCTTCAAGAAACATAAACAGCAGCAGGCGCTCACTGAGACCTTGCAACTGGAACGGTTCACACAAGAAAAAAACCAAATCGTGCAACGTCTGCGGGTCGCCGAGGAGCTGTCCAAGGGCCAGGCCTGCCAATTGGAGCGCAGCGAGCAAGCGCTTGAAACGCTTCGCCAACAGCTGAAACAGGCTCTGAGCCGCGAGCAGGCGCTTGAAGTCGAGTTAAGCCAGCATGTGCAGCTGTCCCGCCAGCATCGGCAGGAGGAGCAGATCTGGGAACTGTTGCAGTCGACGCTGACCGAGGGCTGCTGGGACATCACCGTGGTCAACGGCAATGTTCAAGACCCTGCCAGCTGCATGCGTTTCTCCAATCAGTTTCGCCTCCTGATGGGTTATGCCTCCCATGAGTTGCCCGACGGCTGGGATGCTCAGGTCGGCATCACCCACCCGGATGATCTGCCGAAAATCATGGCGATCTTCGACCGGGAAATTCTCGGACCCCACGGCAGTGGCGAATACGTCTTTGAATACCGGATGCGCCATAAGACCCGCGACTACATCTGGTGCCGCGAGCGTGGTCGTGCGGTACGTGATGAGCACGCAAAGCTTTGTCGCGTGATCGGCGCGGTACGCGACATCAGCGATGAGCGTTCGGCCAAGGCGACCCATCATCAAATGCTCGAGCAGAATCAGGCGACCTATGGCCAGATCGCAACGGTGGTGGGGGTTATCAAAGGCATTGCCGACCAGACCAACCTGCTGGCCCTGAATGCCGCCATTGAAGCGGCGAGGGCGGGAGAGGTCGGGCGCGGTTTTTCAGTGGTGGCCGATGAAGTGCGCAAACTCGCGGAAAATACCCGCCAGGCCACACATCAGATTCAGACGATGTTGCATCAGCACAAACAGTAAGCCTGCTCAGGAGCTGCCCCCCGGCAGCTCCTGAAGAACATCAGAAGGGGATGGCCACGGTCAGCTGACTGTAGACGTTGGTGCCATTGCCACCTACCTGATTACCGCCGTTGCTTTCATCCTTTTCCGGCTTATACAGGCCCACCAGCGGGGTGACGATCAGGTGCTCGTTCACCGCCCATTCGGCATACAGGTCAAGTTCACGACCATCGAGGTTCAGCGCATTGTTCTTGTGAAGGGTCTTGTAGTCGAAAAACAGCACTCCAACGGTCACTGGCTCCAGCGGTTTGACTTTGAGCGCCACATGCTGGATCGCGGTGTTGCTGTTGAACGGGCCCGAATAATTACCGGCCACTTCGCCCTGGAACCAGGTACCGTAGCCACGGTTGACACCGTTGAACATCGAATCCCAATCTTTGGAATAGCGGCTGTAACGGTACGTCAGGTCCGGCGACCATGGCAGGTCGGCAAAGGTGTAGCCGGCTTCGGTGTACCAGGCTTTTTCCAGGCCGGCGTCCTTGTCCTGCCAGGCATATTCGAAGGAAAGGTGAGCGTTCTCTATTCCGCCATTGCCAGCGCCCCGCAGGCTATAGATGTTCATGCCTTCACGTTGCTTCTGGAAGTCGCTGGCATAACGATCATCGACGTCGATGCCGTGAATATAGGTCAGCCCGAGGGTACCTGGCGCGGCGGTGTATTCCAGGGTGCTGGCGGCCATCTCGGTCTTGGCCTGAGCGCGGTTATCCGACTTGATCCACATCAGGCTGCCATGAACGCCTTCCTTGCCGCCCAAGCGCAGAACGGCGGTTTCGTCGAAGGCGTGGCGTGCCGCGAGATAATAGGCACCACCTCGGTTGAACTCACCGTCCGCCACACCTTTACCCAGGTTCAGGCCGTCGTCGTTGATGATAAAACCGTCACCGAGAGTAATGACCTGGCGCCCAAACGACACATCCACACCATCCTTGCCAAGTACCGGGAACAGGTCGCCGGAACGCCAACCGGCGAAGGCTTCATCAAACTTTGTGGTTCGTTCGGTGCCGTCGGTGATGCCCGCCGCATCGCCATCGCCCCAGGTGCCGGAACTGACCAGATTGGCCGTGCCATAGGCGCTGCCCAGGTCGCCGAGCGTTTGCTCGACACTCAAGCCATACTTGATAAATCCTTCGCGCCAGCTAGACCCGCCTGTGATGCCGTCATAGTTCTTGCGACTGTTGAACATCCCATAGACGGCGAGGAAGTTGCCGGTGACCTTGGTGTCGTTATCGGCATACAGCTCGTAGGCCTGGGCCGACGAGTCGGCGATCAAGAGCGCGATACCCAGACCAACGGTCTTGGACAGCGATCGTGCTTTCAGTGTTTGCTCCATTGTTGTTTTCCCCAGCTTTTGTTGGACAGCTCGATAGGTCGAGTGCGCATTAGGGCGACTGGAGGCGGGGGAAGTCTTTCACCTGCGTGCCAGATAATTGATCCTGTCAGCCAAGCGCCGGACCTTGGCAGGGAGCAACAAAACCGGCGGCAGGCATGGGCAAGACGATCAGGGCGGGAGGGGCGCAAAGTGGTTCTGCACAGGGCGCCGTTTCGATCAGGGACTGGCTGGGGAAGGCGTTATCGCCGGCTCCTTGAACGGCTCGATTCATACAATAGAAAAATCCGCTTTCGAGGATCTGCACTATGTCGATCAATGACAGGCTCACAGAGCATTTGAACCGGGGTACGGTCGGTTTTCCCACCGCACTTGCCAGCACCATCGGCCTGATCATGGCCAGTCCGGTGATACTCACCGCGACCATGGGGTTTGGCATTGGCGGCAGCGCTTTTGCGGTGGCCATGTTGATCGCCGTGGTAATGATGCTGGCCCAGGCGACGACCTTCGCTGAAGCTGCGTCGATTCTGCCGACCACCGGTTCGGTCTACGATTACATCAACTGCGGCATGGGCCGTTTCTTTGCAATCACCGGTACATTGTCGGCCTACCTGATTGTCCATGTGTTTGCCGGAACTGCGGAAACCATACTTTCGGGCGTCATGGCACTGGTGAACTTCGAGCATCTCAACACGCTGGCCGAATCGGTCGGTGGTTCGTGGTTGCTTGGGGTGGGGTTCGTCGTTGTGTTCGGGATCCTCAATATCTTCGGCGTCAGCGCGTTCGGTCGGGCCGAAATCATCCTGACCTTCGGCATGTGGACGACCCTGATGGTGTTCGGCGTGTTGGGGCTGATCGCGGCACCGGCTGTGCAACTGGATGGCTGGTTCGGTGAGTCGCTGGTGGGCACAGACTTGATCACCATTTTGTCGCTTGTGGGCATGGCCATGTTCATGTTCGTTGGTTGCGAGTTCGTCACACCCTTGGCGCCGGATCTGCGCCAATCGGCCAGGGTCATGCCCAAGGCGATGATTCTGGGTTTGCTCAGCGTGGCGACGTGCATGTTCATCTACGGTGCAGCGATGAAACGTCAGGTGGAAAACGTGTTATTGGATGCGGCCAGCGGTGTGCATCTGCTTGACACGCCCATGGCGATTCCAAAGTTCGCCGAGCAGGTAATGGGTGATATCGGTCCGATATGGCTGGGTATTGGCTTCCTGTTTGCCGGCGCGGCGACCATCAATACGTTGATGGCGGGAGTGCCGCGGATTCTTTACGGTATGGCGGTCGATGGGGCGTTGCCCAAGGTCTTCACTTACCTGCACCCACGCTTCAAGACGCCCCTACTGTGCATTGTGGTGGTGATGCTGATTCCTTGCCTGCATGCGCTGTATCTGGGCGGCAACGCCGACAACATCATGCCCCTGGTGCTGGCTGCCGTATGCGCCTGGAGTTTTGCTTATCTGCTGGTGACGCTGTCAGTGGTGATCCTGCGGATTCGTCGCCCCGATCTGCCACGGGCTTATCGCTCGCCGTTCTTTCCACTGCCGCAGATTGTCTCCAGCATCGGTATTCTGCTGGGCATGTGGTTTATCACGCCGCCCGGTATGAATCCGGCGGACATCTATATCCCTTTTGGCGTGATGCTCGGTTGCACGGCGGTGTATGCGCTGTTTTGGACGTTAGTCGTGCAGAAGGTCAATCCATTCAAGCCGGCGTTGGTGGAAGACGTGCTGGCCAAGGAGTTTTCCTATGAGCCTGGCAAGCATCACAACGATTATCTCGACCATGCTGCAAAAACTGTCTGAGCTGTTCAGTGCCAGTCGCGCCCCGGCCGGTTATCGGCCGGGTGTGACGCTTGAGCACCTGCGGCGCAACCTCGGCCTGGCCAGTTTCGAGCAGACAGAGCTGACAGTGGCCCGGGCTTCGCTGGACGATGGCAGCCTGCAATTGGAGATCGTCGAGCGCACCGAGTCGCAGCTGTTGATGCACCTGGTTATGACCGAATTCGTGCTGCGGGTGCCTGCTACAAGAGAGGGCATGGCGAGCTTTGAACTGCACCATACCGGGTCGGTTCGACGGACCGGAATCCGCTGTCGGCAACGTGCTGGAGACGCGGCACTGTTGGTCGGTTTGGAAGCCGGATTACTGGCGGACAGTATGCTGCAGCAAGCGCTGATGCCGCTGGATTTCAAACGCTTGCGCATCGATCTACAAGCGCGTCAATGGTGCGTGCGGCTGGAGCATATGGGCGGTAGCGAAGTGGTCAACCGGATGCCGGCCTTTCGTCGCTACATCGCCTTGAGCCGTGAGCAGCGCGACTGGCTGCTCGAGTCCTTGAGTGGTTTGCAGCGAGTGCTGCGCACGCTTTGAGTTTGGCATCATAAATGCTTTCACATACGGCTATCAGTACTTGTTGCGCACATATAGATAACATGTTAACTATTGCGCTACAAAAACAAAAAGCCATTGTGGAGATACCCATGAGCATCCAACAGGTTGTGCAAGACGGGCTGGAAAACTGGACCCGGGATCTGCGAGCTGTTTGCGGTCACTTCGACACAGAACTGGCCTTCAACCGCGCGCTGTTCATCGGTGAGGTTTCCAAGTTCTCCCGAGGCGGTCTGCCGCTGGCCAACCTGCGCACCAATGCGGGCCTCATCAAGCGCCCCAAGACCAACCCCGACCACGATAATGACCAGCATTGTTTCCTGGTCAGCCAGCGCAGCGGCTACGCCCAGATCACCCAGAATGGCCGGAGCATCCAGCTGGCCCCCGGGGATATGCTATTGATGGATTCGACAGGGTCCATCGAAATCACCCCCTTTGGCCTGATCGAGCATGCCTCCCTGTCCTTGTCTCGCAATGAAGTGTGCAAGCAACTCGGCAGCCAGCTCGGGACCTTCGGCAAGATTTCCTCGAGCAAGGCCTGCGGGCGGATGCTGCACGTGTTGATGGATCAGCTATGCAAGGACAACCTGGAGGGCGAGTGTGCCGTGGGCGAGGGCGAGGCCTTGCAGTGTGCTTTTGCTTCGCTACTCGGCTCGGCATTCGAGCAGGATCATGATTCACGGGTCGACAGCGCCTCGTTGCAGGGCAATAACCTGCGAAGTTATGTGCAGAAAGTCATCGATGAATCCCTGACCCAGCCCGGCCTGAGCCCGGTGGGCCTGGCCAATCGACTGAACATTTCAGTGCGGCATTTGTACCGGTTGTTCGAGGAACAGGACGATAGCGTTTGTCGCTATATTCAACGGGCTCGGCTCAAACGCAGCGCCGATGACCTGACCAACCCTTTCCTGAGGACTGAATCGATTACCTCGATTGCCTACAAGTGGGGCTTCACCGATTCGGCGCATTTCAGCCGCTCGTTCAAGAAGCAGTTCGAGCTATCACCCAAGGATTTTCGTTCCAGCCATTTGCAGCAGGCGGTGGGGGCGGCGTGAGTCTTTGACTGGATGTAAAAAGGGGGCTTTCCAAAGCCCCCTTTTTAGTATTGAAAAAAGCTGTATCAAACCTCTGGCAAGGTCGATCCCCCATCGACCACCAGCGTCTGCCCGGTAATGTAGCTCGCCAGATCCGACGCCAAAAACAGCATGGCTCCGGCGATATCGGCCGCAGTGCCCAATCGTCCCAAAGGCACACGGCTGGCGATATCGTCGTTGACCTGGTCGCCCCCCAGATTACCCATGGCAGGCGTCGCGATCATGCCGGGCTCAGCGCCATTGACCCGCACGTTGTATCCGGCCAGCTCCAGTGCGGCATTGCGAATGAAACCGTTAACCCCGGCCTTGGATGCCGCATAGTGGCTCAGTCCTGGATAGGCCACCCGCGGGCCGGTGACCGATGAAGTCACCAGCACGCAGCCCTGACCCTGACGACGGAACATCGGCAAGGCCGCCTGAGTCAGCCAGAATAGTGCCGAGAGATTGACGGCCAAGGTGCGGTCGAGAATGGACGGAGTGATCTCGGCGAAGGGAGTCAGTGGAAAATACCCAGCGTTGTGCACCAGGATATCCAGCCGACCCAAACGCTGCTCCAGGCCCTGAACCAGTTCGAACACCGCTGTGGACTCGGCCAGGTCGACGAACACGGCTTCGACCTGACACGCCCGCCCAGACAACTCGATGGCCAGCGCCTGAGCCTGGGGCAGTTGCAAGTCGGCGATCACCACGCGTGCACCGCGCAAGGCGAAGGCTTCGACAATCGCACGGCCAATACCCTGGGCACCGCCGGTCACCAGTACGGTTTTACCGCTGAAGTCCAGATCTTTGAAAGTGCAGCCTTCAGACATGAGGTTGCTCCATATGTGTATAGGCCAGGGTCGGCACATCGACGATGCTCGAACCGCCGTCGGCCACAAGGGTCGCGCCGGTGATGATCGAGGCCTCGCTGGACGCCAGGAAGCGACAGACCCTGGCGATTTCCTCGGCACTGGCCGGCCGGCGCAACGGCACGTCAGCGCAGACCCGGCCATAGGCTTGCTGCAGCGTCTCACCATAAAAATCCATCAGCGGCTGCATCTCCTGATCGGCCATGGGCGTGCGGACCCAGCCCGGACAGACCGCATTCACTCGCACGCCGCGTGGGCCGTAATCCCTGGCCAGCGAGCGGTTGAGGCCGAGCAGGGCGTGCTTGGCTGTGGTGTAGCCGCAGACTTCGGGGCCCGCCGCCAGTGAGGCAATGGAACCGATCAGCACGATGTTGCCGGCACTTTCCAGCAAGAGCGGCAGACAGGCCCGGGCACTGTAGAAGGCGCTGTCGAGATTACTGCGCAACGCGGCTTCCCAGGTTTGTGGGGTGGTTTGGGTTGCGCTGCCCAGACCATGACCGCCGGCACAGGCCAGCAGCACATCGAGCCGGCCGTAATGCTGACGAATCTGCGCCATGAAACCTTCCCAGGTGTCCGGACAGGCGGCATCGCCGACCAGGACCAGGCCACCGGTTTCCCGGGCAACCTGCTCCAGAGGTTCGCGGCGGCGGCCGACCAGAACCAGATTGGCGCCTTCGGTTGCGTACAGCCGAGCGCAGGCGGCACCGATGCCAGTCCCGGCTCCGGTGATTGCAACGATACGTGGCTCAGGCATCGGGATACTCTGTCCGGTTGAGAACCTGGCAGTAAGAGGCGACCGGAAAGTTCGACAGCTCATCGAAGGATGACCCGGCATAACCGAAAATCTTGCCGTCGCTGCGGTGCTGTTGCATGTCGATAAGCAGTACACCAAGGGTCGGGATGATCTTCTCGCGCCAGACGAAAAGGTACAACTGATCGGCGATCTTGTAGTAGTGGCAGCGGTCGGTGTCGCACAGGCCTTGCTCTACACCCTTGAGGCACTGCCAGGAATAGAATTGATCGTTGAGGTAGATGTGCTCGTAGACTTCGCTCGGGCTGTAGCGATACAGGTTGCGCAGGCCGATCAGTTCGCTGGTCGGTGCGTGAGGGCATTGGCCTTCCTGCCACGGACGATCGAGGCTGCCATGCAGGAAATCCACCTCGACCGAGGTCAGGTTCTTGCCGGCTAGGGCACGGCTGTAGAGACCTTCACGGGTTTGCTCCTGGGTCGGCATGCGGCCGATCACGGCGGTGAACGAAGCGCTGCCGGTGTCGAGCACCAGGCTCACCGACCAGGCTTGAGCGCCTTCTCGCTTGATGAAATCCACCAGATACAGACCGGGGCGCACCGAAGTTGCCCGATACGCTGCGGTGCCGTTGGAGTGACCGTCTGCAGCGGTCCAGGACACCGTTTCGGTGTCGAAACGATGTTCGATCTGCCAGCCATTGGCGAAGTTCAGCATGAAGGTCTTGCCATTCAGGTCGGCCAGGTTCGGCAGGATAAAAGCTTCTGGGGCGAAGCCGTCGGCCAGGGCGCCAACGGTGATCCAGTCAGAGGGTTTGGTCATTGCAATGCTCCGGTTAAGTGAAGTAGCGACCTGGATCATGCCGCTCGGATTCTGGCTCGCCTATCAACCGGATGGTTGAACCGGTTTAGAGAAACAGCGTCCCCACCAACTCGGTACGACTGGCCACGCCAGTTTTGCGAAACAGGTTGATCAGGTGAGTCTTGATGGTCGGCAGACCGACGTCCAGTTCCCGGGCCAATTGCTTGTTGCTGGCGCCTTGGCGCAACAGCAACGCGATCTGCCGCTCCTTGGGCGTCAGGCCGATCAGCGGATCTTCGCAGAGCTGCATGTTCGCCACGGCCAGTTGCAGCAGAGACTGCAAGGCATTGAGCTGGACCAACTGGTCGGTGGTGAAGGCGCCTTGTTCGGCGGTGCGTAACAATGAGATGGCGGCCTGAGGCTGGCCGGCGCTATGGGCAAGGATTTCCACCACATCGACGACGCCATAGCGTTGCAGGAAATCCCGATAGCGCCGGCTGTCCCGCGTCGGCTGTCGGGCCATGGCCAGGCCTAGCGGCACTACGACCAGCCCGCTGGACAGGCAATTGCGTGGTTGCAGCGGGTCGAATTGACGGTAGTTGTCGAGATAGTCGCGATGCATCTCGCCGCTCATGCAATGCAGCTGGAAATCACGGGCTTGCAGGTGCCGGTCGACACAGTAGAACGCCGCCTGACTGGCAGGAACGAGTTGAGTGAAAGCCTGCAGGCAATGGCCAGCGACTTCCTGAGTAGGGATGGCGTTCATGGTAAGTAACCTTCGCCAAAAAGGCTGCCGGTGGGAGTCGGCAGCCGGGATCGATCAGGCAACAGCGAAATAATGCTTCACAAAGCTTTCACTGACAACTTCCCAGAGCACAGGCGTGCCCTTGGTCACGAACCAGCTGTCACCGGCCTTGTAGCGAGAACTCTGGCCGGTGGATTCGTCAGTCAGGACCACTTCACCGGTGACTACGGTGGCTTGTTCGGCGAACTGATAGACCATCCGGAACTTGCCCTGGGTGGTGCCGAAGTAAGCACTGCTGACCGGGTCGGTCGGCGCTCCGAAGGTCATTTTGCCGAAGGCCCGGACTTCGCCTTCGAGGATTTCCGAGCCAAGGTCGGCGACGGTGCCCCAGGCATCCAGTTCGGATAGCTGGATGTCTTGCTTGAGGGTAGTAAGGGTCATGGCAGTTGCTCCTGATGAGTAAAAAAGTTGAAAGGGAAGAACGCCTCGGCCGTCAGCGGCGCCCGTTCCAGTAACCCGAAAGCTGGTGCCAGGATTTGCCGGCGGTCAGCAACAAGGGGCGGAACGCATCTTTGCCAAGGATGGTCGGGCGGTGGATCGAGCTGACCAGGTCATAGCGCGCCGAACCTTCACTCATGCCCTCAGCCAGCACCTTGCAGATGATATGGCTGGGTGTGACGCCGAAGCCCGAATAGCCTTGAACGAAGAAGGCGTTACTGCGACCGGGCAGGGTGCCGATCTGCGGGAACAGGTTCGGGCTGCAGGCCATCGGACCACCCCAGGCCAGGTCGATTTTCACGTCCTTGAGATAGGGGAAAATCTTCAGCATCAGGCGGCGATTCCAGGCCTTCAGGTCCAGGGGAATATGTTCGACCAAAGGGGTGGCGGCACCGAACAGCAGGCGGTTTTCGTTGGTGACACGGTAGTAGTCGATCACCGGGCGAATGTCGCTGTAGGCGCCGCGAATCGGGCTGATGCGGTTGATCAGCTCGTCCGACAGTGGCTCGGTCATCATCTGGAAGGCGTACGTGTTGATGGTCGAGCGGTGCAGTTCGGGTTCCAGTTTGTTGAGGAAGCTGTCGCAGGCCCACAGCAGTTTGCTGGCCTTGACCGAGCCGAGCCCCGTGCGCACGGTAATGCGCTCGCCATAGCTGACTTCCAGGGCCGGGCTGTTCTCGAAAATTCGCACGCCGTGACTGACCACTGCCTTGGCTTCACCGAGCAGCAGGTTCAGCGAATGGACGTGACCGCCGCCCATGTGCAACAGAGCACTGCTGTAGGCGTCGGAGCCAATGATTTGCTTGACGTCCGAACCGCCGAGAAAGCGGATCTCGTGTTTGGTGTTGATCGATTTGAAGTCTTTTTCCCAAGCGCGCAGGGTCTTTTCCTGGCGAGCGTTGAAACCCATGTAGCCGTAGCCGTGACAGAAGTCGGCATCGATGTCGTACTTGGCGATGCGATCTTTGATGATGTCCGCACCCAGGTCGCTGATCTCAAAGACCTGACGCAGACCGTCCTCACCCACGTCCTTCTTGATCTTCTCCAGGTCGTGACCGATGCCGGCCATGATCTGTCCACCATTACGCCCGGTGCCGCCAAAACCCAGGTAACGCGCCTCCAGCACGACGATATTGGTGATGCCTTTTTCGGCGAGCTCCAGTGCGGTATTGATGCCGGAGAAACCACCGCCAATGATCACAACGTCAGCTTCCACATCCTGTTCCAGCGTCGGGAAGCTGAGGTTGTATTTTTTGGTGGCCGTGTAATAGGTGGGCGTTTCGATATTGATCATGGCGCAGCCTGAAAAAGTGAAGAAAAACTCAACGCAGGGCCTTAAGGAAGCTCTGTACCGGATGACTTCTATTAAGAGCTCTGGCGGGGCGGATGTCTTGATTCTCTGTGCCGGGATTTTTGATTCAGCGCGCCAGAGCCTTCGGGAGCCAAACAAGTTATAGCGTTTTGTGAGTTGGACAGTGGTAGAGTTTCGTTAAACTATTAACTAAATCAACCGTGATTCTGACTTCCATGCATAAACCCCGGCAATCCCTGACCTTGACCCTATTGCAGGCCCGTGAAGCGGCCATGAGCTTTTTTCGTCCCTCGCTCAACCAGCACGGTTTGACTGAACAACAGTGGCGGGTTATCCGCATCCTCAGTCAGCACGACGAACTGGAAATCTACCAACTGGCGGAACTGGCTTGCATCCTCAAACCAAGCATGACCGGTGTGCTGGTGCGAATGGAGGCGGCCGGGATGGTCCATCGGCGCAAGGCCGAGCAAGATCAGCGGCGGGTGCTGGTGACTCTGGCCGAAAAGGGCGAGGCGTGCTTTGCGTCCATGAGCCAGTGCATGGAAGAGAACTACCAGCGGTAGCAGGCTCAGTTGGGAGAGGAGAAGTTGCAGACGTTGCTCGGGCTGCTCAATGAGCTGAAGACCATCAGGCGCTAGAGACAAAACACGGTGTCAGAAATAGCCGGGATCTAATGTGGGAGCTTGCTCGCGATGACGTCGGTACATTCAACATCACTGTCGACGGATCCACCGCTATCGCGAACAAGCCCACACACGAGATCCGCTGTGTTTTACATACCTGACGCAGGCCAACCGACTTATTTGATACTCAGGCACATGTACTTCTGCTCGATGTAATCATCGATCCCGTATTTCGAACCTTCACGGCCCAATCCTGACTGCTTGATCCCGCCAAACGGCGCCACTTCGGTGGAGATCAGCCCTTCGTTGACTCCGACCATGCCGTACTCCAGCGCTTCGCTGACGCGCCAGGCGCGGCCCAGGTCGCGAGTGTAGACATAGGACGCCAGACCGAACTCGGTGTCGTTGGCCATGGCGATTGCCTCGGATTCGGTGTCGAAACGGAACAGCGGTGCCAGCGGGCCGAAGGTCTCATCCCGGGCCACCAGCATGGCCGGGGTGACGTCGCCGAGCACCGTGGGTTCGAAGAAGTTGCCGCCCAGCGCATGGGGTTTGCCGCCGGCCAGCAGCGTGGCGCCCTTGGCCAGCGCGTCGCTGATATGTTCCTCGACCTTGGCCACGGCCTTGGCGTTGATCAGCGGCCCTTGTTGCGCGCCTTCGGTCTCGGCCCGGGCGACCTTGAGGGCGTTGACCGCCAGTACCAGGCGGCGGGCAAACTCGTCATAGACACTGTTCTGCACCAGCAAGCGGTTGGTGCAGACACAGGTCTGGCCGCTGTTGCGGAATTTCGAGCCGATAGCACCTTCCACCGCGGCATCCAGGTCGGCGTCTTCGAAGACGATAAAGGGCGCGTTGCCGCCCAGTTCCAGGCTGACTTTCTTGATGGTTTGCGCACATTGGGCCATCAGCAATTTGCCGATACCGGTGGAGCCTGTGAACGAGAGTTTCTGCACCGCCGGGTTCCCCGTCAGCTCGGCACCGATTTCCCGTGAGCGGGTGCCGGTGACCACATTCAGCACCCCGGCCGGAATACCGGCGCGTTCGCCGAGTTCAGCCAGGGCCAGGGCCGACAGTGGGGTTTCCGACGCTGGTTTGAGCACCACGGTACAGCCAGCGGCCAGCGCCGGACCGACCTTGCGGGTGATCATTGCATTGGGGAAATTCCATGGCGTGATGGCCGCCACCACCCCGATGGCCTGTTTGATCACCACCAGCCGCCGGCCTTGTTTGTCGTGAGGAATTACATCGCCGTAGACCCGTTTGGCCTCTTCGGCGAACCACTCGATAAAGCTCGCGCCATAAGCCACTTCGCCGCGACTCTCGGCCAGTGGCTTGCCTTGTTCCCAACTGAGCAGGCGGGCCAGGTCTTCCTGATTGGCCATGATCAGCTCGAACCATGTGCGCAATACGTTGCTGCGCTCCTTGGCGGTCTTACCACGCCAGGCGGGCAGGGCCGCCTGGGCCGCAGCGATGGCGCGGGTGGTTTCGGCCTGGCCGAGGGAGCTGACTTGGGCGATGGTTTCGCCATCCGCCGGGTTGGTCACCGCGAAACGTGTGCCGTCATCGGCTTCGATCCATTGGCCATTGACATAAGCCTGTTCGCGCAGCAGTTGCAAATCATCAAGTTTCATCGGACTTCTCGAAAAAATCAGTACACGCCGCCGGAGCTGGTGGGCACCGGGGCATCTTTGAATTTGCCAGCGAGGGATTGCAGGCCGCGCATCAGCACCGTGGTGTCGACACCGACTGCAACAAACGCTGCGCCCAGCTCGATATAGCGCCGGGCAAGTGTCTCGTCAGCACTGAGAATGCCTGCGGCCTTGCCAGCTTTCTGAATTCGCACAATGGCGTCCTCGATGGCCGCCTGCACCTCAGGATGGCCCGGATTGCCGCGATGGCCCATGGATGCGCTCAAATCTGCCGGCCCGATAAAGACCCCGTCGACACCTTCTGTAGATGCGATGGCATCCAGGTTGGCCAGGCCTTCGCGGTTCTCGATCTGCACCAGCAGGCACATCTGCGCATCGGCCTGATCGAGGTAGCCGGGAATGCTGTTCCAGCGCGAAGCACGGGCCAGCGCACTGCCAACACCGCGTATACCCTGGGGCGGGTAGTGAATCGCGCGCACCAGTTCTCGTGCCTGCTCAGCACTTTCGACCATCGGGACCAGCAGGGTCTGGGCGCCGATATCCAGCACCTGTTTGATCAGCGTGGTATCGCCGATCACCGGGCGGATGATCGCCTGGCTTGGGTAGGGCGCGACGGCTTGCAACTGGCTGAGCATGCCGCGCAGGTCATTGGGCGCATGTTCGCCGTCGATCAGTAGCCAATCGAAACCGGCATTCGCCGCCAGCTCGGCACAATAGGCATCGGCCAGACCGAGCCAGAGACCTATCTGTGCTTCGCCGCTTTTCAGGCGTTGCTTGAAGCGGTTGATGGGCATTTCCATAGAACGGTTCTCCAGGGATCAGACGAAGCGGCAGGAGATGGAACCCAGCATGTCGTAATCGACATGGAAGGTATCGCCGGGGTTGGCCGTCACAGGACGGGTGAAGGAGCCTCCGAGAATGATCTGCCCCGCTTCCAGGGTGACGTCGTATGCGGCCAGCTTGTTCGCAAGCCAGGCCACGCCCTTCGCAGGGTGGTTAAGCACCGCTGCGGAAACCCCAGACTCCTCGATCACGCCGTTGCGGTACAACACCGCCGGCACCTTGCGCAGGTCGATCTCGGTTGGCCGCACCGCACGACCTCCCATGACCACACCAGCGTTGGCAGCGTTGTCGGAAATGGTGTCGAAGACCTTGCGCGTCGCTTTGGTCTGCGGGTCGATTTGCTGAATGCGGGCGTCGATGATCTCAAGTGCCGGGATCACCCACTCTGTGGCGTCGAGCACGTCGAAGATCGTGCAGTTCGGACCTTTGAGCGGCTTGCCAAGAATGAACGCCAGCTCCACTTCTACGCGCGGCACGATAAAGCGTTCGAAAGGAATGTCCGTGCCTTCCTCGAAGAGCATGTCATCGAGCAGGGCACCAAAATCCGGCTCGGTGATGTTCGAGGATACTTGCATGGCCCGAGAGGTCAGACCGATCTTGTGCCCGACCAGCTTGCGCCCGTCCTTGATTTTTTGTGCAACCCAGGCGCGCTGGATGGCGTAGGCGTCCTCGATCGTGATAGCCGGGTATTCGAGGGAAAATTGCCGGATCTGCTCCCTGGAGCGTTCGGCCCGGTCCAGTTGTGCGGCGGCTTGCAGGATTTGCTGTTGATCGAGCATGACAAAGATCTCTTACTGTGGGTTGACGATGGCCGCGTGGGTACGAAGGACCAGAAAGCCGCCAAGGGCGATAAACAGTGCAAGGACATACAGGGCCAGGCTGGCACTCTGAGTTGTGTCGCGCATCCAGCCGATCAGGTAAGGGGCGAGAAACGATGCGATGCTGCCAAATGAACTGATCATCGCGATGCCAGCGGCCTGGGTGCCGTTGGAGAGAAAGGCTGGCGGCAGTTGCCAGAACATCGGCAACGCGGCGCTGGCGCCCATGCCTGCAATGGTCAAGCCGCCCATCACCAACAACGGGTTACCCGGTGCCAGTCCCGCCAAGGCAATACCGGCGGCGGCCATCAGCAGCGGCACACACAAGTGCCAACGGCGTTCACGGTTACGGTCCGATGAGCGTCCACAACCGATCATGAAGAAGCAGCCGGCCAGATAGGGCACGGCACTGAGCAGGCCGATCTGGCTGTCGCGGCCGATGCCGGCGCCGTGAATCAGGGTCGGCATCCAGAACGCCAGGGTATTGACCGCTAGCATCACCGCGAAATAAATCGCCACCAGCAGCCAGACCTGCGGGTCGCGCACAATGCCGCCGAAGGAGGTGATGGATTTACGTTGTTCTTCGCTGTTCAATTGCGCGCGCAGTTGTTGTTTCTGCGCGGGGTTGAGCCACTTCACGACTTCGAAGTTATCCGGAAGGCACTTGAGAACCACCAGACCCAGCAGGACCACTGGCGCACCTTCGATCAGGAACATCCACTGCCAGCCGCGCAGCCCACCGAAGTCATGGAGGTTTTCGAGAATCGCACCGGACAGCGGTCCGCCGATCACCCCGGCCATCGGCACGGCGATGGCGAACAGCGCGGTGACTTGAGCCCGGCGCCGGGCCGGGTACCAGCGGTTGAGAAACACCAGGATCCCGGGAAAGAAACCGGCTTCGGCCACCCCCAGCAGAAAGCGCAGGACATAGAAACCGCTGGAGCTTTCGACCCACAACATGCTGGTGGAAAGCATGCCCCAGACCACCATCAGACTGGCGATCCAGCGCCGTGGCCCGACCTGGTCCAGGGCCATGTTGCTTGGTACGCCGAACAGCGCGTAGGCAATGAAGAACAGTCCGGCTCCGAAACCGTAGACCGTATCGCTGAAGTGCAGATCGGTACTCATCTGCATCTTGGCGAAGCCGATGTTGATCCGGTCCAGATGGGCGAACAGGTAACAGATCAACAGCAATGGCATCAGGCGCCAGGTAACGGTGCTGTGGGTTCGATCGTGCTTGGCAAGGGTGATGCTGTCAGCGGTATTGGCTGTGCTCATGATGTTGTACTTTTTGTTTGAGTGGCCGTTGGCGGAAGGAGGGCGTGAATCAGCCCGCCTGGTTCTTCAAGAAGGCATGTACGTTGTTCTGCTTGAAATTGAGTTCGGGGTGCAGTTCGATCATTTCGAACGACAGCGCCAGCAAGCGTTGCGACTGCAGCTCGGCGAAGTGCTCGGTGATCACCTTGAACAGCGTTTCGGCGACTGTCTGCCGGGTCGGCAGATCCCGTCCGTGACCGACCTTGAGAGTCATATGGACGAAGGCGTAATCGTGCTTGCCGTCGGCCATGCGCCAGGTGTCCAGGCGTACACCACGACTGCGGATGCCGCCCAGGGGAAATACGCCGCTGTCTTCCAGGATGGCGTGAACCTTTTCGAACAGCGCGGGCAAGTCCGCCTGCTGCTCGATGTTGTCGGTGTATTCGGCGATGAAATGCGGCATGTGCGTCTCCCTGGCCGCGAGCAACCTGCAGGCTGCCCGCGAGCGAGTGTCAGAGGGGGAAAATGGCGTTGATCTGGCCGGTGCCGGAACTGCCGAACGGCGAAGTGATGATCTCGGCAGGTTTGTTGTATTCAGGCCCGCCCAGCAGTCCGAGGAGCATCGCGGTGTCGTGCATCTTGCCTTCGCCGAAGCAATGCTCGGCGTAGTCCGGGAGCATCGCGCAAAACTCCTTGAAGCGGCCTTGCTTCCACATCTCGACCACGTGCAGGTCCATCTGCTTGTCGAATTCGCGGGTCCAGTTATGGATGTTGGCTTCGGCTTCGCGGTCGTCGGAGAAACGGTGGGACAGCGAACCCGAGGCCAGTACCAGCACCTTGCGGTCGCTCTTTTCGATGGCTCGACGCACTGCTGCGCCAAAGGCAAAGCTGTCTTCCAGAAGGTGCCAGGCACACCAGGCTGCTATGGAAATCACGTTGAACTTCTGCTCGTCGGGGACGCCCATGTGCATGTAGCGCATCGGCACCAGCGTGCCGTATTCCAGTTCCAGGCTCGGGATGTTGTGAGCCATAGTGCGCACGCCGGCCAGATTGGCTTCGGCCGCGATCAGCTCGCCCAGTTCCGGGCAGCCTGGGTACTCGTATTCCATGTTCTTGATGAAGTGCGGCAGTTCGTTGCTGGTGTAGATGCCCTTGAAATGCTCGCCGGAGTTGACGTGATAGCCGCTGTTGACCAGCCAGTGCACGTCAAACACCACGGCGGTATCGGCACCCAGCTCGCGGGCTCGACGTCCGATTTCCTTGTGCCCGGCAATCGCCGCTTCGCGACACCCGTGATGCTTGCCGGGCAGTTCCGACAGGTACATTGAAGGTACGTGGCAGATCTTCGCGGCCAGGACGACTTCGCCCATGATAATTCTCCTGAAATTGTTGTTGTTTGACTCAGTCAGGTGGAGGTCGACTTCTGCGATGGGCCGATGCGCGACCCATCACAGCCTTCGACAACCCTTACCGGCGGTCTAGATGCCCCAACGCGGAATGTGATGACTGCCCATAGAGATACAAACGTTCTTGATTTCGGCGAACACTTCGAAGCTGTACTGGCCGCCTTCACGACCGGTGCCGGAGCCTTTCACACCGCCGAACGGCTGACGCAAATCGCGCACGTTCTGGCTGTTGATGAAGACCATGCCGGCTTCGATACCATAGGCCAGACGATGCGCTTTGCCGATGTCCTGGGTCCAGATGTAAGACGCCAGGCCGTACTCGGTATCGTTGGCCAGTTGCAGGGCTTCGGCTTCGTCCTTGAACGGGATCAGGCATACCACCGGGCCGAAGATTTCTTCCTGGGCGATGCGCATTTTGTTATTCACATCAGCGAACACCGTCGGCTGAATGAACTGCCCGCGACTCAAGTGTTCCGGCAGGTTGGCCGGACGCTCCAGACCACCGGCGAGGAGGGTGGCGCCTTCTTCGATCCCGATCTTGATGTAGCCGGTGACCTTGTCGTAATGGGCCTGGGTGATCATCGAGCCGACCTGGGTTTTCGGGTCCTGCGGGTCACCGACGATCAGACGTTTGGCGCGAGCGGCAAACTCGGCGACAAACTGCGGGTAGACGCTTTCCTGGATGAAAATCCGGCTGCCGGCGGTGCAGCGTTCACCGTTAAGCGAGAAGATGGTGAACAACGCAGCATCGAGGGCGCGCTCAAGATCCGCGTCTTCGAAGATCAGCACCGGCGACTTGCCGCCCAGTTCCATGGAGTACTTTTTCAGGCCGGCGGTCTGCATGATTTTCTTGCCGGTGGCGGTACCGCCAGTGAAGGAAATCGCACGTACATCCGGGTGGCGAACCAGCGCGTCACCGGCGGTGGCGCCGTAGCCCTGGATGACGTTGAGCACGCCCTTGGGAATACCGGCTTCGACGGCCAGACGACCGAGTTCATTGGCCGTCAGCGGTGACAGCTCGGACATCTTCAATACTGCGGTGTTACCCAATGCCAGGCACGGAGCGGTCTTCCAGGTCGCCGTCATGAACGGCACGTTCCACGGTGATACCAGAGCGCAGACACCCACCGGCTGGTACAGGGTGTAGTTGAGCATCTGGTCGTCCACCGGGTAACTGTGACCGTCCATGCGAGTGCAGACTTCGGCGAAAAAATCGAAGTTGTGCGAAGCGCGTGGAATCAAAACGTTCTTGGTCTGATGGATCGGCAGGCCAGTGTCGAGGGTTTCCAGTTCGGCCAGATGCGGTACGTTCTGCTCGATCAGTTCGCCGAGCTTGCGCATCAGCTTTGCGCGCTCCTTGGCCGGGGTCGCTGCCCATTTCGGGAAGGCTTCCTTGGCGGCGGCCACTGCCTGAGACACTTCCTCGGCGCCGCCGCTGGCGACTTCACCAATGGGGTCGCCGGTAGCCGGGTTGTAATTGACGAAGGTGTCTTTGCTTTCGACCTCGCGGCCGTTGATCCAGTGTTTGATCATGTTGCTCAAGCCTCGTTACGGGCGGAGAAGAATTCCGCTTCGCTGACAATTCGATTGACCAGGCGACCCACGCCTTCCACTTCCACAATCACTTCATCACCTGGCACCACATCGGCCAGACCTTCCGGCGTGCCCGTTGCGATCATGTCGCCGGGTTGCAAGGTCATGAAGCTGGACAGGTATTCGATCAGGTAAGGGATGTCGAAAATCATGTCCTTGGTGCTGCCTTCCTGGCGCAGTTCACCATTGATCCAGGTGCGCAGCTTCAGGTTGCTCGGGTCAGGAACGTCGGCGACGTCGACGACCCACGGGCCGACGGGCGTCGTGGCATCACGGTTCTTCACCCGCAGGTTGGGCCGGTAATAATTTTCCAGGTAGTCACGGATCGCGTAGTCGTTGCACACCGTGTAGCCGGCCAGGTATTCCAGGGCATTTTCACGTTTGACGTTGCGTGCCGGCTTGCCGATGACGGCCACCAGTTCACACTCATAGTGCATATAGGCGACGTTATCCGGACGCCAGGTGGTTTGTTTGTGGCCGGTGTAGGTGCCGGGGGATTTGATGAATGCCAGCGGTTCGGTCGGTGGCTTGAAAGCCAGTTCGGCGGCATGGTCGGCATAGTTCAGGCCCAGGGCGAACATGCTGCCGGTGGCCGGTGGCAACCATTGCACCTGGTCTTCGGCCAGCAAGCGGCCGTCGGCCAGGCGCACGGCATTTTGCTCTTCGACATGGACGAGGTGGACTTCGCCTTCAAAGCGGATACGGGCGTGTTTCATGGAAGCTCCTGTTACTCGGCCACGATGTGGTTGACGAGGCGGCCAAGGCCGCTTATTTCGACTTCGACGGTGTCGCCGGGCAGGACATCGACACGGCCTTCAGGTGTGCCAGTAATCAACACATCGCCTTCGTGGAGGGTCATGAATTCGCTGATCTCGGCAATCAGCCGAGGGATATTGCGCACGAAGTTGGCGGTGGAGTTTTGCTGGCGCAATTCGCCGTTGACGAACAGTTTCAGGCTGAGCTGATGCGGGTTAGCGACCTGATCACGGGCCACCAGTTCCGGGCCCAGCGAGCAGAAGCCGTCGCGGCACTTGGCTTTAACCGCTGGACGGTAATAACTGTCCTCCGGCAGGCTGAACTCATTGACGATGGTGTAGCCGGCCACATGCTCCAGCGCATTTTCAACGCTGACCCGGCTGGCGTTTTTACCAATTACCACGCCGAGTGCAGGACCCGGTTGCAGGCGTTCACCTTGCGGATGAACCACGGCGCGGTCATGGCCATTGCGGGTATTGGGCGTCTTGATGAACAGCACCGGTTTGACCGGTGGTTTCTGGTAAGGCGCTTGTTCGAATTCAGCGATACGTTGGTTCAGCAACCCCTGATAGTTCAGCGCAACGCCGAACAAGGTGCCGTTCGCAACATCATGCAGGGCACGGCTCATGCTTTTCTCCTGGCAGTGGCGGGGCAGTGACTGCTCCGTGAAATATTCGTTAACCTGTTAACGTTATAATTAATATGTTAACTATCGTCAAGCGTGGCAAAATCTTCGGGCAGTGGTCAGTCGCCGCAAACCGGCGCAGGATGAAAGCCCTTGCACGGCCAATACCCCAATAAGAAAGAGAATCCAGCGATGATCGATCGTCAGCCGATCCCCAACATCAACATCGGCCAGGTCTACGACCAGCGCTACAGCGATGCCGAAGTGCATTACGACAAACTTGGCAACCTGGCGGAATTCTTCGGCCGCAACATGCCGGTGCATCGACACGACCGGTTCTTCCAGGTGCATTACGTGAAGAGCGGCGCGGTGCGGGTCTATCTGGATGACCAGCAGTACCTCGAGTCGGGACCGATGTTTTTCCTCACGCCACCGACGGTGGCCCATTCCTTCGTCACCGAAGCGGACGCCGACGGGCACGTGCTGACGGTGCGCCAGCAACTGGTCTGGCAGTTGATCGATGCCGACCCGAGTCTGGTGCCCGGCTCGCAGTTGCCGGCAGCTTGCGTCGCGCTGGCGCGGCTGGAGCCACAATTCCAGCCCGAGGTCAGAAGACTGGAGTTTCTGTTCGAGGAACTGTGCAGCGAGATCAATGCCACTGGGGCGGGACGGAGTTCGGCGCTGGACAGCCTGACGCGCCTGATCATGATCAGCCTGCTCAGACTCTGCGCCAACTCCCTGGAAGCCCGCCCGGCACGCCAGGAAGACTTGCGGATTTTCCATCGCTTCAACGAGTTGATCGAAGACCATTACCTGCAGCACTGGCCACTGTCGCGCTATGCCGACGGCATTGGTGTTACCGAGGCACGGCTCAATGACGTCTGCCGACGCATTGCCGACTTGCCGTCGAAACGGCTGATCCTCGAACGACTGATGCAGGAAGCCAAGCGCCTGTTGCTGTTCACCGGCGGTTCGGCCAATGAGATTTGCTACCAGCTGGGCTTCAAGGACCCGGCCTATTTCAGTCGATTCTTCCAGCGTTATGCGCAGATGACACCAGGCGAGTATCGCCAGCGACAATCGGGTTTGCGGTGAGGTAGCCATGTTTGCTTCTCGATAGGCGTCGAGTGTCTGTTGAGCAATCATGGTCGCAGCCAGTGCCCTGAAAAATGGCTTTTACAGGGAACCGCTTGCACTTTTCATGAGCTGCTCACCACAAGGCCAGGCTGTAGCCGATGATGATCCGGTTTTCGTCTATATCGCTGATCAGGCCGTTGCTTGAACGCAGAGTGGCGTTGCGTAGCCGCACATTGACGTTCTTCAGCGGACCACTCTGCACCGTGTAAACCAGGTCGGTGTCACGCTCCCATTCCCGACCGTTACGCACGGTGGAGGTCTGCACATGGGAGCCGTCGACATAGCGAGTCATGAAGGTCAGCCCAGGCAGGCCCAGGGCCGCGAAGTTGTAGTCGTAACGCGCCTGCCAGGCGTCGGTCTCGGCCTTGGTGAAGACGTTGATGGTCACCAGGTTGACTGAATAAGGGTCCAGGCCCGGAAAGGCGAAGTCGCCGTCACCGGAGAGGTTCTGGTACCCCAGACCAAATTTATGGGCACCCATCGACAGGCTCACCATGCCGTTGAAAAAACGGTTGTCGATCTTGCCGCCATCGACCCTGGATGGACTGCGCAATTCATGGCTGCCTTGTTCACGAGTATCGAAATAGCGCAGATCGCTGCGCAGGTTCACACCTTCTGCCAAGGGCAGTTCATGCACCAGACCGATGAAGTGCTGGCTGTAGATGTTCTGCATCTGGGCGTAATAATAGCTCGCTGCCAGGTGTGGATTGATCGCGTAGGTGCCACCGGCCAGATCGAGATGGCTGCTTTCAACACCGGCGTAACTCATCTCGTCATTGCTGGAGGAGTCTCGCAGGTTCTGCTTTTCCAGACGGCCCAGATTCAGGCTCAGGCCGTCGACTTCCTGGGAGGTGACCAGCTCACCGCTGTAGGTTGAGGGCAGCAGTCGGGTGTCGTTATAGGCGGCCACGGGCAGTTGCGGCTGCAGGGTGCCGAGCTTGAGCACAGTCTTCGATGTTCGCAGTTTCGCGGTCAAGCCCAGTTCGCTGTAGCTGTCCTCTGGTTGCTGACTGACGCCAAAGGGCAGCAACCCGGTGCCGCGACGATCGCGACTGGAGTCAAGTTTCACTCCGAGTTCGCCCAAGGCATCGACACCGAAACCGACCATGCCTTCGGTGTAGCCCGACTCCATGCGTAATACAAAACCCTGGGCCCACTCTTCGGCTTTGTTCTGTGGTGCGTTGCTCTGACGAAAGTCCCGGTTCATGTAGAAATTGCGCAGGTCCAGGCTGGCTTTACTGTCCTGGACAAAGTCGGCGTGAGCGCTAAACGGGCTAAACGAGGCGCACAGGGCAGCGCTTGCCGCCGTGTGAAGGAGGCACGAATGCATGAGGGGGTTTCCTTTTGTTGTTTTTGTAGGTATCACCCCCTATTCGGTAAGGGGTGATATATTGTTAACATCTTATCGTTTATTTGTGTAGCGTGTTTTCCAGTTTTTTCAGTAACGCACTGGGGTAAAAACGATTATTTTTTTATCTGAGATCGGTAATTTGTTTATAAATTAATGACCTGGTGTAGAGGGGATGTTGCATGCACTCTGTGCCGACTCTAAGCTTTGACGCTTCGACCTCTTTATTCCGCGTGAACCATGCCGACCCCCAGACCGTCCCTTACGCTCACCTTGTTGCAGGCCCGCGAAGCGGCCATGGCATTTTTCCGGCCGTTGCTCAATGAACATGATCTGACTGAGCAGCAGTGGCGGGTGATTCGTATCCTGCGTCAGCACGGCGAACTGGAAAGCCATCAGCTGGCTCATCTGGCATGCATCCTCAAGCCGAGCATGACCGGTGTTCTGTCTCGACTGGAGCGCGACGGTATCGTCCGTCGCAGGAAGTCGTCGGAAGATCAGCGCCGGGTGTTCGTTGCTCTCACCGAGCAGGGGCAGCAGTGTTTTGTCGACATGAGTGCGGGGATGGAAAGCAATTACCTGAAGATTCAGGAGCAGTTCGGTGAGGAGCAGCTTCAACAGTTGCTGGAACTGCTCAGTAAGCTGAAGAACATCAAGCCCTGACCGACCCAATATTTGACCGGCTTGCCGACCTCACGGGACGCTGATGATTTCGCGGCTGGCGACGTGACTTACGCGGGAGTTGATGCCGGCAGCCTGATGGTTGCTTCTGCGGCTGGATGTAGAAAGCACTCGGTAGCACGGTTTGGAGTTATGTTCTTCCCGTTCTTGACATCCCCTCCGAACAAGTCCAAAAATAAGTCCATTCCCACGGAGGGGATGTTTAAAAACCTTTAGATTTCAATGGGGCGGACGCTAGATGCGAGTCTCGTTTCCCGCTCCAAGCATTAAAAAATGGATCTCTGAAAAGAGGTCCATTTTTTTCGTCCAAAGAAAAGTTTTTCTTGGACTTTTGCCGCGCGCCCCCTCTGAAAACACTCAGATCCAGCCCCAATGGGCACATTTTCCAGTACATCAATCCGGTGCTCGGCAGATCGGTTTTCTCGTGGCGTGTGCGATGGCTCTCACCAAGACCGCGGTCCGACACGCCAAACCCGGAGTCCAAGGACTACACCCTCCCTGACTACAACGGCCTCGCCCTTTTCGTGAATAAGAAAGGCGCCAAGTGCTGGCACTCCCGCTTTTCCTGGGCGGATAGCAACCCAGTATTTCTCTCGGTACCTATCCTGAAATTAGCTTAGGAGATGGGCGTCGACTGAAAAATGAAGAGGGTTCAATGAATAATCTCTCCACCAAGGGTTTGGCTCCACGTGAGAGGGCATGCTCCAGCGACTCGATTACAAGCCTTCGCTGAAACAACGCGGCGGCCATGGCGGCTTTTTCCACTACGTGACCGCCGCCACCGAAGCCTTGGCATGGGTGCGTTTCGGTCGCCTGTTGGCCGCTCCATGTATCTGGCCGGTTAAGTCAGCACAAGGAGCATAGTCACCGTCACCCGCCGAAAAGAAAATATCTCTCGACTGATAGTGCGCGTTTGCAACGACGTGCTCTTCACCGACCTGATTAAGGGATATTTAATGGCTAGAATTCTTCCTTCCATTTTTTTGGGGTTGTTAGCAAGCGCATCGATTTCAAGTCAGGCTGCGGAGATTTCCGGAGCGGTCGGCGTTACTAGCCAAGGCGACATGACATACCGTGCAGGTTTGGGTTGGGAGTGGGACAAGCGCTGGTTGGAGTCCTCAATCGGACACTTTGGTGGATATTGGGACGTTGGGTATACGTATTGGGAGGGCGGTGATCAAGCCAGCGGTAGACACTCTATTTCCGCCGCTCCGGTATTCGAATACGTTATTGGAGATGGCTTCTACAGACCCTTTATCGAAGCGGGTATCGGTGCATCGCTGTTTTCCGGTACTGGCGTAGGTGACCGGAAGATGGGCTCCGTGTTCAACTTTGAGGATCGTCTTGGTGCAGGTTTGAAAATAGGAGAGTCTCAAAGACTCGGTGTTCGCGTCATTCATTATTCCAATGCGGGCCTCGCGCAGCCTAATGACGGCGTTGAATCGTATTCCTTATTTTACGCCCATCAATTTTGATTGTTGTACTTGCCTCTTCGCTGCGCTGGCACCGCTGAGTATTGGAATGGAGGAGGTCCTGCTTTAGACCGGTGCGTATCACTGTTGAGAAATACGAAGCAAAAGTCCGATTGTGCTGAATTATCTTAATTTAAGTTCCACCTGGAGCTTCACCAATACCCCCAAACGGGGCCGCCCGAAACTGACGTAGAGATTTCCAAATGAATATCACAAGCAAAGATATCACCGCAGCTATTGGCCGCCTTCTGCTGGCGGCCCTGTTCCTGTTGAGCGGCTTTTCGAAGTTGACAGGCCCGGCAGCCACTATTGCCTACATCGAGTCTAGTGGGATGCCGTTTCCAAAACTGGCCTACTTGGGGGCACTGGGCGTAGAGCTGGGCTTGGCGTCATTGCTGGTCCTGGGTGTCCGTACCCGTTTAGTCGCAGCAGTCATGGCAGTGTTCACCGTGGTTACCGCTGTTGCTTTCCACAACTCACTGGCTGACCAGGCGCAGTTCGTCAACTTCTTCAAAAACATCTCGATCGCTGGCGGTCTACTGCAAGTTGCGGCCTTTGGTGGAGGGATGTTGAGCCTCGACGTTTTTCTTGCGCGCCGCAAGGCATTTGCTCTCGCTCGCTGATTGCATTGCGGCCTGCACTGATCGATCGTTTCCGCTGGAAAGGACTTCGGCGGTTTTTTTGAGCGAATCAGGTCTGCAAATTGGCAAGTCCGTCTCATGGGTCAAGTGTGGGCTTCGGCCTGGGAAGACAGTGCCGACTCCTGTCTTTCTAAATAGCTCCCAAATACAAACAGATATTTTGTGGAGTCCTGCTTTCAACGAACATCTACAATCAGGTGACAAGTAACTTGACCGTTGCGCGTTGTGTTGCGGGTCTGGTTACTTGTTTGATTATTCTCGCCGTGCGTGCTGGCTTGCGAATTGACGTTCGGTGAGACAACAGCGCCATTCTTTCAATAGTCCCTTCCAAATGGGCGTCAAAAGTTCCCTGGCGGTTCAACAGGGAAGTGATGGCTGAGAGCTGGATTGGAATATCGCCATGGTTAAATGAATTTAGTTTCATGTTTCTGCGCACATAGATCCTATCGACCATCTATCCCCGCTTCATACGCTTACTGAACGGCGGCGTTGCTATTCGACGGTGTCGCGTTTCTCAACTCATCAAGGGCTTCTCATGAAACATTCATTCAAGCAGTTTCCTCTGGCTGTCATTCTTGGAATGGCCGCTTCCCTCTCTGCGCAGGCGGCAACCAACCCAGCCGTGGCTGTCGCAGCCCAGTACGACACCAGTCATGTCTACGTTGCCCCAAGCGACGTTGATAGTTTTGTTAAAAGCTTCGTGGCCACCTTTGGTGGCAAGAGCACTCCGCAGGTCGTGGTCAATGTGTTGCCCGTTCCCAGTAGCACTACTTCGCAACTGGTACAGACGCCAGTCGGTAGCGTGTCGCTTTTCGGCTTTACCACGCCTGTCCCTTACCCTTTTGGCGCCGAGCGTAATGGCTATCTCGTGAAGGATATGGATGTCGCGATCGCCGAAGCCAAGAAGAATGGCGCTGATGTGATCGTGCATGACTTCCCCGATCCGATCGGTCGCGATGCGGTGGTGCAATGGCCAGGCGGCGTGAATATGCAGCTCTACTGGCACGACAAGGCGCCGAATTACGCACCGTTTCAGACAATCCCTGAAAACCGTGTGTATGTCTCTGAGCAACGTGCCGATGCCTTCATCAAAGGTTTCACGGGTTTCTCCCACGGCAAAGTCGTGGCCGATGAGAAACATCTCGACGGCGCTGTGGTTGGAGAGCCTGGAAAGACCATCCGCCGCGTAAAACTGGAATCCGATTTCGGCAAGATGGTGGTGTTCGTGACTGATGGGCACCTGCCTTACCCCTACGGCCGTGAAACGACCGGTTACGAAGTTGGCGACCTGGCAGCCACCCTCTCCAAAGCCAAGAATTCCGGCGCACAACTGTTGGTAGACCTTAAAGCAGAACCTGGTCGCCAATCCGCTTTGGTGGCATTCCCTGGTGGGTATGTTGCCGAAATACACCAACTAGTCGTGACGCAGTAATCAGAGGGGCGCATATGAAGAGCCGACGTCCTTTGCATAACGGGTGTGCTTGGGCTCTGGCCGTGCTGTGGCCGCTGGGAGTTTCCAGCGGTTTCGCCGCCGATCAGACTGAACGCCCTGTGCTTAAAACCAACCGTTGGCAGGAGGACTGGTCAGTCCTTCAAAACCCTTCGTTGAGAACCGAGCCTCTGGATAGTCTCAAATACATATCGCTGTCGGATGATGATCCGCAACGTTATGTATCGTTCGGCACGACGCTTCGTGAGCGGTTTGAGTCCAACGATGCCAATGGATTTGGCATAGGCAACCGGTCACGCGACTCGTGGCTGATTCAGCGACTGCAAGTGCATGCCGATTTGCATTTGAACGAACACTGGCGCGTATTCACCGAACTGGAAGATGCTCGCGCCTTCGATAAGACAACCGTAGGCGGCGCAGACCAGAACCACCTGGATATGCGACTGGCTTTTGTCGAGTACGTCGACCAGACCGCCGATCACACTTTCAAGACGCGCGTGGGGCGTCAGGATTTCGCCTTCGACTTGCAGCGCTTTATTTCTTCGCGGGATGGACCAAACGTCCGGCAGTCCTTCGATGCCGTTTGGGCGGACTGGGAGACGAGCAATTGGCGACTCATTGGCATCGCCAGTCATCCTGTCCAGTACCTGGATGGCCGTCACTTCGACGACAAGTCCAATTCCGACGTCGCGTTCCATATGCTCAGGGTCGAGCGTCAGCTTAACAATAAAGACGAGCTGTCGGCCTACTACGGCTTGTACGAAGAACGTGGCGCGAGTTATCTCGACGCAGAGGGTGATGAAACCCGGCACATCTTCGATGCGCGCACCGCGGGAGCCGAAGGGGCATACGATTGGGATGTGGAAGCGATGGTTCAGACCGGTACGGTAGGTTCCAAAGATATCCGCGCCTGGGCAGGCGGCAGCCGTTTGGGGTACACCCTGAAAGCTGTGCCTTGGACGCCACGCTTTGGCCTGCAGTTCGATGCGGCTTCCGGTGATCACCATGCCGGAGATGGCACATTAGGGACATTCAATCCTCTGTTCCCGAATGGATACTACTTCTCACTGGCGGGTTACACCGGCTACAGCAACCTTATCCATGTCAAGCCTTCTGTGACGATACAGCCGATCTCCGGCCTGTCCATTCAGACAGCCGTGGGAATGCTCTGGCGACAAACCACCGAGGACGCGGTTTATACCCAACCGAATCTGCCGGTAGCAGGAACGGCGGGGCAAGGTGGACGCTGGACGGGTTACTACGATCAATTGCGCATGGACTATGCATTCACCCGCAATCTGTCCGGTGCTGTTGAGGCCGTTCACTATGCAGTGGGTGATACGTTACGGGATGCCGGAGGTGACGATAGTAACTACCTCGGCGTGGAGCTCAAATTCATGTGGTAACAACACTGCTTCTGGCACCGGCCTTCGCCTGATGCTGTAAGTCGGGGATCGTGCGCAAAGGGGGGGGCGTCCGGCCTGGCATGGATGCCCCCTCTGCGCAGGTCTAGAACACCAGTGCCTTGTTTTCCTTGCAACCGGCGACGCCTTCCCTTGAGGCGTTACGCCGGGCTGTAGAGTCGGCGCAAGCCTGTCAGGAGTAGGGCTGAAAGGTCGCTCCGCCTCGACTCTGCCGGCACCTCCCATGATGATAAATCCCCCTGGAAGCGCAGGACCGGATTGATTCCATGAGTTCGTGCATCGCAACCGTACCCCGGCCACGCAGACGTCGGTCACGACGCCGGCGATACATTGGGGGTCACGCTCGTCGATTCGTATTTGTGAACGGGATCCGTGCTGAGGGCTAACGCACACGCCTTGCAAAATCGTCTATATCGACGATTAATCTCGCCGCTCCTTCACTTAGACTGGCTCACGCACTCATCAGCATGTCTGCGCTTGCTCGTAATCAGCGCTGTATCACGGGTAATTTTGGCCACTCGCTGTTTAGCCTTTAACGTGAAGCGCGAGCTCGACAGCGCTCAACAACGCATCGCTGCTGAAGGGTTTACGCAGGCACTCGGTGGCGTCATAGCGGCTTGATTCGGCCAATGTCGCATCATCCCAATGGGCTGACATGCAAATTACCGGAAATTTTCTGTCCATGAGCGCAAGTGCTTGCATGACCTCGATTCCCGACAGGCCGTTCATTCTCAAATCCAACAGCAGGCAGGCGACGTCGTCGAAGCTATCGAGGGACAGGAATTCTTCACCCGAGACGAATACCCGAGATTGATATCCGGCCGAGCGGAGCAGATTGGCCAGGCTTTTTCGCACGGACACATCGTCGTCCACAATGCAGACGATCGTCATGGGGTTGGCGGATGACTCCGGGGGAGGGCAGCCAATTTTTTTGGTCATGAGGAATCCTGCATGCCAAACGCTGGGTCCGAGCTAATCAGGCCATACAGCTTGACGAGACTGACCAGTGAGCGCGTCTGCATCTTTTCCATGATGTGTTTGCGGTGGACCTTGGCAGTGACTTCGCTGGTGCCCAGCCGGTTGGCTATGTGTTTGTTAGACAGCCCGGCGACGATCAGCGGCAGCACTTCTCGTTCACGGGGGGTCAACAGGGCGGCTTTTTGACGGGCGCTCTGAATGCGTTGCCATTGCTCGAATGCTTTTGCTGCCCGCTGACGAGTGGTGTGCAGGATGTCCAGCAACTGGTTGTCGTTGAAGGGTTTGGTCAGAAATTCGACTGCGCCTGCTTTCATGGCCTGCACCGACATCGGGATAGTCCCGAAACCGGTCATGAAAATGACCGGCCATGGATGTCCGCGTTGTCCGAGCGCTGATTGCAGTTCCAGCCCTGTCGCCTCGGGCAGGCTGATGTCTAGCAACAGACAAGCGGGGCCGATGTCGAGGTCAGTATTAAGCAGTTCTTCGGCCGAGCCGAATATCCGGTGCACGATGCCTTCGGCCCGCAGCAGTCGGCTGAGCGCCGTGCGCACGGAAGCTTCATCGTCCACTATGAGCACCGGCACGGTGTCAGGGTCGATCGCCTCCTGCTTTTCGCACGTCAGGGCCCACGAGGTAGCGGGATGGAATGGGGGCAGGGGTGCTTCACGTTCTTTCAATAATCGGTAACCTCGGCGTGGGACCGTCTGGATGAGTTCTTTTTCTCCGAGCAACTTGCGCAGCGAGGAAATCTGCACTTGCAGATTGTTTTCCTCGACGACGGTGTCGGGCCAGACCTGTGTGATCAATTCATCTTTACTGACGATACGACCATCGGCCTGCATCAGCACCGAGAGGATTTCGAACGCCCGTCCTCCAACGCGCAGTGGCCGTCCATCAAGAAAGGCTTCGCGCTGTTCCAGGGAAATGGTGGCTTGACCGAGTCGGATCATGCGTTGCTCTGCACTGTGTGAGGGAGAGTGACGCGCAAGCGTCGATTCATCTGGCATACACGCTAGGGTACGGCCCTGCATAATGCAATTATCCTGAGGGATAACACGCGGTGGTTTCAGTGCGTGAAAATCACCGGCAATAGGGCCGCTCGACGGCCATCATGGTGCCTAGGACGGACAGGATGGCTGGCCCACATTCACCGCACCAGAGCCTTGCGTATACTCCAGGGCTCAGCCCGAAACGAATCTTCAGCGGTGATTGTTCATGTCCAGCCGTCCTCTCTCATCATCCGGTTCCCGCAGTCTTGAGGTCGTCCACGATGAAGCCTGGCTGGAACGCTGCACCTTCTCCATGCTGCGCCGGGAAAATGACCTGACCTGGTTCACGCTTCAGGACCGGCCGTCGGGCACACACTGGCTTGCCGCCCGGGCACCGATTCAGCTGCCCGCCACGTGCCAGCGGCTGGAGCGCGATTTTCATCTGCGCCTGGATCCGGCATGGGCGATTGCACCTGTCGCGTTTATCCGCTCGGCCGAGGGGCCCTTGTTGATCTATCCCGCATCGGGGACGCCGCTGATGGATCTGATCGGTGACGCCGGGCTGCCGCTGGGGCGCTTGTTGGCCATCGCCGTGGCGGCGGCCAACGCGCTGGCCAGCGCGCAGAACGCGGGTGTGCGCCATGCCAGCCTGCAGCCCCACCATTTGATGGTGGAAACCACCGATTCGGTCAGACTCCTGGGTTTTCACAGTCATGCCGCAGAGGCGCCCACCGCTGAGTTGCCCGGTCTGGAACAATGGCCGTACCTGGCGCCCGAACAGGTACGGCGCGATGCCGCCAGTTTTGACGCGCGCAGCGATATCTACGCCCTGACCGTAATCCTCTATCAAGCGCTGACCGGCCGACTGCCGCTCACCGCCCGCGACCCCTCGCAATGGCTGCACGTGCACGCCGCCGTGCAACCGCAATCACCGGCAATCCATGTTGCCGATCTGCCGGAAGGCATCTGCCAAGTGCTGCTCAAAGGCTTGGCGAAGGAACCGGGTGCCCGCTATCAGCGCGCAGAGTCGATGGCCGCGGATCTGGCCTGGTGCCAACAGCAGTGGCTGGAACACGAGCGCATCGATGGGTTTCGGCTGGGCGCCTTCGATGCGTTGCCGTCTGCGGCCCGCGGTGATGTTCTGTTCGGCCGCGAGGCCGAACGCATGCAGTTGATCGAGCAGATAAGTCAGGTGCGCAGCGATGGCATCGCCCGGGTCCTGCTGGTCGGTGGCGCGCCGGGTGCTGGCAAGTCGACGCTGATCCACCAGGGTGTCCGGCCCCTGGCGCCCGGCTACTGGGCCAGCGGCAAGAGCAATCTACTGCAGCAGGAAATTCCCTACGCGCCATTGGCAGAGATCCTCAAGTCGCTGATGACCCAACTGCTGGGCAAGCCGGCTCTGGAACTGGAGACGCTGGGCGAGCAACTGATCGAACGCCTCAAGGGACGGGGTAAACTCCTGGCGGATCTGGCGCCCGAGGCCGAGTTGGTCATCGGTGTCGCGCCTGAACTGCCGAACATGCCGGCCCGGCATGCGCTTGATCGCGCCAATCAAACGCTGCTCGATGTTTTGGAAGTCTTCGCTCAGCCGGGACGACCCCTGGTGCTATTCGTAGATGATGTGCAGTGGGCCGACGACTCGACGCTGTCGTTCTTGCAAGCCTTCATCGCCCGGCCGCCCCGGCATCTGGCGCTCATTCTGGCGTACCGTGAGGCCGAATCGCAGTCCCTCCAGCGTGAGGGTGGATTGCTGCAGGTGTTGGAGCATGGGCAATCGTTACCCTGTACAAGCGTCATGCTGGGTCCACTATCGGTGCCAGCAGTCGCGGAACTGATCGCCGATGAACTGGACACCGACCTCGAGGCTATCGAGTCGCTCGCACCAGTCGTGCACTACAAGACGGCCGGCAACCCTCTTTTCATCAGCCAGGTGTTGCGCGCGTTGATCGATGAACGTCTGGTGTGCTTCGACGTGCACGGTCACCGCTGGGTCTGGAACCAGGAGGAGGTGGATGGTTACCGTTACGCCGATAACGTCGCGGACTTGATGGTGCAGCGATTCGAACGGCTGGCACCGATGGAACGCGAAGTGTTGCGCACGGCCGGATATGTCGGCGGGCGCTGTGATGAATCGCTGCTGCACCGGTTGTTACCGTGTGATCAGCAACAGATCAACCGTGAAGTGCAAAGTCTGGTCGATGCCGGTTTTCTGTTGCGTGAGCGCGAGCAACTGGTGTTTCCCCACGACCGTGTGCTTGAGGCAGCCTGTCAGCTTGCTGCGCCAGCGGGACGCGCCGCCGAGCATGCCCGTATCGCCGTCGCCATGCTTGATCAGTGGGGTGAGCAGATCCATGAGCGTGTATTTGAAGTCGCCAGCCAGGTTCAGCGTATTGACGTGGATAAACTGGAGGCGCATCGCCGTGCCGCGTTCGTCGAGCTGTTGGTCGAAGCTGCCGAACGTGCCAGGGACACCGCGGCTGTCGAGCAGGCCGTGGGCTATCTGCGCACGGCCGAGCGTCTGCTCGGGCAGACCGGTTGGTCGAGCCTTTACACTCAGGCGTTCGCCACCCAATGGCTGGCTGCCGAATGTGACATGCTGCTGGCCGATCTGGCCAGCGCCCAACGCCGCCTCGACGACTGCCTGAATCACGCCACCACAGCGCTCGACCGCGCGAAAACCTATCGGTTACGGGCCACCTTGCGCACGTTGCACTCCGATTACGAGGGGGCGATAACCGAGGCGTTGACCGGGTTGGCCCTGCTGGATATTCCCCTGCAGCGCAAGCCCTCGCACGATCAGCTAAGCCTCGTGTTTGCCCAGGTACGCGCACTCGTGGGCGCGCGCCGCATCGCCGATCTGGTGCATTTGCCCAAGGCCGATGACCCGCTTGTCGAAGTGGCCATGGAGTTGCTCAGCACGTTGATTTCCTCGTTCTTCGTCAACGACGACATTCGTTTTCTGCATTTGGCGAAAATGGTCGAACTTACGTTGATGCATGGCACCACGCCGAGCAGCGGTTATGGGTTTGCCTGGTTTGGCGTGATGATTGCCGAGCGCTATGGCGAGTATGTGGACGGGCAGTCCTTCGCTGAAGTGGCCCTTGAACTCACTGACAAACACGGCTACGAAGCCGGACGCACAGGTACGCTGGTGGCGCTTGATCAAGTCAGCCCGTGGACCCGACCGATGGCGTACGCCCGACAGAAGGCGTTCGCAGCATTCGAGTGCGGTCAGGCCGGCGGTGATCTGGGTATGTCCTGTTATGCCTGCAACCACATCGGCTCCGATCTGTTGTTCATGGGCGAACCCTTACAACGAGTGTTGAACGAGCTGGAGCATGGCCTGGCCTGGGTGCGTCAGTTTCACTATATCGACATCGAACGCATCCTGCTGGCGCAACAGGCGTACGCCAGCGATCTGCGCGATGGGCGTCAGCACCGGCCGCTGACCGAACTGGACGGCACTGAACATGACCGTTTCGGCCCCATCGACCGCACCAGCGTGTCACAGCCGACTCTGTTCTGGACGTGGCTGTATTCAGGCATGTCCGCGTTTTACTACGGCGATATCCCTTACGCATTGCGGCGTTTCGAAGAGGCGGCCGCGCTGACCTGGTCCATTCCGGCACACATCAATCTCGCCGATTACTACCTTTTCTACAGCCTGGCGCTGGGCAGTGCGCAGGCACCGGGGGAGGTGGCCGAAAAACTGGAACAACTCGAACGGCAACGTCTGCGGTTTCTGTCATGGGTCGAGCTCAACCCGGCAACCTTTCGCAACAAATTGCTGCTGATCGAAGGGGTCATCGCCCGTTTACGCGGTCAGGAGCTGGTTGCCATCCGCTGTTTTGATCAGTCCCAGATCGCTGCTGCAGCGGCCGGTTTCATCCACGAGCAGGCGCTGGCCCATGAGCAGCTAGCCGATATCTGCTTACCTAACGGGCTGGTGTCGGGTGCCAATCACCACCTGCGCGTCGCGCGCGACTGTTACAACCTCTGGGGGGCCAACAGCAAGGCCCGCCAGCTGGAAGCCTTGCACCCGTTTCTGAGCGCAGAGTCGTCGTTCGAACCTGTCCGGCCTGTGACCCAGGTCCGCCTCGATCTTGAAGTGGGAATCGAGGCGGCGCGCGCACTTTCGCAAGAGGTATTGCTGGAACGACTGGTCGAAACCCTGATGAACCACCTGATGATTCAGGCGGGTGCCGATCATGGCGTTCTGATGATTGTCAGCGGCGCCGAGCTGCAACTCGCGGCAACCGCTTCTGTCGAGGCCGGCAACGTGCGGGTCGCGCTGGACACCGGGCAGCCGCTCGAACAGATGGCGCCTGCCTCGGTGCTCAACGCCAGCAAGCGCACCCGCAACACTCTGGTGCTCGACGATGCCCGTGCAGATTGTCCCGAGGCCTACAGCGCCGACCTCCTACAGCGCCAGACGCGTTCCATGTTGTGCCTGCCGTTGCTCAGACAAGGCACATTGATCGGTCTGGTCTATCTCGAAAACAGCCTGGTCCCCAAGCTGTTCAGCGCCGAGCGCCTGACCATGCTGGAAATACTCGCCTCTCAGGCCGCCGTGTCACTGCATACCGCCAGGCTGTATGCACAGCTGGTCGAAGACACCCGACTGCGTGCGCAAATGGAAGCGGACTTGCGCAGTTCCCGGGCAGAACTGGCGCGTAGCTCGCACCTTAAAGTCATGGGCGAGCTGTCTGCTTCGATTGCCCATGAAATCAGCCAGCCGCTGCTGGGCATCTTGTCTAATGCCTCGGCGAGCCTGCGCTGGCTTAAGCGCGATCAGCCCGATCTGGAAGAGGCGATTCAGGGGCTGGAAGACATTCGCTCAGACAGCACCCGTGCCGCCAACATTGTCCAGGCGCTTCGCGCTCTTGCCAAACAGGCACCGTTGCAGCGGTTGCCAGTGCAGATCGAAGACTTGATCCGTGACGTCTTGTGCCTGACCGCGACCGACCTGGCGAGCGGCAACGTGCGTCTGGAATCCCGGCTCGATACGAAATGTATAGTGTGGGTGGATGCGGTGCAGATCCAGCAGGTGGTGTACAACCTGATCACTAATGCATTGGAGGCCATCGCCGGAGCAGGGCTGCAGGATGGGCGTATCATCATCAGTTCCGGCGTCAAGGACGACCAGGTTCAACTCTGCTTGCAGGACAACGGCCCGGGAATCGGCTCCCAGGAGCGCGAGCGGATTTTTGATGCGTTCTACACCACCAAAGGCAACGGCATGGGAATGGGGCTGGCCATCTGTAGATCGGTGATCGCTGCACACGGCGGGACGCTAGTCCTCCAGGACAGTGAACAGGGCGCCAGATTCTGTATCAGTCTGCCGCTTGCGCCGGGCTGCGTCGGATAAAAAAAGGCCGCGTAAGCGGCCAAAGGGAGGAGTGGGGCTGTCGATTTCGATCAGTTCATGGGTGAAGTTCCTGTGCCTGGGCCTTTCGCAGGCTATGGGGCGCGTGGTTGAGGATTATCCTGTTGGATATGTCCTGATCAATCTCAGGCATCAGGGAACCGTTGCTCGTGATGGCATGATGAAAGGCGCAGCGCCAGGCCTTGGGTGTTACACCTTCCAGGCGGTTGAAGGTGCGGGTGAAATGCGAGTGGTCGCTGAAACCGCATTCATGGGCGACTTCGGTGATCGCCATCGCAGTGATCAGCAGGCTTTTGGCTTTTTCGATTTTCATCCTCGTCAACCAGTCTTGCGGTGAATGGCCGGTAATCTTTTTGAATGCCCGGGAAAAATGGCTGCGCGATAGGTTGCAATGCTCGGCAACTTGGCTGATGCGTACGCAACTGCCCATGTCACGTATCATCAGTTCTTTGGCACGGCGCTCCTGCCAGCCGGTCAGGGCTCCCAGCGGTCTTGCAAGGGCGCCTGGAATGTCTGAATTCATCGATTGTGGGTTCATGGCGACTCTCCTGATCGTTGAGGAAAGTTTGTCCGCCGGTGACATTTAAAGTCCTTAAGCAAACCTTAAGAGTTATGAAACGTGGTGCCCAATCATGGCGGTTACCTAGGCAACTCATGTTGGGGCAAGCGGAGTATTGGCCTTCAAGAAACTGCGCCAATCGGAGCGGCTGTACTGATGCAGGTTATCTCTATGCCTCGGGCCTTGTTGGGGCCACGACATCGAGTTGATGCGTCAGTCAATTCGGTGGGGGAGAGGTACTACGGAGTGAATAGCTAGCGGCTCGACCGCTAGCTTCCACAAGAGCTGCCAGCGGTGGTCGATATTCGTTGGTAGTGAGTTGACTGGTGAGGTAGGGGAGGTTGGGACGTCTTTTCGGTGGGGGCTCGGCTCATCTCCTGTTGATCCTGCGCAATTGATACCGCCGGCTTGACGATCGTTCGTACGATTGACTATGGGTAGAATCCAATGGCGTAGCTTGGAATTACTGATTCTTGGCTCTTGATACTCCCCAAAAACAAGTCCTGAATTGAGTCTTTTCCTGCTTCGGCAAGAAAAGAAACCCCTTGGATTTCAATGGGTCGGACGCTAGATGCGAGTCTCGTTTCCCGCTCCAAATACAGAAAAACCCCACTCATTGAGTGGCGTTTTTTTTTGCGCATTATTTTTTATTGTCAGCCTGAAAAAGAGGTTTTTGCCTGACTTCGGACTCTTTTTTCGTTCTCGACGAGTAAATCGACCTGACTGTCGGACTCGCTCCACCATCGCCGCACAGGGGTAAAAAATTTAATCTGTAAAAATGTTTTATTGACTAAAAAATAATACCGGGTAATTATTTCCCTGCATCTGCTTTCACGCAGAGTCATTTTGCAGGGGAAACCCGATGAGTCAGAACACCGCGCCGTTGCTGGCCAGTCTTTACATCCAGACGAATGAGTCGTCACTCGACAGGCGCTCGGCGCCTTTGTTTATGCAGGGTTTTCCGGCCGAGCCGAAGCGCCGCGTCACCTGGAGCAACTGGATGCGTCCACCGTTCAATCAGTGGGGGTTCCGCAATCTGGCGCGCCTGCGTCCCTCTATTGATGTGGAGGCGGGTGGTGGACCGGTCAGTGTCCTGAAGGAAGCACCGCGAGCGCTGGATGAACTGCACTTCGACAGTGAATGTGGCTTGAGCGTCAGTGTCATCGATCATCTGGTGGCCAGTCAGACCGACGCCTTTTTGGTGATGCAGGGCGACACCGTGCTGTTCGAGCGTTACTTCAACGGCCAGCGTCCCCGGGACCGGCACGTCATGTTCTCGGTGACCAAGTCGCTGATCGGCACCCTGGGGGAGCAACTGGTCTGCGATGGCATCCTCAATCCGGAGTTGCCGGCGGCATCTTATGTGCCCGAACTGTTGGGCAGCGCGTTTGGCGATGCCACGGTGCGCCAGCTGTTCGACATGGCCGTGGCCATCGACTACAGCGAAGTCTATGACGATCCCAACTCCGAGAGCTCGCAGTACGGCTATGCCTGCGGTTTCCAGCCGGCACCTGCGCAGTACGCTCAGTTCGAGTCGCTGTATCAGTACCTGCCGTCGCTGAAAAAACGCGGCAGTCACGGCGGCTTTTTCCATTACGTGACCGCCACCACCGAAGCCCTGGCCTGGGTCATGGAGCGCGCTTCGGGCAAGGCTTGCAATCAATTGCTGCAAGACCTCTGGAGCCAGTTGGGGTGTGAGCGTGACGGCTATTTCATGGCCGACCCTTGGGGGCGCAGCGTCGCCGGTGCCGGTTTCAACGCCACCTTGCGAGACATGGCGCGGTTCGGTCGACTGCTGGCCAACGACGGTCGCCATGATGGGCTGCAATTGCTGTCGACCGAGACGGTTGCACGCATCGCCGCCGGTTCCGATCCGGCGATCTACGCCAAAAACTCCGAATTCTCCAACTGGACCCCCGGTGCTTCCTACCGCAGCCAGTGGTACGTCTTCAACGACCACAGCCAGGCGATCATGGCCGGTGGTATCCACGGCCAATACCTGTTCGTCGATAAGCCGTCCGGTGTGGTGATCGTCAAGCAGTCATCGCTGACCGAAGCTGTCAGCCCATTCGATGCTGACAGCGTGCGCATGCTGCGTGCCATTGCCGCGCACCTTCGCCACTGAAACACCCCATAACGACAAGAAATCTGCGTCCTATTCGCCTGGCTCGACCAGGTGTTGGCGGCGCTCTGCGCCGCCATTCACTGCCCTGTAACAACAATAATCACACAGGAGCTTCATATGGTTCTCATGACGCGTTTCTCTCGAACGCTCTTAGCGGTCAGCTTACCCCTGACCGCCCAAGTCGCGCTGGCGGGCTACACCTTCGAGGATGGCAACCTCAAGGGTGAGTTCAACTTCACCGCCGGCGGTGCGACCCTTTCCACCCGTAACGTCAACTTCGGCAGCGGCCGCGTCGATGCGCGCAGTGGCAAGAATGGCGGTACGAAAATCGACTGGCAGGAGCTCTACGTCAAGCCCGGCGTCAAGCTGGAATACGCCCTGCAGCCAGACTTCAGCCTGTTGGCCGGTGGCTCGCTGGTGGCGGCGACCACCTTTGGCGACGGCGATGCCGGCGGCTTCACCCGCAGCTCTGATGGTGATGTAGCCACCGAAGAACTCTACGGTGGTTTCCGGGCCGGGGAGTGGACGCTCACAGCCGGTCGCCAGAACTACATGATCGGGACCGGCTTCATCGTCATGGACGGTAACCTCGACCAACTCAAGGACGGCGCCTACTGGCTTGGCCCCAGAACCGCCTTCAAGGATTCGGCCATCCTGGCCTGGGATCATGGCGCATTGAAGACCCAGGCCTTCACCTTGCGGGTCGATGACGATCTGGGTGACTTCCGCATGACCGGCGCTAACCTGGACTACAACCTCGACGACCAGGTGACACTGGGGGCCATGGCGATGAAGGTCAACGCGCTGGGGCCCAAGGGCAGTACACTGCCACGACGCCGGGACGGGATGCAGGTGTACAACGTGCGTGCGTTGAAGGCCAAAGTACCGGGCGTGCCGGACTTGACCCTGAATGCCGAATACGCCGTGGAGCGGGGCAGTGGTGAAGGCGTGGATTACGATGCCAACGCCTGGTACGGTCAGGCGGATTACGCCTTCAATACGTTGCCGCTGACCCCGGTGATCGGCTATCGCTACGCCAGTTTTTCCGGCGACGACAACCTCGCCGACAACCGGCAGAAAGCCTGGGAGTCACTGAGCAAGGGCTTCGTCGACTGGAGCACCTGGCTGGTGGGGGATGTCGTCGGCAACTACCTGCTGTTCAACAGCAACGAAAACGTTCAGCAGTTCTCGCTCAAGACCCACCTCAATGAAACGCTGACCCTCGGCGCGATCCACTATCAGTTCTGGCTGGACGAGAAAAACTACATGGGTGCGCCGGTCAGCGATCGGCGCTTTGCGGACGAGAGTGTGGTTTTCCTCGACTGGACCCCGACGCCGTCGTTCTATACGTCGCTCTCCTATAACTGGGTCAAGCCGCTGGCCGCTGCCAAGCAGGTGTTCGGCGATGACCAGAAATTCAGTGCGCTGGAACTGTACTTCACCTACCGCTATTAAGTGCCGCGAGCCTTCGCGGCCGCGCAGGAGTGCTTAACCATGAACATGTTTTTGCGTAACACCTTATTGGGCGCTGTAGTGTCGTTGCTGGCCAGCGGTTTGTGCCTGGCTGAAGAGCGCACGGTGCGGATCTACAACTGGATCGAATACCTGCCACCTGAAGTGCTCAAGAGCTTCCAGGAGGAAAAGGGCATCCGTCCGATCTACGACGTTTTTGACAGTGTCGAAACCCTGGAGTCCAAGCTGCTGACCGGTAATTCCGGGTATGACGTGGTGTATCCCGGCAGCGCCAACCTGAGTCACCTGATCGCCGCCGGTGCCGTCCAGCCGCTGGATCGCAACCAACTGCCGAACTGGCAGCACCTGGACCCGGAGTTCATGAAAACCCTGGAAGCCGCGGGTGATACGGGCAACCGCTACGCGGCACCGTACCTATGGGGCACCACGCTGATCGGCTACAACGTCGACAAGGTTCAGCAAGTCCTCGGCGCCAATGTGCAGATGAACACCTGGGACATGATCTTCAAGGAAGAGAACCTCGCCAAGCTGGCCAGCTGCGGTGTCGGTTTCCTCGACGCAGCCAACGAAATCGTGCCCATCGCCTTGCACTACAAGGGCCTCGACCCCAACAGCCAGAAGCGCGAAGACTACCCGCAGGCCCAGGCGGCGATGATGAAGATTCGCCCGCACATCACCTACTTCAACTCCTCACGCTACGGCATGGACCTGGCCAACGGTGACATTTGCGTAGCCGTCGGCTGGTCGGGTGGCGTGGCGCTGGCCAAGCAACTGGCCGATGCGGCCGGCAAGGGCGTCAGGGTGGAGATGGCGTTACCCAGGGAAGGTGCGCCGATGTGGTCGGATGTGATGATGGTGCCGGCCAACGCTCCCCATACCAAAGAGGCCTATGAGTTCATCAACTACATCCTGCGCCCTGACGTCATTGCCCGGATCAGCAATAAGATCGGTTACCCCAATCCGAACAAGGACGCCACCGCGCTGGTGAACGCCGACATCCGTAATAACCCCAACATGTATGTGCCGGACGAAGCGCGCAAAACACTGTTCGCTCTGCAGCCCATGCCGGCAGCCGTGGAGCGGATCCGCACCCGCACCTGGACCACCATCAAGACCAACCGCTGATCATCGTGGCCCGGCGTCGTGACGCCGGGCTCGCCAGCAATGACGCGCCCCGGCTATAGCATGCAGCCAGTCTGGGAGGAGGCTGGCGTTCTCAGGCCCGCATTCCGTAAAAGAGCAGCTCGGTGATACGCCTTACCTGGGCGGAGTGTGACTCGATGTCCGGCTGTTCCTGGTTGACCAGCCTGAACAACTGCAGGTGTGAGTAGTCGTTCAACAGGAAGGCGGCCAGGTCGACGTTGAGGTCGGCGCGCAATTTGCCGGCCTGTTGCAGTTCTCTGAGCAAACCGCTGATTTCAGCCCTGAGCGCATCGTTCATGGCCCGATAACCTTCGGGCAGTCCGTTATCACCACCAAACAGAATCAACGGCAGCAGTTCACGCCAGAGGCTGGGATGCATGACCTCCAGGGCGTAACCGGTCAGCAGGCGTTCCAGGTAGCACAGGGCGTCGACCGGATCCTCAATTTCAGGGATCTGGTTGCGGGTGTCCTTGAGGGCGCGCTGGTCGGCGTCGTGGAGGATTTCCAGGATGATTTCCTGCTTGTTGCCGAAGTACTTGAACACGGTGGGCGCCGACACCCCAGCCTGGTTGGCGATCTGTTCGATGGTGGTGTTCTGGAAACCTTGACGCTCGAACAGTTCGATCGCTGCCTTGCTGATGGCTTGGCGTCGTTCGACTTTCTGACGTTCACGCAGTCCGCTCACGGTGGGTCCCTTGTCGCTATGAAAAAGGAGGGCACATGTCTAATGCCGATCAGTTAAGCGTAACCCCTGTGGGAGCGGGCTTGCTCGCGAAGAGGGCGTGTCAGTCAACATGGATGTCGCCTGACACACCGCTTTTCGCTTGCAAGCCCGCTCCCACAGGTTCCGCACCGTAACTGACAGGCATCAGGGCACAGGTCGCCCAAATATCTCTGCAAAATACTTAATTGGGTAAAATTTTTAAAGCGATAATTTCTGTAGTGCGAATCAAGCCGATGTCTGTCGGTATTTTTTCAGTCGATAGGCAAACTGCGCACGACTCAACCCCAGCAATCGGGCGGCAGCGGCCAGATTGCCTTGGCTTTTTTGCAGCGCTTCATCGATCAGGCGCGACTCCAGTCCTTCAATGGAGAAGCCGTGTTCCAGGCGAGCCAGGGTTTCCAGCAAGGCAGGGCGAGGCTGTGTGTCGGCGGGACTCTGGTCGGTTGCGGCGAGGCTGCCATTGTCGTCCAGAGAGTACGCATCCTGCGGCATGGGTTCGTTGCGAAACAGGTGGACCAGATCGATGGCTTGGCCGTCTTCGCTGGCGATCAGGCCGCGCTCCACCAGGTTCTGCAATTCCCGTACGTTGCCGGGGAAGTCATAGCGCAACAACACCTTGAGTGCGCGCATGGTCAGGCCGGCGGGTTTGCGGGCGTAGGCCTGACAGAAGCGCCGCAGGAACGCGTTGACCAGCAACGGAATATCATCGCGACGTTCGCGCAGCGGTGGCAGCACGATGGGGTAGACATTCAGCCGGTAGAACAAGTCTTCGCGAAAGTCTCCGGCCGCCACGGCGTTGCGCAAGTCGACATTGGTGGCCGCCACCACCCGGACGTCGACCTTGATGGGCTGACCACCGCCGATGCGCTCGATCTCCCGCTCCTGCAATGCCCGCAGCAACTTGCCCTGACCCGGCAGGCTGAGGCTGGCGATTTCGTCGAGAAACAGCGTGCCGCCCTGGGCGCGCTCGAAGCGTCCGGGGCGCGAATGGGTCGCGCCGGTGTAGGCGCCACGCTCGACACCGAACAGTTCAGCCTCGATCAGATTGTCCGGTATGGCGGCGCAGTTGAGCGCCACGAAAGGTGCTTGATGGCGTGGGCTGAACTGATGCAACTGACGGGCGAACAACTCTTTGCCGACCCCGGACTCGCCGCTGAACAACACCGTGGCGGGCGTCGGCGCCACGCGCTGCAAGGCGAGGGTGGCGGCATTGAAGGCCGCGCTGGCGCCAATGGGTTTTGGCCCGCCGGGGTTTTCGTGGTCGTCGTCCTGGGGGGCGGGCGCCGGGGCCTGACGCTGTTTCGGTGCCGCGCTGGAGGGCGAGGCAGTGAGATAACTCAAGTCCTGTTCGACATCGCCCCATTGCTCGGCGGTCTTGCCGATCACCCGGCAGCTTTCATGGCCCATGCCCCGGCATTCGGTTTCGCGGAAGATCACCAGACGGCCGAACAGCCCGCTGACATAACCGATGGCATAACCCAGTTCGGTCCAGCACACCGGATCCTGGCCGATGCCGAAGGCGGCGATATGTTCGTCGGCCTCACAGGAGTGGTGCCAGAGGAATTCACCTTCATAGAAGCCTGAGTCGGCGTCGAACTTGAAGTGCAGGGGTTCGACCTTGGTCATGCCTTCGAGCGTATGCAGACGCGTGCCGGCCGAGAAAACCGCCGCGGCGTCGGCGTCTGGCCAGCGCTCGCGGATCAGTCGCGCATCGCGCGCGCCGGAGAGATAGCCGGTGCGGGTAAACAGGCCACGGCTCTGTTCCAGTCCCTGGCGCTCGATAATTTCCCGTCGCAGCGCGCCGAAGGATGAGCTGTGCAAGAGCAGCATGCGCTGGTCGTTGAGCCAGATACGTCCGTCAACAGGGGAAAAGAACAGGCATTCGGTCAACTCGGCCAGGGTCGGTGAGTTGCCTTCGGCCAGTTGGGTACTGTCGCCTCGGGGCGAGAAATGCTCCTCCTGCACGGCAAGATGAGGAAGCAGCGAATGGGGATTGTTCATTGTTATGCCCCTGAGCGAGTCGACTGATCGAAATGATCAACTGGCAAAACAGTTATTAAACATAACTTTATCATTTGGACAAGTGGCAAGCTGCCAGCTGTACGCCAAGCACTTTGTCCTATTCGTAAATGCCCCTCTAAAGCCCGCAGGCCAGAGCCTTCGCCACTTGAAATACGGCGCAACTCGGGAAGTCGGCACAGCCCTTGCTCTAGCGCTTTCACCACGCAGACGCCTTGCATCGCTTTAGCGAGGACGCGTCAGGCAATGACAAACACAAGAGCCGGGAGACCGAAATGTCGGTAATTGAACCATCTGATTTTCTGCGGGACGAGCCATGGCGCGAGCGCATCTTCAATGGCGACTGGCTACGTCCATTGGGCGGCAGCCACAGCGTCATCGAACCGGCCACCGGCGAGGTGTTGACCGTCACCGGTTTGGCCGATGCAGCGGACATCGCGTTTGCCAGTCTGAACGCCGCTCGTGCTCAACCGGCCTGGGCGGCATTGGGACCACGGGAACGCGCAGAGATCTTTCGTAAAGCTGCCGCACTGGCCCAGCAACACTTTGCCGAACTGGCGTTGTACATCGCCCGGGAAAGTGGCGGCAGCCTGTTCAAGGGTGAACATGAGGTCCGTGAGGCGATCGTGTTGCTGCATCAGGCGGCCGGGCTGCTGTCGCAACCCCATGGTCTGGTTCTGCCGAGCGAAGCGGGGCGCTTGTCCTATGCACGCCGGTTGCCCCATGGCGTGGTCGGGGTGATCTCGCCGTTCAACTTTCCCCTGGTGTTGTCCCTGCGTTCGGTGGCGCCGGCGCTGGCGGCGGGCAACGCCGTGGTGCTCAAGCCCGATCCGCAGACCCCGGTCAGTGGCGGTTTCATCATTGCCCGGTTGTTCGAGGCGGCTGGTCTGCCCAAGGGCTTGCTGCAGGTGTTGCCGGGTGCGGCGCCAGCCGGAGAAGCGCTGTGCCGCGATCCGCATGTGCGGATGATCGCGTTCACCGGCTCCACTGCAGCGGGGCGCAAAGTCGCGGAGCTGGCTGGGCGTCATCTGAAAAAAGTCGCCCTGGAGCTGGGCGGCAAGAACTCGTTGATCGTGCTCGAAGACGCCGATCTCGAACTGGCGGCCAGCAACGCCGCCTGGGGTGCCTGGCTGCATCAGGGGCAGATTTGCATGGCCACCGGACGCATCCTGGTCCATGAGTCGATTGCACAAGAACTGGTCCGCCGGCTGGCGGAAAAGGCACGGGCAATCACGGTCGGCAATGCCGCTCGCGGTGAGGCGGTGCTGGGGCCGTTGATCAACAAACGCCAGCTGTTGCGAGTGCATGAAATCGTTACGGAGAGTGTGAAGGCCGGGGCAACTCTGCAAGCCGGCGGCGAGTATGAGCAGCTCTTCTACCAACCCACGGTGCTTTCCGGTGTGCGCCCGGGCATGCGCGCATTCGACGAGGAAATCTTCGGCCCGGTGGCCACGGTGGTGAGCTTTGCCAGCGACGATGAGGCCATCGACCTGGCCAACCGCACCGAGTATGGCTTGTCCGCGGGGATCATTTCGCCTTCGGTCGGGCACGCGATGGCGATGGGCGAGCAACTCAATTGCGGGCTGCTGCACATCAACGACCAGACAGTGGCCGACGAATGCATCAACCCCTTCGGCGGACGCGGCAGCTCAGGAAATGCCGGCAGCGTTGGCGGCCCGGCCGACTGGGATGAATACACCCAATGGCAATGGGTGACGGTCAAGGATAAGGCGCCGCGTTACCCGTTCTGACGGGCCGGTTTTTCCGGGCCGACAAGGTAGGTCGGCTCACCGAGTACACAAAAATAATAAGAGGACTCAACATGAAACTCGACAACAAGATTGTGCTGGTGACCGGCGTCTCTTCGGGTATCGGCGCGGCCACGGCAAGCCTGCTGCGCAGCCACGGCGCCCACGTGATTGGCGTGGACCTGAAGGCGCCGCACATGACCCTGGATGGTTTTGTTCAGGGCGATCTGAGCAGTGCCGAGAACATCGACCGGTTGCTGGCGCAGCTACCGGCACGGATCGACAGCCTGTGCAATATCGCCGGGGTGCCGGGCACTGCAAACCCGCAACTGCTGGCGCGGGTCAACTACCTGGGATTGCGCCACTTGAGCAGCGCGTTGCTGCCACGCATCAACGCAGGCGGCAGCATCGTCAATATCGCCTCGATCCTCGGCGCCGAGTGGCCGTTACGTCTGGAACAGCACAAGGCACTGGCGCGCATCGAAGGTTTCGCCGCCGGGCAGGCCTGGCTGGCCGAGCACCCGGTACCGGACCAGACCTGCTACCAGTATTTCAAGGAAGCCTTGATCGTTTGGAATTACCTGCAGGCCCAACCCTGGTTTCTCGAACATTCAGTGCGCATGAACAGCGTCGCGCCAGGTCCGGTTTTCACACCGATCCTCGGCGACTTCGTGAGCATGCTCGGTGAGGCCCGAACCCAGGCCGATGCCCATCGCATGAAACGCCCCGCTTATGCCGATGAGGTAGCGGCGGTGATCGCTTTCCTGTGTGCCGACGAGTCGCGCTGGATCAACGGCGTCAACCTGGCCGTCGATGGCGGATTGGCCTCCACCTACATCTGAAATGCACACCTGTAGACAGCGGCGCAAGCCGCTACCTGTGGCGAAGCCATGCCAAAAATAAAAATAATGAGGAGCGTCCATGGACAACGTTAAACGTTGCTTTCGTTTCAAGCAGTGCGCCTTGTTTCTGGCGTTATGCAGCGCCGGTGTGATGGTCGAAAGGGTCGAGGCCATGCAAATGGACCTTGGTGATTCCGACTGGAAACTGCGTTGGGACAACACCATCAAGTACAGCCAGGCCTGGCGTCTTCAGGGGCAGGACAGCCGATTGGTCAACGCACCGACCGCCAACGGCCTGTATCCCTCGATCCAGAGTCAGGGCGATAAAAACTTCAGCAGTGGCCTGGTCTCCAATCGTCTGGACCTGTTTTCCGAAATGGACCTCAGCCGGCAAAACTATGGGCTGCGCGTGAGCGGCGCAGCCTGGTACGACGATATCTACAACAAGGACACCGACAGCAGCGAGCAAACGCATTTCCTCAGCGAAACCCGCAAGCTCCACGGTCGCGACGCGGAAATTCTCGACGCCTTCGTGTTCCTGCGCGGTGATCTCGGTGAAGACTCCCAGGGCGTGATGCGCCTGGGCCGGCACAGTCTGATTTATGGCGAAAGCCTGTTCTACGGTGGCAACGGCATTGCCAATGCCCAAGGGCCGACCGATGTGGTCAAGTTGCTCAGCGTGCCGGGGACCCAGTTCAAGGAGATCCTGCGTCCGGTCAATCAAATCTCCGGGCAGTTGCAGATCAACCCGCAGTTGTCGGTGGGCGCTTACTACCAGTTCGAGTGGGAACGCTCCAATGTGCCCGGCGCCGGCAGCTACCTGAGTGATGTCGATGCCATCGGTTACGGTAGCGGTTCACTGCGCGAAGTGTTCGGCAACGACACGGTGAATGGCGGCGATTTGAAACCGCGAAATTCGGGGCAGGGCGGTATGCAGATCCGCTTCAAGCCGACCGGCACCGAGCTGGAGCTGGGTTTCTACGCTGCGCAGTATCACGACAAAACCCCGACTGGCCTGTACGCCTACCTCGACGGTACGGCTGCGGCCGCCACCGGGTTGCCGATCCTGAGTTCCTATCGTCAGGTCTACGCCGAAGACATCAAGACTGCCGGCGTCAGCTTCTCCACCGCTTATGGGCCGTTCAACTTTGCCGGTGAAACCTCCGTGCGCTGGAACGCGCCGCTGGTGAGCAATCTGCAAGTGGTGAACCCTGGCGTGGCGGCCGATGGCGACGATAACTCACTGTTTGCCAGGGGCAAAACCGCTCACGCCAACCTGTCGGCGATTTACCTGTTATCGCCCACCGCATTTTGGGACGGCGGCTCGGCACTGGCCGAGCTGGCCTGGAACCGCACCCTGAGCGTGACCGAGAACGCCGCCGCGCTGGATGCCAACACCACCCGCGATGCCACGGCGCTGCGGGTATTGGTGGAGCCGGCGTACTTCCAGATTGTCGACGGGATCGACCTGACCGTGCCGATCGGCATGGGTGTGGTACTCGATGGGCGCTCTTCGGCGGTCAACAAATCGGGTTTCGGCAATACCCATTCCGGCGACTGGAGTGTCGGGCTCAAGGCCACCTACCTGCAGCGCTGGGATGTCGGCCTGAACTACGTGAACTTCTTCGGTGCCCCAAAAGCCGGGCTGCGCGAGGACGGCAATTTCAGTTACGGGCAGTCGTTGGCCGACCGCGACTTCGTCTCGCTCTACGTGAAAACCTCATTCTAATAAGGTGGATTCGCCATGCAGAACAAAGCATTTCTCAACACTTGCGTCCTCACCCTGGCCCTTGCCGGCATGAGCCTGGCGCAGGCGGCCGTGTCGCCTGAGCAGGCTGTACGCTTGAAGACTGAACTGACACCCCTTGGTGGCGAGCGCGCCGGCAACGCCGATGGCAGCATCCCGGCCTGGCAAGGCGGCTACACCAAGGTCGCGCCTGGCTACAAGCCAGGTGACAAACGTCCCGATCCATTCGCCGGTGAAAAACCGCTGTATTCGATCAAGGCCTCGAACATGGAGCAGTACGCCAATGTACTGGCCGAAGGCACCAAACTGCTGCTGAAGAAATACCCGGACTATCGCCTGGACGTCTACCCGACCCATCGCTCGGCGGCGGCTCCGCAATGGGTGTATGACAATACCGGCAAGAATGCCACTCGCGCCACGCTGGACGTGGCGAGCGAGAAAGTCACCGGCGCCTATGGCGGCATCCCGTTCCCGATCCCGGAAAACGGTACGCAAGTGCTGTGGAATTATCGATTGTCCTGGCAGGGCGGCGACACCATCAGTTCGCCTTTCGATACCTGGCTGATGACCGCCGGCGGCAAGAAAGTCCAGGCGACCCGCGCCCAGTACACCTACCAGTTTCCCTACTACGTTGAAGACGGCAGCCTGGAAAACTTTTCCGGCAAGTACCTGGTGGGCAAGCTGCTGACCGAGTTGCCGTCGTCCAAGGCCGGCGAAGGCCTGATGACCCATTGGGACCTGGACCCGGCCAACCGTGCGGCCTGGCAGTATCTGGTCGGCCAGCGCCGGGTGCGTCGGGCGCCGAACATTGCCTACGACACCCCGGACTTCGTGACCTCGGGGGTCGGTCTGTTCGACGAAGCGTTCATGCTGTTCGGGCCTACCGATCGCTATGACCTCAAGCTGATGGGCAAGAAAGAACTGATCGTTGCCTACAACAATAACCGCGCCGCCCTGGCCAAGAGCGACGACCTGGTCAAACAGGACTTCCTCAATCCTGACCTGGTGCGTTGGGAGAAGCATCGGGTCTGGGTGGTCGAGGCCACGCTCAAATCCGGCAAGCGCCATGTGGTGCCGCGTCGTACCTACTACATCGACGAAGACTCCTGGCAGATCCTGATGGCCGACGGGTATGACGCCCAGGGCAAACTCGGACGGCAGATGTATTCACTGACGCTGCTGGCGCCGGACCTGCCAGCCCTCACCGCGCAGGTCATGTGGGGCAGCTACAACCTCGACACCGGCGCCTACTTCCTCAACTCCTCGAGCAACGATCTGGCGGTCCAGTACCAGAAAGTCGCGAAACCTTCGGCGTCCTATTTCACGCCGGACGCCATGGCCAACGAAAACATGCGTTGAACCTGAGGAGGCTGCGGCGGGTGAAGGTGCGCGCTGCGGTCGCCTGTGACTTTGCGAGTGGGATAAAAACATGATGGGGCAAAAACGCTATGCGGGCTTCGGCCTGCGCCGGGGCGCCTGCGTCCTGGCATTGGGGTTGATGGCGTGTGTGTTCAACGCCCAGGCGAGCACGTTTGCGGTACTGCAGCAGCCGGCACTGCCGACCGCCAAGGCCCAGCGCGCGGCATTGCTCGGGCTGACCCGGGCCGGCGAGCGGCTGGTGGCGGTCGGCGAGCGCGGGATCGTACTGCTTTCGGATGACGCTGGAAGAAATTGGCGCCAGGCCAGTGTGCCGGTCAGCGTCAGCCTGACGGCGGTGCAGTTCGTCGATGCCGAGCAGGGTTGGGCGGTCGGTCATCTGGGCGTGGTGTTGCACACCGAGGACGGCGGTGAAACCTGGCACAAGCAACTCGACGGTGAGCGCGCCGCCGCGCTGGCGGTGCAAGCCGCTGAGCGCGATGCCAATCAACCGGGCGGCGCCGGCAACCTGGCGCAGGCACGGCAGATGCTCGACGACGGACCGGACAAACCGTTTCTCGACCTGTACTTCAGTGACCGCCTGCACGGCTACGTCGTTGGCGCCTACAACCAGATCTACCGCACCGACGACGGCGGGCGAAGCTGGCAGCCGTGGATGCAGCATGTGGACAATCCGCAAGGCCTGAACCTGTACGGCATCCGTGTCTCGGGCAACGATTTGCTGCTGGTGGGGGAGCGCGGTTTGCTGTTGCGTTCGACCGATGCCGGGCATTCATTCCAGGCCTTGAAGTCACCTTATGAAGGCAGCTTTTTCGGCCTGTTCGGCACCCGCGGCGGCGCCTTGATTGCCTATGGTTTGCGCGGTAACGCCTGGTGGTCCGATGACCGTGGCGGCAGTTGGCGACGCCTCGACACCGGCATCGAATCAACACTGGCGAGCGCCATCGAACTGCGCGATGGCAGCCTGCTGTTGGCCAGCCAGGGCGGCGAGCTTTTATTCAGCCATGACCAGGGTCGTAGCTTCGACAAACGCCAGAGCCGCAGCGGCGGGACTGTCGCTGCCGTGCAACAGGCGGCCGATGGCAGTCTGGCCAGCGTTGGTTTGAGCGGTGTGGCCGCTGACCAGGATCCACGAGCCTCTGGCAAACCTTGAATCTTCACGGTGCAGCGCTATCGGGCCACGGCCCGTGCAACAGGAGTCAGACTTGAAAGACGACAAAACCCAAACCGTGATCGGCCGCCTGGCAGACTTCGACCAGGCGTCGGGCAACGTCGCCGAGCGGGCGATCTTCAACCATCGACCACTGGTGATCCTGCTGTGTCTGCTGGTGACGCTGGTGCTCGGCTGGCAAGCCACGCGCATCGGCATCAATGCCAGTTATGAGAAAACCATTCCCACGGGGCATCCCTATGTCGCCAACTTTCTGGAGAATCGCAGTGAGTTGAGCGGCCTGGGCAACTCGCTGCGGATCGCCGTGGAGGTCAAGCAAGGCAGTATTTTCACCAAGGACTACCTCGACACCCTGGCCAGGCTCAACGATGAGCTCTATCTGCTGCCGGGTGTCGATCGGCCCTACATGAAATCGATATGGACCCCGACCACGCGCTGGACCGCCGTGACCGAAGAGGGGCTCGATGGCGGCACCGTGATCCCGGACGACTACGATGGCTCGGCAGCCAGTATCGAACAGGTGCGGACCAACGTCGCCCGTTCCGGTGAGGTCGGTCAATTGGTGGCCGGCAACTTCAAGTCCAGCGTGATCTTCGTGCCGTTGCTGGACATCAGTCCGCAGACCGGCAAGGCTCTGGACTACGGCGAGTTTTCCCGGAAACTGGAAGCCCTGCGGGACAAGTACCAGAGCGACGACCTGCGAATTCACATCACCGGTTTCACCAAGATTGTCGGCGACCTGATCGAGGGGCTGACCCAGGTGCTTCTGTTCTTCGTGGTGGCGGTACTGGTGACAGTGTTGGTGCTGTTTGGCTACACCCGTTGCGCGCGCAGCACGCTGGTGGTGGTGACGTGTTCGCTGGTGGCGGTGCTCTGGCAGCTGGGTCTGCTCGCCATCCTCGGTTATGAGCTGGACCCCTACTCGGCGCTGGTGCCGTTTCTGGTGTTCGCCATTGGCATGAGCCATGGTGCGCAGAAGATGAACGGCATCATGCAGGACGTCGGTCGCGGCACCCACCGGGTGGTGGCCGCGCGTTATACCTTCCGCCGACTGTTCGCGGCCGGCATGACCGCGTTGCTCTGTGATGCGGTGGGCTTCGCGGTGTTGCTGCTGATCAATATCCGGGTGATTCAGGATCTGGCGATCACCGCCAGTCTCGGTGTAGCGGTGCTGATTTTCACCAACCTGATCTTGTTGCCGATCCTGCTCAGCTATATCGGTGTCAGCCCGGCAGCGGCGCAACGCAGCCTGAGTTCGGAAAACGCCGAACTGCAGGCACAGATCAAGCATCCGCTGTGGCGCGTGCTCGATTTGTTCACCCAACAGCGCTGGGCCATGGGCGCCATGCTGGGCGGTCTGCTGCTGGCAGCGTTCGGTTTTGCCGTGAGCCTGCACCTGAAGATCGGCGATCTCGATCCCGGTGCTCCGGAGTTGCGGGCTGACTCGCGCTACAACCGCGACGCGCTGTTCATGACCCAGAACTATGCGGCCAGCTCGGATATTTTCGTGGTCATGATCAAGACTCCGGAGGATCAGTGCACTCGCTACGCGAGCCTGTCGGCAGTGGATGCGCTGGCCTGGCGACTGGAGCAATTGCCCGGCGTGGAGTCGACCACCTCGATGGCGGCGCTGAGCAAAATCGCCACGGCTGGTTACAACGAAGGCAACTTCAAATGGTATGAGCTGATCCCCAATGACGGTGCGCTGGGCGCCGTGCAAACCCGTGCTCCGCGGGAGCTGTTCAATCAGGGCTGCTCGATGTTGTCGCTGTACGTTTACCTGGCCGATCACAAGGCCGATACCCTGAATCGGGTGGTGGAGGCCAGCGAGAAATTCATCAGCGAGCATCAGGTGCCAGAGGTCAAATTCATGCTGGCGGCCGGCAGCGCCGGGATCGAAGCCGCGACCAATATCGTGGTGAAAAAATCCATGCGCGAAATGCTGTTCTGGGTCTACGGCGCGGTCAGCCTGTTGTGCCTGCTGACCTTCCGCAGCTGGCGTGCAACCCTTTGCGCGATGCTGCCGCTGATGCTCACCTCGATTCTGTGCGAGGCGCTGATGGTGGGGCTGGGCATGGGGGTGAAAGTCGCGACCCTGCCGGTAATCGCACTGGGCGTGGGCATTGGCATCGACTACGCGCTCTACGTCTTGAGTGTGATTCTGGCCCGCATGCGTGCCGGCGACACCCTGGCACAGGCGTATTACCAGGCGCTGTTGTTCACCGGCAAAGTGGTGTTGCTGACCGGCATGACCCTGGCGGTTGCGGTGTCGACCTGGGCGTTCTCACCGATCAAGTTCCAGGCCGACATGGGTATTCTGCTGGCGTTCATGTTCCTGGTGAACATGCTCGGTGCCTTGATCCTGTTGCCGGCCTTGGCCTGGCTGCTGCTGCCGCAGAAGGTCTTCGCAAAAAAGCCTGAAGCGAGCCGGCATGGGCAGTTGATCAAGGAGGGCTGAGAGCCCGGCAAGCGGTACACGAGGACGGGGGCAGTGAGGACCGACTAGCCGTTTTCGGCACAATTGCGCCAATGCCTGTTACGGCGGAATGGAACTTGCCTCCCCAACAGTCTGCAAGCCTTGTGTGCCCAACAGGAAAGGTCCATGAATAACAATAACCCTAGCGTGGAAGGCGCCACCGGTACGCCGGACATGACTGCGGCGATTCATCGTTATCGCACCAACGACATCGATCAGCACGCACAGAACATGGACGGCTGGCAGGTACGCTATGACCAGCTGACGCCCGGGCGTTTTGATGGTGAGTTGATCGAGTTTCGCGCCGGATGGATGCAACTGGCGCGCGACCGCTCTAATCAGGCGATGCTCAAGAGTGGCAGCGCCTGGAAGGGAGCCATCACCTTCAGCGTGCCGCTGAGCGCTCAGGGGGCGGTGTTTTGTGCGGGGCATCCGATTCATGAGTCGAGCCTGTTGGTGGCCCATGGTGACCACTTGCCCGATCTGCGCACGCCCGAACATCTGGATCTGTTGGGGGTGGCGGTTGAAGTCCAGGCCCTTGAACATGTGCTGGAGCGCCAGGGCGCCCGGTTTCAAATTACCGATCTTCCCAAGTGTTACCGTCTGGGGGCTTCCTCGGTGCAGGCTGAGTTGGCGGCGCTGTTCGACGAGCTGGCCGCTGCCGATCAGGGCCACGACAGCCTGCTGGGCTATGAGGCGATCCGTCATGGCATTCGCGATGCCGTGATGGTGCAACTGCTGGAGCTGGTCGCGCCGGATCAGGCAGCGCCCCTTAACCCGACGGCGCGCAAACGCATGGTCGATCGTGCCAGGGAATACGCGTTGGGGCATCTGGACGAACCGTTGTCGATCCTCGATCTGTGCAATCACATCGGCGCCAGCCGACGCAAACTCCAATACTGTTTCCAGGAAACCCTGGGCATCAATCCGGTGGCGTATTTAAGGGCGTTGCGCCTCAATGCAGTGCGCCGTGAACTGCGTGACAGCCCCCATGAACATGGGGTGCAAGAGGTGGCGGCGCGTTGGGGCTTCTGGCACCTGAGTCGCTTTGCCAGCGATTACCGCACACTGTTCGGAGAGACGCCCTCACAGACCTTGCGTCGCCATTAACTGTGCTGAAAACGGATAACCCGCCTACCGGAGTCGTTACTAGGATGGCCCACACCATTTGGTTGGGAGGGGCATTCGATGAATCACAAGAACAACAACTCAAGCATCAGCCGCGTCACTGTATTCACCCTGGGGCTGTTCGGCCTGTGCGCCAGCGCACAGGCCACTGAAAACGGGGCGCCGACCACCGCAGTGGGCGTCTATGACTTCGGCGCCGGGATGATGCCGCCGACCACGCCATTCGGCACCCTGGGCCTGCGCACGGCCTTCTATTCGGCCAACGTGCAGAAGGACCGCCACGGTCGTTCTCTGGACAACAATCTCTCCCTGGACGTGCTGTCCATCGGCCTGGCCTATATGCGCATGACGGACTACAGCGTCCTCGGCGCCCAATACGGTTTCGGCACGGTGGTGCCTTTCTTCAAGATGGACGCTTCCCTGGAGGTGCCGACGCCGGGCGGTCCGTTGAAACTCGAGGCCGATCCGTTCCGCCTGGCAGACGTGCAGTTTCTGCCGCTGATCCTGCAGTGGAACCTGTCGCCCAACCTGTTCGTCAACACCCAGTTTCAGATCCAGGCCCCTACCGGCGACTACGACAAGAACCGGCTGATTTCCCCCGGGCTCAATCACTGGACTTTTTCCCCCATCGTCAATGCCACTTACATCAGTGACACCGGCTTCGAGGTGTCATCGAGCTTCGAGGTGGACATCAACACGCGCAACCCGGCCACTGACTACAAGAACGGCGTGGAGTACCGGCATGAGTTCGCCGTGGGCCAGCACTTCGGCCCCTGGACCGCCGGTATCGGCGGGTACTACTACCGTCAGTTCACCGATGACGACGCCCCGGGCCTGACGAGTGGCAATCGCGCCAGGGTGCTGGCCGTGGGACCGGCGGTGAGCTACGTCAAACCGGGCCTTCCGCCGGTCTGGCTGCACCTCTACAAAGAGCAGGGCGCGAGCAACCGCGCCGAAGGCTACACCGTCGCCTTGCGCGTTTCCCAAAGTTTCTGAGGACCGGACCATGACTTCTGTGCATTGCGCTTCAACCCTGGCGACGTCTGTCGTGCGTCAGGCCACGGGACGTCGCGAAGGGCTGGTGCTGGTGCTGGGCAGCAGCCTGACCATCATGGGCTCGGTGATGATCGCGCCGATCCTGCCCAAACTCGGTGCCGAGTTCGGGCCGCTCACTTCCCGGGCCGACCTGCTGGTGCCACTGGCAGTCACCGGACCGGCGCTGGCGATTGCGGTGTGCGCGCCCTTGGCCGGTTGGCTCGCCGATCGAGTCGGGCGCAAGGCGTTGCTGGTGATCGCCACCTTGCTTTATGCCTTGCTCGGCGCGTTGCCGGCAGTGCTGGGAGATCTGCAGTCCATCGTCGCCGTGCGCCTGCTGTTCGGGGTGGCCGAGGCGGCGGTGATGACCTGTTGCGCGACCCTGATCGGCGACTATTGGCAGGGCGAGGAACGGTTGCGCTACATCAATCGTCAGGTGGTCACCATCGGTTTGGTCGGTGCGTTGTTCTTCGTCGTTGGTGGCGCTTTGGGCGAGCACTCCTGGCGCTTGCCGTTCCTCCTCTATTTGCTGCCGCTGCTGCTGGTGCCGGCCATGGTGAAGGTGCTCTGGGAGCCGGTTCGTACGCAGCCGTCCGTTGAGGTTCAGGGACCGGAGCGGGTGGCGATTCTGCCGCTGGTGTTGGGATATCTGCTGATCCTCGTCGGCATGGTGCTGAGCTTTGTGGTGCCGGTACAGACGCCCATTTTGCTGGTGGGTCTCGGGGTCACATCCAGCACCCTAATTGGCCTGTCCGCCGGCTTGAGCCTGCTGGCCACCCTGGGCGGTTCCCTGGCCTGGCCGCTGCTGCGTCGACGCTTGGGGATCGCCGGTACCAATGCGGTGTTACTGCTGTTGCTGGCGCTCGGGTTGTGGTTGCTGATGCGCGGGCAAAGCTACAACCAAGTGCTGTTGGCGGTGGTGATCCATGGCCTGGGCGCGGGATTGCTGGTGCCCAATGTCATGGCGCCGATGATGGAGGCCTTGAGTGCTCGAACCCGTGGTCGGGGATTGGGAGGCTTCACCGCGTGCCTGTATTTCGGTCAGTTCGTCAGCCCCTTGGTGGTGGCGATGCTCGGCGCGTTTGCCGGCGACCTGCGTCACGCCATCGAATGGCTGGCCTTTGCCAGTCTTGCTGCCGCGTTGCTTTGGGCGATCGCCGGGTTATCGCGCCGCCGCTCGAACTCTTCCGTGCCATCCACCCATTCGTCATTGAAATAGATCCGGAGTATCAAACATGCAAGACATCCAGCAGCTGTTGGACAAGGAAGACGCCACCGGCCTGGCCGCTTGGGTCAGGCGTGGAGAAGTGCAGCCCGTGGAGCTGGTCGACGCCGTCATCGAGCGACTGGAGCGGGTTGAACCGCAACTCAACGCAGTGGCCGAGCGGCTCTACGACAAGGCCCGCGAGGCGGCGCTCGAACTTCAGGTTCGGGACGGGCTGTTTGCCGGTGTGCCGACCTTGATCAAGGACCTGTTCACACCGGTGCAGGGCGCCGCAATGACCAATGGCTCGCTGGCGCTGGGCGGGGCCCGCGCCGATTTCGAATCCGAGGTGGTGATCCGCCTGCGCCGCGCCGGTTGCCTGATCGTTGGCACCAGCACGGCACCGGAGTTCGGCACATCCTATTCCACCGAGTCGACACGTTTCGGCGCCACCCGCAATCCGTGGAACACCGAGCACAGCGCCGGCGGCTCCAGCGGCGGGGCAGCGGCCCTGGTGGCGGCGCGGGTAGTGCCGTTTGCCCATGGCAATGACGGCGGTGGTTCGTTGCGGGTGCCGGCGTCCTGCTGTGGAGTCTTCGGCCTCAAACCAAGCCGTGGCTTGCTGCCCTCCGGGCCAATGATAGGCGAGGGCTGGGCGGGCATGGGCACCAACCACTGCATCACCTTATCGGTACGTGACAGCGCGGCTTTGCTCGACGCCACGGCGGGAATCGATTTGGGTGCGCCCTATGCTGCGCCGCTGTCGGCGCAACCGTATGTGACTGCTGTACAACAGACTCCGCGGCCAATGCGTATCGCCCTGGTGGAGCAGATCGGGTCTTGGCCGACTTCCACACAAAGCCTGGAGGCGGTGCGTCAGGCTGCGAGCCTGTGTGAGTCGCTGGGGCATCGGGTAGAACCCGCCCGTTTACCGGTGGTGCTGCCTGAGTTTCTTGACCAGGTGTTCACTATCATCGGTGCCAGCACGCGAAACTACGTCGACCTGTTGGGCCAATTGCGTGGCGCGCCTGTACAGCCCGAGGAGCTGGAAGCCCGTACGCGGATCATTCTGCGCGACAAGGGCAGGGTCAGTGGCGCGCAATACGCGGCAGCGGTGGAGTGGATTCATGCCCTGGGCCGGCAACTGGCGCTGTTCATGCGGGATTACGACCTGATCCTCAGCCCGACCCTGACCCGTGAACCGGTACTGATCGGCGAGCTGGACCTGCGGGACGACCGCTTGAGTCTCGATGAGTTGATCGAGCGCTTCCACGGTTACTCGCCGTTTACCGCGTTGTTCAATGCCAGTGGGCAACCGGCAATGTCGGTGCCGCTTCACTGGAGCCCGCAAGGCTTGCCCATGGGCGCGCACTTCGCCGGCCGCTTCGGCGAAGAGGCGACCTTGCTGAGCCTGGCCGCACAACTGGAGCAGGCTCAGCCCTGGCGGCAGCGCGTACCGCCGGTGAATGCGTGCAGGCGCACCACGCTGTAACACGATCGGTAGCAGCTGCCGAGCCTGCGAGGCTGCGTTCGGCTGCGCAGCAGTCGTGAATCCGGCTGATGCGGTCTGCCAGACGTACCGCAAGTTCTGGTTTGACGACTGCTTCGCAGCCGAACGCAGCCTCGCAAGCTCGACAGCTGCTACGGCCGAACGCAGTCACGCAGGCTCGGCAGCTGCTACAAGGAGGGCGCCCCGGTCAGGTTTTATCCGCAATCGGGTTCGCCGTACGCAACGGCGGCTCGGCCGAACGGGCAATCACGCTGATGATCGCCAGTGCTGCAATCAGCAGCCCAGGCGAGGTCGCAAGCAAAACGCCGGTGGTGCCGGCCCCGGCCGCCAGAATCTGCCCGGCGGCCAAGGGCCCGGCCACCGATCCGAGGCGACCGATCGCCACCGCCGCGCCAACACCGGTGGCGCGCACCGAGGTCGGGTACGACGGCGGTGCCAGGGCGTAAAGCACCAGCTGTGCGGCCATCACAAATAACCCAGCGGAAAAACCGGCGATGGCCATGGGGACGATGCCCACCGACAGGCCGACCCCGGCCAGCGCCGCCAGCAACCCGGTGTAGACAAACAGCACCACTTTGATGCCGTTGCAGCGATCCAGCAGCAGCCCGCCGAGCAGGGAACCGAGGGCGCCGCCGATGTTGAACAGCATCTGCACCAGGCCTGCCTGGGGTTTGCTGAAACCCTGTTCAAGCAACAGCGATGGCAGCCAGTTGAGCAGCATGTACATCACCGTCAGGGTGAAGAAGTAGCTCAACCACAGCGCCAGGGTGACGCGGGTCCGGTCTTCGCCGAACAGCGCCTGGCCGGTTGACGCGCGCGCCACGTTGACGCTGCCTTGTTGCTGGCGAAAGGCGCTGGACTCAGGCAGCAGCAGGACCATCAGCGGCACCACCAGCAAGGGCACGAGACCACCGATGATGAAGGTCATCTGCCAATGCTCGGCAAACAGCATGGCGACCACCGCCGCCAGCGCGCCGCCCAACGGCACGCCGGCATACATGATGCTGATCGCGGTGCCGCGACGTCGCTCACCCACGGCTTCGGCACACAGCGCAATCAGGTTGGGCAGGGCGGCACCCAGACCCAGGCCCGTCATGAAGCGCGCCAGCAGCAGGCCGGAAAAACTGCTGACATAGGCCGTGTTGAGGGAGAACAGGCCGAACAGCAGCACGGCGCCGATAAGGATTTTCTTGCGGCCGATGCGATCGGCGATCCAGCCGCCGAAGAAGGCGCCCGGCAGTAAACCAATAATGCCGGCGCTGAATACCCAGCCCATCATTTTCGGGTCCAGGGCAAAGGTCTGGCGCAGGCCCGCGGCAGCAGTGCCGGCGGCTTGCAGGTCGAAACCTTCGATCAGTGCAACGATAAAACACAGGGCGATGGTCAGCGTCGTGCGACGTGATGGGGTGTCCATGGCGAACCTCATTATTGTTTTTGTTGGGGCTGACGGGTGAACGCGAGCCTGGCGATAACAGGCTGAAATTAAGATTAACAAAGATAACTAAAAAATGAATGGTCGAGGTTTTCAGCCTAAAAATGTCATTAATTACATTGAAATCAAGGTGATGACCTGTGACGGAGGATGAATTTTAAAAATAGATAATAATATTAATGTTCGATTATCGGTCATTGTGGATTGACGCCACCCTCAGGCGTTTCCATTCTCTGATCGGAGATCCTTGGGGCAACCCGACGATCCCGTTCAAAAAACAACAACAATAAGTGGACATCGAACATGCCAAATCTCCCTCGGAACGCCTTTGCGGCGATCTCAGCCTTACCTGTTCGCGCACGTCGTCTGGCCCTGTTGGGTTTGAGTGTGATTGCCACTCCGGCGCTGGCCGAAGGCTTTATCGATGACAGTCACGGCACCTTGACCCTGCGCAATTACTACCTGGATCGGGACTACAAGGACGATGGGGCGAAGACCGCGGCCCGGGAATGGGCCCAGGGTTTCATCATGAATATGGAGTCGGGCTTTACCCCGGGGACCGTCGGCTTCGGCCTTGATGCTCGCGGCCTGATGGGGGTCAAGCTGGACTCGTCGCCGGACCGCAGCGGCACCGAGTTGTTGCCGGTGTCCGCTAGTGACAAGCGTGCGGCGGACGAGTATTCGCGCCTGGCCATGACCGCCAAGATGCGTTTTGCCCAGACCACGGTGAAGACCGGCGATGTATCGATCTTCCTGCCGTTCGCTTTCGCCAGTCCGTCACGGCTGCTGCCGCAGACGTTTCGCGGCACCACCCTCAGTTCAAAGGACATCGACGGGCTGACCTTCAACACTGGCTACATCGATCGCATCAACAAGCGCGACTCCACCAACTACCAGCCGATGAGCATCGCCTCGCCGAACCGGCGTTTCAACGGCGCGGCCACCTCATCGCACATGGCCTATGTCGGTGGCGATTACCAGGTGAACAAGGATCTGAGCCTGCGTGCCTATCACGCCGAAGTGGCGGATCTGTACCAGCAGAACACCCTGGCCTTGCTGCACACGCTGCGGGTGGGCGAGGGCACGTTGACCACTGACTTGCGCAGTTTTTTCAGCGACGAGGACGGCAGCGCCAAGGCCGGCAAGGTGGACAACCGCAACCTCTCGGCGCTGTTCGGCTACCGCTTTGGCGGCCATCGCCTGAGCCTGGGCTATATGCACTCCAGTGGTGACACCGCGACGCCCTATGTGTCAGGCACCGAGTTGATGGGCATGAGCGAGCTGACCATGAGCTCGGACTTTCTCAATGCCAAGGAGCGGACCTGGCAGGCGATCTACGACTATGACTTTGCCGCTGCCGGGGTGCCCGGCCTGAAGAGCCGGCTGCGTTATGTGCGCGGTGACCATATCGAACTGGCGGCGCTGAATGCCGACGACCGCAAGGAGCGGGAGTTCCAGATGGAGCTGGGGTATGTGATCCAGAGTGGCCCGCTGAAGAACGTCGGGCTGATGGCGCGCAAGTCGATCTATCGCAATGACTTCCCCGCCGGCGCGGCGTTTCGCGATGAAAACCAGACCCGCTTTCTGGTGCTCTACACCGTGCCGATCTGGTAAGTCGTTTCAGGCCTGATAGACCTTCTTCAGCAACCTGAGCAGTTCTTCGCGTTCCTGACTGTCGAGGGCGGACGTGGCATCCATGTCGCTCTCGGCAGCGATCAGTTTCAGCTCCTTGAGCAGGGTTTCGCCGGTCTTGCTGAGAAAAATCCCGTAGGAGCGTTTGTCCGGTTTGCAGCGCACTCGCACCGCCAGCGCCCGGCTTTCCAGTTTGTTCAGCAGCGGCACCACTTGCGGTGGCTCGATGGCCAGTGCCTTGGCCAGGTCGGCCTGCATCAGCCCGGGGTTCTGGTCGATGATCGCCAGGGCCGAGAACTGCGCCGGGCGCAAGTCGTGGGCCGAGAGCCGGCCAATCAGGTTCTGGAACAGTTTCAGCTGCGCCCGGCGCATGGCGTAACCGATCAGGTCGTCGAGGGCTGCGTCCAGCGACGCCTGGGTTTCGGGGCTGTCGGCAGGCGCCTCGGGAGCGGCGGCAATCTTGGAAGACTTGGCCATTGCAGGGTGAATCCTCGGGCTGGCGGTTAAGAAGGCTATCTAGTTTGCCGAGATTGGCCGGGGATAGCCACGACTTCAGTCGCGACGCACTCTTTGTAGCAGCTGCCGAGCCCGCGAGGCTGCGTTCGGCTGCGAAGCAGTCGTGAGTCCGGCTGACGCACGCTGTCTGACTCACCGCAATTTCTGATTTTACGGCTGCTACGCAGCCAAACGCAGGCTTCGCCAGCTGCTACAGATCGCAATACGGCTTAACTGACTCGCATTGGTTTTCGGGACAGAAAATGCTTTGTTAATATTATTAATAGTTAATTGACATAACTATATTTGCAGTTTAGTTTTTACCCATCGTCAAGCCAAGAACAAGAGAGCATCGCCATGAGCAATTACGAAGGTCGCTGGACAACGGTCAAAGTGGAAATCGAGGAAGGCATCGCTTGGGTCATCCTCAACCGTCCGGAAAAACGCAACGCCATGAGCCCGACCCTGAACCGCGAGATGATCGACGTTCTGGAAACCCTGGAGCAGGATCCGGACGCCGGTGTCCTGGTGCTGACGGGGGCGGGCGAAGCCTGGACTGCGGGCATGGACCTCAAGGAATACTTCCGTGAAGTGGACGCCGGCCCGGAAATCCTTCAGGAAAAAATCCGCCGCGAAGCCTCTCAATGGCAATGGAAACTGCTGCGCATGTACGCCAAGCCGACCATCGCCATGGTCAACGGCTGGTGCTTCGGTGGCGGTTTCAGCCCGCTGGTGGCCTGTGATCTGGCGATCTGCGCCGATGAAGCGACTTTCGGCCTGTCGGAAATCAACTGGGGCATTCCGCCGGGCAACCTGGTGAGCAAGGCCATGGCTGACACCGTGGGCCATCGCCAGTCGCTGTACTACATCATGACCGGCAAGACCTTCGGCGGGCAGAAAGCCGCCGAGATGGGCCTGGTCAACGAGAGCGTGCCGCTGGCGCAACTGCGTGAGGTGACGATCGAGCTGGCGCGTAACCTGCTGGAGAAAAACCCGGTGGTGCTGCGCGCAGCCAAGCACGGCTTCAAGCGTTGCCGCGAACTCACCTGGGAGCAGAACGAAGATTACCTGTACGCCAAGCTCGATCAGTCGCGCCTGCTGGACACCGAAGGCGGTCGCGAGCAGGGCATGAAGCAGTTCCTCGACGACAAGAGCATCAAGCCCGGTTTGCAGGCTTACAAACGCTGAACCCTGGCGTTGAGAACAAGGCGAGCTGGCCGGGCGATCGAGCGTCCGCCAGCTGTTCGCCCCGGCGCCTTGGCGCTACTGTGACCCCCTCGACTGTATTCCCGATAAAGACAATAAAGAGGAATCACCATGCTGGACGTGCCCCTGCTGATCGGCGGCCAGTCGTGCCCCGCCCGAGACGGTCGAACCTTCGAACGGCGTCATCCGGTGACCGGCGAAATCGTGTCGCGGGTTGCCGCCGCCACCCTGGAAGATGCCGACGCCGCCGTGGCTGCGGCCAAAGCGGCATTCCCCACCTGGGCGGCCCTGGCCCCCAATGAACGACGCACCCGGTTGCTGCGCGCCGCCGAGCAGTTGCAGGCCCGCAGCGCGGAATTCATCGCCGCTGCCGGCGAGACCGGCGCCATGGCCAACTGGTACGGTTTCAATGTGCATCTGGCGTCGAACATGCTGCGTGAAGCGGCGTCGATGACCACCCAGATCACCGGCGAAGTCATTCCCTCGGATGTGCCCGGCAGCTTCGCCATGGCCCTGCGTCAACCCTGCGGCGTGGTGCTGGGCATCGCGCCGTGGAACGCCCCAGTCATCCTCGCCACCCGTGCTATCGCCATGCCGTTGGCCTGCGGTAACACCGTGGTGCTCAAGGCGTCGGAACTGAGCCCGGCGGTGCATAGGCTGATCGGCCAGGTATTGCAGGACGCCGGCCTCGGTGACGGCGTGGTCAACGTCATCAGCAACGCGCCCCAGGATGCCGCGGCGATTGTCGAACGGCTGATCGCCAACCCGGCGGTGCGTCGGGTCAACTTCACCGGCTCGACCCATGTCGGGCGCATCGTTGGTGAACTGTCGGCGCGTCATCTCAAGCCGGCGTTGCTGGAACTGGGCGGCAAGGCGCCGTTCCTGGTGCTGGAAGATGCTGACCTGGATGCGGCAGTCGAGGCGGCGGCTTTCGGTGCCTTTTTCAACCAGGGGCAGATCTGCATGTCCACCGAGCGCCTGATCGTCGATGCCAAGGTGGCCGATGCCTTTGTCGCCAAACTGGCGGCGAAGATCGCCACCTTGCCCGCCGGCAACCCCAGTGCGGAAGGTTCGGTGCTGGGTTCCCTGGTGGACAGCAATGCCGGCGAACGGATCAAACTGATGATCGACGATGCTCTCGACAAGGGCGCAACCCTGGTCGCGGGTGGCCGATTGGAGGGCAGTATTCTGCAGCCGACTTTGCTCGATAGCGTCACCGATGCCATGCGCCTGTACCGCGAAGAATCCTTTGGCCCGGTGGCGGTGGTGTTGCGCGGTGAGGGCGATGAAGAGCTGCTGCGTCTGGCCAATGATTCCGAATTCGGCTTGTCGGCGGCGATCTTCAGTCGCGACACCGGCCGTGCGCTGGCCTTGGCCCAGCGAGTCGAGTCGGGCATCTGCCACATCAACGGCCCGACTGTGCACGACGAGGCGCAGATGCCTTTCGGCGGGGTCAAGTCCAGTGGCTATGGCAGTTTTGGCGGCAAGGCGTCCATCGAGCACTTCACCCAATTGCGCTGGGTGACCTTGCAGAACGGACCGCGGCACTACCCGATCTGAGCCGCCGTCGCAGCGTCGGGCGACGCACGCTTGAGAGCTGTCGTCGCCCGCGTGCAGGCCAGACATAACAATAACAAGGCTGCCATGCCCCGGTTGACCGCTTCCCGGCAGACCGGTGGCATGCCTCGATGGAGAACAAGCACGTGAGTTCCGAATTCAGATCGCCACCCCAGGCCGACGCCAGTGCGCCACGCTATCGCCAGGTATCCATCGGCTGTCCTGCGGTCGAGGTCAGCGAAGAGGAGGGCATATTGCATATGCGTTCCCTGGAACCCTTGGCCGAGTTGCCCGTACGCTTGCTCGATCGCCTGGTGCATTGGGCTCGGGTTCGCCCGCAACAGACCTTTATCGCCGCTCGCCAGGAGGGCGGCGACTGGCGTCGGGTGAGTTACGCCGAGATGCTGACCAGCGTCCGCGCCATTGCCCAGAGCCTGCTGAGTTACGGGCTCTCGGCCGATCGACCGCTGGTGATCCTCTCGGGCAACGACATCGAGCATTTGCAGATTGCACTGGGTGCGATGTACGCCGGCATTCCCTATAGCCCGATTTCCCCGGCCTATTCGTTGTTGTCCCAGGATTTCGCCAAGCTGCGGCATGTCTGCGACCTGTTGCAACCGGGCCTGGTGTTCGTCAGCGACGCCGCGACCTATCAGCGGGCGATCGACGCGGTGCTGCCGGCCGATACGCCGCTGATTACCGTGCGTGGCCAAGTGCCGGGCCGCCGTCAGGCGAGCTTTGCCAGCCTGCTGGATCAGCCCGGAGGTGCCGAGGCCGATTACGCTTTCATGGCCACCGGGCCGGATAGCATCGCCAAGTTCCTGTTTACCTCCGGCTCCACCAAACTGCCCAAGGCGGTGGTCACCACCCAGCGCATGCTCTGCGCCAACCAGCAGATGCTGTTGCAAACCTTCCCGGTGTTCGGCGAAGAACCTCCGGTGCTGGTGGACTGGCTGCCGTGGAATCACACCTTCGGCGGCAGCCACAACGTCGGCATCGTGCTGTACAACGGCGGCACTTTTTACCTGGACGACGGCAAGCCGACCGTTCAGGGTTTTGCTGAAACACTGCGCAACCTCAAGGAAATATCGCCCACCGCCTACCTGACCGTGCCCAAGGGCTGGGAAGAGCTGGTCAACGCTCTGGAGCAGGATGGCGAGTTGCGCGAGCGTTTCTTCTCGCGCATGAAGCTGTTCTTTTTCGCTGCCGCCGGATTGTCGCAACGGATTTGGGATCGCCTGGACCGGGTCGCTGAACAGCATTGTGGCGAACGCATTCGCATGATGGCCGGGCTTGGCATGACCGAGGCGTCGCCGTCCTGCACGTTCACCACCGGGCCGCTGTCCATGGCCGGCTACATTGGCCTGCCGGCACCCGGTTGCGAAGTGCGGCTGGTGCCGGTGGATGGCAAGCTGGAAGGACGTTTTCGCGGGCCGCACATCATGCCGGGTTACTGGCGCGCGCCGCAGCAGACCGCCGAGGTGTTCGACGAGCAGGGTTTCTATTGTTCTGGCGATGCGCTGAAACTGGCTGACCCCCGTGATCCGCAACTCGGGCTAATGTTCGACGGGCGCATCGCCGAGGACTTCAAGCTCAGCTCCGGCGTGTTTGTCAGCGTCGGTCCGTTGCGCAATCGTGCGGTGCTCGAAGGTTCTCCTTATGTTCAGGACCTGGTGGTGGCCGCGCCGGACCGCGAGTGCCTGGGTGCGCTGGTCTTTCCCCGGTTGTATGAATGCCGACGTCTGGCGGGTTTGAATGCGCACGCCAGTGACGCCGAGGTTCTGGCCAGCGCGCCGGTGCGTCAGTGGTTCAGCGATTGGCTGCAACGGCTCAACCGCGACGCCACCGGTAATGCCAGCCGCCTGGAATGGATCGCGCTGCTCGATGAACCTGCTTCCATCGACCGTGGTGAAATCACCGACAAGGGCTCGATCAATCAGCGTGCTGTGTTGCAGTGGCGTGCCGACAAGGTCGAGGCGCTGTATCGCGGTGAAGATCCTTCCATCCTGCGCGCCGGACCTCTGCCGTGAACGGCGCGGGGCAGTATTCGAGCTTTAGCGATGTGGCGATTTTCGAAGCCCTGCGCACGCCTTGGGTCGACCTTGGCGGGGCCTTGGCTCAGGTCTCGCCGATCGATCTGGGGATCAAGGTCGGGCGCGAGGTATTGGCTCGCGCTGCTCTCGATCCGTCCTCGGTGGACAGCGTGCTCGCCGGCTCCGTGGCTCAGGCCAGTTTCGATGCTTACCTGCTGCCACGACATATCGGCCTTTACAGTGGTGTGCCGCAAGAGACTCCGGCGCTGGGGGTGCAGCGCATCTGCGCCACCGGTTTCGAACTCTTGCGGCAGGCCGCCAGGCAGCTGGATGACGGCGTTCAGTTGGCCCTGTGTGTGGCGGCCGAATCGATGTCGCGCAACCCGATTGCCGCTTACACCCACCGCAGCGGTTTCCGGCTCGGCGCCGAGGTGGCGTTCAAGGACTTTCTCTGGGAAGCCCTCTACGACCCGGCCCCGGGCGTAGACATGATCACCACCGCCGACAACCTGGCCCGGCGGCATGGCCTGAGCCGCGAAGAGGTGGATCGCTACGCGCTCAGCAGTCATCAACTGGCGTTGCAGGCGCAAACTGACGGCTGGTTCGGACCGGAACTGGTAGCGATCGACAATGAGTGTTTTGAACTGGCCGGCTATCAGCCACGCAATATTCAGTTGCCACGGGGCGTGGACCGCGTGACGCACGATAGTCACCCGCGACCTACCGACCTGAGCGCTTTGGGCCGGTTGCGCGCGGTGCATGCCGGCGGTGTGCAAACGGCCGGCAACAGTTGCGCGGTGGTCGATGGCGCGGCGGCCGCGCTGGTGGGGCGAGCTTCTGCGGCGCGGCGTCCGGTGTTGGCCCATTTGCTGGCCAGTGCCGTGGTGGGCGTGGCACCGGAGTTCATGGGCATCGGCCCGGCGCCGGCGATCCAGTTGTTGTTGCAACGCAGCGGTCTGGCCATTGACGACATCGGCTTGCTGGAAATCAACGAGGCCCAGGCGGCACAGGTGCTGGCCGTGGCGCAGGTGCTGGAACTGGACGGCGACCGCCTCAACCGGCGGGGCGGCTCCATCGCCCTGGGACATCCCTTGGCCGCCAGTGGATTGCGTCTGGTGCTGACCCTGGCCAGGCAACTGCGCGAGGGCAATCTGCGTTATGGCATTGCCGCCGCGTGTGTCGGCGGCGGGCAGGGCATGGCGCTGCTGATCGAGAATCCTGCCTATCAGGGCTGAGGCAGTACACCGCAGCCTCTGCCCAAACCTGGCGTCTCTCTCTTGCGTTACTATGCAGGCCCACCTTTCTGGAAGTTGCCTGGATGAGTAAGCCCGGTCAAACGGTGCTGGTCGCATTGCGCAAGATGATCGCCTCGGGCGAGCTGGCGGCGGGCGAGCGGTTGATGGAAATCCCCACGGCGCAGCTGTTCGGTGTTTCGCGGATGCCGGTGCGCATGGCGTTCCGCACCCTGGAGCAGGAAGGCTTGCTGGTGCGCTTTGGCGGGCGCGGGTTTCAGGTGCGTTCGGTCAGCCCCGATGACATTGCCGGTGCGGTCGAAGTACGGGGCGTACTCGAAGGCCTGGCGGCGCGTCAGACCGCCGAGCGCGGGCTTTCGGACGAAGCCCGGGCGACCCTCGAACAGTGCCTGATGCAGGGCGATCAGCTGTTCGATAAAGGGTACGTGACCATAGAAGACCTGGAGGTCTATCACGACCTCAACATGCGCTTTCACCAGGTGATCGTCGAAGGCAGCCACAACCCGGCGATCGCCGACGCCCTGGCGCGCAACGATCATTTGCCCTTCGCTTCGGTGACCGCCCTGGCTGTGGACCGCAACGACATGGTCCGGGAATACCGACGCTTCAACTATGCCCACATGCAACACCATTCGGTGTTCGATGCCTTGGTCAACCGCCAGGGCGCGCGTGCCGAGGCGATCATGCGCGAACACGCCAACGCCACGTTGCGCTACGCCGAGGTCTTCGGCTCAGCGAAGGCTGACGAGCGGATGAAGGTCATTCTCCGCTCGGAGTAAGCGAGGTTTATCAGATATCCAGAACCAGCAGCGGCGTTTTCGAGCGCGAGCAGCAAGGGGTGAACTGGTCGTTGCAGGCCTGTTCATCCTCGGTGAGGAACAGGTCGCGATGCTCCGGCACCCCCTCCAGCACCCGAGTCAGGCAAGTGCCACAAATGCCTTGTTCACAGGAAATGGCGATCTCGATGCCCTGGTTTTGCAACACCTGCACTACGCTCTTGTCGGCCGGCACCTCGAAGACCTGACCGCTGCTGGCGACCTTGATCAAGAAGCTGCCATCGGCGCCAGTGTCGACGGGGGCGGCGGCGAAGTACTCGCGGTGCAGGCATTGCTCCTGCCAGCCTTTGGTCTTGGCCGTGTCCAGCACATGCTGCATAAAACCGCCGGGACCACACACATATAAATGAACGTCATTGTGCGGCGTGGCCAGAACCTTCGCAGCGTCCAGCACGGTGTCGGGTTCCTGATCGAAATGCAGGAACACCCGGTCGGCAAAAGGCGAGTGGTGCAGGCGTTCGACAAAGGCCGCACGGTCCCGTGATCGGGCACAGTAATGCAGCTCGAAATCCGCGCCACTGTGCGCCAGACGTTCGGCCATGCACAGGATCGGCGTGATCCCGATACCGCCAGCAAACAGCAGGCTGCGCCTGGCTTCATGGGCCAACGGAAACAGGTTACGCGGCTCACTGATCGGCAGGCGCATGCCGGGATGGATCTGCTCGTGCATGGCCAGTGAACCGCCCCGGGAGGCCGGGTCCTTGAGCACGCCGATCAGGTAGCGATGGCGTTCTTCAGGGTGATTGCACAGGGAGTATTGCCGGATCAAACCGCCTGGCAGGTGCACATCGATATGCGCACCGGCGCTGAAGGCCGGCAGCGGTCGGTCATCGACACTGGCCAGCTCATAGCTGCAGATGTCCTGGGCTTCGTTGTTGCGCGATACCACCAGCACTTCGATCATGCCATTGACTCCTGCGAGGCTTGCTCCCTGGCGATCAGGCGCTCCAGAACGCGACGCGACTGCACGCCGCCAGCGTCGATATTGAGCTTGAGCAAATTGCGCGTGGGATGGCTGAGCAGGTTTTGTTGCTGGCGTTCGAGCATCTCCAGGTCCTCGCTGAAAATCTTGCCCTGTCCCTCGCGAATGCTCGCGGTCAAGGCTTCATCCTGCGGATTGAAGTTGCGCGCCATGCCCCAGAAGTACCAGATCGAGGTCTCGGTTTCCGGCGTGATGAAGTCGACGACGATGCTCGACGCCTTGAACTGCCGGGGAGCCTGATAACCGCCATGTCCGGCATGGGCCACGCCGACTTCGATCAGCACATGGCTGGGCGGGGTGAAGCGGCAGATCTGCCAGCGGTCCACCGGTACATCGTCGGCCAGATTATTGCCGCGCAGGGCCATGCGCCAGAAGGGCGGGGCCATGATGTTTTCCATGTGGCGGGCGGTGACCACCTCGTCGCCTTCGACCGTGGTCACGGGCGGCGCGTCGTCGATTTCCTTCTGGCCGATGCTGGACGCATGAACGTAGGTTTCGTGAGTCAGGTCCATCAGGTTGTCGATCATCAGGCGGTAGTCGCACTGGATGTGGAACAGGCCGCCGCCATAGGCCCACTCGTCACTGACCGCCCATTCCAGGTGATGGATCAGCGCCGGATCAGCCAACGCCTGATCGCCGGGCCAGACCCAGATAAATCCATAGCGCTCGACCACGGCGAATGTCTTGTTGCACGGAAAGCCGCGAACCCGTTGCCCAGGCATTTCCACGGTCTTGCCGTCGCACCCCATCACCAGGCCGTGATAGCCGCACACCAGGTTGCCGTTTTCCACATAGCCCAAGGACAGCGGCGCGCCGCGATGGGGGCAAAAGTCCTCGACAGCCGCGACCTTGCCCTCGTGCCCACGGTAAAAAACCATCTTTTCACCACAGATCTGACGGCCCAGCGGCTTGTCGGCGATTTCATCGGGCGTACAGGCGACGTACCAGGTGTTCTTGGGATACATGGAGATTCTCCAAGGTTGTTTTTGTTGTTTAGTGGATCCATTAATTATGATTTATGGGGGTTTTGTCAAACTGATTCTGTTTATTAACGATTTAGTGGATCCACTGATGGCTTTGTAACCCTCCGAATCAATAGCGGATCATCACGGATTTCAGCTCCGTGTAGTCGTCCCAGCTTCGATGCTCGGGATCATGCGCATGGCGCTGGACAAATCGTTGGTCCATAGGCGCGCGCTCAGGCCGCACGGTATGTTGTTCATCAGTTCGAGCAGTTCGAGCAGTTCGTCTTCGGTGTCGTAGGGGAAGAAGGTGGCGACCGGACCGAAGGTTTCTTCGTTGGCCTGTCAGACATGCCTTGGCGCGTCTTGTGGTTTTTCAAGCGGTGTTTACCGATGCAACAGGCTCCCGCGTTGCTGCGCGTGCCGCCAGGAGGGCAAGAACAGCCGCCACGCCCAGCAACGCTGCGCTCAACTCGAAGGTCGTTCGATAACCGCTTGAGTCAAAGACCAGCCCGCCAACGGTCGCCCCCGATGCGATGGCCAGTTGAATGATCGCCACCATTAAGCCGCCTCCCGCTTCAGCAGCCTCTGGCAATGTTCTGGCCAGCCATGTCCACCATCCCACCGGTGCAGCAGTCGCCACCAATCCCCAGAGGCCCAACAAGACCGTCGTGGTTGCGGCCGAACTGCCGAACGAAACCAGCGCCAGTGCAATCACCGCCATCAGGATCGGGATGATGAGGGTGCGATGCAGGCCATTTTTCAAGAGTGGTTCAATCAAGAAGGTTCCCGCGAGGCCCGCCAGACCGAGGACGAGCAACATCAGCGACAACATGGAAACACTGACGTGTGTGACCGTTTCAAGGAAGGGGCGCAAATAGGTAAACAGCATGAACTGCCCCATGAAAAAGACACTGACCGCCACCATGCCTAACGCGACCGGCAGGCTTTGCATCAACCTGAAGACATTTCCAGTACCTGAACCGCTCTGCGACTTCATCGCTGGAAGGCTGAACAGAAGCCAGACAGAGGCGACTATCGCGACCGGGATAACGCACAAGAATGCGCCGCGCCAGCCGATCAAGGCGCCGAGAAAACTGCCCAATGGCGCTGCAATCACTGTCGCCAAAGCGTTGCCGCCGTTGACGATTGCCATGGCGCGAGTGATCTGGTCATCAGGCACCAGGCGCATGGCGGTTGCCGCCGACAATGACCAGAACCCACCTATTGCAATACCGATCAGCGCGCGGCCGATCATGAACACCCAGTAGTTCGGCGCGAACGCGACCACTGTTCCGGAAAGGATCATCAATAGAGTCAGTGACAACAGCAGAGGCTTGCGGTCGATCCGCGCCGCCACCGATGCGATCAGAAGACTGGCAAACAGCGCAAACAACCCGGAGGCGGAAATGCCCTGGCCTGCCTGCCCCTCGGTGATATGCAGATCGGCGGCAATTGGCGTCAGCAGGCTGACGGGCATGAATTCCGAGGCCACCAGGACGAATGCGGCGAGCGACATGGCGAATACGGCGCCCCATGATTTACGAGGCTCTGGGAGAAGGTGATCAGTCATTGTTTGAATCCTGTATTGCGCGAAGCGTCGCAGCCCCGGAAACGAGGCTACGAGAGAACCGGTGCCCGGCCGGGGCACCGAACAGGCTACTTCAGGTTGCTTTTGAAGTTTTCACGTTGCTGGTCTGCGTCGGCATGGCGAATGATTTGCAATGGCTCAAGGGGCTTGTCGCCCGCATGAGCACCATAGGCTTGTACAAGCATGGGAGAGTCCTCAATGGCTTTGTCGGATGAACATTCTCCGGCTCGACCCAGACCTTCTGTAGTGCATTGCGCTGGATTACTTGCCTGATTCTATGAGTCTCTGTTTTTTTGCAGGACGGTCGCGAGCGGGCGAGTTAGAGTTCAGCGAAGAGGTACAAGGCGAACATGACGATCAAACACGACACCGCTGCTCAACACCTGTCGCCACAAGAAACGCTTGCGCGGATCATTGGCGAGCAGATCCCCAAGCCAGGTGACTACGGAACGCCCATTGCGGGCCTGGGCTTTTTCAGGCGCGAACATCCGTCGCCGCCCGTCGTCTGCATGGTCGAGCCAAGCATCATCCTCGTCGCCCAGGGGGAGAAACAGCTGTGGGTAGGTGGCGAGGGCTACCCGTATGACACGTCGCGATTTCTGATCACCTCATTGGACTTGCCCGCCAATTCCGAGGTGCTGGCGGCAAGCCCGGAGCAGCCATGCCTGGGGCTGACTTTGAAGCTCGATCTGCGCATGCTGGCTGAGTTGATAGCCCAGGGTGAATTGCCGCCAATTCGTGACCGGTCAGTGGTCAAAGGTGTAGGCATCGGTTCAGTAACGCCTGCCATGTTGGCGTCGTTCGAGCGCTTGCTGGCGCTACTCGATGAACCCGAAGCCATCCCTGTGCTGGCGCCGCTGATTCAGCGCGAGATTCACTATCGTCTCTTGAGGAGTGATCAGGCTGCCAGGTTGCGGCAGATTACCTCGGTCGATGGCCAGGGTTATCGCATCGCAAAAGCCATCGACTGGCTGAAGTTGAATTACGCCTCGGCGCTTCGCGTCGAAGAACTTGCGGCGCGAGTGCAGATGAGCACACCCACCTTTCATCACCACTTCCGCCAACTCACCTCGATGAGTCCGTTGCAGTACCAGAAGTGGCTGCGATTGAACGAGGCGAGGCGACTGATGCTCAACGAGCATCAGGAAGTATCAAGCGCGGCCTACAAGGTCGGCTATGAAAGCCCGTCGCAGTTCAGCCGTGAATACAGCCGCCTGTTTGGCGTCGCGCCTAAACGAGATATCGCAGTGTTGCGAGGGGCAGGCTAGCGACATGCTGAGGTAAAAGGCATGACGTTCCAGGCGGATGATTTCAGGACTAGACACTCGGGGCCGTTTCCTGTCGGTCACGACCGGTAGCTATGGCTCAGCACCAACCTGCACAAATCTTCTAAACGTCCTTTTCCAAAGCGCGGTAATTTAGTCGTCCAACCGTTCAAAACTGAAACATTACCTCTGGAGCCTTGCGTGGATAAACGCAACTGGATTGAGCTGTCCCAGGATGCCGATACCGGGATTGAATCAATTCGTGCCCATTTTCAGGGGCATGCTTACGATCCGCACTGGCATGACAGTTTTCTGGTGGGGGTCACCGAGCAAGGGGTGCAGCAGTTCAATTGCCGGCGCGCCCGCCACTTCAGTACGCCGGGCAAGGTGTTCATGCTGGAGCCGGGGGAAATACACGATGGTCATGCGCCGACCGAGGAAGGGTTTACCTATTCCATGCTCTACCTCGATCCGCACTGGCTGGAACGGGAGTTGCTCGCATTGTTTGAGCACGCACCCACCAACAGTCAGCCGGGTTTCGCCAACACCCTGAGCCAGGATCCGGACCTGGCCACTGCCATTCATCTAGCCTTCCACGCTCTCCATGAGGGTGATTTGCGCATCGTGTGCCAGAGTGCCATCGACACCTTGTTGGGGGCGCTTACTTGCCACCTTGATTGGCGCAAGCGTCAAACCTTTGATCCGCGCCTGCCGTTGGTGGCCCAGGTTGCGCGTGACTATCTGCATGCTCATGCCTACGAGGACATCGGGCTGGATGATCTGGCTCAAGCCTGCGGGGTTGATCGCTATCGTCTGACGCGGGCCTTCAAGGCAGCCTTTGGACTGGCGCCTCATGCTTATTTGATCCAGTTGCGGCTGACCAAGGCACGGCAGCTGCTGGCGCGGGGCGAGTCGCCGGCACAGGTGGCCAGTGCTCTCGGGTTCGCCGATCAAAGTCATATGGGACGCTGGTTTCGCCGTGCCTACCAGCTCACACCGGCAGATTACCGCAAGCGCTGCTCAAACCTTCCAGACTGAATCCCGCTGACTCGCGACCATGGTTTCCTATTTGATCAAGGAGTCCATGCCATGTCCTTTTCGCTGTTCTTTTCTGCCCCTTCGATGCGCCTTCAGGGAGTCTGAGCCATGGAATCGTTACTGCCTTTCCTGCTGTTTGCGTTCGTTGCCTCGATTACCCCGGGACCGACCAATATTCTGGTGTTGAGCCATAGTTCGCGGTGGGGGCTAGGTGCCACGCTACCCCTCATTTTTGGCGCATGCGTGGCGGCGGCGCTGATAGTGTTTGCCGTCGGGCTCGGCGTGGGCGAGACGCTGCTGCGGTTTGCGCGTGTGCAGCAGGCAATGGCCTGGGCCGGTGTGCTCTGGTTGAGTTGGCTGGCCTGGCAGATCTTTCAAAGCGCGCCGCCGTCCTTGGACCCGGTCACCTCGCGCGCCGAGGGGCTCAGCGTGTTCGGCGCCGCCACCCTGCAATTGGTCAACCCCAAGGTCTGGATGATGGCGGTGGCGGTGGCGAGCGTATTTGTCGGTGGCGACGACAAGACCCTGCGGCTGCTGGTGTTGTCGCTGGTGTTTCTGTTGGTCTCCTTGCCGTGCATGACCCTGTGGGCGTTGCTCGGCGTGGGTAGTGCTCGGGCTTTTGGTTCGCCACAGGCGTTCAAACGCATGAACAATGCATTGGCTTTTTTGCTGTTGGTGTCAGCCTGGTTGACCGTGCTGGTGTAGGTCGAACATTGCCTGGCAAGGTGTGTGGGCGGCTTACGGTGAGTCTGTTTCGCAGTGGGTGGCAAAACCTCAGAGGCGCCGAACGGGCGACGCTGGCTCCCCCAACAACATCTTTTGCCGCCAGGCGGGTGCGCTGGTGGGGAACAGCACTTCGTTCGGCCGCCAGCGAGCAACGCCGAAGGCGGCCGCAATACGCTGGCGTTGCTGGCCCTGGACAAGGACGCGCCGGTAACTGCTCTCGCTCTGCTGTAGCCCCAGCACATAGCCCACGCCCACCTGGAAATCGCCTCCATGGGCCCGCCACCAGGCGGCGATCAACTGCGGGTCGGGCCAGGGCAGGTTTTCATCGGGGTCCATGGCGACATCAGCGTCCTCAGGATCGTCGTTCGGGCCGGCATCGAAATCCGGCAGTTCCTGCAATTCCAGGTCGAGCAGCCCCAGGTCAGCGCCAGTGATCAGACTGAAGGCTTCGCCGGCGACGCGGGCATGAGGCAGGTCGCTCATCTGCTGGATCAGCCACGGCACGCTGAACGGATCGCCCAGCAGCCCGATGGCCTGGATGCCGATGCGCTGCTGCTCAGGGTTCTCTATCAATTGGCGTATCCAGGCGATGCTGTTTTCACGCTTTTGCCAAGCCAGTAATACGCAGAGCGCGCGGTACTGGAACTCGCCCGGTTGCTCGGCGAACTGGCGCAGCGGTTCCAGGGCGTACTCATCGCCCATCTGTGCAGTGGCCCAGTTGGCCCAGAAGCGCGTGGCTGGATCCGGGTGTAGACGGTGGGCACGAATCGTCGGCATCAGATCACGACGACGCAACTCGCCGGCAGTACGAGCAGCACGAGCCAGGACGCTTGGGTCGGTGTGGGTAAGTCCGGTAAGCAGGGCGGGGCCAGGGTCGTGGCGGTGCATGCCACAGGCGGCCAGGCCGAGGCGGTGGAACAGGGGCTCAGGGGCGGCGAGCATGCGGTCGATCCAGGGCGATATCCACTCCCAGTCGAGCCAACCCAAGGCCATCAGATAACCGCGCTCTGTGTCCACGGCACTGCGCAAGTGCTCGCTGAGCCGCGACAACACCTGCGTGTTACCCGCCTCGAAGGCCAGTACCGCACTGGCGAACATCTCGCCGATGGCGTGTGGGCCGAGTTGGGTCAGGAGGGTTTCCAGGCCGATGGTGCCGGCGATTCGAAGGCCGTCGAGGTGGGCGTCGATGCGGCTGTCGAGGTTGCTGAGGTCATCCAGATCGTAATGCGGCGCGCGCTGGGCATCGTCGCGCAGGACGGCGAGGAAGCCGGCTTCTTCGGCGTGTTGGTCGATGATGATGGGTAGGGATATCAAACTGAGCCTGCCTGGGTCGATATCACGGGGTCACCTCGGTCCAACGCTGCCCATCCTCGGTCCAGACTACGTTCTTCGGTCCGCAGGACCAGAGAACACCATCATTTGCATGGAGATGGCGGCTACTGGGCTTACTGGGCAAATTCATGTCGACTGCAACCAGATTGTCATTGCCGTCGAGGCGCAATAGACCGGAATCACAGGCCAAATAGAGCTCGCCGTTGAACCACTCCATACCCCAGAGGTCTTCGCTGGTCGCGTTCTGTCCAACGGCTTCCCACTGCGAACCATCGCCACGCAGCAAAGTGCCCATCTGCCCGCATATAAACACTAAATCTTCGCGAACGACCTTGACCCGATGCAATACAAGATTGGTTGGACTTTCCCGATTGAACCATTTGCCTTCCAGGCGTTGCCAAATTTCGCCATTGAATCCGACGGCATAGAGATTTTCTTCTCTGATGCCGTCGATGGAGTTGAAACCGCATAGTTCAATCTCGCCTCTGGGTAAAACCACTCCCTGGTCCTGGCGCGTCCATTTGGCTGGCCCCTCGCGACGGTAAACCTGGCGGCCCATGCCAGTGGCGTAGGGAACACCGTTGATGAGTTGCAGATCCCGAATAGGACCGCGACGAGCAGGGCCATCGAGTGAGTCGTCGATCTCTTCTTCGGTTGAGCCAACCATTGTGCTGACTGACACAATACCGTCTGGACCTGTAGCGAAAACCATGATTTCCGGTACTTCAATTGCACAGATTCGCGTGGCGTGCCACTCGAGGTTGAAGGAGAACCAGCGGTTCTGGGACCTGTCCCACTTGAGCAGTTTGGAGGCGGTCGAGCCACTTTCCTTCAATACATCGACTTGGGCGATGACTCGACCAACATTGCGGCTCTGCATGAAGCCGGAAAGGAAGGAGTATTCGTTAGACATAGCAAACCTATCGTTCTTGAAATTGAAAATTAAGCGGCAGAGTGGGCGTTGGATGTGATGCCTTTGATGGTCTCGATCGCCTGGTCGACAGCCTTCTGCTGCGTGGGAGTCAGCGTGCCGGAAGAGCGCTTGTCCGAGCCTGGATCGCTGCGCACTGGTGTGTTGTCTTCCATGTCACATTTTTTCTGGTGATAGTCGTCCAGCTGGTTGGCTATGCACTTCGAGTTGCAATGAGGGAATGCCGTACTGTGGGCGAGTGCACCTGCTTCACGGGCATTTTTGTAAGTCCATTTGGCATTAGCGGGTAGTCGCTGGTCGCTGCCTGGTTTGATCTTGTCACCGGAGTCCGGCCAGGATTGCAACACCGGACCGTTGTTGTGGGCCGCCTCCATCTGGCCCTGGACCGCATGGAGGATTCCATGGGTACCGTCGTCGCGCGACTGGGATGCACACACGCACGGCGCGTTGTCTTGCTTGTACTTCTCGAAGCCAGTCAAGGCTGTGCCACGTTCCCCCGTCTTAGAGAAACAATGTACCTCGATCAGGTGGTGACCTGTGATCTCCGGGTGACAGCAAAAACTCTTGTCTTTCTTTTTCGGTTTGAGCACGCATGCCTTGGCTTTCTTGCATTCATCGTCGCAATCCATTCCATCCGGTACTTTGTTGCCTCTCTCGGTCTCCCGCTTGGGACGTATTTTCGCATCCTTGCATTTATCCTCGGCAGCGTTTTGCTCGTCTTTGCAGACCTGGCCTTCGCTGGCGTCGAACGCTATCGCATCCACATGCATCCACGTTGGTGTGTTACCAGGTGATGATGCGTGGTTGTGGGTTGTCAGGTCCATGTGTCGCACTACGTTCTCGCCTTCGAACTTCACATCCATCGACCAGGAGGTGAAGTACACCTTGCCCTTGATCTTACTGGTGATCACGCCCTTCTTCGGCGCGCAACCGGCCTCATCCCCATAGCTGGTCTTGAAGTAGCTCTTGTTCTTGAGCATCACTTCCTTACCACTGATCTTCACCGTACGACTGCCCTTGGTCGTGTCCTTGGCCATGCCGGTATTGGGGTAGGGGATCGGCACCCCCAGCGGGGTGGGCGGGGCCTGGGGTGGGGTGAAGCAGACATCCGGAAAGCAGGCGATCGACTTGCCAGCCGCCGCCTTGCAAGAAACTTCCATATTGTTGGCGTAGACCTCATTCGCCATCACGCAGCCCTCACAGTCTGGTAACTGAGCATCGCGGCGGCGCGTTCGCCGGCGTCGTTGCCCAAGTGGCAGAAGATATTCGGGCCTTCGCCATAGCCCTTGCGGCTGGCGGCCAGTGCCACGGCGAGCATCGCCGGGCCGATGGCGGCGCCGACTTCGCCGATGCAGTCGGCGGGGTGCCAGAGGTGGAAGAACTCCTTGCGCACGCGCAGGGTGCGGCTCAGGGCCAGGGACGCTTCCTTGAAGTAGTACTGCTCGCCGGAGATGTCGGTGAGCCGATAATCCATTTGCTCCAACCCGCAGCCGACTTCGCTCAGGGCGGCGCGTACGGCTTGGGTCAGGCCGTCGGCGCGCAGGGGAATGTCTTCGGCCTCCACCGTGGCCTTCTCCATACCGAACCCCAGGCCGATGCAGGCCAATTGCGGCTCTTGGCTGGCGACGGGGGCGGCCAGCACCACGGCGGCGGCGCCTTCGCCGGGGATAAATCCGTTGGAGTTCTGGCTGGTGAGCAGGCGTTGGCGTTCTTCGAAGGCTGCCAGGGTCGGCCCGCTGAGGAAGGAGTCGACGCCGGCAATCAACACATGGCGATGGCCGCCCTGGTAGATCAGCGTGCGCGCATTCAGCAGGGCCACGGCAGCGCTGACCCGGCCGCGGGAGATAACGTTGGAGCCGGGATGAAAGCGCAGGCCCAGTTCGGCTTCGATGGCGTGCAGCAGCCCCTTATCGAGACCATCGAGGCGGCCGGGGCGCTCGACTTCCGCCACCCCCAGCAACAGCGGGGTCTTTTCCGGGTCGACGTTGGGGGTGCTTTGCAGTGCCTCGGCGATGGCGCGGGCGGCCATTTTGATCAGCTTGGTGCGGCCGCGCCAGGGCTGTTCCAAAGGCACGCTGGCGGCAATCAGCCATTGCCCACCTTGGTCGATAAAGCGGGTTTCCTGGAAGTTGTCGATGGCACAGCGGATCGCCGCGCAGCTCGCGGGTGCGCTGAGGCCGACAGCGCTGACCATGCCGGAGCCGATGATGCAAAGCGCGGTCATCAGTTCGCCTCCTCGGGTGCGTGCTTGCCTTTTACCAGGGAGGAGAGCGACGGGTAGTAATCCTTGCCCAGTTCACGGGCGCGCCACCAGCCCGTGGACATCGTGCCGACCAGCACCTGAGCGATCTCGAACATGTTGCGCCGTAGCGGACGGGCGACACGCCAGGTCAGTTGCACCTGGAGCGCGTCGGTGTCGATCAGCAGGGTATCGATCACCGCCTGCACAGTCTCATGACCGCCTTTTTTCAGGAAGAAGGTCACCGGCACGTCGATTTCGGGGATGCGAAAGCCCGCGCGCTCCTGGGGCGTGAGGTTGAGCAGCAGCACGTCCTCGCCGCCTCGCAGATACTGGATCTGCTGATCGTCAGGGGCCGCCTGAAAGTAGCGGCGGTCGAAATCACCCGGCAGAAACGGAAAGCAGTCGGCCAACCAGGTCTCGTCATAAGTACCGGCGAAGCGGGCGCGTTGCGGCCAGCTACGGCCGATGGGGCCGAGGGCCATCGGGCGGTAGTCGCCAGAGGGACTGTCGATCGCCTTGCCCAATTCCTCGGTGTTCGGCATCGGCATGCCAACGATGTCAGCACTACCCACGCGGCTTGGGAACCAGCCACAACCGGTCGGATTGTCCAGGTAGCAGTGACGCATTTCGGAGTCTTTGGCCATCGGATGACTGCCGCCAAAGGCCTGGGCATAAGAGATGTGCTGCTCGGTGAAGGGCTGCGGCAAGCCGGGAGAAACGCCCAACAGCCCCGGTTGCCACTGCCGGGGGCCGAGGACGGAAAAGGCTTTGCTCATCTGACCGACGCGAATGCCCGCAGCCAGTTGCCTCACGGGCCGCCCGCCTGGGGCATAGGCCTTGCCGCGCACCAGCACATCGCAGAATGGCTTGACCGGGGCGAAGTCCATTTCCTGCAGCGGGGCGCTGAGACCAGGCTCGCCGAGGAAGGTATCGGCCATCAGCAGCGGTTGCTGGCTGTCGGCGAGGGTCGCCGCGCGGCCGTCCAGCGGCAGATTGAAAGTGCCTTTGGCCACCACCACCAGGGATTCGCGGCCATCGGGCTCCGTGCCCTGGGTATAGGCAGCAAGCAGTTTGCTGGCGTTGAGCAGTTCCATGGGCCGAATACCTGTCTAGTTGATCTGCACCGAACCACCCTTGATGCGGTTGACCCCGCTGGAGCGGCTGGACAGGTAGGCGCCCTGGATAATCACTTTACCCGCGCGGGTCAGGGTGATGCTGGCCTTGCCGCAGCGCAGCACGATCTCGCGTTCGGCACTCAATTCCAGGCGCTGGTCGTCCAGTTGCACGCAGGCAACCGGTGCGGGCGCCGCGGCCTGGCCAAGCAGGCGACCGATCACTAGCGGGCGGAAAGGGTCGCCATCTTCGAACATCAGCGCCACCTGGGTGCCGATGTCCTCAGGGGCGAGCAGGGTGGTGCTGCGGGCGGCGATGCTCTGTTCCTCGGGGCAGCCGGGGTAGGTCACCAGGGGCGCACTGGCCTGCGGCAGGTCGAGCAGGAGGCCGATGACCACGCCATCGATGCGGGCCTGGGTGGGTAGTGGGTATTGAACCGTCATACGCGTGACTCCTAGTTTTGCAGGATCTTGCGTCCCTTGATCACCACGTTCTTATTGGCCTTGATGTTGATCGCGCCAGAGCCGTCTATGGTGATGTCCTTGCCGCGGATGCTGATGGTGCCGTCCTTCTTCATGACGATGCTGGCTTTGCCGGTGGTGATGGTCACCGAGTCACCGGCATCGATGACAAGGTCCTTGCCCACCGTCAGCGCATCGTCCTTGTCGATGTCGGTCGTGCGTCCTGCACCGACCTTGCGCGATTCGTTTGCCTTTACCGTGGTTGAAAGATTGGCACCTACGTCCACCGAGCGGTTGGCGCCCACATTGGTCGACTGGTAGAGGCCCACATTGACGTTTTGGTAGGCCCCGACATTCACCGTTTGAAAGGCACCGATGACAACTTCCTGCGCTGCGCCGATAGCGATCGTCTCGTTGATACCTACCGCGTGGGTGCGCTGCAGGGTCACGGTCGCGGTTTCGTTGGCGCCGACGCTGATCGTGCGGTTGCTGCCAATGTTGATGGTCTCGTTGCTGCCGACGCGTTCCGTACGGTTGACGCCGATGCTGATGTCCTCGTTGTTGCCCACGCTTTCGGTACGGTTGACGCCAATGGTGATGGTCTCGTTGTTATCGACGGTTTCGGTACGGTCGTGTTTGACGTGCACGGTTTCGTCGTTGTCGATGCTCTTGCTGCGGTCGTGGCCGACCCAGTGGGTCTCGTCGTTCTCGACCTCGATGTCCTGGTTCTTCTCGGCGTGGATAAACAGTTGCTCCGCGCCTTTCTTGTCTTCCATGCGGATTTCATTGAAGTTGGCCGGTGAGCCGCCCTTGCTTGAACGGCTCTTCACGCCGCTCTGGGTGGCATTGGCCGGCAGCGTGTAGGGCACCGTCTACTCGGCGTTGTAGACGCGGCCGGTGATGATCGGCCGATCCGGGTCGCCTTCGAGGAAACTGACAATCACTTCCTGACCGATTCGCGGGATCTGCATCGCCCCCCAGTTCTTGCCGGCCCAGGCCTGGGAGACGCGCATCCAGCAGGAACTGTTCTCGTTGGATTGGTCGTGGCGATCCCAGTAGAAGTGCACTTTGACCCGGCCATACTGGTCGGTCCAGATTTCCTCGCCATTGGGGCCGACCACCACCGCGGTCTGCGGCCCTCGGACAATCGGCATGGGGGTCAGGGGGAGGGGGTGGAAAACCTGGCTGGCATCCATGCAAGCGAGTTCGCCCACGAACTGCTCGGAGAGATCCTGGGTGCCACTTTCATAGGGCTCCTGGTGGATGTGGTAGCGCGCGCTGACCACCAGGTATTCGCGGTTCTGGTCTTCGCGCTCGTAACCGGTCAGCGTGAACAGGTGGCCGGAGCCCAGCCCGCGGGCACGGCCGCGCAGTTGTACGCGCTCGAACTGGCTGTGGATGGCTTCGATGCGGGTACGCGCATAGTGCTCGCCGTCGTTGCTCTGTGCGTATTCACCGGGGTAGTCGTAGAGCGGGTAGTCGCCGTTGCTGTGGCTGCGCGACACACTGGAGCGCACCCCAAGGTTGGCGCGGGGGCGCTGGAAGTCGTAATCGTTGAGCTCCAGCGAACCGGGTTGGACTTCCCGCGCCAGTTGCCAATCGTAGAAATGATCGCGCTCGCGCATTTGCCGATCGGGGGGGTAGAACGGCACTGAGTCGTAGTCGGCCACCGTGGAGTGGGCGCCATAGGCGTCGGCCAACACCAGTACATGACGCGCTTGCTCATGGCGGAAGTAGTAATAGATCCCTTCCTGTTCCATCAAGCGGCTGACGAAGTCGAAGCTGGTTTCGCGGTACTGCACGCAATATTCCCACTTGCGGTAGCTGCCGCTCAGGCTGTCTTCGTAATCGGAAAAACCGAGGTCGCGGAACACCTGCTTGATGATGTCCGGCACCGTATTGTTCTGGAAAATCCGGCAATCCGAGGTGCGCGTGAGCAGCCAGAACCAGGGCCGCAGGCTGACGTGGTAGCCGGCGAACTGGCCGTGGCCGGTCAGTTGTCGACAGCTGCAGGCAATGCCGTGGAAGTAGCGTTTGCCGCCGTCGTGCAGCTCCAGGGTCAGGCCCATCGGCTTGCCCAGCAAATGGTCGAACGTGATCGCCCGGTCTTCGGAGGTGAGGTTCAATTCGTAATGGAACAACCGCCCCAATTCTTCGCTGCCTTCCATGCTCCGCAGCAGCAGGACATCGCCGCCGAGGGGACAATCGACCTGCACCAAACGGTTGTTTTGCGTGATTGCCATGCACGGCTTCCTCTGCCTCTGCCTCGTGTTTGGGCGTCAGTCGGTCGTCTCGAATACATGACGCACCGTACGACTGAATCCGTTTCCTGCGGATTAACCTTCTGCCCAACGCCTCTTTGGCGTCATCTCTAATCCTTACAATTCAAGGAAGTGTTAGCGCTGTTCAATTCTTGTCAAGAAACTCTCCGACCAGTGGGGTGAACACCGAGGCCTTTCAAGATAGGTGATCGGAGGTCATGATTTAGTATCTTTGGTTATAGGCTTTATTCTAAAAAGTGAGTAGCCGCGCAATTTATTCAGGCGCGAATTCAGTCGTGCTTATGAAGAACATCTTTCAAAGTTGCGTAAAGGATGAGTACTGTAAAACTAAAGTTCGCGCACTTTTACCCACCGAATACCTGATGACAGCAGAACCGACTATCCTTTCGGATAGTGCACGCTGCACTCTTGGCAAAAAGGGACGCCATGCCAGACTATGATCGCGCCATCGGCTCCATACCCGGCATCACATACGGTGATCGAACCTGTCTGATCGGGCCCTGGTTACTCAGGCCCTGGCTACTCTGGATGGCTTCAATTACGGTTTTCTGTCTTTTCACGGCAACGCCCGGATACGGTCAGAACCTGCCAACCGCGACGGGTGTCGAAAACGCCACGGTAACGGTGATTCAAGCGCAGGAAATCGTTTCCAGGGCCACCCTCGAAGCCGTTCGCTGGAGCGGCCCAGAATCCGGCCCGCAAGCCCTGCGGGGCAAGAGCATCGCCCTTGTCGCGGAAGATTTGCGTAATGGAGGCATTGTCGGAGTCGCGCAGGGCGCTCGCGAGGCAGCCAAGGCCATGGGCTGGACGCTGAAGATATTCGATGGCGCTGGATCATCGGCCGGGCGCGCAAAGGCCTTTGCCGATGCCCTGGCAGAGAAACCCGACGGCCTCATTCTGTGCGGCTCCGATGCCCTTGAGAACAATGCGGCGCTGATCCTCTTCGCCAACAGGGATGTGCCGGTGGTTGGCTGGCACGCCGGGGCACGTCCCGGGCCGATCGACGGCACGCCGGTGGCCATGAACGTCACGACCGACCCGCTCGAAGTGGCTCGCCTTACGGCCATGGCGGCAGTGGCACAGTCAAACGGACACGCCGGCGTGGTCATCCTGACCGACTCCAAATACAGCATCGCCATGGCGAAAGCCAAGGCCATGGAAAACGTCATTCGGGCCTGTCAGGAATGTACGGTGCTGGAAGTGCGCGATGTCGCGATCTCCGAAAGTGGCGAGAAGATGCCGGCGATCACCAAGGAGCTGCTTCAGCGCTATGGCAAGCGCTGGACCCACACACTGGCCATCAACGATATCTATTTCGACTACTCGATTGCCTCATTGACCAACGCCGCAATACCCAGTGACGGCATCAGTCTGTTGTCTGCCGGTGATGGCAGCGCTTCGGCTTTTTTGCGCATACAGGCAAAAACCTACCAGACCGTCACCGTGGCCGAGCCGCTCAACCTGCATGGCTGGCAAGTGATGGATGAATTGAACCGGCTGTTTGCAGGTCAGCCGGTGAGCGGCTTCGTAGCGCCGATTCACCTGGTCAATGCCGACAATATCGCCTTCGACGGCGGGAAGAAATTCCAGTACGACCCTGACAATGGTTATCGAGACATCTATCGCCACCAATGGAATCCATGACATTGGACGTTACTTCCCGGCTCGGACGCCGGCTATTGCCGCAATCGTTGCGCGCCCAGTTCACACTGGCGTTCCTGACGCTGGCGCTGCTGATCCTGGCGGGCGGTGCAACGGCGGTCTACGCGTTGCGCACGTCAAACAGCGCCACCCGCCAGCTGACGGATGAACGACTGGTCCGTATGCAAAACGGGCAAGACATGGTGCAGCGTACCTTGCTGATCGAACGCCAGACCGATCAGCTTCTGACAACCCGCTCCCCCGACACCCTGCGCTCAAGCTATGCGGCGACCGTCGAACAGCTTGAAGCCCTTGATCAACTGGTGCAGGAGCTGACTGCCGCGAACAGTGGCGTGGCGATACTCGACATGCATCAGTCGAGTCAGTTGTTCCGCAATACTGCCAACATCGTTGCGCAATTGCGAGAAAGCCTGTTGCAAACCGAGGTCACCTTCGAGCAAACCCTGGATGATCACGCCGCCCGGTTGACCGCGACCCAGACCCGGATCAGCCTGGAACTGGCGGTGTTACTTTTCGATCTGCCGCGGGCTAATGACAGTGATGCCGTGCAACGACTGCGGGTCCGATATGAGCGCCTGTCACGCGCCGCAGACAAGTTACCCGACGCTGATGTGGAGACGGCCGATCTCTTCTCCCTGCGTCTGAGGCTCATCAATCAGCGCAACGTCATACAGCGCTTCAATGAGGAACTGAAGAATGAGGCCGGGGTTCTGGTCGCGGTGGCCCGTGAGCAATCCAGTGCTTACACCGAAGATTACCGCGAAGCCGTGCAACGTCTGGTCGAGGCCTCAAATCGTAGCCAGCGATGGGTACTGATCATGCTGGGCGCCAGCCTGATATTCGCCTGGTTTGTGACCCGGGTCTTCATGGGCCGTCATGTGCTCGTGCGCCTGAATGAAATCAGCCGGCAATTACGTCAGGAACACACTGACAAAACCCATTTGATAATGGCGGAGCATGGGAAGGACGAGATCGGCAGCATGGCTCGCGCGGTGAATCAATTCCTCAAAGACCGTCTTCAGCTGGAAAAAAAGACGGTCCAATTGAGTATCGCCACAGAGCGGCTCGCCCTGCAAAACAACCGATTAGAACAAGAAGCCATCATCCGTGCCGGACAAGGTCATGTCCTGGAGCTGATCGCCAGAAGCACCGAGCTTGCAGAGGTCCTCGAGAGCCTGGCTCACCTGGTCGAGTCCCAACTGGAGGGGATGATGGTGTCCATCCTGGTGCTGGATGAGGATGGCAAGCACCTGCTGCACGGGGCTGCCCCCAGTTTGCCGAAGGCCTATAACCAGCTCATTGACGGGACTGCGATCGGTCCGAGTGTCGGTTCATGCGGCACCGCGGTGTATCGACGAGAGCCGGTCATCGTCACGGATATCGAGCTGGATCCGCTGTGGGAGGAGTATCGATCAGCCGCTGCGCCCTATGGATTTCGCGCCTGCTGGTCGACGCCGATTCTGTCCCATGAGCGCAAGGTATTGGGTACGTTTGCCTTGTATTCCAACACTGTCCGCAGCCCCAGCTCGACCGAGACGCGACTGATCGACATGGCGACACCTCTTGCCGGCATTGCGATAGAACGCCAACTGACCGAAAAACGCATTCGCTATATGGGCGACCATGACGCACTGACCGGGCTGCCGAATCGTACATTGCTCGAAGACCGTCTCAAGCAGGCAATACTGTATGCCCAGCGCTACAGCCGGCTGGTGACCGTGGTGTTTCTCGATCTGGACAAGTTCAAACTGGTGAATGACAGCCTTGGGCACAGCGCTGGAGACGTACTGCTGAAAACCGTCGCCCAGCGCATGCAGGAGTGTGTACGCCGTACCGACACCGTCGTGCGACTGGGTGGCGACGAGTTTGTGATCATCCTGTTCGACCAGCCCTCGGACCTCGACGGCGTCACTCCAGCCCTGCACAAAATCCAGGAAGCCATCCTGCGGCCGATTCAGCTCAGCGGACATACACTCCACGTCACCTGCAGCATGGGGTTGGCCACCTACCCGGCGGACGGCAGCGATACCGACACGTTGCTCAGCAATGCGGACGCCGCCATGTACCGGGCCAAGGAACTGGGGCGCAACAGTTACCAGTTCTATACGAGCGAGATGAATAACAAGGATCAGGGCAAGCTCGCCATGCAAGACGGGCTTCGAAACGCACTCAACCATGACGAGTTCCTGCTGTTGTACCAGCCACAGGTGGATTTGCAGTCAGGTCAGATCATCGGCGTAGAGGCACTGATCCGCTGGCAGCACCCCGAACTTGGCATGGTGTCTCCGATCAAATTCATTCCCCAGGCCGAAGAGACCGGGTTGATCGTGCCCATCGGCGACTGGGTGATACATACCGCGTGCAAACAGAACAAGGACTGGCAGGATGCGGGCTGGCCGCCGATCACCATGTCGGTGAATATTTCGGCACGCCAGTTCGTCGAAAGGGACCTGATCGACCGGGTGAGGCATGCCTTGCAGGAAACCGGGCTGGACCCGATGTACCTTGAGCTGGAGCTGACCGAAAGTCTGATCATGCAAGACCTTCAGCAAGCCATCAGCAAAATGAAGGAACTGCAATCAATGGGGATCAGTCTGTCGATCGACGACTTCGGCACCGGCTACTCCAGCCTCGCAGCATTGAAAAGCTTCCCGATCGCCAGACTCAAGATCGACCAGTCTTTCGTGCACGATCTGCCCGACAACGAGAATGACAGAGCCATCGCCACCGCAGTGATTTCCTTGGGGCACAAACTGAACCTCAAGGTCATTGCCGAAGGTGTCGAAACCGAAGAGCAGCAAACCTTCCTGCGTGAAAACGGCTGCGATGAAATTCAGGGGCACTTTTTCAGCAGAGCGGTCAGCGCAGAGCAAATCAGCCTGTTACTGCGTACGCCCCGGCTGCCTCAACCGAGCCGCATTGCGAGCCCTGACTCGGCAAGGCGAAAACGCAATGTAAAACGCCCAAGCAGTCCGATACCCGGGCATCAATGACTCAGCGTACGGTAAAACGCTGCGGTGTCAGAGGCCGATGGAAATCGGCGAGCAATGGCCTTGTCTGGATTACTTGATTGATGTCAACCGCATGAGTCGGCCGGCTCTGTATTCTGCGCGGAAGCTGAAGACAGACCGTTTCGACCCCGGCAGCGAAATCAATACCCTGCAGGCTTATGTTCAGCTGTACCGAGAGCGAGAACCCCATGCTCTATCCGCTGTTTCTGACGTTGCACCTGTTTGCCGCGCTGATTTTCATTGGCACGGTGTTCTTCGAAGTCCTGTTCCTTGAAAGTATCCGTAAACAGCTGCCCGTGAAGGTCATGTTGCTGATCGAGCAGGGTATCGGCCGACGGGCACGCACCTTGATTCCATGGGTCTTGCTGGTGTTGTTCGGTGCCGGGGCGGGGATGGTCTGGCTGCGCTATTTACCGGTCCTCGCCACACCAGTGGCCTCATCGCTTGGCACATTGCTGATGTTGAAGATCGTGGTGGCCGTCAGCGTACTGCTGCATTTCCTGGTCGCCATGTTTCTGTTCAAAAGTGGCCGGATGAGTGCTCGTTACCTGCATTTGATCCATGGCAGCCTGTTCTGCCACATGATCGTCATCGTACTGTTGGCCAAGTGGATGTTTTACCTGACGTGGTGACCGGGCTTGTCTGGTGTCTGTCGCGCCACAAGCACTTCGCTCGGGCTTGATGCAAATCAAGGAGCATTGGTCGCCAGACTCCGACACTGGCGGTCCGCAGCCAGTCTCGGAGACCCGATATGCTCAATTTATTTCACAACCCCGGTGAGCTGAACGTCCGGTGTGATCAAGGCGTGCTCGACCGCAACTGCCATGTAGACACTGAAAAATTTCATGGCGGCATCGGCTCTCTGGATCTGCTTCGTGCATTGCGCGTCAGCCGTCAGAAGTGCCGTCCGCTGTCGCTGAACGTGCAACTGCCTTCTAACCTCAAGCCTGCCTTGTGGTCCCCTCGCGATAGTTCATGGGAGCACAGTGGGGTCGAACACTATCTTCAGCGTCTGCAACATGAGATCGACCTCGTCGGTTGTCATCTGGGCTCCGGGCAGCGGGTCGAGCAGTTTCATCTGGGGGGCGGAACACCCGCCATCGCCCACCTGAACCGTTTGATGAATCACCTGCGTGGCCGATTCAACTTTCTTGGACATGAATGCGGTGACTACAGCATAGAAGTGGACCTTCACCATACGGATTGGTCGACCATGGGCATGCTGCGTGACCTGGGGTTCAACCATGTCAGCATCGGCGTTCCGGACATCGGTGCCGACAGTGCGATGTCGGTGGCCTGCTACCAGAACCCGGCACCGATCCATTCGCTTATCGATGCCGCTCGTACCTTCGGCTATCGATCCATCAATGTCGATCTGGGTTATGGCCATACCTGGCAGACGCCGGAAAGTTTTGCGCTGAAACTGGCAACCATCATCGAGCTGGAGCCAGACCGGCTGCTGGTGTTTGATTATGCCCGGCCACCTCAGCGCTATCGGCCAAAGGCCGCAGACAGAATCCGGGCGTTTTGCAGCGAGGAAGATAAAGGCGCCATGCGCCGGATCTGCTTTGAGCAGTTGATCGGCGCCGGTTATCACTACATTGGCCTGGGGCAGTTTGTCCGGCCCGATGACGATTTGGCGATTGCTCAGGAGCGCGGCCGGTTATGTCGCAATCATGAGGGGTTTACCCGTCACGGCTATTGCGACCATATCGGGTTCGGTCTGGGCGCTATCAGTCAGATCGACGATTTGTATGCGCAAAACACCGACGAGCCGGAACGGTATCAGCAGCAGCTGGACATGGACCAATTGCCGACGAGTCGTGGCTGGCGCTGTGAGGCGGGGAATCAGGCCAGCCACAGGGTCATGGAACGCCTGGCGTGTGATCTGGAGCTGGATATCCCGGCTATCGAGAGGCGCTATGGACTCATTTTTCGCCAGTACTTTTCCGCCGCCTGGCCTGTGCTGGAGCAGTTGAGCCGTGACGGGTTGATCGAGCTGTCTGACCGTTTCATCAGTATTCTTCCGGCCGGTCGGCCGCATGTGGATGCCGTCTGCAACCTGTTTGAAAAGGACTCGGGCGGTGCGGGGCATCCGTCCCATTGCGAGTGGGTTGACCATGACAACTTCATTTGATTTCAATCGCGCCCTGGTCGAAAAGTACGACCTCCCAGGACCGCGCTATACCTCTTACCCGACTGCGCCGCAGTTTCACCAGGCGTTCGCCGTCGATGACTATCAGCGTGCGGCCTCGGACAGCAACCAGGCGACAACGCCAAAATCGCTGTCGGTGTACATCCACATCCCGTTCTGCAAAAGCCTTTGTTACTACTGCGCCTGCAACAAAATCATTACCCAGAAAACCCACCGCGCCGTCGAGTACCTGACGTACCTCAAGCGCGAAATCGCGATGCAAGCCGCCTTGTTCGACCGCACCCGCAAACTCACGCAACTGCACCTGGGAGGTGGCACGCCGACCTATTTGACCAGCGAACAACTGGCTGACCTCATGGACTGCCTGCACCAGGCATTCGACATGGATGACAGCGATGAGCATGAGTTTTCCATCGAGGTCGACCCTCGCACCATCAATACCCAACAGATCCAGTCGTTGCGCCAGTTGGGGTTCAATCGTCTGAGCTTTGGCGTACAGGATTTCGATCCCGACGTGCAGGCTGCGGTCAATCGGCAGCAAAGTGAAGAGCAAATCCATGCACTGGTCGCTGCGGCGCGCCAGGCGCGATTCAAATCGATCAGTGTCGATCTGATTTACGGCCTGCCATTGCAAACCGTGGAGAGTTTCGATGTCACCCTCGGCAAAATCATCGCGCTGCGTCCGGACCGGATTGCCGCCTACAGCTACGCCCATCTGCCGGAATTGGTGCGGGCACAACGGCTGATTCGCTCGGCCGACATGCCGCCGCCGGAGCGCAAACTGGAGTTGCTTGAACTGACTATCCGCCGTCTGACCGAGGCCGGTTATATCTATATCGGCATGGACCATTTCGCCTTGCCGGACGATGAGTTGGCGCTGGCCCGGGCCAATGGCACGTTGCAGCGCAATTTCCAGGGTTATTCCACCCACGCCGACTGCGATTTGATCGGTCTCGGGGTGTCCTCCATCGGCAAGGTCGGCGACAGCTACAGCCAGAGCGTCAAGGAGCTTTCACAGTACTACGCCCGTATCGATCAAGGCTTGTTGCCTGTGCATCGGGGTTACCGGTTGAGCGCCGATGATCGGCTGCGCCGTGAAGTGATCAGCGATCTGATGTGCCACGGCCGGATCGACTTCGGCAAGTTTGAAGCGCGCCATGACATTTGCTTTGCCGATTACTTTGCCGATGCGCTGAGGCAGCTGGACGAGCATGTTCGCGATGGCTTGCTGCAGATTCACAAAGACGCGTTGGTGTTGCTGCCCCACGGGCATTTGATGATGCGCAGCGCGGCGATGGCGTTTGATGCCTATTTGGGCGCTGATCAAAAAGGCCGGTTTTCACGTACCGTTTGAAGTCCCCAGTGCTGGCGTCCGCGATGCCAGGAGGAAATGATGAGAACCGAGTTTCAGGATCGTTTGGCGGTGGTCACGGGCGCCAGTTCCGGGATAGGCCTGGCCTTGTGTGCCGCACTGTTGCCACGCGGGGTCAAGGTGCTGGCGATGTCACGGACAATCGGTGAATTGCCGGCCTTGCAGCAGATCTATGGCGAGCGCCTGCAGTGGTGTGCCGGTGACGTGACCTGTCAGGATGACCTGCAGGCGCTGGCCGAACATGCGTCGGCGCTGGGGCCGGTGGATTATCTGGTGCCCAACGCGGGTATCGCCGAAATGGCCGATAGCCTCGACATGCCGGCCTTCCAGCGCCAGTGGGCGGTCAACGGCGCCGGGGCGTTGAATACCCTGGCGGCGTTACGCGGGGAGTTGGCGAGTCCGGCTTCGGTGGTGTTTGTCGGCAGCTTCCTGACCGGTTCGAGCTATCCTGGTCTGGCCGCCTGCATTGCCAGCAAGGCCGCGCTGGCGGCGCAGGCGCGCACATTGGCGGTGGAATTCGCGCGTTATGACGTGCGCATCAATCTGGTCTCCCCGGGGCCGACCGCGACCTCGATGTGGGACAACCTGGGGTTGACCGACGGGGAACTCGACGAGGTTGCCGACACTCTCGGCAAACGTCTGCTGCCCGGTCATTTCCTCGATGCGTCAGCGGTGGCCAACGTGATTGTCTTTCAGCTGTCCCAAGGCGCGCGGGGTGTTTATGGTCAGGACTGGAAAGTCGATAACGGTTATACCTTGGGGTGATGCTGCGCGGAGGTGGGCGAGATCCCTGTGGCGAGGGGGCTTGCCCCCGTTGGGCTGCGAAGCAGCCCCTCTTTTAACTCTCCACCACAATGTTTCAGTTACACCGCCGTCTGCTGTTTTGCGACTGCTTCGCAGTCGAACGGGGGCAAGCCCCCTCGCCACAGGTTTGAGTTGTCCCCGCATTAGGGGCACAAAGCCTAATGCGAAGTGCCCTCCACAAACTCAATCTTGTTGCCCACGTTGTACTTGCCCGACGGCTTGTTCATCGGCAGGCGCTTGACCTCCTTGAGGGTGTTGCTGTCATAGACGATCAACGCACCGTCGGTGGCCCAGATACTCAGCAGCAGGTAGCGACCGTCGCGGGTGAATTCGACGTGGGCGGCGGTCTTACCGGGCATCGGGCGCAGGGTGTGGGCGATTTCCAGGGTCTGTTTGTCGATCAAGTGGATCGCATCGTTGTCGGGGCCGAAGAACACGTCGGTCCAGGCATACCGCGAGTTGACGTGGCTGCGCATGAAGAAACCAGGCCCCAGGGTCGGTATTTCCTTGAGCAGTTTCCAGGTCTTGAAGTCGATGACCGAGATCAGCCCCTTGCTGATGTTCGGCGTGGCGAACACCCATTCACCGTTACGTTTCCAATAAGTCCCGGACCCCAGGTGCGGCATGCCCGGCAGCGGAATGTCGGTGACCACCTGGCCACTGTCGAGGTCGATCACCTGGCCGCCCTTGGCCTTGCGTGAGGTGGCCAGCAGTTGCTTGTAATCCGGTGAAAAGGAAAAGTCGTCCAGTACATCCTCGGCATGGATCCGGCGCGGCTCGAAGTCCGGTGTGCCGGCGCAGGGCAGTTCCCAGACTTCCTTCACGTCCTTGAGCGCCACGATGAAGCTGTCCCGTGGCGGCGCGGTGTAGACCGCGCTGACCCGTGACACGGTGCCGTCCTGGCCGATCGCCGGAATGGTTTTGACCAGTGACAGATCACGGGCATCGAGCACCACCAGGTTGCCCGGCAAATAGTTACCCACCAGCACCCAGCGGCCGTCCTTGCTCACTGCGAGGTTGCGGGTGTTGAGTCCGGCGCGGACCTCGGCGATCAGTTTCAGGTTGTGCAAGTCATACAGGCTGATCCAGCCATCGCGAGAGGCCACGTAGACGAAGCGTCCATCCGGTGAAAACTTCGGCCCGCCATGCACGGCAAAGTGCGAAGCGAACCGCGCCAGCACTTCAAAGCGGTCGCCGTCGAGGATGTCGATGTGATGGTCGCCGGCTTCCACCACCACAAACAGGTTCAGTGGATCGGCGCCATGCTGAGGTGTGTCGGGCAATTTGTTGATATCGGCGAGAATGGAATGACTGCCGCGAATGTCGTCGTTACTCCAGCTGGGTGGGGTGGTGGGTGGTTGCTGAAGGTAATCCACCAGCGCGTCGATCTGCGTGGCGTTGAACACGTTGGCATACCCGGTCATCTGACTCGCGGGACGACCGTCCTGGATCACGCTGCGGATTTCGTCGGGTTTGATCCGGCTCAGACTCTCCGGCAGCAAGGCAGGTCCCGTACCGCCGAGACGGTTGGCGCCATGGCAGCGCTGGCAATGCTGTTGGTAGAGATTGACGGCCGCGTCGGAGGGCGGAACCGCTGCACCGGCATGGGCCGCACCGATCCATAACAATGGGGCAAGCAGCATGCGCTTCATATCGCCACCTTACCGTGGCGTTGCAACACTGGAACGGAGTAAAAGCGCGCCGGGTATTCCTGCTGTTGGGTCGCAAACAGGTCGACCACTGTGCCGATTACCGTCAGCGTCGGAATGCCCGGTGGGCAATCCAGCGCCAGGGTCGGCAGTTGATGCAGCAAGCCACGGGCAACATGCTGGTCGGATCGCGTGCCATTGCTGATCAGCGCCGCCGGCGTATCGGCGGGCATTCCGGCCTCGATCAAGCGTCGGGCGATCATCCCGAGATTCGATAACCCCATGTAAAACACCAGGGTCTGGCTGCTGTCGACGAGGCTGCTCCAGGGTAATTGCAACTCACCATCGTGTTGCAGGTGCCCGGTGATGAATCGACAGGAGTTGACCAGATCCCGGTGGGTCAGCGGAATGCCAGCGTAAGCGCTACACCCGGAGGCGGCAGTAATGCCGGGGACCACCTGGCAGTCAATGTTGCGTTGCAGCAGATACTCCAACTCCTCGGCGCCACGGCCGAAGATGAACGGGTCGCCACCCTTGAGCCGGACTACACGCTGCCCCAGATCGGCGAGGTCGGCGAGCAGTTCGTTGATCTGTTCCTGGGGCAGGCTATGGCAGCCACTGGCCTTGCCGACGTAATGCCGGGCGCAGGTGAGGGGGATCAACGTCAGCAGCTCGGGGCTGATCAGGCGGTCGTAAACCACGGCGTCGGCTTGCATCAACAGGCTCCAGGCGCGCAGGGTCAGCAAGCGTGGATCGCCGGGGCCGGCGCCGACCAGGGCGACTTCGCCCGGTCTGAACGGGGACTCAAGTGCAGCCGGTAAAATAATCGATGGATGCATGGGACGTCCTTGGTGCTTCATCAGGTGGGCCGGCCCCATCCTTTGTCAGATGGCTCGCCAGGCGGGTGCTTCAGTGCATGACGCAAGGGATGGTCGTTAATGGCGGCATGCCAATTTCTGCATCACTGAGGTGACAACCGGGGTCCTGGCCCCAGAGATCCCCTTCGGCCCAGGCGCGGGTGCGGGTATTGCCGTTGCAGATACTCAGCCAGTGGCATTGACCACAGCGGCCACTGACGGCCCGCGGATGCACGCGCAGTCGCTGCAACAAGGCGTCCGGGCGGTCCAGCCACAGCGTGCGAAACGGCGTGTGCCGGACATTGCCCACCGAGTGCTGCCACCAATAGGTGTCGGGGTGCACTTCGCCGGTGTTGTCGATGTTAGCGATGCCGCTGCCCGACGCGTTGCCGCCCCAGGCGCGGAGCATGTGTTCCAGGCGCGGGTAATGTTCGGGTAGATGCAGGCCCACCCAGTGCAGCAAGAGAATCGCGTCGGCATCGTTGTTGCCGCTGACAAAATCGCTGTCGCGACCGTGCTGGATGTCTTCCCAGGCCCGTTCGAAAATCAGCGTCATCGCTTCGCGGCTCATCTGTTGCCGGGCGTCGAGCTGGCGGCTGCGTTTGCCGCGACCGCTGTAATTGAGGTGCGACAGATAAAACTTCTGCACGTCATACTCGCGTATCAGCCCCAGCAATTGCGGCAGTTGCGCATGATTCTCCTGGGTCAGGGTGGTGCGCAAGCCGACGCGAATGCCCTGTTCGCGACAGAGCCGGATCGCCCGCATGGAACTGGCGAAGCTGCCCTTCAATTGACGGAACGCATCATGGGTGGCTTCCAGGCCATCGATGCTGATCCCGACATAGTCGAAATTCGCCGCGCGGATCTGCGCGATATTCTGCTCATCGATCAACGTGCCGTTGGTGGACAACGCCACAAAGAAACCCTTGCTGCGGGCGTAGGCACTGAGCACAAACAGATCCTCACGCAACAGCGGTTCACCGCCGGAAAGAATCAATACCTTCACGCCGGCGTCGTGCAGATCGTCGATCACGGTCAGTGCGGCGGGCGTATCCAGTTCGTCGCGAAAGATGCTGTCGGCGGACGTGGCGTAGCAGTGTTTGCACGTCAGGTTGCAGCGCCTGAGCAGGTTCCAGATCACCACCGGCGGCCGGTTGCTGCCCGGTGGGCTGGTTCTGGGGGCTGGCGCCTGGCCGGTCAGGGCACGCAGGTATTGGCTGATCCTCAACATGTAAATCTCCTTGGGCCAGTGCGTGTTCAGCGTGGCGTTGGCGGTAGCCGTAAACCGGTTTTTTTCAGGATGCGACTGCTCACCAGCATCTCGTCGGCGACACAGGCATCGCCCAGCAAGTAGTGCAGGTGATCGCGGTAACTGTCGATTTCCTCGCGGCTGCGACCGTGCACCATGGCGAACAGGTTGTAGCGCCACGCGGTTCGTCGCGGGCGTCGATAGCAATGACTGACGAAGGGCTGCGCACCGATCAGCGCACCGAGGCGCGGCATGTCGGTATCGCGCACGTCCCAGACCGTCATGCCGTTGTGGCGATAGCCCAGGCGATAGTGGTTGGGGACGGCGGCGATACGCCGGATCGCGCCCTCGGCCTGCAGGCGCTTGAGCAGATCCAGGGTGGATTCGATGCTCAGGTCCAGCTGTTCGGCGAGCCAGGCCCACGGGTCATCCAGCAGCGGCAGGCCGGCCTGGGTCAGTTCAATCAGGCGGTGTGCCAGGGTGTCTTCAGACCGGGAAGTACAGACCGACATGGTAAGTCTCCTCTTTAGGCACGTTGAGCAGCGGCAAACCGGTCAGGGTTTCGATGTATTGCAAGGTTTCGGTGACGTCTTGTTCGGTCGCGCAGGCGAGCACGAACCACATGTTCCAGGCGTGTTCGCGTCGATAGTTGTGCGCCACTTCAGGCAGGGCCTGCAGTTGCCCGGCGACCTCTTCGAAACGCTCTTCCGGCACTGCCAGCGCCGCGAGAGTGAAGGCGCCGCCGAGGCGTTCGATGTCGAACATCGGGCCGAAGCGCGTGAGTACGCCGTCTTCCAGCAGCGCGTGGAGGCGATCGAGCAGTTCAGTGCTGGTGCTCTGCAGTTCGTCGGCCAGTACCTGCCACGGCTGGCGTACCAGCGGCAGGCCCAGTTGCAAGCGGTTGATCAGCCGACGGTCGAGGTCATCCATGGAGGGGCGCTCCTGTTGGCGAGGGGGCAAAGCGCCCGCCGCATTGTTTGAAGGCATGGGTGCTGAACAGCAGTTGATGGGGCAGGTCGCTCAGCAGGTGTTCTTCCAGCAATGCCTGGATCTGCGCCTCGACCTGCGCGCGCTGGCGCCCGTGAACCATGCAGAACAGGTTGTAGCGCCACTGCGGCAGGCGCCGCGGCCGTTGATAGCAGAGGGTGATACCAGGCGCCCGGCCCAGACGCTGGCCGACTTCGTCGATCAGCGCGTCCGGAACATCCAGCACCAGCATGGCGTTGGCGGTAAAGCCCAGCGCGCGATGGTTGAGTACCAGGCCGACTCGACGAAACAGCCCTTGTTCGTGCCACTGGCGCATTTGCGCGAGCACCTGGTTTTCGTCGGCGTTTATCCGTTCGGCGAGGGCCTGATAAGGGCGCGAAACACGCGGTAATCCGTCTTCCAGGTGCCTTCGTAAGGCCTGTGTCTGTTCGGGGCTCAATCCCGGCTTCATGGGCCTTCTCCCAAGGCAAAACCGAGGTCGATGCGGTAAGCGGTCAACATCGGCAGATCCAGCGGCACGAGGCCGGTGTCGTTCTCAAGTTGTTCGAGAACACGTTCGATGTGTGGGCGATCAGGCCCGGTCAGCACAAACCACAGGTTGTAGAAATGCTCCCGTGCGTAGTTGTGATTGACCTCGGGATATTGGCTGACGCGCTCGGCGACCTGTTGCAGGCGTTCGGCGGGTACGGCGAGGGCGGCGAGGGTGCTGGCCCCGGCGCGACTGTGTTCGAACACCGGGCCGATCCGTGAGAGGGTGCCGGCCTGATCCATTGCTTCCAGGCACGCCATCACCTGGTCCTCGCGGCAACCGAGAATCCGCGCCATCTCCTTGTAAGGTTCCGGGCACAGCGGCATGCCGTGCTGGAAGCGGTCGATCAATTGGCGGCTGAGCAGGTCGAGGTTCATTTCAATAGCCCATTTTTTGCGCGCGGCTGCTGAAGAAGATGCCGCTCGGCGCGGTGGCGGGAAGGTTGCTCAGCTGCTTCAGGCGGTACGGATCCCAGACCTGAACCTGATCGCCATCGCGTAACGACAGCCACAACTGGTCGCCGCGCGCGGTGAACTCCATGTGCAGCACCGCCGGCCCCGGCCGCAGATCGGCGACCACGGCGTGGGTTTCGCTGTCGATGACCTGAACCCGATCGTTGTCCGGGTAGGCGAAATTGACCCACAGTTGCCGACCGTCCGGCCGCGACGTGACGAACACCGGTTGGCCGGCCACCGGGATGACAGCAGTCTGCTGCCAGGTGCGGGAATCCATCACCAGCACCTGATGACGGCCGACGGCGGGTACGAAGGCCTGGTTGTCGGCAACGGCCCAGCCCTCCAGATGCGGCATCTTGTAGACGGGCAACTTCGCCTGGCCGCGTCCGTAATCACCGAGCACTCGCTGCACCCCGCGCTCGGGATGCCAGAGGTCGAGTTGCGCCATGCCGTCTTCGCCGAACAGCCCAGCCATGTAATAGCGACCATCGGGGGTAATCAGCGCGTCATAGGGTTGCTGGCCGACGCCGGTGAAGCGGCTGATCCGTGGCGTGCTGCCCTGACTGAAATCGGCGCTCCAGATCTCGCCGGTATCGAACAGGCTGAACACAAACCGCTGACCGGGCGCGTCGACCAGGCCCACCACCCGTGAGCGTTTGCTGCCATCGGCGAGCGGTGTCGCGGGAATATCGGCCACCAATTGCAGGGTTTCGGCATCGAACACCTTCACGCCGCCGGGCACGTAGTTGGACACAGCGATGAGTTTGCCGTCCTGACTGATGGCGCCGCCGATGCTGTTGCCGCCCTGTATCACCCGTTGATCGATGCGTCGGGTCAGCAGGTCGATCTTGCTCAACCCGCCGTCGCGGCCGAACACATAGGCATAACGCTGATCGCGGGAGAACACCACCGAGGCATGGGACAGATCGCCCAAACCCTCGAGGCGGGCCAGTGCGGTGTGGGTATCGCTTTCGATGATTTGCACGCTGCCGGTGGCGCGCTCCACCACCACGCCCAGATCGCCGGTACCACGCAAGGGTGGCTGAACACACGCGGACAACAATAGGCCGGTCGCCGCTAAAAGCAGGGTTGAACGGATCATGGTGCGGGGTATCCCTGGAGAAGAAGATCGACCAGCCAACGAATGTCGTCCGGGCTGAGCAATGGGCCCCAGCCGGGCATCGCGGTGCCGGGGCGGCCTTGGGTGACGGTGACAATCAGGCTGTCCCGGGACTTGCCGGCCAGGGTTGCGCGGGTCAGGTCGGGACCCAGCCCGCCGGTCATGTGCAACCCATGACAGGCGCCACAGTCCTGGGCCAGCAGGTGTGTGAGTTGGGCCTGACGCTTGGCGTCAGGCGCCGCAACCGAGGTTGCGCAAAAGAGGAGGAGGGCCGCCAGAACCGCTGCGTGTCGATAAATCATCATGGCGCCCTCCGTTGGCTATTTGAGACTCAGGACCCAAGTCGCTAGTGTCTTCGCTTCGTCATCCGTCACCGGGTTGGCCGGCATTGGTATCGGGCCCCAGTTGCCTTGCGTGCCGTTCTTGATGTGGTTGGCCAGGGTGTCCACGGCCCCGGCCACGCCAGCGTTCCGGGCGGCTACTTCCTTGAGTGCCGGGCCGACTAATTTAGTGTCGATGGAATGGCAGGCTGCACAGGGTTTGCTCTTGAACAGCTCCGGCGCGTCTTGGGCCACCACCGGTTGCAGGCTCAATGCGCCGGTCAGGGCGATCAGTGAAAGCAGGGTATTTTTCATGAGGATTCCTTTCATTGATGGAGCTCAATAAATGTCGTGTTGGGTGTTGTAGACGTTGAATTTTCCCGTGGGCGTGATCAGTCGTTTGTCCTTGATGACTGTTTTGAGCTTCAGGGTTTTGTCGTCGATCACCACCAACGCCGATTCGTCTGTCTGGCCGCTCCATACGGAGAACCACACTTCATCGCCGGCCTTGTTGTATTCCGGCTGCACGACCCGCATGGCGCCTTGCTTGATGCCGGCGTACTCGGCGATGGGCAGCACGGTGTAGCCGGCGTCGAGTTTGTCGATGTTGAACACCGCCACCGACTGGCTCAGCCTGGCGTCCGGGTTGAGGGTGGTGTCGACATACAGGTGACGGGAGTCAGGGTGGGTTTTGATGAACAGCGATCCGCCGCCCTGGCCCTTGAGCGAAGCAACCTGTTTCCAGGCGTATTGCGGGTGTTTGACCGGGTCGGTACCGATCAGGGAGATGCCGTCATCACCCAGATGGCTGGTGGCCCAGACCGGTCCGTAGGTCGGGTGATTGAAGTTGGCGCCGCGACCGGGGTGAGGGGTTTTGCCGACGTCCACCAGGGCTGCCAGGTTGCGCTTTTTGGAGTCGATCACGGCGACTTTGTTGGAGTTGTTGGCGGCGGTCATGAAGTAGCGGTGCGTACTGTCCCAACCGCCGTCATGCAGGAACGGCGCGGCATCGATGTAGGTGATGGTGAGGTTTTTGATGTCCTGGTAATTGACCAGCATGACCTTGCCGGTCTCCTTGACGTTGACGATGAACTCCGGCCATTCGTGGGAGGCGATGATCGCCGCGACCCGGGGTTCCGGGTGGTATTCCTGCTTGTCGACGGTCATGCCGCGGGTCGAGACGATCTGTTTGGGCTCCAGGGTTTCGCCATCCATGATGGTGAACTGCGGCGGCCAATAGGAGCCGGCGATGGTGTATTTGTCTTCGTAGCCCTTGAACTTGGAGGTCTCCACCGAGCGCGCTTCGATGCCCACTTTGACTTCGGCGACCTTGGTCGGCTCCACCGGCCACAGGTCGATCATGTCGATCCGGGCGTCTCGACCGATCACCAGCAGGTAGCGACCGGAGGCGGAGATCCGCGAGATGTGCACCGCATAACCGGTCTCGATCAGCTTGACGATTTTCTTGCTGTCACCGTCGATCAGGGCAATCTTGCCGTCATCGCGCAACGTCACCGAAAACAGGTTGGGCAGGTTGAGTGTGCTCAGTTGCTTCTTCGGACGGTCCTCGGGCTTGACCAGCACTTTCCAGGTTTTCAGCGTCTCGGCCATGCCCCATTCCGGTGGCGTGGGCGGCGTGTGCTGAATGAACTTGGCCATGGCCGTGATCTGATCCTTGGTCAGCGCATTGGATGTTCCCCAGTTCGGCATGCCCGCCGGTGAACCGTAGGTAATCAACGCCTCCAGGTACGGCTGGCCGCGAGACTGGGTGATGTCCGGCGTCAGTGGTTTGCCCGTGGCGCCTTTGCGCAGCACGCCGTGACAGCCGGCGCAGCGCTGGAAGTAGATTTCCTTGGACGCGTCGAACTCGGCCTGACTCATGTCGGGCGCTCCGGCGGTTTTGACCATCAGCGGGCTGGCCACGGCAGCAGCGGGCTCGTCGGCCCGGGCCGCATGAGTCACCGCAAGGGCCAGCGCCGAACACAGTGTGGCGACAGTCAGAGCAAACGTTTTTCTATTGCTGATCAGCATTCCATTTCTCCTCAGGCAAGACCTTTGCGATGTGCTGAAACGGCAGCGCAGAACGCAGGTTCTTAGTGCCGTGCAAGGCTATGCCCGAGCAGGCCAATGCTCGCTTGACCGCGATCAAGTTTGCTGGCCATGTCACTTGCCAGGTTGTCGCAGGGGCCCGTAGCGTGTGGCTTGAATCCGCTTTTGGAACAGACAGCCCATGGACCGAATCCAGTCTTGCGAACCCTTCTATCAACCGCTCAATAATGAGCAGGCGCTGTTCGAGCAAGCCTGGCGACACGGCATGCCGGTACTGATCAAAGGCCCGACGGGGTGCGGCAAGACCCGTTTCGTCCAGCACATGGCCCATCGGCTGAAGTTGCCGCTGTACACCGTGGCTTGCCATGACGACCTGAGTGCCGCCGACCTGATCGGTCGTCATTTGATCGGTGCCCAGGGCACCTGGTGGCAGGACGGACCGCTGACCCGCGCGGTGCGTGAAGGCGGCATTTGTTATCTGGACGAAGTGGTCGAGGCGCGGCAGGACACCGTGGTCGTACTGCATCCACTGGCCGATGATCGTCGTGAGCTGTTCCTGGAACGCACCGGCGAAGTGTTGCAGGCGCCGCCGTCATTCATGCTGGTGGTGTCGTACAACCCCGGCTACCAGAACCTGCTCAAAGGCATGAAACCCAGCACCCGACAACGCTTCGTGGCGATGCGTTTCGGCTATCCGCCGGTGGCCGATGAAGAGCGTATTGTCGCCCGGGAAGCGCAGGTGGACAGCGCGCTGGCGGCGCAAGTGGTCAGGCTGGGGCAGGCCCTGCGAAGGCTGGATCAACATGATCTTGAGGAAGTCGCCTCGACGCGGTTGCTGATTTTCACCGCGCGAATGATCCGCTCCGGCATGAACCCGCGTGAAGCGTGCATGGCCTGCCTGGCCGAGCCGCTGAGCGATGATCCGCTGACGGTCGCGGCGCTGATGGGCGTGGTTGATGTCCACTTCGGCTGAGTCCAGGGGCGTTGCGCGTGGCCACCTGCCGGGCGATCTGGCGATGTGGTTTTTCATTCTGGCCGAGCTGTCGGTGTTCGCTATCCTGATTCTGGCGTTCGCCGTGACCCAGGCACTCAAGCCGCAACTGTTCAGCGAAAGCCGTCTGTTGCTCAACACCTCTACCGGCCTGGCGATGACCCTGAGCCTGCTCACCGCCGGGCTGTTCGCCGCGCTGGCTCAGGAGCAGGTCAAGCGCTCCCGGTCACGCCACGGCGCTGTCTATCTGCTGGCAGCCTTGTTCGCCGCCAGTGTCTATGTGGTGTTGAAGCTCACGGAATACCGACACTTGCTGGCCTCGGGGCTGGGCATGGAGCACAACACGTTTTTCACCCTCTACTGGATCCTCACCGGTTTTCATTTTCTCCATGTATTGCTCGGCATGTTCATCCTCGGCTGGCTGGCCGAGCGTTGCCGTCGTGGCCTGTATGACGCGGCCAACCGCAGCGGGCTTGAATCGGGCGTGCTGTATTGGCACATGGTCGATCTGATCTGGGTCGTGCTGTTTCCGCTGGTCTACGTCCTGAATTGACGGAGGTTTTGATGTCGGCGTCCAGGTTTTTGCTCGTCTGCTGGGCAGCGCTGGCCACGCTAAGCGTGTGCACGGTGATGCTGGCACAGGTGGGCGCGACGGAACTGCTGTCCATTGCCATTTTGCTGGTGGCGGTTGGCAAGGCCTGGCTGATCACCGATGGTTTTATGGAACTGCGTCATGCCCCCCGATTGTGGCGGCGGTTGATGGTGAGCTGGGCGCTGGTGTTGGCGGCCATTGTAGGGCTGACACTGGTGTCGTTCCGCTGAAGGAATAACAGCGCGATTCTAATGTGGGAGCGGGCTTGCTCGCGAAGAGGGAGTGTCAGTCGACATTGATGTTGCCTGACACGCCGCCTTCGCGAGCAAGCCCGCTCCCACATTAGATCTCCGTCAGCCATACGATCTATACCCGACCAAAACCATCTGCCTTTCTTGATCGCCATCAAGCAGGTTTTACCCCCTCGCTTTCTATCATGGGCACGCCAAGCAAAGAGGAAGCGACCATGTCAGAGACCTTCACCAAAGGCATGGCCAGGAATATCTACTTCGGGGGAAGCGTCTTCTTCTTCCTGATATTCCTGGCCTTGACCTATCACACGGAACAGACCTTTCCCGTGCGCAGCAATGAAGCGCAGCTCACCGAATCAGTGATTCGCGGCAAGACGGTCTGGGAGCAAAACAACTGCATCGGCTGCCACACATTACTGGGCGAGGGCGCCTATTTCGCACCTGAGCTGGGCAACGTGTTCCAGCGGCGCGGCGGGGAGGCGGGTTTCAAACCCTTTCTGCATGCCTGGATGAAAATGCAGCCGCTGGGCGTACCGGGCCGGCGAGCGATGCCGCAGTTCAAGTTGAGCGAGCAAGAGGTGGATGACATCGCCGAGTTCCTCAAATGGAGCTCGAACATCAACACCAATGGCTGGCCGCCAAACAAGGAGGGCTGAGAGATGAGCATTGCCAATCCACATCTGAAATTCGCCTCGCAAGCCGTGGCCAAACCGTACTTCGTGTTTGCCCTGATGCTGTTTCTCGGTCAGGTACTGTTCGGTTTGATCATGGGGGTGCAATACGTGATCGGAGACTTTCTGTTCCCGATCATTCCCTTCAACGTGGCGCGGATGGTGCACACCAACCTGCTGATCGTCTGGCTGCTGTTCGGTTTCATGGGCGCCGCCTATTACCTGATTCCGGAAGAGGCCGACCGCGAACTGCACAGCCCGAAGCTGGCGATCATTCTGTTCTGGGTATTCGCCGCTGCCGGTGTGCTGACGATCCTCGGCTACCTGTTGGTGCCTTATGCGGGCCTGGCCAGGCTGACTCACAACGAGTTGCTGCCGACCATGGGCCGGGAGTTCCTGGAGCAGCCGACCATCACCAAGATGGGCATAGTGGTGGTGTGCCTGGGCTTTCTCTACAACATCGGCATGACCCTGCTCAAAGGACGCAAGACCACGGTCAGCATGGTGATGATGACCGGGCTGATCGGCCTTGCGGTGTTCTTCCTGTTCTCCTTCTATAACCCCGGCAACCTGGCCCGCGACAAGTTCTACTGGTGGTGGGTGGTGCATCTTTGGGTGGAAGGCGTGTGGGAACTGATCATGGGTGCGATGCTCGCCTTCGTGCTGATCAAGATCACCGGGGTCGACCGGGAAGTCGTGGAGAAATGGCTCTACGTGATCATCGCCATGGCGCTGATTACCGGGATCATCGGCACCGGTCACCACTTCTTCTGGATTGGTGCGCCCGAGGTCTGGCTATGGGTCGGCTCGATCTTCTCCGCGCTCGAACCGCTGCCGTTCCTGGCCATGGTGATCTTTGCCTTCAGCATGGTGAAGAACCGTCGTCGGCAACACCCGAACCGCGCCGCCACACTGTGGGCCAAGGGCACCACGGTCACGGCGTTCTTCGGTGCGGGTGTCTGGGGCTTTCTGCATACCCTGGCGCCGGTCAACTTCTACACCCACGGTTCGCAATTGACGGCAGCCCACGGTCACCTGGCCTTCTACGGTGCTTACGCGATGATCGTGATGACCTTGATCAGCTACGCCATGCCACGCTTGCGCGGGCTGGGTGAAGCCGGTGACGAGCGTTCGCAGACCCTCGAAATCTGGGGCTTCTGGTTGATGACCCTGTCGATGGTGATGATCACGCTGTTCCTCACCGCGGCCGGTGTCGTACAGGTTTACCTGCAACGTTGGCAGGCTGATGGGGTCGCGTTGCCATTCATGTCCACGGTCGAGCATCTGCAAGTGCTGTTCTGGGCCCGTCTGGGTGCCGGTCTCGGCTTCTTCGCCGGGCTGATCTGTTACCTGTTCAGCTTCAAGCAACGTGGCCGCGCAGCCTTGCGCGCCCCGGCTGCGGTTGTGCCTTCATGAACGAGTGCAATAGCTAGAAAAGGTCGGCCCGGCTGATACAGCGGGCCGTTTTTTTGGTTTCCAGCAAGGGCAAGCATCATGGCGTTTACCGTCGAACTGGAAGAGTGGGTAGGCAGTGTCTGGCATCGTTTCATCACCCGGCGCGCGAGCCCGGACTTCCCTGAAGCACGGGTTGAACTGGCCAGCCAGCAACGCCCGCTGGCGCTGTTGTTTCGCGCCATGGGCGGTGCCAATGGCGTCGGTGTGGAAGCCGCCAGCGACCGCGACCTGCTGCTGCGCCGCAACGTGTTGCAGCAGATCGCCGGCACCTGCAAACAAGTGCCGTTGGCGTGGTGCGACGCGAGCAATTTGCGGCTGCCGTCGAGCCTGGCGGTGTTTCCTGAAGTGGCGTTGAACGAGGAACTCTATCGCTGGCTCGCGTTGCTGGCGGCACAAGCCGGGCCGATGCGCCACTGGGGCCGGGACAATCAACGCTGGACGCAACAGCTGCTGCGACGCTATCCCGCGCTGCGTGCTCGTTACCAACGACTGGTCGATGCCCATCTGCAATTGCGCCCCGATCCGGCCTCGTTGAACACCAGCGAAGCCGCACTGGAACGGGCGTTATGCCAGGCGTTGCGCGAGCCCGGCAGTGTCGAGCATTTTCCCCGTAGCGAACGGGCGGCGTGGCCGCTGCCGCTGTGGTTGTATCCGCCACAAAACCTCGCCAGCCCCCAGGCTGCCGATCTGGGCGATGAGTCCGAAGAGTCGTTGACCACGCCACCCGGCGAACAGAAAGGCGGGCGTAAACGCGCGACGCGGATCGACGAAAGCACCCGCGATGGCGGGCTGTTGGTGGTGCGCCTGGAAAACCTGTTCAGCTGGAGCGAGCACGTGGACCTGGATCGCTGGTCGGACGACAGCGAAGACCCGGACGCCGCTCGAGTCGCCGATGACCTGGATGAATTGACCCTGTCGCGCACCCGTCTACGCAAGGGTGGCGGTCTCAAACTGCACCTGGATTTACCACCGGCCGATATCGACGACATTCCCTTGGGCGAGGGCATCAAGTTGCCGGAGTGGGACTATCGCAAACAACAAATGCAGGACAGCTTCGTCAATCTGCAAATGATGGTGCCCCGTGACTGCGAGGCACAGCCGTTGCCGTCTCGACTGAAGGCCTCGGCGCACCGTTTGCGGCGCCAGTTCGAGCACCTGCGTAATGATCGCCAGTGGTTACGCCAGCAACCCCAGGGCTCAGAGCTGGACATGCAGGCCTGGCTGGATTTTCACGTTGAGCGCGAGCACGGTCAGTGCGCCGAACGCGGTCTGTTCATGGAGCAGCGGCAGACCCGCCGCGACCTGGCGTGCCTGTTGCTGGCCGATGTGTCGATGTCCACCGACGCCCACCTCAACGATGAGCATCGCGTCATCGACGTCATCCGCGACAGCCTGCTGCTGTTCGGCGAAACCTTGTCGGTGCTGGGTGATGATTTCGCCCTGTACGGGTTTTCCTCGCTGCGTCGTCAGCAAGTGCGCATGCAGGAACTCAAGGCGTTCACCCAGCGTTATGACGACACCACCCGAGGTCGTATTCAAGGGCTCAAACCGGGGTATTACACGCGCATGGGCGCGGCCATTCGCCAGGCCACGCAACTATTGGGCATGAGCAAGCGGCGCAGCAAACTGTTGCTGCTGCTCACGGATGGCAAACCGAATGATCTGGATCTGTATGAAGGGCGCTACGGTGTCGAAGACACCCGCGAAGCGGTGCTGGAGGCGCGGCGTCAGGGGCTGACGCCGTTCTGTATCACGATCGATCGCGAGGCCGGGGATTACCTGCCGTACATGTTCGGCGCCAATGGCTACACCTTGATCCGTCAGCCTGAGCAATTACCCCTGCGCTTGCCGCAGTTGTACCGTCAGCTGACCCAGTCTTGAACTCCGGTGATCAACGCAGCATCAACTGATGCTGCGCGGCAGCCAGAAAAACATCGTCACGCAGAAGATCGTCAGGCCAACGCAAAACCACATGAATTGGCGCTGGCGACGTTCCCCGGCACGTTCGGCCAGTGCCGGCAGGGGCATGCCACATTGGCGGCACTCGACTTTTTGTGGGGGGTTGGCATGTTGGCAATACAGGCAGACGGGCATGGCGCTCACTCGAACTGTTCCAGGCGCATGCGATCAAGAATGGCGATCTGACGGCCGTCCTGGGTGATGATGTTTTCATCGATCAAGCGACGGATGATCCGCGAAAAGGTTTCCGGCTGGATCGACAGATGCCCGGCAATCAGTTGCTTGGCCATCGGCAGTTCGAATTGGCAGTCAACGGTTTGCTGGCGCACCAATTGCGTCAGCAGATAACGCACGACCCGGTGGGTGGCGTTTTTCAATGACAGGGTCTCGATTTCGTTGACCCGTTGATGCAAGCGAACGCAGAGCTTGCCCAGCAGTGCAAAGGTCAGCCGACTGTTGCTCTGCAGCAGGCGCATGTAGGTGCTGTTGGATAACCGGTAGAGCTGGGTGGGGCAGATCGCTTCGGCCGAGGCCACATAGTTCGGGGTGTCCATCAGCATCATCGCCTCGGCGAAGGTTTGCCGGTCGCTGATGACTTCGAACACTTTCTCCTGCCCATCCGGTGTCAGTCGGTAGATCTTCACCGCGCCGGCAATGATGAAATAGAACGAATCCGCCGGCTCACCCTGACGGAACAACGGCTCGCCTTTGTCGATGCTCAGCAAGTGGCTGGTACTCATCAATTCATCCAGCTGTTCTTCATTCAACGGCTCGAACAAGTGATGACTGCGCAGAATCTGGTGATGGACGCGATGAAGCACCATGAGAATTCATCCTGAAGATTGGGAAGGGGGGATCAGGTCAGACGAGACCCAGGGAAACGCCGCTGGCCAAGGCCAGGATTGAGGTCAGCACAACAAACCAGGCCAGTGGCTGGATGACTTTTTTCATGACGACTCCGGGTAATCGAGAGGGATCCAGGATTTTTAAAAGGTTGCCCATGCAGAGCAAGACGCGGGCCAGGCTTGGAGGACCTTGTTTATTGGGGCTCTCAGGCGTGAGGGTAAAAAAGACTATGCTGTGTGGGGTTTAAATAACCCTCAAATGGTCATTTTTACCCTGGCGACCGATCACCTTTGTGGCGAGGGGGCTTGCCCCCGTTCGGCTGCGCAGCAGTCGTAAAACCGGCTGATGGGTTCTATCTGACGCGCCGCGGATGCCGGCTCTGGGAGCGCTTCGCACTCCAACGGGGGCAAGCCCCCTCGCCACAGGGCCACCATGCTCCCAGTCCAAACAGGTTCGAATGAGCATCGGGGGCACGCCCCTTGCACACTTGATCTGCGACAAAGGCAAGGGATCGGTAATGCCCGATCATTGCCCCAGGATTTACCTCGGCGCCTGCGAGTCGGCGCCAGGTCGGCAACAAGGCAGAGGAGTGGTTTTATGCAAGTGCTTGACCGCCGTAAAGCGATGGCAATCACGCCGCTGTTTCGGCTGGCCTTTCGGCCGTTTTTCCTCGCCGGCTGCCTGTTGGCGGTGCTGGCCATTCCGCTTTGGCTGGCGGCCTTCAGTGGTTCGATTTCCAACTGGCAGCCGGCGGGTGGTTGGCTGGGCTGGCATCGGCATGAATTGCTGTTCGGGTTCGGCTTGGCGATTATCGCGGGCTTTCTGCTGACGGCGGTGCAGACCTGGACCGGTCGCCCCGGCCTCAGCGGCAAACCGTTGGCCGCGCTGGCGTTGCTGTGGTTATTGGCGCGGGCGGCCTGGCTGGCCAATGCGCCGTGGCCGTTGCTTGCGGTGCTGGAGCTGGCGTTCCCGTTGGCGGTGGCGGCACTCATGGGCTTCACCTTGTGGAAGGTGCGGCAGAAACGTAACTACCCGATTGTGCTGGTTCTGCTGTTGTTGGCCGTGGCCGACGGGTTGTCCCTGTCCGGCCTGGTCGAGGGGCATGAAGGCTGGCAGCGCCAGGGCGTGTTGACCGGCATCTGGCTGGTGGCGGCGATGATGGGGTTGATCGGCGGGCGGGTGATTCCGTTCTTCACCCAGCGCGGCCTTGGTCGGGTGGAAGGCGTTGCCGCCTGGCCCTGGCTGGATCGACTGCTGTTGGTCGGTTCGCTGCTGGTGGCGTTGTTGTATGCCGCAGGACCGGCGCTTGCCCCCAATGTCTGGGTGGGCCTGCTGTTCACGGTGCTGGGTGCGGGGCATCTGGTGCGTCTGGTGCGCTGGCATGACCGGGCACTCTGGCGCGTGCCGTTGCTGTGGTCGTTGCATCTGGCCTATGGCTGGCTGGCGGTGGCGTGTCTCGGGATGGCGCTGTGGCATTTCGGCGTGCCGATCAATCCGAGTCTGGCGGTGCATTGCCTGACCATCGGGGCCATGGCTGGCCTGGTGCTGGCGATGATCGCGCGGGTCAGCCTCGGCCACACCGGTCGTCCCCTGGAACCGCCCTCGGGCATGACCCTGGCGTTCATTCTGCTCAACCTGGCGTGTCTGAGCCGGGTGGTGTTGATCCTGTTTTTCCCCTTGGCCGCATTGTGGTTGGCGGGCCTGTGCTGGGCGCTGGCGTTTGCGCTGTATGCCTGGCGCTATGGGCCGATGCTGTTGCGGGCCCGGGTCGACGGTCATCCGGGATGAATACGCGAATGAATGGAGGCAGCCGCTGATGTATCCCTTTTTACTGGTCACGCATTTGCTGGCGGCGATTGCCTTCATCGGTACGCTGTTTTTCGAGGTGGTTATCTGGCATCGCGCTCGCCAGCAGTTGACGGACGTATCGCAAGTGACGGCGGATCAGGCAATTGCCGTGCGCTCGCGCAAAGTGCTGCATGGCATGGTGTTGCTGTTGTATGGCGCCGGCATCGGCCTGGCGTGGCAGTACCGGGGCGCATTGAGTCAGCCGTTGGCCAGCAGTTTTGCTACGTTGCTGAGCCTGAAAATTTTGTTGGCCCTGAGCATCATCGGTCATTACTTGTTGCTGGCCTATTGGCTGACCCACGGGCGCCTGACCGCGACCCGCGCAAGCTGGATTCGCCGCAGCATCCTCGGACACATGGTGTTGATCGTGATCCTGGCCAAGGCCATGTTCTATTGGCATGGTTGATCGCAAGCTGTCCCGGCCACACCCAACCCGCGTCAACCAATGGGTTGGCGCGGGTTGGGTGTGGCCGGCAATCGATCAATGGCGGGGGTTCAGGGCATTGATGAACAGCACGTTGTTTTCCAGATGGATGTGTTGCATCAAGTCGTCTTTGAATTCCAGCAGACCGCGATAGAGGGCACGCCAGGTGTTGCAGGCATCGGCCGGCGGGATGATGTGATTGGTCAGGGCGAGCATTTTCTCCAGTGCTTCACCATGTTGATCATGCTCGAAGCGCAATACCTGGATCGGCGGCGCCGCTTGAGGACCGATGCCTTGTTGCAGCATCGGGAACAGCACCTGTTCTTCCTTGAGCATGTGGCCTTCGAGTTCCTGTTGCATGTCGGTCAGAAGGTCGGCCAAGCCGTTGGGGCAGCTGCTGCGCGCACCATGGACCTGCTCGACGCGCCGGGCCAGTCGGATCAGCTCCGGCAGTTGCTCGCGGTGGCGGGCGTGGTAGCGCGCCAGAAGATGGGCGATCAACAGCTCCGAAGGCTCGTTGCGCCAGTCGTGCTGGGTTTCGCCGGCGTCTTGCAGAACCTGCAAGGCATCGGCAATCAGGACCGGATCGAGGTGTTTGCCAAGGGCCGCTTCACGCAGGCTTTTATGCCCGCCGCAACAGAAGTCCAGTTTGAAGGTATGGAAGATCCGGGTGGCACCGGGAATGTCGCAGGCCAGTTGGCCGAGGCTTTGTTCCAATAGGGGCTGGCTCATCAGGGTTCCTTGTTTGGGTTTCAACGGGTTCCCCAGACCCATTGCATCCGGCATGCCATATTTAAATAGTTGAAAACCATGGATTATTTTTTAGTTGTGGTGATAGGCACCCTGATGCTTCAGGGTGAATCCAACCATAGAGGGTGATTACTACCATGCTGCGAGAAAGCCTGGCAGCCGACCTGATTGTCGAGTTGCCCAATGCCGTACGCTTGCAACGACTGGTCCAGACCTTGCGCGAATACTTCAACAGTGGCGCCGTGGGCTTGTTGCGCCTGGATGACGACAGCCTCAGGCCCGTTGCGACGGTGGGGCTGGTTCATGAAGCGTTGGGGCGCCGGTTCGTCATCGCCCAGCATCCGCGGCTGGCGGCAATCATGGCGTCGCGCGAGCCGACCTGGTTCGAACCCGACAGTCGCCTGCCGGACCCCTATGACGGCTTGCTCGACAACCACGTCGGCGAACCGCTGCCGGTGCATGACTGCATGGGCGTAAGCCTGTATGTCGAGGGACGGATCTGGGGCGCGATCACCCTCGATGCGCTGCACGCCGGGACCTTCGACAGCCGCGCGCGGGAGGAACTCAAGCGCTGCACCTTGCAGATCGAAGCCGCCGTACGGGTTACCCGTCTGGAACAGGAAAACCGCAGCTTGCGTCTGTCCCGCAGCGATCCCCAGGACTTGCGCATGCCGGTCGAGGAGGGCGAGATCCTCGGCCAGAGTGAGGTGTTGCATCTGTTGCTCAATGAGCTGGATGTACTGGCTGACTCCGATCTGCCGGTGTTGCTGTTGGGCGAGACCGGCGTCGGCAAAGAGCTGTTCGCCCGGCGCTTGCATCGTCTTTCAAGGCGCCATCACAAGCCGCTGATACACGTTAACTGCGCCGCCTTGCCGGAGTCGCTGGCAGAGAGTGAGTTGTTCGGGCATGTCAAAGGCGCCTTTTCCGGCGCCACCAGTGACCGTGCCGGACGCTTCGATGCCGCCAACGGTGGCACGCTGTTTCTCGATGAAGTCGGGGAGTTGCCCTTGAGTGTGCAAGCGAAGTTGTTGCGCACCCTGCAGAACGGCGAGATCCAGCGCCTGGGCGCCGACAAGCCGTTGCACGTGGATGTGCGGATCATCGCCGCCACCAACCGGCACCTGCCGGACAGCATCCGCGACGGCTTGTTTCGCGCCGATCTGTATCACCGGCTCTCGGTGTATCCGGTGCCGATTCCGCCCCTGCGCGAGCGCGGTAACGATGTGTTGATGCTGGCCGGGCATTTCCTTGAACTCAATCGGGCGCGGCTCGGCCTGCGTGGTTTGCGCCTGTCGCCGGCGGCCGAACGCGCGCTGCTGCTTTATACCTGGCCGGGCAATGTGCGCGAACTGGAGCATGTGATCAGTCGGGCCGCGTTGAAGCAGCTCAGTCGCGGGACGAGTCGCGCGTTGATCATGACGCTGGAGCCTGAGATTCTCGATCTCGACAGCGCGATGGCGGCATCGGGGGCGGTGGTCGAGCCATCCACGGACGTCACCGCTGATCTGCCGTTCCAGCCCCTGGGCGAAGCCGTCGACGATTACCAGCGCAAGAAAATCCTCCAGGCCCTGAGCCTGTCCGAGGAAAACTGGGCCAGCGCCGCGCGAATCCTGGAAGTCGACCCCAGCAACCTGCACAAACTGGCGCGGCGTCTGCGTCTCAAGTAGGCGACAGTGTTGATGGCGGTCAAGGTGGTATCGCGCAGTGCCTCGCACACTGCGTAAAACCTTCCGGAGATCACCGTCATGCCCCTGTCCCTGGCCCAAATGCGCCGCAACTACACCCTCAATGGCCTGCAAGAGGAGGTTGCGCTGGACGATCCGCTGGCGATGTTCCGGCAATGGCTGCAACAGGCCCGCGACACCGAGTGCGCGCCTGTCGAGGCCAATAGCATGGTGCTGGCCACGGTCGACCCAGAAGGACGGCCGCACTGTCGGGTTCTGCTGCTCAAGGGCTTGAGCGATGAAGGTTTTACGTTCTTCGGCAATTACCAGAGTGACAAGGGGCAGCAACTGGCCGCCAACCCTTATGCGGCCATGACGTTTTTCTGGCCGGGGCTGGAGCGCCAGGTGCGTATCGAAGGGCGGGTGTCCAGACTCGATCCGGCGTTGTCGGATGCGTACTTCGATACTCGTTCCATGGCCAGTCGCCTGGGGGCCTGGGCCTCACCGCAAAGCTGTCCGTTGGCCAGCCGCGCAGCGCTGGAATCGATGCTGGCGCAAACCATCAAGCGCTTCGTCGGCCAGACCGTCTCGCGTCCCGAGCATTGGGGCGGCTACTGCCTGCACCCTGAACGTCTGGAGTTCTGGCAGGGGCGGGCCGATCGCTTGCATGATCGACTCGATTACCGGTTGCGTGATGGTGCATGGCAACGGCGCCGCTTGGCGCCCTGAAAGCAATGAGGGACCGTGTGGGAGCGGGCTTGCTCGCGAAAACGGTGTGTCAGTCGACATTAATGTTGTTTGACACACCGCATTCGCGAGCAAGCCCGCTCCCACAGGTTTTGTGTCTGGACATTCTACTTATGTCCCCCGACGAGGTACCTCCTTGGAGGAATAGGCTCGTTCGCTATTCCGGTTCAGGCTTTGGACCATACCCCTCATCTACGGGAAAGCCTGGATATGGCCCATCTGACGCAACGCACGTTTGAACCCCTGAACATCGCCGTACTGACCATCAGCGATACGCGCACTTTTGACACCGACACCTCGGGACAGACCCTGACGGATTTGCTGCAAACCGCCGGGCATGTGTTGATCGATCGGGATCTGGTCAAGGACGACATTTATCAGATCCGCGCCACCGTTTCCCGGTGGATCGCCGACCCCAAGGTGCAAGTGGTACTGATGACCGGTGGCACCGGTTTCACCGCTCGCGACAACACGCCGCAAGCGGTCTTGCCCTTGCTGGACAAACATGTGGAAGGCTTCGGCGAACTGTTCCGCCAGGTGTCGCTGGAGGAGATCGGCATGTCCAGCCTGCAGTCCCGGGCTCTGGCCGGGATGAGTAATGGCGTACTGGTGTGCTGCGTTCCTGGCTCACCGGGTGCCTGTCGGACCGCCTGGAACAAGATTTTGCTCGAACAATTGGACAGTCGCACCGGCCCGTGCAATTTCGCCCCGCATTTGAAAGCGCAAGCGCAGCGGGTCATCGACGCCTGCGAGACACGCACATGAGCGGCCGGGTGTGCGACCTCGGCCACCTGATGCCGGTGGACGAGGCCATCAGCCGGCTGCTGGACCAGGCACCACCGCCACCCCTGGCGCAAATGGTTCGTCTGGATCAAGCCTTGGGGCGGGTGCTGGCGGCGGACATTCATTGCCCGGTGAACCTGCCGGCCTGGGACAACAGTGCCATGGACGGGTATGCCCTCAGGGCTGGTGACCTGCCAGCGGAAGGTGGCTGTTTGACGATTGGCGGGCGAATTGCGGCGGGGGATCAGGCGCGCTCGCCCTTGCTCGCGCAGCAAACGGTGCAGATCTTTACCGGCGCGCCATTGCCACCGGGTGCCGATACCGTCGTGCCGCAAGAGCGCTGCCGGGTCGAAGGCGAGCGCGTCTGGTTCCCGCCCGTAGCCGTTGGCGATCACGTACGCAAGGAGGGCGAGGAAGTTCGCCGCGGGAGCCTGTTGCTCAAGGCCGGCAAGCGCCTGCGCGCACAAGAGCTGGGGTTGCTGGCCGGCGCCGGGCTCGCCCGGGTCGAGGTCTATCGGCCGTTGCAGGTGTGCCTGCTCAGCAGCGGTAACGAACTGCGTGAGCCGGGCGATCCCTTGGCACCGGGGCAGATTTACAACAGCAATCGGTATTGCCTCGCTGCGTTGTTGCGCGGCTGGGGCGTCGAGGTGCACGACTATGGCGTCATGGTCGATGAGTTGGCGGCCAGCCGGCATGCCTTGAGCCTGGCGTCTTCGGAATGCGACTTGCTGTTGAGTTCCGGTGGCGTGTCGGTGGGCGAGGAAGATCACCTCAAACAGGCCATCGAGGAGCTGGGCAGCGTGGATTTCTGGCGGCTGGCCATCCAGCCGGGCAAGCCACTGGCCTTTGGCAAAGTGGCCGGAAAACCCTGGATCGGCATGCCGGGAAACCCGTCAGGGGCGCTGATTACCGCGTTGGTGGTGGTGCGTCCGTTCCTGCTCCGGGCCCAGGGCGTGACTGACGTGCTGCCAGTGCCGTTGGCTGTACCCGCCGGGTTCGACTGGTTGCAGCGTAATAAGCGTCGGCAGTACCTGCGGGCCCGATTGACACCCGGCGCCGATGGCCAGTTGAGCGTGCAGTTGCACCCTCAGCAAAGCTCGGCGATGTTGACCGCCGCCTGCTGGGCCGATGGGCTGGCGGTGATTGAGTGCGAGCAGCAAGTGCTCAAGCACGGCAACGTGATGTTCCTGTCCTTCGCCGACCTGATGCATTGATGGCAATTGATTGCCGTCAAGGCCGTGCCTGCCGGTCTCGCTAGACTGGCAGCGCCTTTTTCGAACGGCGCGCCACAAGCGCCGGGCGATGGTCGAGACGCGTTTTTTCATGAGGATTACCCATGCAACTGGTCTGCCCGGCAGGGAACCTGCCTGCGCTTAAAGCGGCTGTGCGCCAAGGTGCCGATGCCGTGTATGTCGGCTTTCGCGATGACACCAACGCCCGGCATTTCGCGGGGCTGAACATGGACGACAAACAGTTCGACGCCGCCGTCGCCCACATTCGCCAGCATCAACGCAAACTCTACGTCGCGGTCAACACGTACCCGCAACCCAAAGGTTGGGAGCGCTGGCAGCGGGCGGTGGATCGTGCCGCCGATTTTGGCGTGGATGCGCTGATCGCCGCCGACCCCGGGGTGCTCAACTACGCCAGCCAGCGGCATCCACAACTGGCGTTGCATCTGTCTGTGCAGGGCTCGGCGACCCACGCCGCGGCGCTGGAATTTTATGCGCAGCGCTACGGCATTCGTCGCGCGGTGCTGCCGAGGGTGTTGTCGTTGGCGCAGGTCCGCCAGGTCGCCGCCAGCAGCCCGGTGCCCATCGAGGTCTTTGGCTTCGGCAGCCTGTGCATCATGGCCGAAGGGCGTTGCCACCTGTCTTCCTACATCACCGGCGAGTCGCCGAACCTGTGCGGTGTCTGTTCGCCGGCCAAGGCCGTGCGTTGGAGCGAGGACGCCGAAGGTTTGAGCGCGCGCCTCAGCGAAGTGCTGATCGATCGCTACACCCCTGACGAATCGGCCGGTTACCCGACCTTGTGCAAAGGCCGCTTCCTGGTCGGCGGCAAACGCTTTCATGCATTGGAAGAACCCACCAGCCTCGACACCCTGGACTTGCTGCCGGAACTGACGGCCATCGGCGTCGAAGCGGTGAAAATCGAGGGTCGCCAACGCAGCCCGGCCTACGTCGAACAAGTCACCCGGGTCTGGCGCGCGGCGCTGGATGCCCATCGTGGCGCGCCGGGCAGTTTTCGGGTCAAGGACGAATGGCGCCGGGTGCTGGCCGGTTTGTCCGAAGGCAGCCAGACCACCCTGGGTGCTTATCATCGATCATGGCAATGAGGGAGGCGAGATGAAGCTCAGCCTGGGACCGGTCCTGTTTTATTGGGACAAAGAGCAACTCAGCAACTTTTACGCCGACATGTCGACCCTGCCCCTGGACGTGATTTATCTGGGGGAAACTGTGTGCTCCAAACGCCGGGCCTTTTCCCTGGATCAATGGCTGGGGCTGGGACGTGAGTTACAGGAATGCAGCCAGGCACAACTGGTGCTTTCCAGCCTGACGCTGATCGAAGCGGCGTCGGAGCTGTCCAGCCTGCGCCGGCTGTGCGACAACGGCCAATTGCTGGTCGAAGCCAACGACATGGGCGCGGTGCAGTTGCTGGCCGAACGCAAGTTGCCGTTCGTGGGCGGCCCGGCCCTCAATCTGTACAACGGCCACTCATTGACGCAATTGCTCGACAGCGGAATGACTCGCTGGGTGCCGCCCGTGGAGTGTTCGGCGGCGCTGATCAGCGACGTGATCGGGCAGGTGCGCGAGCTGGGCCGTGCGGTACCAGAAGTGGAAATCTTCGCCTATGGGCATCTGCCGTTGGCCTATTCCGCCCGCTGCTTCACCGCCCGGGCGGAAAATCGGCCCAAGGACGACTGCCAGTTTTGCTGTATCAACTACCCCGATGGCCTGGCGCTGACCAGCCAGGAAGGGCAACCGTTGTTCACCATCAACGGTATTCAAACGATGTCGGCCGAGGTGACCAATCTGCTGGCCGATTACTCGGGGTTAGTGGCCTGCGGCGCCGATCTGTTGCGCTTGAGCCCTCGGGCCCAGGGCATGGCCGAGGTGATTGAGAGCTATCAGCGGGTTCGTCTGGGCGAAACACCGCCGCTGTTCGTCGAAGGTTGCAATGGCTATTGGCATGGTCAGGCCGGCATGCTGCGCGTCGAGGAGGTTGGCCTGTGCTGAATCGAAAGAAATGGCTGTTGAAAGGTGCCGACCGGCTGTTGCCGTTGGTGCGCCGGGTGCCTTTTGCCGTGCAGCGCCTGGCGTTGCAGCAGGCGCTGAACCGCTGCCTCGCCGGGCCGTTGCGCGATGGCGAGTTCGAGGTGTTGCGCGGGCGTTGGTTGTGTTTGCGGATTCCGGACCTCGATTTGTCCTGGTACCTGACGCTCAGTCGTCAGGGCTTGCGGATTGCCGAGCGCGCCACGGCGAACGTGACCATCAGTGGTAACTGGCGCGAGTTTTTACTGCTGGCCAGCCGGCAGGAAGATCCGGATACGTTGTTCTTTCGCCGGCGTCTGGTGATCGAGGGCGATACGGAGTTGGGACTGGCGTTGAAGAACCTGATCGACAGCCTTGATCCCGATGTATTGCCTGTGTGGTTGTGGCGCAATCTGGAGCGGGCGGGGAAGGGCTTGGCGGCGGGGTAAAACCTGCGAACGAAGATCCAATGTGGGAGCGGGCTTACTCGCGAAGGCAGTGTGTCAGTCGACATCAATGTTGAATGTCAGTCCGCCTTCGCGAGCAAGCCCGCTCCCACATTGGAATGTATTTGCTCCACAGACTGGCGGGTATCACTGGCAATCAACTGACTGATCCCTTCAAACAACTCATCACTCTGCGCCTGCGTGCAATCCTCACCATGGCGTTTGCGCAGCCCGTAATGGCTGAGAATAAGGTGCACATCGGCGTGCAGGCCGTGCTGCTTGAGGCAGTTCTCGACGCATTGCAGCGGGCAGCCATCCAGCGCAAATATCCGCCGCCCCGAGCGCGCTTTGTTGACCAGCGCCGCCACATGCCCGCCGACACCAACGATGCAGGACATTTCAGCCAGGCCGCTGCGATCCAGGCGCACGGCCAGGGTATTGGCCAGTTGGGCAACGTTGGAGCAGCCTGAGCAGGAGTAAACCAAAGGCAGGGTTGAACGGGGCATTTGCACTCTCCGTGGATGGGCTCTGCCAGTGTGCAAGACGTGTGGCATGGCGCCTTGATGACAGTCAATTCCGGCTATTGGAAGGCCGCCAGTTCCTCTTCGGCGAGGATGCTGATGTGGCGTCGTTCCATGGCAATCAGGCCGCTTTCCACCAGGCGATGCAGTATTCGCGAAAAGGTTTCCGGCTGAATCCCAAGCTTCGACGCCACCAGGCGTTTGGATACCTGCAAGACAATCTGGCCGGTCACCGGGTGGCGTTCCTGGAACAGGAAATTGATCACCCGACGGCTCGCGCTGGCCATGGTCAAGGTATCGATGTCGCGCAGACGCAGGTGCAGGTGAACGCTCATGCTCGCCAGGATGGCCAGGCAGACTTTTGGCTGGTCCTCCAGGGCATTGCGGTAATGGTTGCCGTCGATGCTCACCAGCACGCTGTCCTTCAGCGCGGTGGCGCTCACCGGGTAGAGCCGGGCCTGGCTGAACAGCAAGGCTTCGGCAAAGGTCTGGCCGGGCTGAATGATCTCCACCAGGTTCTCCTGGCCTTCGCCGGTGAGCCGGTACAGCTTGACCTGACCGCTGACCAGCAGGAAAAAACGCCTGGCCGGATCCCCTTGATGCATGAGCGTGCTGTGACAACTCAGGCGTTTGAGCATCGCCAGGCTGCAGACTTCCTCGAAGACTTTCTCCGGCAGTTGGCTGAACAGATGATGACGACGCAACGTTAAAACGATGGAAGGGTGGGTCAGCATGGCGTACCTCCGCTGACGGTCATAGTAGACAGCGCGGGCCCGATGACCTATGCCTCTGCCGGCCTACCTCCAAGGAGGCATACCCGTCAGCCGGCGTTACGCAGATGCTCCATGGCCCACACCGCCGCCTCGACCCGCGAACGCAAGCCGAGTTTGTGCAGCAGGTTCTTGACGTGAACCTTGACCGTCCCTTCGGTGATGCCCAGCTTGTGGCCGATGACCTTGTTGCTGAAGCCGCTGGCGATGGTCTTCAGCACCTGACGCTCACGCTCGGTCAGTTCCACCACGGCCTGACGCGCAGGAGCGCGCAGCGCTTGCGCCATGACCTGGGTCAGCCCCGGGCTGATCACCAGCACGCCGTTCAGCGCATCACGGATGTACTGAATCAACAGTTCGGGCTCCATGTCCTTGAGCAGATAGCCGTCGGCATCCAGGCGCAGCGCATCGCGAATATCGTCTTCGGCGTCCGATACCGTAAACAGCAGGACTTTGCCGGTGTAGTGCATGGCTCGTAGTCGGCGCAGGGTTTCGATGCCATTCATATGCGGCATGTTGTTGTCGAGCAAAACCAGATCCGGTTGAAGCGGCTCAATGAGACTGAGTGCTTCTTCACCCTGGCTGGCTTCGCCGACGATCAGGAAATCATCTTCGAGTTCGAGCATTTGGCGAATGCCGTGACGCATCATCGGGTGATCGTCTACCAGCAGGATTTTGTGTTGTGGGGACAGGGTCATGTGGCGCTACCTTCTGTTTGTTGCCCGAGAAACTCCGGGTGGAATTCCAGTTGGACACGGGTGCCTTGGGGCTCCCTGGAAAATATCTGCAGCTGGCCGCGCAGGCTGCGAGCCCGCTCATCCATGATGTTCAGGCCGTGGTGTTCGCGCTGGTCGACGTTGCCGCTGAACCCACGCCCGTCGTCTTCGACCGACAACCTGACGGTCTCGCCGTCCTGGCGCAGTTGCAGCCACGCGTTTTGCGCATGGGCGTGGCGCAGGCAGTTGGAGAGCGCCTCGCGGGTGATCTGCAAAATGTGGATTTGTTCGCTGGCCGATAGCTGGAAGGCCAGCGCGTCGACGTGCAGGTGTACCTGAAATTCTCCGCGACGGGAGAACTCCTCGGCGGTGTCCTTGAGTTCCTGTACCAACCCCGCATCGTGAATCTGCAAGCGAAACGTGGTCAGCAACTCACGTAACTGGCGATAGGCGTTGTTCAGCCCCTCGCGCAATTCTGCGGTGACGGTTTCCAGGGTCTGGACCGGTTCGCCGCGACGCATCAGGGTCTGCATGCGGCTGACTTGCAGCTTCATGTAGGACAGGGCCTGGGCCAGTGAGTCGTGCAGCTCGCGGGCGATGATCGTGCGTTCTTCGAGCAGCAGCAGGCGATGGTCTTGTTCCCGTTGGCGCTTGAGCGAGAGCGAGGTGCCGATCAGGTTGGCCAGGGCCTGGATCAGTTGGGTTTCCCAGGCTTGCATGGGGTGCCCGTCGACAAAGTGCGCCTTGAGCTCACCCAATTCGCTGCCCTGGTTGCTGATGCTGAAGGTTTGCGGGTTGGCTTTGTGGTGCTTCTGGCAAGTGGCGCAGTCGCTACTGGCGCAGACCTCCCGGATGTTCGCGCCATGCAGGGCCAGCAACTGCTGGGCCGGAGCCTGCAATTGGCCCTGCAGGCACAGTGACAGGCGCAAGCCAGGCAGGCGTTGCTGGAAGCGCCGGATCAACTCATCCAGCCCCTCGGCATTGGCCAGGCGCGTGGCCAGGCTTCGGCTGCTTTGGTAGAGCAATTCCAGGGCCGCGTTGGCTTGCTGCAGGTTCAGGGTTTTTTGCTGGACCTGACTTTCCAGGGTGCGATGCGACTCTTCAATCGTCTCGGCCATGGTGTTGAAACTCATGGCCAACTGGCCCAGTTCATCCTCGGACTGATGGTTGACCCGCACCTTGAAGTCGCCACGACGAAAGCGCTGGGTCGCATCCACCAACTCTTTCAAAGGGGTGACAACGCCGTACTGCAGTTCGTATAGCCCAAGCAACAGGACGATCATGGTGGTGAACAGGGCCAGCCCCTGGATCGCCTGTTGCCAGCCTTGCTTTTGTTCGCTTTGGCGCTGCAACAGATTGACGAACTGGTTCAGTTGTTCAACGAAGGACTGGGTCTGGGCCTGAAAGGCCGCCGTATCGCCGCGCTCCAGGGCCGGACGCAAATCGTCGTTCCAGTGTTGCTGGATTTGCCCATAACTGAGTTGCAACGCGGTAGCCGGGCCATCTTCCAGTACTGCTTTGAGAGAGTGGCTGTCCAGGCGGTTTTGCAGGCTGTCGATGATGGCGGCGATTTCTTCGCCGGTGGCGCCAGCAGTGAGTTTCCAGCTCAGGTGATAGGTCTCCATGCGCACCGAGCCTGCGGTGTTGATGGCGGCGGCGTCGCCCTGGCTGAACCAGGCGATCAGCCCGGCGCTCAATGAACTGGCGAGCGCCAGCACGGCGATCAGGATCACCGCCAGCCCGGCGCGAGCGGGCAGGGAGCTGCGCAACCAGCGCATCATCGGCGCAGGTCCGGGAAAAAGATCAGAAAACAGAGCATGCAAAGTTCCAGCGTGTGGTTTTGCCGCCGATCCCGGGCGCGCTACCTCTAAAGAGTTGTCGACAGTTCCTTGTCAGCAAAAGCGTGGGTTAAAACCCTTAACAATCTGATAAATAAAGGGTTTTAAGGTTTTCCTGGACTACCTCCTTGGAGGTAGGCGGGCTAAGCATAGGCTTAGGCCCTCATGGGCATCGTTGACCTGGGTCAAGTTTTTGCGGGGTTGGCCTCTCTAGTCTGCCGCCATGGCTAACTGAGGGGAGAGCATTGTGACCCAACCGCGTGTACGACAAGGCTTGGTGCTGGGCATGAGCACGCTGGCCTTCACTGTGTGCTTCATGGTCTGGATGATGTTTGCCGTGCTCGGAGTGCCGATCAAGGAACTGCTCCAGCTCAACGAAACCCAATTCGGCCTGCTGGCCGCGACCCCGGTGCTGACCGGCTCGCTGGTGCGTTTGCCGCTGGGTTTGCTGACCGACCGTTTTGGCGGACGCAGCGTGTTCTTCCTGCTGATGCTGGCCTGCGTCGCGCCGCTGTATTTGATCAGCCACGCCACCGCCTACTGGCAGTTCCTGGTGCTGGGCTTGTTCGTCGGCCTGGCCGGCGGCTCGTTTTCCGTGGGCATTGCCTACGTTGCCAAATGGTTCGACAAGGAGAATCAAGGCTTCGCCATGGGCATCTTCGGCGCCGGTAACGCCGGGGCGGCGGTGACCAAGTTTCTCGCCCCGGCACTGATTGCCGCCGGCAGCTGGAAACTGGTGCCGAAAGTCTTCAGCGCGATCCTCTTTCTCACCGCGCTTTCATTCTGGTTTCTCAGTGCCGAAAACAAGGACCACCGCAGTGCCACCGGCGCCAGTTTGCGTGAGCAACTGCGCTCGCTGAAAGATCCTGCGGTGTGGCGCTACTGCCAGTACTACTCGATCGTCTTCGGCGGCTACGTCGCCCTGGCACTGTGGATGACCAAGTACTACGTGCAGGAATACGGTTTCAGTCTGCAAAGCGCGGCGCTGCTGGCAGCCTGTTTTTCCCTGCCCGGTGGCGTACTGCGCGCCGTCGGCGGCTGGATGTCGGATCGCTGGGGCGCGCAAAGCGTGACCTGGTGGGTGTTGTGGGTCAGCTGGATCTGCCTGTTCCTGCTCTCGTATCCCCAGACCCAACTGCAAGTGCAGACCATCAACGGCCCGGTGGATTTCCACATCGGCCTGAGCCCCGCGCTGTTCACCGTGCTGCTGTTCGTCATGGGCATCGCCTTCGCGTTCGGCAAGGCCTCGGTTTTCAAATACATCGCCAATGACTACCCGAAAAACATGGGCGCGGTGTCCGGCATCGTCGGCCTGGCGGGTGGCCTGGGTGGTTTCGTGTTGCCGATCCTGTTCGGCGCCCTGGTGGACCTCACCGGCGTGCGCTCTTCCTGCTTCATGTTGATGTACGGCGTGGTCTGGGTCTCCCTCACCTGGATGTACTTCAGCGAAATACGCAAAAGCCCGGTGCTGGGTAAAGCGCCGCTGCTGATCCCGTCCCCGATTTCCAGCATTGCCCAAGGAGAAGAACATGTCCGTTCTGCAAAAGCCTGACAAAGGCCCGGTCATTCATGACTGGCGCCCCGAGGACCCCGCGTTCTGGGGAAGTAGCGGCAAACAGACCGCCACGCGCAACTTGTGGATTTCCATTCCTGCGCTGTTGTTGGCCTTTGCGGTGTGGATGGTCTGGAGCACGGTGATTGTGCGCTTGAACGCCATCGGCTTCAGCTTCACCACCGACCAGCTGTTCTGGCTGGCGGCGTTGCCGGGGTTGTCCGGCGCGACCTTGCGCGTCTTCTATTCCTTTATGGTGCCGATCTTCGGCGGCCGGCGCTGGACTGCCCTGAGCACCGCGTCGCTGCTGTTGCCCTCAATCTGGATGGGCTTCGCCGTGCAGGACCCGAGCACCTCCTACAGCGTGTTCGTAATGATTGCCTTGCTCTGCGGTTTTGGTGGCGGCAACTTTGCCTCGAGCATGTCCAACATCAGCTTCTTCTATCCCAAGTCCCAGCAGGGCACAGCCCTTGGCCTCAACGCCGGGCTGGGTAACCTGGGGGTTTCGGTGATGCAGTTCTGCGTGCCGCTGGTGATTACCTTCGGCGTGTTCGGTTTCATGGGCGGTCAACCACAAGCCTTGCCGGACGGCGGTCAGTTGTGGCTGCAGAACGCCGGGTTCATCTGGGTGCCGTTCATTGCCCTGGTGACGGTGCTGGCCTGGTTCTGCATGAACGACCTGTCCAGCGCCCGGGCCTCGTTCAGCGAACAGGCAGTGATCTTCAAGCGCAAGCACAACTGGCTGATGTGCTGGTTGTACCTGGCGACTTTCGGTTCGTTCATCGGTTTTTCCGCTGCATTTCCGCTGCTGATCAAAACCTCCTTTCCGGATGTCATCGCCTTGAAATTCGCCTTTCTCGGCCCGTTGGTTGGCGCGCTGGTGCGGCCGCTGGGCGGCTGGCTGGCGGACAAGCTCGGTGGCGCGAAAGTGACCCTGTGGAACTTCGTGGCGATGATCGTGATGGTCTTCGGGGTTTTGCACTTCCTTCCGCAAGGCGGTTCGGGCGGCAACTTCTACGGCTTCCTCGGTTTGTTCATGCTGCTGTTCATCACCACTGGCGTGGGCAACGGCTCCACCTTCCGGATGATCCCGGTGATCTTCCGCACCCAGCATGAAAAAGCCTCGGCCGGGAAATCGCCGGCCGTGCGCGAACAGGCGCTCAAGGATGCCGGCAAGGAATCGGCCGCCGTCCTGGGCTTCAGTTCGGCCATGGGCGCCTTCGGTGCGTTCTTCATTCCCAAATCCTTCGGCACTTCGATGGCCCAGACCGGCGGCCCGGAGATGGCCTTCTACATGTTCGTCGTCTTTTACCTGAGCTGCATCGTGGTGACCTGGTGGTGGTACGCGCGCAAAGGCGCCGCGACACCCTGCTGAGACGACCTGAATCCAACCTGCGTGGGCGGGGCACAGAACCCCGCAGCAAGCCTGAGAGGACACACCGTGAGTCATTTACTGGATCAATTGCGGTTTTTCAATCGCAAGCAAAACGAGTTTTCCGACGGTCATGGCGAGACCCGCAAAGAGTCTCGCGACTGGGAGAACGTCTACCGTTCGCGCTGGCAGTACGACAAGATCGTGCGTTCCACCCACGGGGTGAACTGCACCGGCTCGTGCTCGTGGAAAATCTACGTCAAGAACGGCCTGATCACCTGGGAAACCCAGCAGACCGACTACCCGCGCACCCGCAACGATCTGCCCAACCACGAACCCCGTGGCTGCCCCCGTGGCGCCAGTTACAGCTGGTACATCTACAGTGCCAACCGGCTCAAGTACCCGAAAATCCGCAAGCCGTTGCTCAAGCTCTGGCGCGACGCGCGGCAGACCATGGCGCCGGTGGAAGCCTGGGCCAGCATTGTCGAGGACAAGGCCAAGGCCGACTCCTATAAAAGCAAACGCGGCATGGGTGGCTTCATTCGTTCCAACTGGGAGGAAGTCAACGAGATCATTGCGGCGGCTAACGTCTACACCATCAAGCAATACGGCCCGGACCGGATCGTCGGCTTCTCGCCGATTCCGGCCATGTCGATGGTCAGCTACGCCGCAGGCTCGCGTTACCTGTCGCTGATCGGCGGCGCCTGCCTGAGTTTCTACGACTGGTACTGCGACTTGCCACCGGCCTCGCCGATGGTCTGGGGCGAGCAGACCGACGTGCCGGAATCGGCCGACTGGTACAACTCCAACTACATCATTGCCTGGGGCTCCAACGTCCCGCAAACCCGTACCCCCGACGCGCACTTCTTTACGGAAGTCCGCTACAAGGGCACCAAGACTGTGGCGATCACCCCGGACTACTCGGAAGTCGCCAAGCTCACCGACCTGTGGCTCAACCCCAAGCAGGGCACCGATGCGGCGCTGGCCCAGGCGTTCAACCATGTGATCTTCAAAGAATTCCACCTGGACAAACCGAGCGCCTATTTCACCGACTACGCCAAGCGCTTCACTGACTTGCCGGTGCTGGTACTGCTCAAGCAAATGGTCGACAAGGCACCGGGCGCCGGCTACCAGCCGGACCGTTTCCTGCGCGCCTCGGACCTTACCGACAACCTCGGTCAGGAAAACAATCCGGAATGGAAAACCATCGCCCTGGATGTCAGCGGTGAACTGGTGTCCCCGCAAGGCTCCATCGGTTATCGCTGGGGCGAGAAGGGCAAGTGGAACATCCTGCCGCGTGAAGGCGGCGAAGGCCGTGAGATCGACCTGAAGCTGAGCCTGATCGGCGATGACGTCGCCGAGGTCGCATTCCCGTATTTTGCCGGCGAGTCCCACGAGCACTTCCAGCACGTGGCCGGCGATGCCGTGCAATACCGCCGCGTGCCGGTGCACAACGTGGTGCTGGCGGACGGCAGCGTGGCCAAAGTGGCCACCGTGTTCGACCTGTCGGCCGCCAACCTGGCGATCGATCGCGGCCTGGGTGGCGCTAACGTCGCCAAGGATTACGATGACGCCTCGGTGCCGGGAACCCCGGCGTGGCAGGAGAAGATCACCGGCGTCAGCCGCGAGAAAGCCATCCAGATCGCCCGCGAGTTCGCCGACAACGCCGACAAGACCAAGGGTCGCTCGATGATCATCGTCGGCGCGGCGATGAACCACTGGTACCACATGGACATGAACTACCGCGGGCTGATCAACATGCTCATGCTCTGCGGGTGTGTCGGCCAGACCGGTGGCGGTTGGGCGCACTATGTCGGCCAGGAAAAACTTCGCCCGCAATGCGGCTGGCTACCCCTGGCGTTCGGCCTGGACTGGAATCGTCCGCCACGGCAAATGAACGGCACCAGCTTCTTCTACGCCCACAGCTCGCAATGGCGCCACGAGAAGATGAGCATGCACGACGTGCTCTCGCCATTGGCCGATAAATCACAATTCCCAGAGCATGCCCTGGACTACAACATCCGCGCCGAACGCGCCGGCTGGTTGCCCAGCGCACCGCAACTCAACACCAACCCGCTGCACATTTGCCGCGATGCAGCCGCCGCCGGCATGGACCCGAAAGACTACGTGGTCAAGTCGCTGCAGGACGGTTCGCTGCGCTTCTCCTGCGAACAGCCGGACAGCCCGGTGAACTTCCCGCGCAACATGTTCATCTGGCGTTCCAACCTGCTGGGCTCCTCGGGCAAGGGCCACGAGTACATGCTCAAGTACTTGCTCGGCACCAAGAACGGGGTGATGAACGAAGACATCGGCCAGGTCGGCGATTGCAAACCCGAAGAAGCCGAATGGGTGGACGAGGGCGCCATCGGCAAGCTCGATCTGGTCACCACGCTGGACTTCCGCATGTCCTCGACCTGCGTCTATTCCGACATCGTCTTGCCAACCGCGACCTGGTACGAAAAAGACGACATGAACACCTCGGACATGCACCCGTTCATTCACCCGTTGTCGGCCGCCATCGACCCGGCGTGGGAATCGCGTTCCGACTGGGAAATCTACAAAGGCATCGCCAAGGCCTTTTCCAGCATGGCGGTCGGGCATCTGGGGGTTGAGAAGGACCTTGTGACCATCCCGCTGATGCACGACAGCGTCGGCGAACTGGCCCAACCGTTTGGCGGCACCGACTGGAAAAGCGCCGGCGTGGCCCCGGAGCCGGGCAAGAACGCGCCGAACCTGCATGTGGTGGAGCGTGACTACCCGAACATCTACAAGCAGTTCTCCTCGCTGGGGCCATTGCTGGAAAAACACGGCAACGGCGGCAAGGGCATCAACTGGAACACCGACACCGAAGTGAAATTCCTCGGTGCGCTCAATCACCGCGAAGGGGCTGCCGGGATCAGCCATGGTCGGCCGAAAATCGACACGGCGATCGATGCCGCTGAAGTGATCCTGTCGCTGGCGCCGGAAACCAACGGCCATGTCGCCGTCAAGGCCTGGGCTGCATTGTCGGAATTCACTGGCATCGATCACAGCCACCTGGCGCTGTCCAAGGAACACGAGGCGATTCGATTCCGCGACATTCAGGCGCAGCCGCGCAAGATCATTTCCAGCCCGACCTGGTCGGGGCTCGAAGACGATCACGTCAGCTACAACGCCGGCTATACCAACGTTCACGAAGCCATCCCGTGGCGCACCATCACCGGTCGCCAGCAGTTCTACCAGGATCACCCGTGGATGCAGGCGTTTGGCGAGCAACTGATGAGTTACCGGCCGCCGGTCAACACCCGCACCATTGAAGGGGTGAAGGGCAAGCGCAGCAACGGCGAAACCGAAATCGTCCTGAACTGGATCACCCCGCACCAGAAGTGGGGCATCCACAGCACCTACAGCGACAACCTGCTGATGCTGACCCTCAGTCGTGGCGGGCCGATTGTCTGGCTCTCGGAGAACGACGCGAAGCGTGCCGGCATCGAGGACAACGACTGGATCGAATGCTTCAACGTCAATGGTGCGCTGACCGCCCGGGCGGTGGTCAGCCAGCGCGTCAAGGACGGCATGGTGATGATGTACCACGCCCAGGAACGGATCGTGAACGTGCCAGGTTCGGAAACCACCAAGACCCGTGGTGGCCACCACAACTCGGTCACCCGCGTGGTGCTCAAGCCGACCCACATGATCGGCGGCTACGCCCAGCAGGCCTACGGTTTCAACTATTACGGCACGGTCGGTTGCAACCGCGATGAGTTCGTCGTGGTGCGCAAGATGGCCAAAGTCGACTGGCTCGATGGCTCAAACGGCGATGACTTGCCGCGTCCTCTGCCGACCGATATCGAGGAGAACTGAGATGAAGATTCGCTCACAAATCGGCATGGTGCTGAACCTGGACAAGTGCATCGGTTGCCACACCTGTTCGATCACCTGCAAGAACGTCTGGACCAGCCGCGAAGGCATGGAATACGCCTGGTTCAACAACGTCGAATCGAAACCCGGCATCGGCTACCCGAAAGAATGGGAAAACCAGGACAAGTGGAAGGGCGGCTGGATCCGCAATGCCAACGGCACGATCAACCCGCGCATCGGCGGTAAATTCCGCGTGTTGGCGAACATTTTCGCCAACCCGGATCTGCCGAGCCTCGACGATTACTACGAACCGTTCGACTTCGATTACCAGCACCTGCATACCGCGCCGCTGGGCGAGCATCAGCCCACTGCGCGTCCGCGTTCGCTGATCTCCGGCAAGCGCATGGAAAAAATCGAATGGGGCCCGAACTGGGAAGAGATCCTCGGCACCGAATTCGCCAAGCGTCGCAAGGACAAGAACTTCGACAAGATCCAGGCGGACATTTACGGCGAATACGAAAACACCTTCATGATGTATTTGCCGCGCCTGTGCGAGCACTGCCTGAACCCCACTTGCGCCGCATCGTGCCCGAGCGGGGCGATCTATAAGCGCGAAGAAGACGGCATTGTGCTGATCGACCAGGAAAAATGCCGTGGCTGGCGGATGTGCATCAGCGGCTGCCCGTACAAGAAGATCTACTTCAACTGGAAAAGCGGCAAGTCCGAGAAGTGCATCTTCTGCTACCCGCGTATCGAAGCCGGGATGCCGACTGTTTGCGCCGAAACCTGTGTCGGGCGTATCCGTTACCTCGGTGTGCTGCTGTATGACGCCGACCGCATCAGCGAAGTGGCGAGCACCGCCAATGAGCAAGACCTGTACGAGAAACAACTGGAGATCTTCCTCGATCCGAATGACCCGGCGGTGATTCGCCAGGCCCTGGCCGATGGCGTACCGCAGTCGGTGATTGATTCCGCCCAGCGTTCGCCGGTCTACAAAATGGCCGTGGACTGGAAACTCGCACTACCGCTGCACCCGGAATACCGCACCTTGCCAATGGTCTGGTACGTGCCGCCGCTGTCGCCGATCCAGAACGCCGCCACAGCAGGTACCGTGGGCATGAACGGGGTGATCCCGGATGTCGACAGCCTGCGTATTCCACTGAAGTACCTGGCGAACCTGCTGACAGCGGGCGATGAAAAGCCGGTCAAGCGTGCGCTGAAGCGCTTACTGGCGATGCGCGCCTACAAACGTTCCGAGCAAGTCGATGGCGTGCAGGACCTGCAAGTACTCAAGGATGTCGGCTTGAACGTGGCCCAGGTCGAGGAGATGTATCGCTACCTGGCGATTGCCAACTATGAAGACCGCTTTGTGGTACCGAGTGCCCACCGTGAAGACGCCATGAGCGACGCCTTTGCCGAGCGCTCCGGTTGCGGCTTCAGTTTCGGCAGCGGTTGCAGCGGCAGCTCCGACACCAACATGTTCGGTGCAAAGAAAGCCAACCGCCGCGACGTCCTGAAAACCGTCCAGTTGTGGGAGGAGTGAGCATGCAAATTCTCAAAGTGATTTCGCTGCTGCTCGACTATCCGACCGAGACGCTGATTGGCGGGCGCGACGAACTGGAGCAAGCGATTATCCAGTCACGGGAAATCAGCCCCAAGCAACGCGGCGCGTTGTTCGAATTGCTCGAGCTGATCTGCGCCAATGACCTGATGGACGGGCAGGAGCACTACGGTGCGCTGTTCGGCCGGGGGCGCTCGCTGTCGCTGCTGTTGTTCGAACATGTCCACGGCGAATCCCGCGACCGTGGCCAGGCCATGGTCGACATGATGGCGCAATACGAAGCCGCCGGTTTTGCCATCGGCGTCAAGGAGTTGCCGGACTATATCCCGCTGTACCTGGAGTTCCTGTCCACCCGCGAAGACCTCGAGGCCCGCGAGGGCCTGGCGGATGTTTCGCATTTGCTGGCCTTGCTCGCGGCGCGTCTGGAAGAGCGCGAAAGCGCTTATGCCAGTTGTTTCCGGGCGCTGCTGCAAATCGCCGGGGCCGAACCGCATCAGGCGGTGGCCGACCTGCGGGCGCAGGTGGCGGCGGAACCGCGCGACGATTCCCTCGAAGCCCTCGACAAGATTTGGGAAGAGGAGGCCGTGGACTTTCTCCAGGCCGAACAGCAAGACCGTTGCAGTTCGTTGCCTAGCGCCCCGGGCAAGGCCCGGGAAGAAAGCGCGGTGCCGTTGCACTGGGTGGATTTTCAGCATGAAGGGTTGGCCACCGTGCCAGCCAAGGAGGTAGGCAATGTCTAAATGGAACCTGTTGTTGTTCGGGATCTATCCCTACGTCGCTTTGGCCATTTGCCTGATTGGCAGCTGGGCACGCTTCGACCTGTCGCAGTACACCTGGAAGGCCGGTTCGAGCCAGATGCTCAACCAGCGCGGCATGCGCATGGCGAGCAACCTCTTTCACATTGGCGTGTTGTTCATATTGGCCGGGCACTTCGTCGGCTTGCTGACGCCGGCGTCGGTTTATCACCATGTGATCAGCACTGAGAACAAACAGTTGCTGGCGATGGTGTCCGGCGGCTTCTTTGGCCTGTTGTGCCTGATCGGCCTGCTGATGCTGGTCAACCGGCGGCTCACCGATCCACGGGTTCGCGCCGCCTCCAGCGCTTCGGACATTCTGATTCTGTTGGTGCTGCTGGCGCAGTTGCTGCTCGGTCTGCTGACGATTGTTGCATCGACCGGCCACATGGACGGCTCGGTGATGGTGATGCTCGCCGACTGGGCGCAGAACACCGTGCTGTTGCGGCCGATGGAAGCGGCGGCGGCCATCGCGCCGGTCGGGCTGACCTACAAGCTGCACGTGTTTCTCGGTTTGACCCTGTTCGTGCTGTTCCCCTTCACCCGTCTCGTACACATGATCAGCGCACCGATCTGGTACCTGGGGCGTCGTTATCAAATCGTTCGTCAGAAGTACTGAGGAGACAATCATGTCAGGTGGATGTGGATGCGGTGGGGGTAACGGCGGCAGCGGTGGTTGCGGTTCTTCCAAAAAAGCAGAGTCTTCGGTGCCAGACGTCGTGGACATTGCGCAGTTTGAAGCGCTGCCGATTGAGCCCCCGGTTGTCGATGACGCCCCGGCGCAGTTGATTGCCAGCAGCGAACAGGAGTGGCCGATCATCAGCGTCAACGAGGTGTCGATCACCCCGGAAGCGATGGCTCAGGAGCTGCAATATCATCCGGCCGAAAGCCGCGAGGAAGCGGTGTACCTGGCCGCCCGGGCACTGGTGATCCGCGAGTTGTTGCAGCAGCGCATTGCCGAACTCGGCCTGGCGCTGGAGATCGGCGCTGGCGAGAACGAAGAAGAAGCGGCCACTCGCTTGTTGCTCGAACGCGAGGTGCACGTGCCGCAGTGCGACGAGGAAACCAGCCTGCGCTACTACGAAAACAATCGCGGGCGCTTTCACAGCGCGCCGTTGCTGGCGGTTCGGCACATCCTGCTCGAATGTGCGCCGGATGATGTCGAGGCTCGCAGCCTGGCGCATATTCAGGCCGAGATATTGCTGCAGCGTCTGGAGGATTTCCCCGGCAGTTTCGCTGAACTGGCGGTGAAATATTCGGCGTGCCCATCGAAGGCTCAAGGCGGTTCCCTGGGGCAAATCAGCAAGGGCCAGACCGTACCCGAACTGGAGCGTCAGCTGTTCACCCTGGCGCCGGGCCTGGCCAGCAAACCGCTGGAAAGTCGCTACGGCTGGCATGTGGTCAGTGTCGATCAGCGGATTGAAGGCATGCCGTTGCCCTATGAAGTGGTGTCGACGGCGATCCGCACGCAGTTGCAGCAAGGCGTCTGGCAAAAAGCGCTGGTGCAGTACCTGCAAACCCTGATCGGTGCGGCGGATATTCGCGGTATCCACTTGCAGGGCGCCGACTCACCGATGGTGCAGTGACCCAAGGCAAACCGGGAGATGTGATGAACGCTGTCATGCAGGATGGTTTTGGACGGCAGATCGATTATCTGCGGATGTCGGTGACGGACCGTTGTGATTTTCGCTGTGTGTATTGCATGGCGAAAAACATGACCTTCCTGCCGCGTCAGCAGGTGCTCACGCTGGAAGAGTTGCAGCGTCTGGCAACGCTGTTCGTCGGGTTGGGCGTACGCAAAATCCGTTTGACCGGCGGCGAGCCGCTGATTCGTCCGGGCATTGTCGGACTGTGTCGCAACATCGCCGCGCTGCCCGGTTTGCGCGAACTGGTGATGACCAGCAACGGCTCGCAACTGGGCCGCCTGGCCCGGCCATTGGCGGAGGCGGGGGTCAAGCGGATGAACATCAGTCTCGATAGCCTGGACGGGCAAAAGTTTCGCGCGATCACCCGCAACGGCGATATCGATCAGGTGCTGGACGGTATTGAGGCGGCACGGGGTGCGGGGTTCGAGCGAATCAAACTCAACTGTGTGGTGATGAAGGGTCGCAACTTCGATGAAGTCCCGGCGCTGGTGCAATACGCCATCGATCAGCGCATCGATATCAGTTTCATCGAGGAAATGCCCTTGGGTGACGTCGGGCGTTCCCGGGGTGAAGCGTTCTGTTCCAGCGACGAAGTACGGGCGCTGATCGCCAGCCAGCATCGGTTGCTCGACAGCACCGAGAACAGCGGCGGACCGGCGCGCTATGTGCGCCTGGAACGCCATCCCGATACCCGGATCGGTTTCATTTCACCCAACAGCCACAACTTCTGTGGCAGCTGCAACCGGGTGCGGATGACCGTAGAAGGGAAGCTGTTGCTGTGTCTGGGTCAGGACGATGCCCTGGATTTACGTGGATTGCTGCGGCGTTATCCGTTGGATGACCAGCCGCTGATCAACGCGGTGCAGAAGGCCTTGCGCGGCAAACCGTTGCGCCACGATTTCAGCCCCGAAGGGGAGGTGCAGATAGTGCGGTTCATGAACATGAGCGGTGGTTGATTTGCACAGTTTGTAAGCACACAGATGATCCAATGTGGGAGCGGGCTTGCTCGCGAAAGCGGTCTGTCAGTCAACAATGATGTTGAATGTGATGGCCTCTTCGCGAGCAAGCCCGCTCCCACATGGGACCCGCGCTTGTCACAGATTCACCGGCAAATCTTGATATCGATCAATTGCAGATCAGTCCTTTGTCCGTAGTCTTCACTGCATGTTGTGTTTGTCTGTCTATAAACATCTATATGTAGTATCTGGAGGCCGAATGCAGAGCACGCTGATCTCAATAGGATGTAACCGCTTGCACAAGCGCGATGGCAGTCTGGTCGCCTTCGATGCCGACAAGATCCGTCAGGCATTGATCGCTGCCGGCAAGGCAACCGGGGAGTACACCGACGTTGAAGTCGAAGGCTTGCTCGAAGCGGTACTCGCCCGATTGGAGGGGCTGCCAAGGCTGCATGTCGAGCAGATCCAGGATCGTGTTGAACGGGTGTTGATGGACGCCGGTTTCTTCTTCGCCATGCGTGCCTACATCGTCTATCGCGAACAACACGGGCGTTTGCGCCGCGACCGCCGGACCATGGTCGAAGTGGCGACCTCGATGAACGAATACCTGGACCGTGAAGACTGGCGGGTCCAGGCCAACGCCAATCAGGGCTATTCCCTGGGTGGGCTGGTGTTGAACGTGTCGGGCAAGGTCACCGCCAACTACTGGCTGGACGAGGTGTACAGCGAGGCCATCGGCCAGGCCCACCGCGAGGCGGATTTGCATGTGCACGACCTGGATATGCTCGCCGGTTACTGCGCCGGATGGTCGCTGCGCACCCTGTTGCACGAGGGGCTCAACGGTGTGCCGGGGCGTGTCGAAGCCGGCCCGCCAAAGCACTTGAGCAGTGCCCTGGGGCAAATGGTGAATTTCCTCGGCACCCTGCAAAACGAATGGGCCGGTGCCCAGGCATTCAGCTCGTTTGACACTTACCTGGCGCCCTACGTGCGCAAGGACCAGCTGAGTTATCAGGAGGTGCGCCAGGCGATCCAGGAGTTCATCTACAACCTCAATGTGCCGTCACGCTGGGGCACCCAGACGCCGTTCACCAACCTGACCTTCGACTGGGTTTGCCCGCAGGATCTGCGTGAGCAGATACCCGTCATCGACGGGGAGGAAATGCCGTTTGCCTACGGCGACCTGCAAGTCGAAATGGACCTGCTCAACCGCGCGTACATCGAGGTGATGCAGGCTGGCGACGCGAAAGGGCGAGTGTTCACCTTTCCGATCCCGACCTACAACATCACCCATGACTTCCCGTGGGACAGTGAAAACGCCGACCGTCTGTTCGAGATGACGGCGCGTTACGGTTTGCCGTACTTCCAGAACTTCCTCAATTCGGACCTGCAGCCCAATCAGGTGCGTTCGATGTGCTGCCGGTTACAGCTGGATGTGCGCGAGTTGCTCAAGCGCGGCGGCGGTTTGTTCGGCTCGGCGGAACAGACCGGGTCGCTCGGCGTGGTGACCATCAACTGCGCACGCCTGGGCTATGTGTTCAAGGGCAACACCAGTGGTTTGTTACAGCGCCTGGACGCGCTGATGGAACTGGCGATGGAGAGCCTGGAGGTCAAGCGCAAGGTCATTCAGCACCACATGGATGCCGGTTTGTACCCTTACACCAAGCGCTACCTGGGCACCTTGCGCAACCATTTCTCCACCATCGGCCTCAACGGCCTGCACGAAATGCTGCGCAATTTCACCGGCGACGAGGAGGGCATGCACACCGAACAGGGCCGCAAGTTTGCGCTGAATATGCTGGACCATGTGCGCGCCACGTTGCTGCGTTTCCAGGAAGAAACCGGGCACCTCTACAACCTGGAAGCGACACCGGCAGAAGGCACCACTTACCGCTTCGCCAAGGAAGACCTCAAGCGTTATCCGGACATTCTCCAGGCCGGTAGCCCGTTGGCGCCGTATTACACCAACTCCTCGCAACTGCCCGTGGGCTACACCGAAGACCCCTTCGAGGCCCTGGAACTGCAAGACGAACTGCAATGCAAATACACCGGCGGCACGGTTCTGCACCTGTACATGGCCGAGCGGATTTCCTCGGTGCAGGCCTGCAAGCAGCTGGTGCGCAAGGCCCTTGGACGTTTCCGCCTGCCGTACCTGACCGTGACCCCGACCTTCTCCATCTGCCCGGTGCACGGCTACCTCGATGGCGAGCATGAGTTCTGCCCCAAATGCGACGAAGTTCTGCTGCTGCAAGAGCAGAAAGCCGGCGCTGTTCATTGATTTCGATCCACTCAACCGCAAGGAGCTTCACCATGACTGCATCGCAACCACTGCCTCAGGCTCAACGTCAACGCTGCGAAGTCTGGACCCGGGTGATGGGTTATCACCGTCCCGTGTCGGCGTTTAATCCGGGCAAACAGTCGGAGCACCGCGAGCGGCTGCACTTCACTGAAAGCGCGGCACTGGCCGGGCGCCAATGAGTCGAATGCTTCGGGTCGGGGGCATGGTGCCCCTGACCACTATCGACTATCCGGGACAGCTCGCTTGCGTGCTGTTTTGCCAGGGTTGCGCCTGGCGTTGTCGTTACTGTCATAACCCGCAGTTGATTCCGCCTCGTGGCAGTGAGGAAGTGGAGTGGCGGCGGGTGTTGGCGTTTCTGCAACGTCGTCAGGACCTGCTCGATGCCGTGGTGTTCAGCGGCGGTGAGCCAACCTTGCAGGACGGTTTGCTCGGTGCCATGGATGAAGTGCGGGACATGGGCTTTCGCATCGGCTTGCACAGCGCCGGCATCAAGCCAGCCGCCTTCGCCAAGGCACTCACGGGCGCGGATTGGGTCGGTTTCGACGTCAAGGCGTTGCCCGAGGATTGCCTGGCCATTACCCGGGTCGAGGGCAGTGGAACGGCTAACTGGCGCAGCCTTGAGCATCTGCTGGCCAGTGGTGTCGACTACGAATGTCGCACCACCGTGCATTGGCATCTGTTCGAGCCGGAGCGTCTGCTGATCCTGGCAAAACGCTTGAATGCGCTGGGCGTCAAACGCTTCGCCGTGCAGCTGGTTCGCACCGAGCGGATGTTCGATCCACTACTGCCAAGCATTTCGGCACAAGCCTTGTTGCCAGAGTTGTGGGAGGCCATGCGCGAGTTGTTCCCAGCCTTCGTGTTGCGGGGGTAACGGGGGCAGGGGAACTCAAACCCAGCCCCAGAACTGCAACCACCAGCCAAACCCGATCAGGCCGTTGGCGAGGAACAGGCAAACGCCACCCGACACGCGCCGAGCCAGGGGAATACCTTCGTGTTTCAGCCGTTTCCAACCCAGTAGCAGGCTCCACCCCATGGCGGCCAATAGCAGGCAGGCCCTGGCGGGTTGCACCCACTCCAGCAGCAGGCCTTCATAACGCAGTAATTTGACGGTGGTGGCTGACAGCCCGAGAAACAGTCCGGCGCCACCCACAGGCGTGAGTGTCAGCGCCAGAGGCCAATACAGGGCGCGATCTCGTGCCAGTCGGGCCGTCAGTCGCAGGAGCAGCATCAACGCTGCGCCGAGCGCGATCGAACTCACACTCAAGTAAGCGACGATGCTGAAGCCGTCGAGCCAACTGAAGCTGTCGTTGAGTTGCGGGTAATGGGTCAGCAACCACCAGGGGGCGTTGTCCTGCAGGGCCCAGAGCTGGTTGTGTTCGACCAGCCACTGGGCCAGGTGTTGTTTGAGGGCAATAAACCATGGGCTGACCGTCCATTGGAACGCGCCCATGGCCAAGCCGATCACGCCGAACAGCAGCAAGCGGGCGTCCCAGGGGGACAGGGTCTGCGCCGTCGCTTGAAGAATCTCCTGATTGCTGGAGCGGGCGATCAGTTGCACGGCACCACGTTGCCCACTGCAGCGTCCGCAGGCGTGACAATCACTGGCGCCTTGCAGGCGGCGAATATCGAGCAGGGGAGCGCAGTTGGGCGGCGGCAGGCGTGGTGCGGCATTCTCTATCCAGCGTTGCTCATCGACCTGAAAGTGCACAGGGGCCAGCCTTGCGAGCAGGGCGAAAACGCCGCTGACCGGGCACAGATAACGACACCAGACCCGCTTGCCCCGGGCGAACAACAACCCGACGCTGACCGCTACGACGGTCGAACCACCCAGAATCAACAGCGCAGCCTGGGCGTAGTCGTAGACGCTGATCAGCTGGCCGTAGAGGGTCGTCAGGCAGAACGCCAAGGTAGGCCAGCCGCCCCAGCGTAACCAGCGCGGCACACCCAGGCCTTTACCGTAATGGCTGGCCCATTCGCTGAGCGAACCTTCCGGGCACAGAACGCCACACCAGAGTCGGCCGAAGAACACCATCGACAGCAACACGAACGGCCACCAGATCCCCCAGAACAGAAACTGCGCGAGCAAGGTCAGGTTGTCGAGTATCCGTGCCTGGCTGTCCGGTAGCGGCAACAGCGCCGGGGCCACCAACAGCACCGCGTAAAACACTACAACAGCCCACTGCACCCCACGGATGACGGGCGCATGACGACGCATTCCGTCACCCAAACGCTGGAGCCATCGATTGCGTCGGCTCAGGTCGGGCATGGCAGGTTTTCCGCAGTGCGTTGCCGTAGCCAGCCGCCGACGGCCAGCCAATAACCGATCCACACCAACAAGGTCAGGCCGCTGGGGCTTGCGCGATAACCGGCGAACCCTGCAAGAAAACCACCCAATCCATGGCTGTCGCTCAGTAACGCGCTGCTGTCCCAAAGCACTTCGCCAACGAGACGGTAAACCACGTCCGGCACATCCAGGGCAAGCAGTTGGCCGCCGATTCGCTCGGTGCCGCTGACCAGCAAGGCGGCGCCGAGCATGAGCAAGATGACTTCGCTGATGGCAAAGAATCGTTGCCATGAAATGAAGCGGCGACTGCTGTGCAGCAGGGTAATGGTCAGCACCGACAGCACCAGCCCCAATACGCCGCCGATGGCAAACAAACCGAGGCGCGGACCTCGCAACCGGGCGCCGGCGCCATAGAGAAAGACCACCGTTTCGCTGCCTTCGCGGCTGATCGCGAGCATGGCCAGCAGTAATAGGCCTGCGCCACCTTGTCGAGCCAGGTGGCTATCGGCGTGCCGTCGCAAATCGTGGTTGAGGCTGCGCCCGTGACGGTGCATCCAGCCGACCATTTGCACCATCAACAGGCTGGCAACCAGGGCGAGTGCGGCCTGGAACCATTCACTGGCCGACCCGCTCATGGCCTCACCGGCAAACAGAATCAACACCGCCAGCAGGCTCGAGAGCATCAACCCCAGCACCACGCCCGCCCACAGGTATTTGACCAAGCGATGACGCTGGCCTTGTTGGCTGGCCCAGGCCTGGAGAATGCCGATCACCAGCAACGCCTCGACGCTTTCGCGCCAGACGATGAACATTGATTGATTCATGGAAGCTCCGTGAGGTTATTTCGCGAGGATGCCGCCCTCGGGCAATTGCGGATTGAACTCATCGAAAAACGGATAGTGACCGGGCCTGAGCGGGTGAATGACGACGAAGGTCGTCACGCCCGGCGACAGGACTTTTTCGACTCGCAACGGCGTGCTCTCGAACTCGGCCGGCCCTTGGCCGACGTTCTTCAGAACGATCTTGAAGCGCTGTCCGGCCGGCACCTCGAGCAAGGCAGGGGAGAAGTGGCCATCGCGCAGGATCAGCTCAAAGCTCGGCAATTCGGCATGGGCCGTCAACGGCGCAACGGCTCCGGCCACCATCAGCCAGGCAAGATGCAGGCGCTTCATTCAATAGCCGCCTTTTTTACCGATGCCGGCGTAGATGAATTCGTAGTGCAGTTCGCAGCGTTCGAACCAGGGCGCTACACCGGTTTCCTTATCGGTGTGGCGCCCGAGGGAGCCGTGACCGCTGGGTGGCAGGACGGTGAACGTCAGCTGATATTTACCGGGGCCAAGCAGCTTTACATTGTCGCCATAGTGCGGGCCGTCATTGGCGACCATGGCGTGGAAATCGCCTTTGAGCTCTGGGTCGCTGTCCTGTTTTTTCAGGTTGAAAGAGACGTTCAGGTAAGGCACGAAACTGCCTTCCTGAAAACCCTGGCGATTGTCCGCAGTGGCCCGGATATCGGCTTCCAGATGGATATCGGAATCCGCGGTGGCGCGCATCATCCCGGCAGGAGCCATCTCGATCGGTTGCAGATACACCGCCCCGACTTCCAGCCCCTGACACAGCTGTGGTTCCCCGATCGGGTATTCCTTTGCGTGAGCCAGCGGTACGAGCAAGAGCAGGGCGAGTGAGAGATGGGGACGCATAATGTCTTCCTGGGCACTGACGAATGGGAACCCGAGTCTAGGAAGCTTCTCTGCGAACAATAATGATTGTTATCAAGTTTCGAGCAATTAAACCGATGGCTCGTCACGCTGGCGAAATCGCTGGGCGCAGTCGCTCGATGTCGAATCTTGATATCCATCAAGGATGGTTTTGCACAAAGGCCGTAGGTTGGAAGAACGTCTCTCAATGATCGGAGAACGACATGGCCAAGAACTTCCCCATCAACCCCAAGCACCCCGAGCGGATCTGTTGGGGGTGCGACCGGTATTGTCCGGCCAAGTCCCTGGCCTGTGGCAATGGCTCCGAACGTACGATGCACCCGGCCGAGATGTTCGGAGAGGATTGGCATTTGCCTGGCGACTGGGGCATCGAGCCCCTGATCGTCACAGACAAGGCAGCGGATGACGGCGTCTAGCAATGCGAACAACGGATGCTCCAGGCCAGCGCCTTGAGTTCGCCCTTGCCACGAAAACATACGTGTAAGGCCCGGCTGTGAACTACGCTCTGGCATTCAGATTGGACGGTCAGTTTTTTCAGGCTCCTGAAAGTACTTGATCGTTCCTACAGGGAGTTACCGCCATGACGTTCTTGCATTGCACGCAATCCTCCTTACCTGTGCGCTGGGGGGGCAGCGACACTCCTGTCGGCGAGGGCACTCGAATGCGACGCGGTGTTCTTGCCAGCGTCGGCATCCTGGGGGCTTTCGCGCTCAGTCTGCTGCCCACTCCGGCCATTTCGGCCACCGCCACTGCGACGTTCGCTGTTTCCGCGAGCATTGTGGCCGGTTGCGGGATCACGGCCTCCCCCTTGGCTTTCGGCGCCTATACCGGCGTGCAAGCCGATGCCGAATCCAGCCTTTCGGTCAACTGCACCAACACGACGGCCTATAGTGTCGGCCTCGGTGCCGGGACGAGCGGCGGGACCGCGACAGCCCGGCAGATGTCCGGCACTCCCGCAGGCACGTTGTTCTATGCGCTGTACTCGGACGTCACGCGGGCGATCAATTGGGGCGACACCGGTGGCACGGGGCTCATCACCGGAACCGGCAGTGGCTCTGCCCAGGTGATCCCGGTTTATGGTCGAATAGCGGCGGGGCAGCTTAGTCCGCCGGGCACGTACGCCGACACAATGACGGCCACCGTTACCTTTTGATCGTTAGGACTGTGGTCAAACCCGCTTCCTTCTTTTAGAAACCCTGGCGGTACCAAGGCAATCACTGATACCCACCCAATGTGTCCCTTCGTCGCAAAGGCGCGGATCTGACGTGTTAAATGCCGCCTTGACTGGTTGTTTCCCCCTTGGGTGCTAACCTCAGCCTGCGCATAACCCCATAAAGGGAATGGAAATTTGAATGGACTCGGGGTTTGGGCGGTCATTGGCACGATGTTCAGTGCGACTGTGCTGGCCGCGCAGCTTCAGGTTGAGGTCCGGGTCAATGTGCAGCGCGGTTGCCAGTTGATTGGTCAACAGCGCGAAGCAGGTGTGGAGCAATTGGGCGTGCTCGACTTCGGCACCACCGCCCGCCTGGACGATCCAGCCGGGCCATTGAGTGCGGCACTGCTGACTACACGCCTGCCACGCCTGGAATGCAATCCCGATACCCCATACCAATTACAGGTCGACGGCGGCCTGCATGGCGGCGTAGGCGAGGTCCGTTATCTGGCGGGCAGCGCGGAGCACAGCAAACCCATCCCTTATCGACTCTATCAAGACGCCGCACGGCAGATTCCGCTGCCGGTGAATGTGCTGTTGAGTGGGCGAGTGCCGGATTCAGGCACGGTGGATTTGCCCCTGTATGCACGTATTGAGCGACTGGCCGAGATCCCCCGCGTCAGCCGTTATTCCGACCTTTTGAAAGTGACGGTGAGCTGGTAGCAAGGCACTGAGTGACACCTGTCCGATGGATTCAGGCAGCGCAGGGAAACGTCGTTCGCAAGCGGACGGCCAATGGTTGAATCCTGATGGAATTAGGATCGGTGCGAGACGATGAAGAGTTGGGCGGTGATGACCCTCGGCACAGTTCTACTACTGGCTGAGGAGGCGCAAGCGGCGATCAGCGGGCAAATTGATGCGCGGCTGACAATCATCGCCAGTTGTGAAGTGATCAATGGTGTCAACCGCTTCACCGGCAGCCCGGTCAGTGATTTTGGTCTGCTGGATTTTGGTATCCAGGGCCCGACCTGGACCAACCCGATCAACGCCAACCTGAGTGATGCCGGCAACGGCACGCTGGAAGTCTCGTGCAACCCCTCGGTCACCGGTTTCACCGTGACCATCGATGGCGGCGTCCATGGCGACGGTGCCACGCGGCGCCTGAGCAATGGTACTCAGTCCATCCCTTATCGATTGTTCCTCGATGCTTCCGGTGGCGACGGCTACAGCATCGGTCAACAACGCAATTTCGCTGTTACCGATGGAGGCCAGATACCAATCCCGGTATTTGGCTCGGTGGTCGCGAATACCAGTGCGGTCCCGGCGGGAGTCTATACCGACACCCTGACGGTCACTCTGGATTGGTAAACCTCAGAGGATGGACATCATGGATATGCTCGTATCAAGGATTGGATTTTCAATACTCGTTCTGGCACTGGCCGGCAACGCTCAGGCGGCCACATCTACCGGCCAGATCACCACCAGCATGACACTCAGCAGCAGTTGCGAGATTAACGGTGCCCCCGGCGGGGCTACCGGGGTGGACTTCGGTACGCTGGACTTCGGCACCACCGGCAGTCTGTTCACCACGGCGAACGGTGCGGTGCTCGCTGGCGGCGGTGGCGCACTGTCGATTCTGTGCTCCAGCGGCACCTTACCGACGGTCACAGTCGGTGCTGGCGCCAATGACGGCGGATCTGTCGGCGGCAGCCGGGCGCTGGCCGATGGCAGCGGCAACTTCGTGCCGTACGACCTGTTCACCGACACCGGTCGGACGCAGATCCTGGCGATCGATGGGGTGATCGCACTCGCGGCCAGTACCGGCGTGGCACAGACGGTGAATATCTATGGCAAGGCCGTGGGCAAGGCAGGCTTGCCCGCAGGCACCTACTCAGACTCGGTCGCCGTTGAATTGACCTTCTAGTGCGATGGCCAATCATGGTTGTGCCGCCCTGATCCTGCTCTGCGCGACCGGTTTGCCGCTGCCGCTGGCGGCGGTGACCAATCAGAGTTTTCAGGTCAGCGCGACAGTGACGGCGGGATGCCTGGTGATGGGCGGTGTTTCCAATTACGGCAACCTCGATTTCGGCACTCAATCGGCACTGGCGACCCACTCCCTGCAGGGGCAATTGACCGGCGGCGTGCAGTTGCAATGCACGCCCGGCGTAACCCTGAACATGAGCATCGATGGCGGCCAGTACAACAGCAATGGACGGCACCTGCAGCTCGAGGGTGGCAATGCCCGGGTGGCCTATCAGTTGTTCAGTGACGTGGCCTTCAGTGAGAGCCTGGGCATCGGTCAGAGCGTGGCCGTGGCCTACAGCGATGCGAACGACATCCGATTGCCTGTTTACGCGCAAGTGCAGTTACCGGGTGATCAGCCCGGAGGGATTTATAGCGACGTGCTGCAGGTGCAGCTGTCGTGGTAGCTCGGTAGTTCGGGCATTAAGGAGTAGGCATATGTATTTACCTTCCCGCAGGTCACCGGTCGCGCGTTGCGTTGTGCTGGCGATGGTGTTGCTGGGCGCGGTCAAGGTGCAGGCGGCCAGTTCGGTGCTGATCTGGCCGATCGATCCGGTGCTGGAAGCCGATCAACAGGCAAGTGCGCTATGGCTGGAAAATCGCGGCAACGAGACGGCCAATCTGCAGATCCGGGTGTTTGCCTGGAGCCAGAGCGGTTTCAGCGATCAGTATCAGAACCAGCGCGATGTCATTGGCAGTCCACCGGTAGCGAAAATCGAACCCGGACAGAAGCAACTCGTGCGCCTGACCCGTACCCGCGAGATACCGCCGGGGCAGGAGTTGGCCTATCGCATCATTATCGATGAGATCCCGGCGGCCAGACCCGTAATGGCAGAAGACGGCAAAACCGCTGCCGCCATTCGGTTTCAGATGCGTTATTCGGTACCGCTGTTTGCCTACGGCGCCGGTCTGTGGAGCAAGGAAGACATGACCCGTAAACGCGACCCCAAAGGCGTCGGCGTGCCTGATCTGAGCTGGCGCAAAGTGGCGATCGATGGCCGTTCCTACGTGGAAGTGCGCAATCAGGGCGCGGTGCATGCCCGGCTGACCGATGTGGCGTTCAAGCAGGGCGGTCAGACACGGCCGCTGGTTGAGGGATTGCTCGGTTATGTGCTGCCAGGCGCGATCATGCGTTGGCCGGCACCGGAACCGGTCACCGCGGACCAGGCGTTGCAAGTGCGGGTCAATGGTGCGCCGCAGGTTCAGAGTATTGTGCCGGGGCGGTGACATTTCCCGTAGCAGCCTTCGGCAGTTGCTACGGCTCGCGTAACGGCTTGATTCCTTGACTGAGAGGCACTCAGGCATTCGCTCGCCACAGTAAGGAAATGTCCATTGACGGACGTAAAGCGGTGATGAGCCAGGATCGGGCTCGCAGTATCAAGCGTCCGCTGTGGGCCGCGACTGGCCTGTGCTGTCTGGTATTCGTCCACCACAGCCTGGCGGGTGACCTGCCGCCAGCACCCAGCGGCATGGAGGCGATGGCCGACGCACAATTGTTTCTGGAACTGGTCGTCAACCAAATGAATACCGGGCGTGTAGTCGCGATAGAGCAGCGTGGAGGACGCTTTTTCGTACCGGTCGCGGCGTTGCGCGAAACCGGTATGAAGTTGCCGCAAGACCTCGGCGCCGAAGTCGCCCTCGACAGTTTGCAAGGCCTGCGTGGCGACTATGACAGCCAGGGTCAGCGGCTATTGTTGAGCGTCCCGCCGGCCTGGTTGCCGGAGCAGTTTGTCGGCAGCCAAGCGTATCCGCGCACCCCGGCCTTGAGCAGTTTCGGCGCCTTGCTCAACTACGACCTGTACCTCAACGACACTGATGACAGCGGCACCTACCTCGCGGCCTGGAACGAGGTTCGGCTATTCGACAGTTGGGGCACGCTGTCCAACACCGGGCAATACCGGCGCACGATCTCCGGCATCAGCAGCGGCACACTGAGCAATGGGTATCGGCGTTACGACACCACCTGGCGTTACTCCGATGACGAGCGTCTGTTGACTTACGAGGCGGGCGATCTGGTCAGCGGTGCCTTGCCTTGGAGCAGTTCGGTACGCCTGGGTGGTGTGCAAGTGTCGCGCGATTTCGGCGTGCGCCCGGACCTGGTGACCTACCCCTTACCGCAGTTCGCCGGAGAAGCGGCCGTACCGTCCTCGGTCGACCTGTTCATCAACGGCTACAAATCCAGCAGCGCCGAGCTGCAGCCCGGTCCCTACACGCTGACCAACATTCCGTTCATCAACGGTGCCGGCGAAGCGGTGGTGGTCACGACCGATGCCCTCGGTCGACAAGTCTCGACCACCGTGCCGTTTTATGTCACCAGCAACCTGCTGCAAAAAGGCCTGATGGATTTCTCGGTGGCCGCCGGCACCCTGCGCCGTGACTTCGGGATCCGCGATTTCGGTTACGGTCCGGGTGCGACCTCCGGCAGCCTGCGTTACGGGCTGAATGACAGCCTGACCCTCGAAAGCCATGCCGAGGCCTCGGACGCGCTGACCCTTGGCGGCGTCGGCGGTAATCTGCGCCTGGGCAACTTCGGTGTGCTCAACACGGCGGTCAGCCAAAGCCGGTTCGACGGCAATGGCGGGCAGCAAGTCAGCCTCGGTTATCAATACAGCAGCCAGCGCTACAGTGTTTCTTATCAGCGGATGCAGCGCCGCGATCAGTACGCCGACCTGACCGTCGTCGACAGCCCCTATATCAGCCTCAGCCAGCGTAGCGAGCAGTTGACCCTGAGCCTCAGTCTCAATGGCTGGGGCAGCCTCGGCGCGGGCTATTTCGATGTGCGGGCGGCCGATGATTCGCGCACCCGGTTACTCAACCTGACCTGGAGCAAGCCGCTGTGGCGCAATACCAGTTTTTACTTGTCCGCCAATCGTGAGATCGGCGATAGCGACTGGGCGATGCAGGCGCAACTGGTCATCCCTTTCGACCTGCGGGGCACCTTGAGTGTGAGTGGCGAGCGCAGCAAGACCGGCGAAAGCCGCCAGCGCGTCAATTACAGTCGCGCCGTGCCCAGCGCAGGTGGCGTGGGCTTCAACCTCGGTTATGCCCACGGCGAAGGCCCGGATTATCGTCAGGCAGACCTGACCTGGCGTCTGCAATCGGTGCAATTGCAGGCCGGCGTTTACGGCAGCAGCGATGCCGAGACCCGCTGGGCCGATGCCAGCGGTTCGCTGGTGTGGATGGACCGCCAGGTGTTCGTCGCCAATCGCATCGATGATGCCTTCGTCGTGGTCAGCACCGGTGGATATGCCGATATTCCGGTGCGTTACGAGAATCAACGGGTGGGCCAGACAGATAAAAACGGCCACCTGCTGGTGCCATGGAGCAGCGCCTACTACCGCGCCAAATACGAAATCGATCCACTGAACCTGCCGACCAATGTGCAGAGCTCGAATGTCGAGCAACGGGTCTCTGTACGCCGTGGCAGTGGCTACCTGCTGGAGTTTCCTCTGCGCCGGATCATTGCCGCGAGTGTTGTGCTGGTGGACGCGCAGCAGCACGAAGTGCCCTTGGGCAGCCGCGTGCGGCACGAGCAGAGCGGGGCGTTTGCGGTGGTCGGTTGGGACGGCCTGGTCTATCTGGAAAATCTGGAGGAGCACAACAGCTTGCTCGTGACCCTGGCCGATGGCCGGACCTGCCAGGCGCACTTCACGGTGGACATGCATCAGGACCAGGTGCCGTTGATAGGGCCGCTGCTGTGTCAATGAAAACGCCAATGAATGGAACAGGGGGAGGGAGTGTGCAATTTTCCAATCGATGGTTGGCTAAACTGATCGGGCTAATGGCGATTGTTCTGCCATGTCAGGCTTATGCCTTGTGCGAGGTGGTCAGCACTTCACCGGCCGGTTTTGGCACGATGAGTTCGATCGCCGCGCGTACCACTGTGCAAACCAGTTCTACCACCAATGCCGGTTTGAGTTGCACCGGTTCGTTGGCGTCGTCGCTGGCCAGCGATGACTATTTTTACGCCACCATTACGTCGGCAACCGCAGGGGCGGTCGGGCCAACCAGTGATGTGATCGGTTACACGCTGTATGCGAACAACAGCACCAGCTATCCGATCACTCGCGGCGTGGCGTTCGACTTCGCCCGACACTCGATCATCGATGACCTCGGCCTGCTGTCCAATCCCACGGTTGCCAAGACCATACCGATCTACCTGAGTACGATGATCGGCAGCAACGTGGCGGCCGGGATTTACTCTGAAACCCTGAACATTTTCTGGAACTGGGATTATTGCCATGACTACGGTGGAGGCGGCAGCTGTCAGGGGCGAGACATCAGCAGCGGCTCCACCAGCCTGACTGTCAACATGACCGTGGACAACGACTGCACGATCACCGCGCCGAACATCAGCTTTGGCAGCGCCTCGGTCATCAGCTCCTTCGCCACCGTCACTGGCCTGACGATCAACCTGGCCTGCACCAAGGGCAGTGCCTACACGGTGGGCCTGGACGATGGTCAGCACGCTGTGAGCGTGGGAGGGCGCAGGCGGATGATCTCGGGTAGCAACTACCTGGCTTACGACATCTTCAAGAGCGCCGGCGCCACCCGTTGGGGCAGCATCAGCACGGCCCGCCGCGCCAGTTCCGATGCCGAGGTCAACCCTGGCAACGGCCTGGGCACCGGCAGTCAGATCTTCAACTACAACGCCAAAATCTACACCGACCAGAGCACGCCGCCACCGGGAACCTATCTGGACAGTGTGGTGCTGGATGTAGGGTTTTAGAAAGAACCTCGGGAGATGTCGTCACCGAGCCGAGTTCCCACCTGTTTCATGGGGCAACGCAGCGAATTGACGGACTTTTACATCCGCGACAACAAGGGACGCCAGCAAGTGTATCTCTGTGTATCCAGGCCGCACGCTGATACGGACTGTTTCTTTAATGGGCCGTTGGTGACACATCCGGGATACCTGACCGACGTCAAATGAGCTCCGTGGAGACAGTACAGGCTGTCTCACAGGATCACTCAACGTCCGGAGATATCGTCATGAACTGGTAGAACCTCGGCATCACCTCACCAGAGCAGGCCGCCACCGCTGCGGCGTTTTTCTGCAAGTCATACCTAAGTATCGACCGACACCATCGTGCAATCGTCCGGGTGGCAGCACGGTGGTTTGATCAAGCCTGCGTGAGCCCAATAGTCGCAACTGACCGTGGCCAAGGGTGCGCTATGGCCGGTGATCAGCTTCGGCAACGATCGCCGCGCCCATAGGCCACTTACTAATAAGGAGATTCATCATGCTTGCAGTTTTGTCCGTTTCCGCCTGGCACCGTTGCCTGGCTTCATCCGCCAGGGTTCACGTATTCGGTCTCGCACTGCTTGCCGGCAGCAGTGGCGTATGGGCAGCCACCACGGCCGCCGACAATGCATCCGCCAGCGCCGCATCGGCAGAATCGGAGGCCATTCGCCCCTACCGCATTCATGTTGATGAAGCGCGCCTGACCGACCTGCGCAAACGCATCGCAGACACCCGCTGGCCTGATAAGGAAACCGTCAACGACGTTTCCCAAGGTGTGCAACGGGCGCAGGTGCAAGAGTTGGTGAAGTACTGGGGCAACGGGTACGACTGGCGCAAGGCGGAGGCCAGGCTCAATGCTTTGCCGGAATTCATCACCACCATCGATGGCGTCGACATCCAGTTCATCCATGTGCGCTCGCGCAATCCCAACGCCATGCCGCTGATCCTCACCCATGGCTGGCCGGGTTCACAGTTCGAATTCCTTAAAACCATCGGCCCGCTGACCGATCCGACCGCTTACGGCGGGCGCGCGGAAGATTCTTTCGACGTCGTGATTCCGTCGATTCCCGGCCATGGATTTTCCGGCAAACCAACCGAATTGGGCTGGGGGCCTGACCGGGTGGCGAAAGCTTGGGATGTGCTGATGAAGCGCCTGGGTTACACCCATTACGTGTCCCAGGGCGGCGATCATGGTTCGGTGATCTCGGACGCATTGGGTCGCCTGGCACCTCCCGGTTTGCTTGGCATCCACCTGAACATGCCGGCGACCGTACCGCCGGAGTTGGTGAAGCCGATCAACAGCGGCGATCCTGCACCGGCCGGGCTGACCGATCCGGAACTCACAGCCTTTAACTCGCTGAGTACGTTCTTCGGTCGCAATGCGGCTTACGGCGCGATGATGGTGACTCGGCCGCAGACCATCGGCTACCTGCTGGCCGACTCGCCCTCCGGTACGGCGGCGTGGATGTACGAAAAATTCGCGGCCTGGACCGACAGCGACGGCAAGCCTGAACGTGTGCTCAGCCGCGATGAGATGCTCGACGATATCAGCCTGTACTGGCTGACGGACACCGGCGCCTCGTCCTCCCGTTTCTATTGGGAGAACAACAACAATAATTTCAGCGCGGCGGCGCAAAAGACTGCGGACATCAAGGTCCCGGTGGCGATCACCGTGTTCCCGCATGAAATCTACCGCGCGCCGAAAGTCTGGGCCCAGCGTGCCTATCCATCGCTGTCCTACTTCAGCGAAGTCAACAAGGGCGGCCACTTCGCGGCCTGGGAACAGCCTCAATTGTTCAGTGAAGAATTGCGCGAGGCATTCCGGCCGTTGCGTACGGCTGCAAACAACGCGGGCGCTCAGGCTACTAGATAAACCTTTCCAATCGATTCCAACACTCGGAACGGTTAACCAGCCGTTCGCAAGGGAGACTCACCATGGACACGACCCTGTTGAACCACACCTCCACACCGCGGTATCGGCGTCTGCTCGCGCCCTCTGTTCTGGCGATCGCATTGATGCAGCTGGGCGCTCTGAGTGTTGCCTCGTCGCCGGCGAGCGCCGCTGAGGTGCCTGCCAGCGCCATCGGCACCATTACGCCGGGAAGTAACACGTCGTTCGGCCCGTTGAAGCATGTCAAGGCGGGTCTGCTGGATGTTTCCTATGCCGAAGTCGGCCCTGCCGATGGGCCGGTGGTCATTCTGTTGCACGGCTGGCCGTACGATATTCACAGTTACACCGACGTGGCACCGGCGTTGGCGCAGAAGGGCTATCGAGTACTGATTCCGTATGCGCGCGGTTATGGCGATACGCGTTTTCTTTCGGCCAAGACCGTGCGCAACGGCCAGCCCGCCGCGCTTGCAAGCGATCTGATCGACTTCATGGACGCACTGAAAATCAAGCAGGCCGTGCTTGGCGGTTATGACTGGGGCGCGCGCACGGCCGACATCGTCGCGGCCCTTTGGCCGGAGCGGGTGAAGGCGCTGGTTGCGGTGAGTGGCTACCTGATCGGCAGCCAGGAGGCAGGCAAGACACCGCTGCCGCCTGCCGCCGAGTTGCAGTGGTGGTATCAGTTCTACTTTGCGACAGAGCGTGGCCGTCTGGGCTACGAAAAAAACACCCACGACTTCGCCAGGCTGATCTGGAAACTGGCCTCGCCGAAGTGGAACTTCGACGACGCGACCTATGAGCGAAGCGCCGCCGCTTTGCAAAATCCCGATCACGTTGCCGTATCCATCTTCAACTATCGCTGGCGCCTGGGCCTGATCAAGGGCGAATCCAGATACGACGGGCTTGAGAAGAAACTGGCGGCTTTCCCGTCCATCAGCGTGCCGACCATCACTCTTGAGGGCGATGCCAACGGTGCGCCGCATCCACCTGCCGAGGCCTATGCCAAGCGCTTCACCGGCAAATATGAGTATCGACTGATCGATGGCGGTATCGGCCACAACCTGCCGCAAGAGGCCCCGCAAGCCTTCGCCCAGGCCGTGATCGACGCCGATCATCTCTGATGGCCTGAAGGGGAGAGCACCGATGAAACGCAAGTATCTGGTCGTGTTGTCCGCTGCCATGGCATCGGTTGCGCTGACCGCTGCCGCCGTGGCCCTAGGCGACGCCGGTAGCGGCGACGCTTCACCGATCTACGGCGTGAAGCTGCCCGACGGCTATCGCCAATGGCAGCTGATAGCGCCGGCGCAGGAAGCGGCACCCCTGGACGAACTTCGAGCGGTCCTGGGCAATGATCTGGCGATCAAGGCCTATCAGGAGACAACGCTGCCGTTTCCCGACGGCACGGTGCTGGTGAAGCTCGCCTGGAAACACGTCCAGTCCCCGGAGTTCGAGCCGGCCTCCATTCCCGGCGCGGCCACCACCGTTCAGGTCATGGTCAAGGACTCCAGGAAATATGCGTCAACCGGCGGCTGGGGTTTCGGTCGCTTTATTAACGGCAAACCCGTCGATGAGGCACAGCACCAGACCTGCTTCGCCTGCCACCAGGCGCGAGTGCAGAACCACGACTTTGTCTTCACGCGATTCGCTCAATAGTCCAATCACCCAAGGAGTTTCCAATGAAAAAAGTAATGGCTGCCCTGGCCTGCACCGCTGGCCTGATCCTCGGTGCCAACGCATCGGCGCAAACTGAAAAGCCCACCGTCGTTCTCGTGCATGGCGCCTTTGCCGACGCTTCGAGCTGGAATGGCGTGGTGAAGATCCTCGAAAAAGACGGCTACCCGGTTGTGGCCGCCGCCAATCCGTTACGCAGCGTGAAAAGCGATGGCGCTGCCGTTTCCGCATTGCTGGCAGGCATCAAGTCGCCTGTTGTGCTGGTCGGCCACTCCTACGGCGGCAACGTCATCAGCGAAGCGGCCAACGACCGTGCCAATGTAAAGGCGCTTGTTTACGTCAGCGCCTTCGCGCCCGAGGCGGGCGAAACCGTCGCCGGGCTGGCCGGCAAATTCCCGGGAAGTACCCTCGGCCCAACCCTTGCGGCGCCTGTCGCGCTAGCTGATGGCGGCAAGGATTTGTACATCCAGCAGGATAAGTTCCACGACCAATTCGCCGCTGACGTTCCCGCCGCGCAGGCGGCATTGATGGCGGCGACCCAGCGCCCGGTCACCGAAGCGGCGCTCAACGAGCAGTCCGGTACACCCGCCTGGAAGCACATTCCGTCCTGGTACATCTATGGCGACAAGGACAAGAACATTCCACCGCAGGCCATGGAATTCATGGCCAAGCGGGCCGAGGCCAAGGCGGTAAAAGTCGTTAAGGGGGCGTCCCATGTCGTGATGGTTTCAAATCCGGAGCCGGTAGCCCGACTGATTGAAAAAGCGGCTGCGGCGATGTGATTCCTGCGCTTGTGAAGGGTAGGTAGACAGAGGGGCAAGTATCGAATCAAGGCATCGAGTGAGGAACTCATTCATGCCTTGATCGATTCTTGAACGGCTCGTTGTCGGTAAATGAATCAATTGATAGAGCGCGCCGTGGCCTCTACCGTAGCGCAATTCGGTGCGCTGAATATTCTGGTGAACAACGCTGGGATTCCAGGGCTGGGGTCGGTCGACGATTTTGCTCGAGCGGGCTGTTGATTCATCTGGTATTTGATTGAAATAAAGACCATCGGGTAATCCGTAGCCGCTGCCGAGCGAGCGAAACAGCGGCTACGGAAAGATGGGTCGTCGACTTCTGTTGTTCACATGGGCATCCAATGCCGCCAATCAAACACTAGCGCGCCGCCCAGGCATTGAAGTGTTCTTCCAACTCCTCGCCATGGTCCACCCAGAACTCCGCATCGACCGACCGGGCCTTGGCCAGGTTGGCTTCGGCCGTCGGCAATTGCTGGCGTACTTGCTCTGGCAATAGCGCCAGGGCCTGGCGATGGACGGGGCCATAAGGGATGTTTTCCGAGAAAACCTTCTGGGCCTGCGGCTGGCTGGCGAACGTGATGAAACGCTCGGCCAGTGCCTTGTTCGGCGAACCTTTGACCACGGCCCAGTATTCCGGGTCGTACAGGCTCTGTGGCCAGACGATGCTCAGGTTCATGCCCTCTTTCTGCGCCGAGGCGATACGGCCGTTGTAGGCGGCGCTCATCACCACGTCACCGGCGATCAACCACTGCGCCGGTTGGGCTCCGGCCTCCCACCACTGGATGTTGGACTTGATCTTGTCGAGCTTGGCAAAGGCCCGGTTCACGCCCTCGGGGGTGCCCAGTACTTTGTAGAGCTGGTCAGGCTTGACGCCATCGGCCAGCAGAGCGATTTCCAGGGTGTACTTGGCGCCCTTGCGCAGGCCGCGCTTGCCCGGAAAATCGGTGACATTCCAGAAGTCCGCCCAGGAAGTCGGGGCCTTGGCCAGCTTATCCTGGTTGAAGGCCATGACCATCGACCAGACGTAGGTGGCCACACCGCACTCGGTCAAGGTCCCCGGTACGAACTGGGCCTGGTCGCCAAAACCGGCCTTGTCCAGCCGCTCGAACAAGCCTGCATCACAGCCACGCAACAATTCCGGGCTCTCGACCTCGACCACATCCCAAGTGGCATGGCCCACATCGACCATGGCCTTGATCTTCGACAGTTCACCATTGTATTCGCCGGCCACGATGCGTCCGGCACCGCTTGCATTGAAGGGTTGGAAATAGGCCTTGTCCTGGGCCTGCTTGGTGGCGCCGCCGAACGAAATGACGGTCAGGGTCTGGGGTTCGGCGAACACGCCGGTGCACAACAGGGCCAGGGAAAAAGGAACACAGGTACGTAAGGATAAAGACATGGAACGCTCCCACAGCTGGTTTTTAGAATGGTGTAAAGCCGGGCAGTGCTGGCCAGAGGCCGATAAGGTTCCACCGTGCCGGGCTCTTGGGGCCGACATCGTTATGGAAAAAGCTTTCATCCGGGAAAGCCGGACCAGAGATGCTCAGTGCGGTTTGATAGTGCGGCATCAATCGGAAGAGGAAAATTATTAAAAATATGCTTGGGAGCTATAAAAAAGCTCTTTAGCAGTGCAATGCTGTTAAGCCGTAATGCGATTAGTAGCAGCTGGCGAAGCCTGCGTACGGCGGTAGCAGCTGTCGAGCTTGCGAGGCTGCGTTCGGCTGCGAAGCAGTCGTCAAATAAGACAATGCGGTGAGTCAGATACACCACGGTAGCCAGACTCACAACTGCTGCGCAGCCGAACGCAGCCTCGCAAGCTCGACAGCTGCTACAAGGAATGCGTCGCGGCTGAAATTGCTTAAGTGAATAACATTGCTTCAGCAGTGGGCGCTGCTGGCGATCATGTGGACGTTTGCTCAGCCACCAACAGCAACGACTGCGGCACGGGGCTTTGCGGGTGTTGCGGCTCCTGCAGGCCGGCCAGTCGAAAGCCGGCCATGTCCAGAGCGTTGAACCAACTGGACAACGTTCGCAAGTACCACGGCATGGGCTGCCACTGTCCCTTGAACCCGGCAAAGGTCTCTTCCCGCCAACCATCCTGATAGTCGCCCGCCGCGGCGGTCCACGGGTGCAGCGTCTGGATCACCAGCGCGCCGCCAGGGGCGAGCAGGGCGTTCATGGCGGCGAGCAGGGGAATGATGTCCTGCTGCAACAGGGCGAAGTTGGCGCAGATCAGGTTGTAGTCGCGGCCGATGTCCACTTTCGCCTCCACCAACGCTTCATAGCTCGCCAAATGCACCCGCGAAGAACCCGCTGCCCGCGCCGCTTCGACCAGCGTCGCATCGCCATCCACTCCGACCGCCTCGATGCTCCGTTCAGCCAGCGCACGCAACAACCATCCTTCGCCGCAACCCAGATCGAGCACACGCTCGGGTTGGCGGCCCAGTATCGCCAGCAGGATGGCCTGGTCGGTGACGGTGAGGCGGCTTTCGATCGCGCCGGTACGGATAGCCTCGATCCAGGAGTGGGCGTTGTGGTGCCAGCTCTGGAGGAGGGTGGATTCGGGAGCGGGCATTTTGATGTCCGGAGTAATGGGGTGGATGGAAGGATAGGACAAGTGCCGCGCCGTGTTGGGGAAAAGAGCTGAATCGGGTCAATTGCAGGGATAAAACCGGTGTGCCTGTGACGGTCTGTCGATTGCTACACACAGTCGTTCGGCATGATCTAAGCTCCTCAAGGTACGGCCTTTAGAGCAGGGGTTTCCATGCGAAACACACCTGAAAACAGTCTTAAAAAAGCGTTGAAAGCCTGTAGAGACAGCTTTGTTTCTGTTGGCTTTTTCAGCTTCTTCATCAACGCGCTGATGCTCGTTCCTACCTTCTATATGCTTCAGGTGTATGGACGAGTGGTAACCAGCGGAAGTCTGACGACCCTGGCAATGCTGACGCTGATCATGACCGGGTTGGTGATAACACTCGGTTCCCTGGAATGGGTGCGTTCACGCATCATGGTTCGGGTCAGTACCCGGCTGGATGTGTTGCTGGGGCGTCAGGTCTATAAGGCCAGTTTCAAACGGGCGCTGGAAAGTGGCGGCATGGATGCTTCAGCCCAGTCGCTCAACGACTTGACGGGCTTGAGACAGTTTCTCTCCGGTAATGGATTATTCGCCTTTTTCGATGCGCCCTGGTTGCCTATCTATGTCGCTGTGATGTTCATGTTCCATCCCTGGTATGGCTGGGTAGCGGTGGGCAGTGCGTTGTTATTGTTATTTCTCGCATTTCTCAATGAGAGACTGACGGGGCCGGCACTTGCCCAGGCTAACAAGGAACATATCAGCGCGACGCTCCACACCACGAAAAACCTGCGCAACGCTGAAGTCATCGAGTCCATGGGCATGCTTGAAACCCTGATGGACCGTTGGGGGCGTCGCCAGAGAAATGTCCTGTTGCTGCAGTCCGGGGCGAGCGACAGAGGTGGCATCATCAGCACGCTTTCCAGGTCCTTCCGGATCCTGGTGCAGTCACTGATCCTTGGTCTGGGGGCGTACCTGACCGTAGACCATCAGGTGGGGCCAGGCATGGTGTTTGCCGGTTCCGTGCTGCTAGGGCGCGCATTGGCCCCCATCGATCTGATCATCGGCAGCTGGAAGGGCTTTATTGCGGCCCGCTCGCAGTACCGCCGTCTCAACGAGATCCTCGACAAACAACAGGCTCAGCCCGAGCGCATGTCATTGCCTGCGCCTCAGGGGCATGTGCAGGTGGAGAATCTGATCGTCGCCGCACCTGGCTCGAAAACCCCAATCATCAAAAACATCAGTTTCAGTGCACCTGCCGGCTGCATTGTCGGAATCATCGGTCCAAGTGCCGCGGGCAAGTCCACCCTGGCCAGGGCACTGATGGGGGTGTGGGCACCGCAGCATGGGGTGGTCCGGCTCGATGGCGCGGACATCAGTGCGTGGGACAAACATGAACTAGGGCCGTACATAGGCTACTTGCCCCAGGACATTGAATTATTCGAAGGCAGCATCAGCGAGAACATTGCCCGCTTCGCCGAGGTCGATTCCGAGAAAGTCGTTCTGGCGGCCAGATCTGCCGGCGTTCACGAAATGATTCTGCTGTTGCCCGATGGCTATGACACCGTCATTGGCAGCGATGGCGTCATGCTGTCGGGAGGACAGCGCCAACGCATAGGCCTGGCCCGTGCCCTGTATGGCAACCCGCGGCTGATTATCCTCGACGAGCCCAATTCCAATCTCGACGAAGTCGGTGATCGTGCCCTGGCGGTGGCTATCCACCAGCTCAAGCTGACAGGTGCAACCCTTTTTGTGATTACCCACCGAACCAACATTGTGTCCCAACTTGACCGGCTGATGGTGATGAGTGATGGCGCTATCAGTCTCTATGGACCACGCGAACAAGTGCTGGCCGAACTCGCGCAGCGGGCACAAAAGCACGCCACGCAAGCAGGCGCAAGCGTGGCTTCGGTGGCTACTCGCAAGGGTGATGCCGATGAACAGTACGATGCTCAGTCATCAAACAGATAACTTCGCCGACCTGGCGGTATCTGATCGAAAGATCCGTCGCCTGGGTTTTGGCATTGTATTGATGACCTTCGGGGTGTTCGGCACCTGGGCGGCGGTCGCACCGATCGATGGCGCGGCTTACGCGCCGGGCGTGGTCACCGTGCAGGCTTACCGCAAAACGGTACAACACCTCGAAGGTGGCATCGTCAAAGAGGTATTGGCCCATGACGGTGACATCGTCAAGCAAGATGCCCCGCTGATTATTCTCGATGATGCCCAACTGCGATCCGAATACGATATGACCCGAAGCCAGCTCATTGCCGCCAGAGCCATGGAGGCAAGACTCAAGGCTGAGCGGGACAATCTGCCAGTAATCGGCTTTGACGTCATGGCCGATTCCGACAGTCAGCGAGGTGCCGAAGCGCGCCAGGGCGAGACCCAGGTATTCAACGCACGACGGGGGTCACGGCTGGGCCAGATATCGGTGCTGAAAGAGCGCATTGGTCAGTTGAATCAACAGATCAAGGGGCTGGAGGCGATGATCGGGGTCAAGGGCCAACTGAATAAATCATACAGCGGTGAAATCGTTGAATTGACCGACATGTTGTCGCAAGGATTCGTCGACAAACAACGTCTGCTTGAGCAGCAGCGCAAGCTTGAAATGGTCAAGTCCGAATTGGCCGACCATCGTTCGACCATCACCAAAACTCGCCTGCAGATCAATGAAACACAGCTGCAGATTCTACAAGTCGATAAAGACTTCAATGCCGATGTCGCCAAACAATTGGCCGATGTCCAGACCAAAATCTACGACCTGCAAGAGAAGGCTTCCGCCCTGGAGGACCGGCTCAGCCATATCATCATCCGCGCACCCGAGTCGGGCATGGTGATTGGCATGACGGTGCATACGATTGGCGGCGTCGTGCGCCCGGCGACGCCTTTGCTGGACATCGTTCCCTCGGTTTCAGAACTGGTCATCGAGGCCCAGGTGGCGCCGGTCGATATCGATCGCATCGCCATCGGCAAGCGTGCCGATATCCGTTTCGGCGCGTTCAATAGTGCGACTACCCCGGTGATCGAAGGCGAGGTCATCGGTGTCTCGGCGGACCGGCTGGTCAACGAAAAGACCGGGACTTCCTATTACCTGGCTCGGGTCCGGGTCACCGAGGCCGGTGTGCGCGCCTTGGGTGATCGAAAATTACTGCCGGGGATGCCCGCGGACGTATTGATCATCACGGGGCAACGCACGCTGTTGCAATACCTGATGCAGCCGGCCCGCAATGCCATCTCTCAATCAATGATCGAGGAATGATCGTGCGAGTGCCTGTAGCTTTGCCCAGTGGTCTGCTCATGCTTGCACTGGCCAACGAATTTGTCTTGGCGCAAACCACTGCGCCGACATCAACCGGGGTCAGTGCCTCGACGTATTCCACTGATCTCATGCAGTTGTATCGCGAGGCCCGGCTGGAAGATCCGCGAGTATTGGCCTCGTATGCGCAAGCGAAGGCGGGCCAGGAACATCAGCGCGAGGCCCTGGGCTCGCTGTTACCACAGGTGTCGCTCAACGCCGGGCAGAACCGGATTCATCAGGAGAGCGACCTGGTGCAGCGCAGTTACGATAGCGAAATCTACAGCCTGGTGCTGCGTCAGTACCTCTACAACAAGGCCGCGTGGGAGAACTATCAAAAATTCAAAAGCCTGGCCAAGCAATCCGAGTCGCAAGCGCAGGAGGCCCAGGCCGAGGCTACCGTGGACTTGGCCCAGCGTTACTTCGCCGCATTGGCGGCCGAGGATGAGCTGGAGTTGGTGAAGGCGGAGCGTCAAACCACGCAAAAGAGCCTGGACAGGGTCAATGCGTTGTACGAAAAGCAGCTGGCAATGATTACCGATCAGCTCGACCTCAAGGCCCGGGTCGATTTGCTGGCGGCGCAGGAACTGGATGCCCAGAACCAGGCCAGTATCACCCGCGAGGCACTGGCGGAGATCGTCGGCCGACCGGTCAAGGAGAAGCTCAACCGGATTCGCGATGACGTGCAACTACAAGTGTCGGCGCAGAGTCTTGAATCGTGGGTCCGCGAGGGTATAGAGCAAAACCCGGCGCTCAAGGCTAACCAAAGCGGCGTCGAAGCAGCAGGCGCTGCGTTGCGCAGCGGCAAGGGCGGGCACTATCCAACCGTGAGCCTTACGCTGAGCGCGCAGCAGACCAACGAGGGCTACAACAACTCCCTGGCGCCCCGTACCGACAGTTATGTCGCCGGTATTGGCGTGCAAGTGCCGATATACAGCGGCGGTTCAACCTCGGCGCGGGTGCGTGGGCTCTACCAGGATCAGATTGTGGCGGAGCAGCAACTGGAATCAGTCCAGCGCCAGGTGGTCAAGGAGATCACCACCGCTTACCTGACGGCCAACTCGAGCGCAGAAAAGATCAGTGCAAGCCGGCATGCCTTGGCCTCGGCACAGTTGTCCAGAGTGGCGGCAGAGAAAGGACTCAGTTACGGAATGGTCAATGCCGTCGATGTACTGACCAGCGTACGCAACGAATTCCGGGCTCGCCGAGATCTGCTCAAGACGCAATACGACTTCGTCACCAATGTCTTCACGCTCAATCGCTGGGCGGGCAAGCCGCCTGTCGAGGGTGTCGAGAACGTCAATGCCTGGCTGAGCCCCCGCAGCTCCAGCCAAAACCTCACATCCCCCTGAATCTGCCCGCCACACCAGCTTTGTATACCTATCCCGACACAGGGTACCGTTGAAGTGAGCCCACTGTCAGGCGGGTAGCTCAATGCATCTCCTGCAAGCCATCCGGTGACCCGGAAAATACCCTGCAGTGCCGAGTTCAACGAGGCCCGGGCCTTCATGCATCAACACGTTCACAGGATGGAGGCGGCCAGTGCAATGTGTTTGTTTCGTCAAGGCCGGGCTCGTGGATGGCCAGATTATCGCCGATAAATTGACGCCAGAGTTGCTTGTGCGCTTATTCGTACACCACTCGTCGGTTAATTGACGATTTTGAATGGGTTCAACGTTGCCCGCAGGTTGTCCGCGTCGAACCTAAGACCTTGATTTCCTAGGGGTGATCGCCTCCCTCGGGCACATCGGGGGGCTATGCGTATGAGGCTGAGTCGACGACCGGCAGATGGGCGGGCTGGCAGAGTGCTGAGCTGGCCTAGACTCAGTTGAGCGGCTCCTGGGAGAACATCATCATGCGCAACTTATTGATGATTATTCCTATTTTTTTTTCTCGATGGCTTTGCCCGGCTTTTGGGGGCGTCCGCAAACCCTGCCGGTGCAACGGGTGGAAGTGTCCCCAGGGCCGAGTATCCGGGTGGGAACCGTCGAGGTCTGTCGGTGCTCGCATCGGTCCTTCAATTGCGGTGGCCAGATGAGCGATCTGCTGATCCAGGAGGGCCAGTGGGTGGAGGCCATTGTTCACTTTTCAAGGGAGTCAGGACGGTAATGACGACCCACATAAAACCAATAAGCGTGATGCTGATCGACTGTCGTCCCCTCGTTTTGATGGGCCTTCACGATTTGATAAATGCCCGTAAGCCTCAGATGGAAGTGAGCGGCCAGGCCACCACCTATACCAAAGCGCTGGATCTTGCCGATCAGTTGCATCCCGATGTCATTTTTTTCAGTTTCTTTCCGGATGCGCTGAACCCGCTGGCGGTCATCACAGGACTCGCCCGTAACGCCGAAATGAAAGTGCTGGTGCTCAAGGGCCTGTACGAAACCATCCCCGTTGCCCAGGCGATAGAAGCGGGCGCACGCGGCATCGTGCTGGCAGAAGAGCCGACGGAATCGATCATCCGCGCGATCGTCACGGTCCACCATCGCGACATCGGACTGAACAGATCCTGGGCCGTTGGGCTTTCCGGCTATGCCGCGACCGGGCGTATACCCTTGAAATGCAATTCGGAGCGGGCGAAACAGGCGCGGCTGACGCTGCGCGAGAGGGAACTGATTCGCGCCATCGTGGGGGATCCGTCCGCCAAATACATGTGCATCGCCGGGCGCCTGGGCATCAGCGAGCACACCGTGCACAACCACCTCAGTAACATCTATCAAAAGCTTGATCTCATCAACCGCATCGACTTGCTGATGTACGCGCAGAAGCACGGGCTCACCAACAACGAAGAACCACCCGAGTCCATTTGAGTGGAATTGGATTGAATTTCACGTCAAAACAAGACGATCCGAGAGCGCGAGACAGGTTTTGATCCTGTCTCGCGCGTACTCTTCTTAGCGGATCAGACCCCCAAATCTGTCGGTGCCAGGTTAGTTAATCCCACCAGTTCGACTACGACAGGATTTTCGATATCAATCGTCTGGACAGCGGTGAAGTCGCTATCTCTATCGACGACCTTGAAGTCCAGCGTCAGATCAAGGGTAGCTGGTACAGTCGTGGTGGTGGAGAAACCAGCATCGATGATCTTCAGCGGATTCGTACTCGTATCCTCCGCAATCGTGTTTCCAGGCCCGACGAGACCACTGACCGGCTGTGCGGCAGTGCTGCTACCGCCATCGGCACCGACATCGCGATTCAGATTTATCGCGCTGCCCGTAAGGCCAGCATCATTCGAAAGAATCTGAATACCCTTGATGAGCCAGTTATCACCGGCCTGAATGTTGAAATCATTGCTTTCAACAATCAATAGAGCATCATTATTGTCCAGGAACGGGTCGTTCGGATCGGCTGGGTCGTTGACGATAAGGGCCTCGTACTTGGTTCCAACAAGATCGGTGTTGACCGTATCGTTCTCGTACACATCGCCTTGGTCGACGTAGATGGCACGTGTTGTAGTGAGGGAGGGATTATTTGCATCAGCAAGACTGACGATAAGCACAAGATCATCGCTTTCAGTTTCGTATCCGTCGAACTTGATAAAGAAATCGGTCGCGTAACTAAAATTGGTCGCGCCCAGATTTCCTTTCGGATCAGTCTGGAAGAAATTGATGTTGGCCGCTTCACCTGCCTGGATCGTATTTCCGGAGACGCCCAGAGCAGTGCTGGACAAGGTTACAGGGGCCTGCGTGCCGCTCACAAACTCACCCGCCGACACAACAGTATTGCCGCCGGCACTAAGTGGTGACTCGAAGCCCGTGATCTGGATGAAGAAACCTTCCCCAAGCTTCCCAGTGGCCACAGGTGATGGGCCGCTGGAAGGGCTCGTACCACCCACGTCATACGTTTGGTATCCAGTGCCTTGGCCCAGCGTGACGTCTTGCGTCGTTTGCAGCGCATCCATCGCGAAGGTATAGGTGTCATTGACTTTGTCAAACACCAGCGTGCCTTCCACCAGTTCAGGCGCGGTGCCAGCATTGCGATCGTGATCGTATTTGAACGACACGTTAAACGTGGCACTGTCGAGATTCTCCGAATCCCAGGTGACCGTTGGATCAACGATCGCGACATCGTTCGCCGAACCAGAGAGGGCGAGTTGGGCAAAATCACTGTCCGCTGCCGAAGAGTAGGTCGGCCCGCGCTGGTCGGCACCTATCGAGTAGGCGAAGTCACCCGAAAAGGTCCATGACGTCGCACCCAAATCGGGATCGGTATCCTGCACAGGGGCTGTCCCTATGACGGGCGTATCGTCGTCGACGGTGATGACCAGTTTGTCGGCCGCGGCCGTCACCGTGTCGCCGTCCTTGTCGGTGGCCTGCAGCAGCGTGCCCAGGTTGATGGTGATGTCGTTCTCGTCGTTGCCAGCTGCGTGATCCAGCTGCTTGAGCAGCGTGAAGCTGTACACACCCGCTGTGGTGAGGCTGAAGGTGAACACGTCGGTCGTGCCGGCCTTGGCGGTGAGCGTGTTGCCCGAGACGCTGTACACCAGCGCCACCCCGGCCGAGCTCAGCGCCGGCAAGCCGCTGGTGTTACTCGACAAGGCATAGCTCAGCGGCGTGTCGGCGCCCGACTGGAAGATGCCAGTCACGCTGCCGCCGGCGGTGGTCGCCTCGCCAGCCACGTCGCCCACACCACCGGCATTGCCATTGGCCAAGCCGTCCTCGTCGACGGTTCCCGTCACGGCGGTCCCGGTTGCCGTCGGCGTGTCGTCGTCGACGGTGATGACCAGTTTCTCCGCCGCGGCCGTCACCGTGTCACCGTCCTTGTCGGTGGCTTGCAACAGTGAGCCCAGGTTAATGGTGATGTCGTTCTCGTTGTTGCCTGCCGCGTGATCCAGCGGCTTGAGCAGCGTAAAGGTGTAGGCACCCGCTGCGGTGAGGCTGAAGGTAAACACGTCGGTCGCGCCGGCCTTGGCGGTGAGTGTGTCGCCCGCGACGCTATACACCAGCGCCACCCCGCCAGAGCTCAGCGCCGGCAAGCCGCTGGTGTCACTCAACAAGGCATAGGTCAGCGGCGTGTCGGCGCCGGACTGGAAGATGCCGGTCACGCTGCCGCTGGCGGTGGTCGCCTCGCCAGCCACGTCGCCTGTACCACCGGCAATGCCATTGGCCAGGCCGTCCTCGTCGACGGTTCCCGTTGCGGCAGTGCCGGTCGCCGTCGGCGTGTCGTCGTCGACGGTAATGACCAGCTTCTCGGCCGCGGCCGTCACCGTGTCACCGTCCTTGTCGGTGGCTTTCAGCAGTGAACCCAGGTTGATGGTGATGTCGTTCTCGTCATTGCCTGCGGCGTGATCCAGCGGCTTGAGCAGCGTGAAGGTGTAGGCGCCCGCTGTGGTGAGGCTGAAGGTGAACACATCGGTCGTGCCGGCCTTGGCGGTGAGCGTGTTGCCCACGACGCTGTACACCAGCGCTACTCCACCGGAGCTCAGCGCCGGCAAGCCGCTGGTGTCACTCGACAAGGCATAGGTCAGTGGCGTGTCGACGCCGGACTGGAAGATGCCGGTCACGCTGCCGCTGGCCGTGGTCGCCTCGCCAGTCACGTCGCCCACACCACCGGCAATGCCATTGGTCAGGCCGTCCTCGTCGACGGTTCCCGTTACAGCGGTCCCGGCTGCTGCCGGCCCGTCGTCTTCGAAGATCATCTGGGAGCCGATTTCGGCTTTCGTAATAGAGGCTTGGAACAGGTGGAGGCCATCGATATCAAAATCGGCGTGTTCATTGCCCTTGGCGTTGAGGGCCGCCCCGTTCTCGATGAGCACGCGGTTGTGATCCCCCGTTGTGGTGTATTCAATCTGGTAGCCGGCTTTAATGCCGGTGAGGGTTGCAATCCCATTAGCAAAGGTGATGCCAATGGTCGTGTCATTCACCGATCCGTCTGAATTCTCGATCACCGTCCCGGCGCTGTTGAGGACGCGAACATTGACGATGTCAATCTTCGTATCATTCGCATATCCGTCGATGAATTGCGTGCCAGATTCAACAGCGGTGCTGAATGCGCTGATTTTTACGACAGCACTCTTGCCGCTTTGCAACTGCACGACGTCGAAGCTGACTGTCTTCACATTGACGACGCCGGTAAAGTCGATGTTGGATTCGCGATCGGCTTCAGTCTGATCCAGGTTGGGAATGGTCACATCCTGCCTGGCACCCGTGACGAACGAAAAGCGGATGCCTTCCTGTTCCGTAATCATCTGGTTGTTGGTGCCGAAGGTGGTCGGCCCACCTGCCTGGCTGGTATTGATCGTGTCGCCAGTGTTTATACTGACGCCAGTTGACTCATTCGCCGGATCCTTGCCGGTGGCAATGATGGCGGGATCGGTGATCCGCACGACCCCATTGACCGTTTCAGTTGCCGGATTCAATTTCGTGAACATCAGGAAGAGGTTCTGACCGGAGGGCGCGCCGGCCAGACTGAATTCCAGGTTCTGACTGGCTCCGACGAAAACCTTATCCGTCAGATTGAGCGGATCATCTGGGTTCGTAGTCACTGGATGTTTGAGCGGTTGATACTCCACGGTCCAGATCTTGCCGCCCGTAACCGGCGATCCGGTTTCTTCGATATAGGCAGCGAACACGATCGCGCCGGTTGCACCCCCGGCTCGGCCCACAACGATGTTGTTGTTCGTATCGGTATAGAGAAGGATGCTGGTGCCATCGAGGGTAAACAGTCCACTGACCACGCCATCGAGCGGTAGGCCATTGCTGCCGACGAAGCTGACATCGGTAGCGCTTGTTGCGCCGCTGATGGTGAATGCATTGCTGCCGGTGTTGCCCACGGCACCGGTATAACCACTCAAGGCCGCATCCAATGCGGTACCTGCCCCTAGGGCGGTCAAACGGGTAGAGAAGGCCGAGGGCAGGGGTGTCGCCGTGTCGTTGTCGTTAGCGTCTTCCGCAGGGCTTGGCGTGGCGGTGAAGTTCTGCAATCCGGTCGTTTCGTCCAGCGAAACGTTCACGCCGGTGGACACGACGCTCAGAGTGCTAATAGTCATGACTTTTCCTTCGCAGTTGCGGTCATCGAGGCCTGACCGTTGGACCGTTGATCTTCGCGCAACTATGGCAAGGCGCCGGGGTACCGCGCATCGACCGATACTCCCAGAAGGAGTGGGAGTTTCAGACTACTTGGGAGGGGGAAACGGTATGAGGATGTGAAGGTGCGACGCCGCATTTTCCGTTTGTGAATGAGGACATGCCGCCTGCGATCCGTGCGGATCTCATATTGGAATTGCAAAAAAAAATGCGAGGGTGGTTCTACGCCACCCTCGCATCCTTTCACGCGCGCGTGCCTCAGACGCCGCCAATCACTATGTCGCTACTCAGAACGTCGACCCCGACCAAGGTGATGGTCGTGATTTGTCCGCCCGTTTCGGCAACCGTCACGATGCTGTCTGCGCCGCTGGTGTCGATCGATTGGACAACGGCGCTCTGGTCGCCGTTGAGCACCAGCGTGTCTCGCAGGCTTGCGTTCGCATCGAAGCCGGTGACCTGGTACTGGTTCTCATCGACTGACAAATCGACGTTGAAGGCATCCCGCTCACCACCCGTGCCAACCAGCGTGAAGTCGAAGAGGGCGTTGTCCAGTTCGTTGGCGAACAGGTTGGCGTCAAACGTACTCGACGCCGAGTCCCCATCCTTGTCCGTCAGCGTCGCGTTGAACGTCAGCTTGACATCGCTGGCCAGGCTCTCGGTCTCATGAGTGAACTGGATCGTCGGGATCTTGATCTCGCCCCGGGCCATCGTGAGCTGAACAGCGTCGATCAGATTGGTGCCATCGCTCTCAATGACGAAGGACACCTGGCCGCCGGCCTCCGGCGTCAGGGTGTTCACCTCGATCAGGTTCGAGAACGTGCCATCCTCGTAGAAGGCCCTGTAGTACAAGTCCTCGGTCGCCGTGTTGTAACCCCCCACGGAGTTGTCGATGAAGACCTTCATGCTCGTCAGCAGGCTCTCCGGATTGATGACGAAACTTTCATCTGCTGCGCCGATTGCCGCCTGGTTGTCTCCCTGGAACAGGTTATTGGCGACGCCGATGCCGGCCGTGCTGACGTTCATGGCCCTGGGGTCGATGTACGACGGCAGGGGGTTGGTCTGTAGCGTGGTTTCGGTCGGGTCGGGTGCTCCGAGCCCGATGCCGGTCAGGATGTCCGCAGTCGACGCAAGCGCCTTCGCGGTAAAGAACACAACCTCCTCGGATGCCGAAGGAATAGTCGGGTCATTCGTCTCCGGAATCAACAATGTGCGCACAGGGTCCGGACCGCCGGCACTGAGCGCGCCGTCGGCACTACTGAGCACGATCTGCGAACTGAAGCCTTGCACCAGATCCAGTGCATAGCTGCCGTTGGCAAACGCGGTCAGCGTGTAGTCGACGCTGGTATCCGCCGTGGCGGCGTTATTGTCGAAATCGCCGGTCAACGTCCCTGCGAAGTGGTACGCGCCATTGGCGTCCGGTGAAGGCGATTGCTCGGTGAGCGTGCCGGTGCCGGTCGTGGTCGTGTTGTCTGGCCTGACGAGGGTGAACTGGTTATTCACCAACGAGATATCCAGACCCGCCGCACCCAGCCCGTCGGCGCCGGCCGAGCTATCCCAGTAGCCGTATTGTGGAAGGACGCTACCGGTCCCGATCAGGTTGCCGAACGCGAGGGTTGGGCCGTCGTCCTCGAACACCAGGTTCTGCCCGATGTTCAGGGTGGCGTGGGCACTGTCGCCGTCCTTGTCGGTGACGGTCCCTATCAGTGTCACCAGGTTGTCCGCCGACAGACTCGTCGCATCATCCGGATTGTTTGGATCGGGATGCACTACTGCGCGGAGCTGGTCGAGGGTGACGTCACCGTTGGCGGCGACGCTGACGGTGAACACCAGCAGGTTGGTGGTGGCCGTACGGCCTTGTACCACACCGCCGTTGAGCGACAGGTTCACCGCCTCACCGGTGGCCGTATCGGTCAGCCCGGAGGCACCCGCCACCACGCCCAGCGCATAGCTCACCGTGCCCGCACCGTCAGCACCAAACGCCGAGCTGAAGTTGGCGGTAAAGCTCTTGGTATCGTTGGTGGCCAGTACCGTTTCGTCCACCGTCAGCACCGGTTCCGTGCCGGTGGTGCTGATGCTTGGTCCGTCGTCCTCGAACACCAGGTTCTGTCCGATGTTGAGGGTGGCGTGGGCGCTGTCGCCATCCTTGTCGGTGATGGTCGCCGTCAGTTTCACCAGATCGTCCGAGGCCAGACTCACCGCATCATCGGGATTGTTTGGATCGGGATGCACCACGGCCCGTTGCTGGTCGAGGGTGACGTCACCGTTGGCGGCGACGCTGACGGTGAACACCAGCAGGTTGGTGGTGGCCGTGCGGCCTTCGACCACGGCGCCGTTGAGCGACAGGTTGACGGCTTCACCGGTGGCCGTATCCGTCAGGCCGGAAGCACCCGCCACCACGCCCAGTGCATAGGTCAGTGTGCCCGCGCCATCAGCGCCAAACGCCGAGCTGAAGTTGGCGGTAAAGCTCTGGGTATCGTCGGTCGCCAGTACGGTCTCGTCCACCGTCAGCACCGGTTCCGTACCGGTGGTGCTGATGCTGGGGCCGTCATCCTCGAACACCAGGTTCTGCCCGATGTTGAGGGTCGCATGGGCACTGTCGCCATCCTTGTCGATGATGGTCGCTGTCAGGGTCACCAGATCGTCCGAGGTCAGGCTCGTCGAATCATCCGGATTGGTTGGGTCGGGATGCACGACAGCCCGTTGCTGGTCGAGGGTGACGTCGCCATTAGCCGCCACGCTGACGGTGAACACCAGCAGGTTGGTGGTGGCCGTGCGGCCTTCGACCACGTTGCCGTTGAGCGACAGGTTGACGGCCTCACCGGTCGCCGTGTCGGTCAGCCCGGAGCCGCCCGCCACCACGCCCAGGGCATAGGTCAATGTGCCTGCGCCATCAGCGCCAAACGCCGAGCTGAAGTTGGCGGAGAAGTTCTGGGTGGCGTCGGTCGCCAGCACCGTTTCGTCGACCGTCAACGTTGGTTCCGTGCCAGTGGTGCTGATGCTCGGTCCGTCGTCCTTGAACACCAGGTTCTGCCCGATGTTGAGGGTCGCATGGGCACTGTCGCCATCCTTGTCGGTGATGGTCGCTGTCAGCGTTACCAGGTTGTCCGAGGTCAGGCTCGTCGAATCATCCGGGTTGTTTGGATCGGGATGCACAACCGCCCGTTGCTGGTCGAGGGTGACGTCACCGTTGGCGGCGACACTGACGGTGAACACCAGCAGGTTGGTGGTGGCCGTGCGGCCTTCCACGACGGCGCCGTTGAGCGACAGGTTGACGGCTTCACCGGTCGCCGTGTCGGTCAGGCCGGAGCCGCCCGCCACCACGCCCAGCGCGTAGGTCAGCGTGCCCGCACCATCAGCACCAAACGCCGAGCTGAAGTTGGCGGTAAAGCTCTGGGTGTCGTTGGTCGCCAGCACCGTTTCGTCGACCGTCAACGTTGGTTCCGTGCCAGTGGTGCTGATGCTCGGTCCGTCGTCCTTGAACACCAGGTTCTGCCCGATGTTGAGGGTCGCATGGGCACTGTCGCCATCCTTGTCGGTGATGGTCGCTGTCAGCGTTACCAGGTTGTCCGAGGTCAGGCTCGTCGAATCATCGGGGTTGTTTGGATCGGGATGCACCACCGCCCGTTGCTGGTCGAGGGTGACGTCGCCATTAGCAGCGACGCTGACGGTGAACACCAGCAGGTTGGTGGTGGCCGTGCGGCCTTCGACTACGGCGCCGTTGAGTGACAGGTTGACGGCCTCACCGGTGGCCGTATCCGTCAGCCCGGAGGCACCGGCCACCACGCCCAACGCATAGGTCAGCGTGCCCGCACCGTCAGCGCCAAACGCCGAGGTGAAGTTGGCGGCGAAGTTCTGGGTGGCATCGGTCGCCAGCACCGTTTCGTCTACGGTCAGCGTTGGCTCGCTGCCGGTGGTGCTGATGCTTGGGCCGTCATCCTTGAACACCAGGTTCTGCCCGATGTTCAGGGTCGCCTGGGTGCTATCGCCGTCCTTGTCGGTGACGGTTGCCGTCAGCGTTACCAGGTTGTCCGAGCTCAGGCTCGTCGAATCATCCGGGTTGGTCGCGTCGGGATGCACCACGGCCCGTTGCTGGTCGAGGGTGACGTCACCGTTGGCGGCGACGCTGACCGTGAACACCAGCAGGTTGGTGGTGGCCGTTCGGCCTTCCACGACGGTGCCGTTGAGCGACAGATTGACGGCTTCACCGGTGGCGGTATCGGTCAGGCCGGAGGCACCTGCCACCACGCCCAGTGCATAGGTTAATGTGCCCGCGCCATCAGCGCCAAACGCCGAGGTGAAGTTGGCGGCAAAGTTCTGGGTGGCGTCGGTCGTCAGTACCGTTTCGTCGACCGTCAGCGTCGGTTCCGTACCGGTGGTGCTGATGCTCGGGCCATCATCCTTGAACACCAGGTTTTGCCCGATGTTCAGGGTCGCCTGGGTGCTATCGCCGTCCTTGTCGGTGATGGTTGCCGTCAGCGTTACCAGGTTGTCCGAGCTCAGGCTCGTCGAATCGTCCGGATTGGTCGCGTCGGGATGCACCACCGCCCGTTGCTGATCGAGGGTGACGTCACCGTTGGCGGCGACACTGACGGTGAACACCAGCAGGTTGGTGGTGGCCGTTCGGCCTTCCACGACGGTGCCGTTGAGCGACAGGTTGACCGCCTCACCGGTGGCCGTGTCGGTCAGGCCGGAGGCGCCTGCCACCACGCCCAGTGCATAGGTCAATGTGCCCGCGCCATCAGCGCCAAACGCCGAGCTGAAGTTGGCGGCAAAGTTCTGGGTGGCGTCGGTGGTCAGTACCGTTTCGTCCACGGTCAGCGTCGGCTCCGTGCCGGTCGCACTGACGCTCGGTCCGTCGTCTTCGAAGATCATCTTGGAGCCGATTTCGGCGGTCGAGGTGGAGGCTTGGCGTAGCGAGAAGCCGCCGATATCAAAATCGGCGTGGTTATCGCCTCTGGCGTCGAGGGCCGCGCCGTTCTCTATGAGTACGCGGTTGTGATCCGATGTCGTGGTGTATTCAATCTGGTAGCCGGCTTTAATGCCGGTGAGTGTTGCAACCCCACCCGTAAAGCTGATGGTGATGGTCGGATCATTCACCGAGCCGTCGGAGTTTTCGATCACCAGCCCGGTGCTATTGTTGATGACTTGAACATTGGTGATGGCAACCGGCGTGTCATTCGCATAGCCGTTGATGAAATTCGCGCCAGGTTCAGCAGCGGTGTTGAATGCGCTGATTTTTACCACGGCACTCTTGCCGCCTTGCAACTGTACGACGTCGAAATTGGCCGATGTCGAATTGTAGACACCGGTAAAGTCGATGTTGGACTCAACATCGGCCTCGGTCTGACTAAGGTTGGGAACGGTCACATCCTGCCGGGCACCGGTGACGAACGAAAAGCGGATGCCTTCCTGTTCCGTAATCATCTGGTTGTTGGTGCCGATGGTGGTCGGCCCACCACCCTGGCTGGTATTGATCGTGTCGCCAGTGTTTATGTTGGCGCCACTTGACTGGTCTGCGGGGTCCTTGCCGGTGGCGATGATGGTGGGATCGGTGATCCGTGTGACACCATTGACAACTTCAGTTGTCGGGTTCGCTTTCGTGAACATCAGGAAGAGGTTCTGACCTGAGGGTGCACCGGCCAGACTGAATCCCAGGTCCTGAGTGGCTCCGATGAACACCTTATTCAGTAAATTGACAGCATCGTCGGGATTGCTGGCGTCCGGATGCTTGAGCGGTTGGTACTCCACGGTCCAGATCTTGCCGCCCGAGACCGGCGATCCGGTTTCTTCAATATAGGCGGCGAACACGATCGCGCCATCTGCGCCCCCGGCTCGGCCCAGAAGGATGTTGTTGTTGGTATCGGTATAGAGAAAGATGCTGGTGCCATCGAGAGTATCCAGCCCGCTGTCCAGTCCATTGAGCGGTGCGCCAGCGCTGTCGACGAAGCTGATATCGGTAGTGATTGTGCCGGGCGCGCCAGTAGTGAACGCATTACTGCCCGTGTCGCCCACGGCACCGGTATAGCCACTCAAGGCCGCACCCGTTGCGGTACCTGCACCCAATGCAGTCAAACGGGTAGAGAAAGTCGAGGGCAGGGACGCTACCAGAATGTCGTTGTCGTCAGCATCTCCCGCAGGGGTTGGCGTGGCGGTTGCGTTCTGTAGCCCGGCCGTTTCGTCCAGCGAAACGTACGCGCTGGTGATTTCAATAGCCATGATTGTTCTCCAGAACAATTGCGGTCATCAAGGCCTGACCGTTGACCTTTAACCGCAACTATGGCGAAGCGCCGGAGATTGCGCATCGGCCGAAACTCCCAGGCGGGATGGGAGTTTCGGCCTATCCGTCCTCGTCGGTGGCCTGCCGCATAACGTGTATGTACCCGCCGCGTTCAAACCTTGTGGTCGAACGGCAAAAAACAATGCGAGGGTGGTTTGCACCACCCTCGCATCCGTTTACGCGCGCGATACCTCAGGCGCTGGTAATCACAATGTCGGTACTCAGAAGATCGACCCCGACCAAGGTGATGGTCGTTGTTTGTCCGCCCGTTTCGGCAACCGTCACGATGCTGTCTGCGCCGCTGGTGTCGATCGATTGGACAACGGCGCTCGGGTCGCCGTTGAGCACCAGCGTGTCTCGTAGATCTGCGCTCGCATCGAAGCCGGTGACCTGATACTGGTCCTCGGAGAATGACAAATCGACGTTGAAGGCATCACGCTCACCGCCGGTGCCAGCCAGCGTGTAGTCGAAGAGGGCGGGGGGCAAGTCGTTGGCGAACAGGTTGGCGTCAAACGTACCCGTCGCCGAGTCCCCATCCTGATCCGTCAGCGTCGCGTTGAACGTCAGCAGGATATCGCTGGCCAGGTTCTCGGTCTCCTGAATGAACTGGATCACCGGGATTTTGATTTCGCCCCGGCCCATTGTGAGCTGTACAGCGTCGATCAGCGCCGTGCCCTCCTTCTCAATGAGGAAGGACACCTGTCCGCCGGCCTCTGGAGTCAGGGTGTTTACCTCGGTGAGCGCCGAAACTGAGCCATCCTCGTAGTAGATCCTGTAGTACAGGTCCTCGGTCGCCGTTTTGTAACCCGCCACGGAGTTGTCGATGAAGACCTTCATGGCCGACAGCAGGCTCTCCGGGTTGACGACGAAGCTTTCATCGGCGGAGCTGATTGCCGCCAGGTTGTCTCCCTGGAAAACGTTGTTGCCAACGCCGATGCCGGCCGTGCTGACGTTCATGGCCGCCGGGTCGATGTACGAGGGCAGGGGGGTGGTCTGCAGCTCGGCTTCGGTGGGGTCGGGTTTCCCGAGCCCGATGCCGGTCAGGATGTCCGCAGTCGACGCAGTTGCTTCCGCGGAAAAGAACACAATCTCCTCGGATGCCGAAGGAATAGCCGGGTCATTCGTCGGCGGAATCAGCAATGTGCGCACGGGGTCCGGGCCGCCGGCACGGAGCGCGCCGTCGGCACTGCTGAGCACGATCGTCGAACCGAAGCCCTGCACCAGGTCCAGTGCATAGCTGCCGTTGGCATAGGCGGTCAGCGTGTAGTCGACGGTGGTATCCGCCGTGGCAGCGTTATTGTCGAAATCGCCGGTCAACGTCCCTGCAAATTGGTACGCGCCATTGCCG